>JAZORR010000034.1:0-2493 GCA_045656705.1 Muribaculaceae bacterium | reverse complement strand
AGCAAGAGCGTATCATCAAGGAGAAGCTACAAATCCTGGACTTCCTTACCGGGGCTGAAAATGCTGGTAAGGCGTGGTTCTCCACCTTCTATGTCAATCCTAACGGCGATGTGCAGCACGATGTGGTAATCACCAAGATTGACGATGACAAGGAAGGTGGCGATTGGTCAACGGACATTCAAGAAGCTGTGAATATGTTCTGCTTTACAATGCGAGTGCATAGTAACCTTGTCGGTTCTGTGCCGGGCAAGTCGCAGACTAACAATTCAGGCTCGGATAAGCGTGAACTATATACTATCGCTCAGGCTCTACAAAAGCCATATCACGATATTCTGTTCGCCGTACATCGAATTATCATTCGCTTCAACGGTTGGAAAGGGGCTTATCCCGACTGTCCGTTTATTATGCTCTCCACTCTTGATGAAAATCGTGATGCCAAATTGGTAACAAATAAGTCTAATCCAAAACCTAACAACAATGACACTAATCAAGAATGATGAAACGCTTCGTCGCTTTATGCCGAATGTATTTGCGACTGCTAAGGGAGAAACGCCTTTATATGACAAACTGACTCCATGGCTCACTGCCTCGGAGCAGTGGCTGAAAGAGAAGATATGTGGCGAAGATACGCTTGCCGAAATCGTGGCTCTTGACGATATGAATGTCGTCAAAATGCTTGCTTCGCAAATCGTGGTGTCGGACGCTGTGCGTTGTGCTGTTCCGTCACTCGACCTTGTGCTTACGCCCAATGGTTTCGGGATTGTCAGCAATACGAATGTAGCTCCGGCTTCAAAGGAGCGTGTCGAACGGCTCATAGATTCGCTGTTAGACATGCGTGATAAAGCCGTAGAACAGTTGCTCAACCACCTTCCACTAATGCAGTCGTGGACTGCTTCGGCACAATGCAGATGGTTCACGGCTACGCTGTTCCCCAACATTGACCTTGTGTCGCTTTGTGGCTTTACCGAACATCGATGGGAGAAATACCTTGAATTACGCTCAAAGGTCCTCGATATCGAAGACTCTCTCGCTGAAGAATATTTCTCTCACGAGTTAATGGCTGTTCTACGACAACAAGCCCTCGCTACATCTGCGAATGAAAGTTATGCTTGGATCGTCGCACGAATGAAACCACAAATTGTGGACTTCATTCACGACAAGCCAATCAATCAACGAAAGATGATAGACATCGTCAATTTCATTCGCAACAATCCTGAAGAGTTTCCTGAGTGGCACAACTCCGACACGGCAAAACTATTTTCGCCACCTAAGTTTGAAAACAAAAAAGAAAATAAAGGCTATTGGTTCTGATGAAAACAATCAATCTCATTGTGCCTCGTGGGTGGCACGAACTCGATGATAAGCAGCTGCGATACCTGTTCGGTCTGCTTGCCGATGATTACTCATCGGCAGAAATTCGCACGCTATGCCTACTGCGTTGGAGTGGGCTGAAAGTCCTTTATCGCCAAGACAACAACTTTGTGCTGAGCTTCGGGAGTGAGGAATTTATGCTTACGGTTACTGAAGTAACCGACGCTATTGAAGCCCTGAAGTGGCTTGATGAAATTCCATCGTTCCCGGTCAGACTATCGCGCATTGGTCAATATACCGCTCTGCCGTCGGATTTCCTTTCTGTCCCATTCGAGAAGTATATCTATTGCGACAACCTCTATCAAGGCTATCTCCATACGAAAGATGATTCTCTCATTGACGAAATGATGAAAGTGCTTTATGACGGTTGGAATTCTAAAGGACTGCCGTTAGAAAGAATTGCAACATTTTACTGGTTCGCTTCGCTCAAGCAGTATTTTGCAAAGACATTTCATCACTTCTTTCAACAGACAGGTGGCACGGACGCTAACTTGCTCGGCAACGCCAAAAGCATTGCTCAGCAAGTAAAGGACGCGATGAACGCTCAAATCCGTGCCTTGACCAAAGGCGATATCACAAAGGAAAAGGAAGTCTTGGCTATGGACTGCTGGCGTGCGCTGACCGAACTTGACGCTATCGCAAGAGAAACTGAAGAACTTAATCGCAAATACAATACGAAATAGATATGGAAAAGAATTTCAACTGGAATGCCGTAGGTTTCTTTGAAAACCTTACGGCTGAAAATCGACTCGCTCAAAAGGAACAATTCACATTCTGTCGTGTCAGTGGTCTTGACGGTTTCGAGGAGATGCTTGACAATATGCAGTCATCGACGGCATTTGTCGCTGTGTCGGACATCGCTCAGGGATTTACCGAACTGAATAACACTCCTCGCACCCGACGAGTCAAGACGGTATTCTTCGCTATGCGTCATAAGATTGATGATATGACGGCTCGCCAAGAATGTATGGAGATAATGCGTGAGCTGTTCCGTCAGTTTATGTCTCGCTTGATCCTTGAACGAACAAGACTCGAACAAAACTGCATTTACCTTGACCCTCGCATATCGTTCAACGAGATTGACCGATATTTCTTTTCGGGCTGTGCTTGTTGCTACTTCCA
>JAZORR010000033.1:0-51456 GCA_045656705.1 Muribaculaceae bacterium | reverse complement strand
TTACTAGATGAGTATATTAAAAGGCGCTATTAAGCGCAAATATTCCCATAGGGGCGCGCACCTATGGGAATATCTATCATACTTTTTGTCTACTAAGAGTTTTTTACTCTAATTTCATCCTACTTTTTGTCCAGGTAACCGCTTTTTATAAGTGGAAGACACTATGTGTATGAGTTGCTAATTAATACACACAAAACATCTATAACTTATATCTTGATCAGCGTTAAATCCGCCAATAGCACGGCGTGCTCCTTCTCTTCCTTCGGAGCATCTTTCGGTTTCCAAGCCACGATGAAGCGAATAACACAATCTGATACTGTATAGCCCTTTTGCACCCATTGGTTAAGTTCCTCTTGCATTTTTTGAGCCAATTGGCAAATAGGTTTGTCTGTGACGGTGTTATACAAGTAATTGTTGTGGAAATTGAGGGTTTGTCCGGCACGCATCTCGAGCACTTCCTTCTTTCGTGATTTGAAGAAACCAAGATTCACATCTCTGTGAGATAGTTGAAGCACGATTTCATTCGGCATTTCGTATTGGTTGTAATCCACCTTTCTTTGGTCGACCTTAAATCGGTCGAATAGTGAAGAATTAGTGTGGATAAACAGTCTACGCTTGGCACGAGTTATGCCCACATAATAGCATCGTAGAGCATCGTCGTTCACCTTTCTTTGGTCGGTAATAAGCATATACACATCATCAAATTCCAAACCTTTAGATTTGTGGATGGTAGACACTATCACATCTGCATTCTGTATATCGCAGAAATCCTCTGTAGTGGACTCGAATACAAACTCTTTGAAATCGGTGAGGTATAGATTTTTATTTGTTTCTTCAAAAAGTTGGATACATCGTTTTAGGTAACACAAACTTGCCGAGTTGGCATAGGTAGCAAAGGTTTTTTGCTTTGCATTCTCCCACACATCCTTGATGACTACAGGGGTATGTGTATCTTTCTCGATATTTTTCAAGAAAAAGCGCACCTCGGCCATGTTCCAGAATTTAAACCCGTCCATGCTTTGAATGAGTTTACTGTTAAGTCCGTGTTTTCGCAAGAGTGCTACCAATATTGTAGCCTCTTCATTGGTGTAGGTAAGTACGCACTTTGTGCCTTCTCCCTTGTGGGCAATCAGTTCTGCCACAAGAGGTTGATACATATGAGGCGATGCTGTGTAATGAGTAATATGCACACTTCCATAATCTTGGCTCATAGATATGATAGGAGCACTTTTCATTCTGCCTTTTATGCTATTCACGAAGGCATTGGCATATTTTACTACACTCTGCGTGCTACGATAGTTTTCGGTCATTTCCACGAAGGTTCCGTTGGAATCGGATAGCAACTGTGCCAAATATTTAGAGTCGGAGCCACGGAAAGTAAATATGTTTTGGTCGTCATCGCCCACGGCTATCACACGCATTTCTTCGTTTGCAGTCATCAGAGCCTTCACCAATGCATATTCTTCTTCGCCCATATCTTGTGCCTCGTCTATCACAAGCACAGTTTTGGCTATACGATTAGGTTCTACCTCGCCATTGTTTATCATTTCTGTGGCACGCGACACCACATCTTTTGCATAGTCTAAATTACCTATTCTGCCAAACAAATCGAAACAATATGAATGGAATGTTTTGATTTCGACATAATGGGCAGCATTGCCAATAAGGCCCATAAGTCGTTGCTTGAATTCGGTGGCTGCTGCACGCGAAAAGGTGAGCATCAGAAGTTGCTCATGTTTCACATCTTCGAGTAATAGCAACGATGCTAATTTATGCACCAAAACGCGAGTTTTCCCACTACCAGGACCTGCCGCCACCACTATGCAGCGAGATTCCTTGTCGGAGATGATTTCCATCTGCTTTCTCGATAGTGTGCCGAAAAGTTGCTCAAACTTATCTGGAGTGATATTGCGTTCGATTTCGTGTACTCGGTCGCCCTTGAAGTATTTAGCCACAAATCGCTTGTAGTCCATTTGGAAATAGTCTTGCACATATCGCAAAGCTGCATCGTAGTCTTTCACCATCAAATTGGCATATTCGCCCACGATGTGTACTTGCTGAATTTTCTGCTTGTAGAATTCGTTGAGCATACGATAATCTTCTTGCTTGTAACGCAATCGGCTATCTTTGATGCGTCGTATATCCATAGCATTATATAGCACAAGAAAACCTCCTTCGAGTTTCAATGCCCCAATTTTCGACATATATAGCAGAGCCTCTTCCACATCTTCAAGTTGCACTTCGTCGATACTGAAGAACAAACTTGAGCATTGAGTCTTGATGTCGTTCAGCAATTCGATAATCGAAAACTGCACACCATTATTTTTTGTTTCGTCGGTATTTGGTGATATCTGGCGATAAAGCCATTCTATGGCAAATCGGCATATTTCAAGTCGTTTCTCAAAGCGTTTAATGCTTGTGTCGCTATCAGTCAGTCGCGACAACTCTACATTATGAGCAGCATCTTCCACTTTTCGGGTGTATCCCTTTACCGATAGGAAATAGAGTAGGGTGCGAATGTCTTTTTCGGTGGCGGTGGTGATGCCATCGCTTTGAGCATTGTCATTTAACTGCTTATATGATATTTTAAGTACCTCATTCGGAATTTTATCGAGGATATAACGCTCTAATTTGGTAAATCGCTCGAGTAAGCGTTTTGATTTGTTTTCCGATTCTCCTGCGTCGTTAAGGTAGGCAGAAATATCTTTTGAATCGGCCAAGATTCCTTCTTGTCGCATACGCTCTACTGCCGAAATCACCTCATTCTTGTTCATTCCAAGAATGTCGGCCAAATAGTCTACACGCGACTCGGCGATATCGTTTTGAGCCTTTGAAATGTATTTCTGTGAAATGAGTGATTTGATTATGCGCACAGCATTTTCCACCTCATTAGTGTCGAATAGTACCGATTCGGTGATGCGAGTGCGAGCCTCTTCTAAGTTTTTCACTGTGATACCAGTAGCATACACATGTGGCACATTATTTCCTCGCTCTATATATCCAGCTTGCTCGAGTGCAGCGAGGGCTGTGCGTACTCGAGTTTCGATATCGGTAACAGATTCGTCCCATCCCGATTTTCTTGCAATTTCGAGAGCCGAACAGCACACACGCATTCGTTGCTTGGTGATGTCCTTTATCGTTTTCCACACCTGTTGGATTTCGCTGATACTCAGCTTCGTTTGGTTGAGTAGAATGAAATGCTTGTCGAGGTCAGCATCGCTATATAGTACAAAGCATCGTGCATTGAGCAGTGGATCGCGTCCTGCACGCCCTGCCTCTTGCACATAGTTCTCCAAAGAGTCGGAGATGTCGTAGTGTATCACAAGGCCCACATCTTTCTTGTCTACCCCCATCCCGAAGGCCGATGTGGCTACGATGATACGCACCCGATCGCTCATAAAGGCATCTTGGTTGGCAATTTTTTGGTCCGAATCCATCTTGCCATTAAAGGGCAGTGCCTTGAATCCGTCGCGAGAAAGTTTGTCGGCCAATTCCTTTGTGCGTTTTGTGCGAGAAACGTATATTATGGTAGGGCACGATGATTGGGAAATAAGCGAACGCAGTTTGATGTATTTGTCTTCGTCGGTATCGGCGTGAATTACCGAATATTTCAGATTGGTGCGTGATGCCGACGATGCAAACAATTGGAGGTCGATGTCGAGCGTTTGCTTGAAGTAGTCGCAGATATCCTGCACCACCTTTTGCTTTGCTGTAGCAGTGAAGCACGACACGGGTATAGGAAGTCGCGCATTTTTCTTCTTCTGATATTCGCGTATAAATTTACCTATATACAGATAATCTACGCGAAAATCTTGTCCCCACGACGAGAAGCAGTGTGCTTCGTCTATAACGAAACGCACCACATTGCGTGCAAGTAGCACTCGCTCCATTGTTTTCGAACGCAACATCTCGGGTGCTATATATAGCAACGATGCTTCGCCACTAATCACTTGGTCGATGGCGTGAGCTCTACTGATAGGATCGAGCAATCCGTTTATCGTGACTGCATCGGTGATGCCTCTGTCGGCTAAATTATCCACTTGGTCTTTCATCAACGATTGCAGTGGCGAAATTACCACTGTGAGCCCATGAACAGAGCGACCTTCCATCAATGCAGGGAGTTGAAAAGTAAGAGATTTACCTCCTCCTGTAGGGAAGATTGCAAGTAATGATTTGTTGTCGACGGCTGCTCGTGCGGCATTTTCTTGTAGAGGTTCGCCATCGTAGGTACGAAATTGGTCATAACCGAAAAACTTTTTCAAGTTATAGTTAACATCAAGCACCTTGTTGCAGTAATCGCATCCATTTTTACATTTTGAGTGGCGTAAAAGTTTCACCACATATTCTACGTTTGGATAGTTGCGAAGTACCCATGCAGGAGTAATAGAGCGATGGTCGGTGGTGTCGATTAATGCAAGAGCATATGCCAGTTCACACGGATACATATTTATGATATGCTCAATATTGGCATTTTTGCATATTTTATCATCGTAAGTGGTGCTGATAATATGTGCAAGGTTCTTTGGTGCTTCTATCCTGGACTGCACAAATTCAATAAAACCACTAAATTCTGTGGTGTCTTGAATAAGTGATGCGAAAATGATTTTTCGTTCTTCTGATAGGGCATTCCATTGAGCCACTTCGTCCATAAGCAGGTCGCGAGCCTTCTCACAATCGTTTACGGGATTATTTATTTGATCACGCACCAATTTATCATCTTTCACCAATCGATGATAAGGTTTTTGAGGAAATAATAACGGCGATACATAGAGCGTATCCACAAGTGCCCAATTATGCTTTTCTTCGCCAAAAAGATATTTAGCGTCGTGATGTATGATATTATGTCCACATATAAAATCAATGTCTTTGAGGAAATCATATAATTCACGCTTGTTGGTAGCATGATAAATGCACCTATCCCATCTTAGTGCACCTATATCGTGTACCTTATGGTCATTCATACCTACTTCAGTATCTAAAAAGGCATAACGAGATGTATCTCTCGATGTTTTTTGTGATGTTGTAGGTTGGTTTTCTATGCCACTTATTGATTTTATGATTTTATCCCAAATAGACATATTGTCAAATATAGTAATGGATATGATTTGTTTCTATAGTTTATTTATATACAAAAGTAATAAGAAACTATGAGAATGAGTAATATTACATCGAAATACTCTCGTTTTTGGTGCGAAAAAGTACCAAAATCACTCGATTGCAGCGTTGTCTATTTCGTCGGCGTGAGCTTGTAGGCGTTTGGCGATGTCTCTTAAGGCTTCGGCAAGTTGGTGGTATTCTTCTTCTTTAAATGACATAGTCTTGTTTCGAACAGTACAGCCATGTATGCGTTGAGAAATCCATGCATGGCTTCTCTTGAAATATTGTGCTGCTAATTGCGACTTATTGATAAGTCCTTCCAATTCCACAAAGGTGTTCCACACAGCACCTTCTTTGTCGGTAATTGTGATATTGCGAAGTTCTTCGTATTTTTCTGGATTCAAAATTTTTCTTTTTCCTAAGTACATATTGATAAGTTTTAATGTGAAATAAAATTATACAGCAAAGTTATATAATAATTTCATTATACACAAGATATTTTAATAAAAAAAAGAAGGAGATGCATCAAAGATGCATCTCCTCGGTATTAATTATGCGAAAGTTTTATTCTTATTTGATAATAACCTTTTGAGTAGTTGTATTGCCAGCTGTAGTTACGCGCACTGAGTAAATACCTGCACTTAGGGCTTCGGTAGATACTTCGTTCGCTGCTACATTCACCACGCTACGACCATTCATGTCAAATACTTCAAGCGATTGAGCTTCTGCACCTACTACCTTGATAGCACCATTTTCTACCTTCACTTGTGCCTTAGCTTCGCTCACTTCTTCTACGCCAGTAGTGATGTCGCCGTGAATGTCGATGTTGTCGAGGATAAGAGCTTCACCATTTGCTGTTTGAAGACGGAATGCTACATAGATTTCTTTGCCCTTATAGAAACTTAGATCGAGACCTCTTGTCTTGAATTCGGCACTTTCGCTGCTATATTTCTTTTCAGTGTAATACCACCAGCTATCATCACCGCTTGAAGACACCATTACTGAGTAAGTTTCAAGGAATGAAGGGTTGAATGATGATGCGTCCCACACAAGGTGAGTGTCGTCACTTGCAATGAATGGAGGAAGAATACACCAACGGTCAGCTTGGTCTGTTCCATCAAGCCATGATGTACCTGCAAGCACATATTCTCCGAGTTGTTCGTGTTTTTGGATAGCAAATAGTCCCCAACCTTCTTCGTTGAATTCGCTACCTGCACTTGGGTTTACTGTACCTTCGTCTTCAGAGCGGAATGTGAAGTCCTTAGGAAGGATACATTCTTCGAAATCCCAACGCATAGCAGGAGTACCCATCACGCGGAATTCTTTCTCCTTAGTATTGTTTTCTGCTACTACATCACCTTCTGCTACTACTTCCACTGTTACAGTGTGCTTGCCTGCTTCCAACGATTTAAGAGCATCTTTCACCGATAGATCCACGATAGCTTGAGCCTTGATAGTGGTGCTGGTTTCGCTCACTACATTGTCGCCTATTTTCACGCGAATTACGCTTGCTACGTCCTTGATACCGAAGTTGCGTACTGTGAAACCTATGTCAAGTTTCGATCCTTGGTGTACATATTCGGCAGGGTTGCTGATAGCTGTCACGCCGAGATCAATCTTGTCGCCATCAACCTTTTCCAATACTACGTCGTCTACGCATAGCCAGTTTTCGTCCTTGTCGCTGAATGCGTGGAAACCGATATAGATAGTCTTTGGTTGGTCGATTTGGATGATATTGATAGATTCTTCGTAAGCACTTCGTGCGAATGGAGCATATTCCACAATTGTATTGGTCATCGCTTCTGGAGTAGCTTCACTACCATAGTATACGCCAAGTTTTTCTGGGTGTGTATCATCACCTGAATACCAGAATTTCAAAACGTAGTAACCTGCTTCTTTGATTTCGATAGGTTCAAGGATAGCCCAGTCGTTACCGTTGTTGTACTTGTTGTAATTATAAGCAAGACAGTAGTCGCCAGTGTGAGCAAGGCTCCACCATGGATCGGTGTATAGATCCCAGTTACCATCGTCTTCATTTAGGTTGAAGAATGTGATACCATCGGTGTATTCACTTGCTTCGAAGCCCATAGTGTAAGGCACTGTGGCTGGAGCTTTGTGAAGCACAGATGTTGTAGCAGCATCGTTGGTTGTGTTGATATCATCGGCATGTGTAGTCCAAGCCTTGATTGCAAAACTCTTGCGAGGAGCCGACAAATCAGTCTTTGTTGCAAATGTATATTCCATTTCTGCACCCTTGGCAAGTGGAGTGTTCACTTCTTCGGTAGCCACTGTAGTACCATCCACCGAGTAAGATACTGTGAATGCATCCACATCTACTGTACCATTGTTTTTCACCTTCACCTTCACTGTTTCTTGAGCAAGACCGAAATCGCTAACAGGGCTCAAGATTTCGCTCACTTGTAGGTCTACAGGGTTTGCTGTGAATTCAGCCTTCACATTACATAGATACAGACGCCACTTGTCGGCATCGCTACATGCGTGGAAGCCTAAATAAATAGGTTTATTGGCTTCTACATTCACAAGATAGATGTGTGATGTTTCGTTGTCTTTAAGCGAAAGTGTTTCACTCACTTTGTTGGTCATCGCTTCAACTGTTGGTTGATCACCATAGAAAAGCTCGATTTTTTCAATATAAGAACTACCTTTCACGCCAAACGAAACGGCTATAGTACCCGATTGGGTAGAAGTGATAGCTGGAGAAATCATCCAGTCGTCGGCATTGTTTGAGCCGTGATAGCTATAGAACACATGTGATGGACTGCCTGATGAATCAAATTGCCATGTCTTTCCATCGTTGTTAACGTCTACTACACTCCACGCAGCGAAATCGGTGTCGGTGGCTGTAGCAAAATCTGTGGTGTGTAATACTTGAGCAAATGCTGAAGCACTTATACACGATGCAGTTAATAAAGTAAACAGTTTCTTCATATATAATAGTGTAGGCTCTCTTTAGTTATATAGTCGGGTAACGGAGCCTTAGAATTACCTGACTACAGTTTTCTGTTTTATGTTTATGCAAATTTAAAACAATTATGCGAATAAAAAATGCATGCACGGGTATATTAATAAAAATTAACCAAAAAATAATTAGTTATAAATTACTATGAAGATATAAAGTCTCATTTGTCTTCTTGAAATCTCTTATAATCTCAATTATTTAAGCTATCGCAAAAGAGTTTCCTTCATATGCATTGAAATACTTAAAGATTAATCATATAATATTTGCTCAACATATCATAAAATAAAGAAAAAGTGTTATCTTTGCATATTATATGATATGTTACGGTTATGGCAAAGAATACGACGGGGACTAAATTACCTCGAAAATTAGAGCAAAAAATGCAAGTTGTTGGTGAGCAGATAAAGCTTGCAAGATTGCGTCGTAATTTGAGTGTTGCGCAAGTGGCAGAGCGTGCTACTTGTTCGCCACTTACTGTGTCGCGAATTGAAAAGGGTATGCCTACGGTAGCGATTGGTATCTATCTGCGTGTGCTGTATGCTTTGCAGCTTGATGATGATATTTTGGCTTTGGCAAAAGATGATGAACTCGGCAGAGCATTGCAGGATATGAAATTGCCTCAGCGAGAAAGAGCATCTAAAAAAGAGTAGCAAGATATGAAGAAATTGTATGTATATGCTGATTTTGATTGGCTTAAAGAGGTTGAGTTGATAGGAGAACTTGGCTACGAATCGCTTCGTGGTTCGGATAGTTATAATTTCAAGTTTGCTGATAGTTGGATAAAAAAGTATAATTCTATAGTTCTCAGTGAAGACTTAAACAATTATCCAGGCTTACAATATACTCAGCCAAATAAGGATATTTTCGGTTGCTTTGCCGATGCGCTGCCCGATAGATGGGGCCGCACTCTGCTATTGCGTCGTGAACAAATATTGGCACAAGAGGAAAGTAGACCAGTACGCCGTCTTTCGTCGTATGATTTTTTGATTGGCATAGATGACTTTTCTCGTATGGGAGGTTTTCGTTTTAAAGAGTCACCTAATGGAGAGTTTATAAAAGCTGACAATTCATTACGAATTCCGCCATTGACCGACTTGCGAGAACTCATAGCAGCAAGTATGGAGATTGAGAAAAGCGAGGAGGCGAATGCGCTTCCCGAAAAACGATGGATAGCCCAACTTGTGCAGCCTGGTTCTTCACTTGGTGGAGCAAGACCTAAGGCAAATGTGGTAGATAAAGACCAAAATATATATGTTGCAAAATTCCCATCGTTGAAAGATGATTATGATGCTGGGTTGTGGGAGCATTTCTGCCATTTGTTAGCGAAAAAAGCGGGCATTAATGTAGCAGACACAAAGGTGCTTGCAATAAATGATAAGCATCACACACTCCTTTCTCTACGCTTTGATAGAACTTACGAAGGCAAAAGAATTCATTTTGCTTCGGCAATGACACTGCTCGGACTAAATGATGGCGATAATGCCACAACAGGACACGGATATATCGTCATTGTTGATTTTGTCATAAGTGGTTGTACTGATGTTGATGCCAACTTGCGAGAGTTGTTCCGAAGGGTTGCTTTCAATATATGTGTAGGCAATAGCGATGACCATTTTCGCAATCACGGATTTCTATTAACTTCAAAGGGCTGGACACTCTCGCCTGCATACGATATGAATCCAACGCTGAATGACCATCAAAGTCTGCTAATCAATAGTAAGACCAATGTGTCTGATATTTCAATCCTTTTGGGTTCATGTGATGAATATATGCTTACTCGTGCGGTAGCTGAAGGAATACTTAATGAAGTTACTGACGCAATCAAAGATTGGCGTATATTAGCAAATCGGTTGGGTATTGCCAAACGAGATATGAGTTTATTTGAGGGAGTATTAGATAATAGAATTAATAGTCGAACCTTAGTTTCAAAGTAGAACTCAATAGAAGAAAATAAAAAATGCTCGATTCTTCACTTGAAAGATCGAGCATTTCTAATTATAGTAGTTCAAAAGGAATTTTAGATAGCAATTCGCCAAACTTATTTGCACCATCTTGTAGAGGTTTTGAAAGCATTGGACGAATGAATGGGTTAAGTTCTACGCCAAGTTCGGCTGAGGCATTGGTTTCGTTGTCGCTCACCTTTTCGAGGCTTATCACCAATTGCAATGGCACTGGAGATTGAGCTGCCGCAAACACCACGCGATTTGGCTCGATACGCTCCACGATGTTGAGTTTCACTTCTCCCACTGGAGCTGCATCTATGGTGATGCTATCCTTGTCGAAAGATGCTTTACCTTTTAGGTTGGCCAATGCTTCTTCTGGTAGTCGTTCGGCTATAGTGTTGAACGATTCAGGATTAGATAGCATTCCATACACCTTTTCTATGTTGCAATTTACTTTTGCTACTTCGCTTTTAAATATATCCATATATGAGATTTATTCAGCATTAACATCTACATTTGGAGTCCAGTTTGCTGGATCCTTACGCCATTCTTCAAGAGCAGCGATGTCTGATTCCTTGATATAGTTAATCTTAACTGCTGCTTCAAGCATTGAAGAATAGTTACCGATAGTTACAAGTTTAACATTAGCTTCTTCAAACTTTTCTGTAGCAAGTGGGAATTGGTATGTGAAGATTGCAGCCATACCCACTACTTCGCAACCTGTATTACGGATAGCTTGAACAGCCTTCAAACTGCTACCACCTGTCGACACAAGGTCTTCAATCACTACCACCTTTTGACCTGGTTTCAAGTTTCCTTCAATTAGGTTTTCAAGACCGTGATCCTTTGGGCTTGAACGCACATATGCATAAGGAAGACCAAGATTGTCGGCAACAAGTGCACCTTGAGCGATGGCACCGGTAGCCACACCTGCGATAGCTTCTGCTTCTGGGAATTGTTCTGCCACGATGCGGCAAAGTTCAATCTTGATGAAGTTTCTCACGTCAGGGTAAGAAAGTGTTACGCGGTTGTCGCAGTAAATTGGAGAATTCCAACCCGATGACCAGATGAAAGGATTTTCTGGTTGCAACTTGATAGCGTTGATACGCAATAGCTTTTCTGCTAAAAGATGTTCTTGCTTGTTCATTGTATTTTGTATTTTACATGTTTTACAAAAGTTATGTCCCACAAAGTTAGCAAAAATAATTAGGAATTAGTATCGTGAAGATAGGTTTTTTAATGTGTGACTGCAATTTTGCAGAAAAAATATCCTTTCGTCACATCTAATTGCTAAAATATTGCAGAAATATTGTGGTGTGTGCTGTGTGTGGTTATCTTTGTGTCAGAAATTAATTATTATCATAAGTATTAACTCTTAAATTTAAAAAATTATGGACAAAAAAAGTTTAGCTATCACTATTGGCACGTTTTTTGCAATCATTGTGTTTGTCGTAGGTTTGTTTATTGCTGTACCTTACTATAATGTATGGCAACAAGAGATGAGTGGACGTGCAGAATTTGCTAAGGCTGAGCAAAATCGCAAAATCAAGATCGAAGAAGCTAAGGCCAATCTTGAAGCAGAAAAACTCAACGCACAAGCCGAAATAGAGCGTGCTAAGGGTGCTGCCGAAGCCATTCGCATTGAAAATGGTAGTCTTACTCCGGCCTACATCCAATACTTGTGGGTGCGTCAGCAAGCAAATCTTAACGATAAGACTGTCATCTATGTGCCTACCGAAACCAACCTACCTATCCTCGAAGCAAATCGCAACGCCGATAGATAACATAGGGAAATGAAATATTGAACAAACGCTATGCGTAGATAATTAAAACCGATTGATGTGAATCTCGTATTTGCATCAATCGGTACCATAAATAGCAGGTTATGTGCCTATTACACTCTGCTGTAAACCAATCAATGATTAGTAATTACACAAACACACAAAATAGACTAAATAGTATGGTACAAACAATATTTAATGCCGTAGCAATCATATTATATAAGGTAGCACAGAAATTGAATATTACATACAATGAAATAAATGTCATTGTGTATTATTTGTTAATACCACTGTCTTGGACAATAATGTTGGATTGTTGGATTGGTTTACCTATCACTACTGCTATATTGTCATGTATCTGGATAGGAATATTCATTGCCACACATAAATTTTTCAAAGAATGGTGTGATTGGATGTTCCAAGATTCTGTTGCATTTCTCAACTTTTTTAATCGTTGGGGAGGAAACTATGTATTAAACTCAGTAATAATATGTGTAATTATTCCTATATTAATTTATATTGGACTAATCATATTATTAATCTGGTGAAAAAATAAAACTTACCTATTATCGGTATGATGGCAACGATGATAAAGTTACATCATATCTGGTATACAAATGAAATATTAAGAAAAAATAGTATACTAACAATTTAATTTTCAGTCTTATGTGTAAAACAGCAATTCTTCCAGTATTAGTGAAATCAGAAAACACAAACAACGATTTAATCCATCTTACTTATGCCTTCAATAGATGGATGAAGATGCTTGAAAATTATGGCAAACTTGATGTATCTACTATCAACGAGGATTACAACATCATCTCAAAGGTGTTGCGATTAAATAATATAAGTAAAGACACCAAAAGATACATTACACAATGTAGAGATTATGCTTTGGTTGAAACTTCGCATCTACAACAATTTGCCAAAGCGTTACGCAAGGCCATCAAATTTCTTTGCAAAGAACAAGAAGACTCATCTATCAAGCAATTGATTTCTCACTATGCCAATCAAGGAATGACCGAGCGATATCGTCCTCTATCAAAACGCTTAGAGCACGAAAAGATTCGTCGCATAGGTAAAAAAGTAATGTACACCGATTACCATGTCGATGATGCCACTACCACCAAACTCGTGAGAAGAATTGTGGAGAAAAGAGCAGCTCAAATGGTGCATCACATCTCAAGCAAGGAAGATAGAGACTCAAATCGATATCGTCAAAACCTTCGTCGTGCCACCTCATTCAGTTTGTATAATGCCTCATTTGTTGATTATGATGCAAAAAAGCGAACACCTGGCACACATTGGAAAGTGTACCGAAATCATGCAGGCCACTCAAAGCGTTTGAAAGCAAAACATTCTTACAACACCTATGAGGAGGCTATCGCGGCATGCGAAAGATATGTGATGAATCATCCCGGAGATTCAAGAGCAATGAGCGCATATAAATGCGACCATTGCAACAAATGGCACATAGGCCACGACCGTGCCATTATCACCTCTATCGAAGAATCTACCTCCATAGCAAGCTGATTCTTTTAGAGTGTACAAAAAAGATTAGGTAAAGATTTTAAAACACAACAAAAGTGGACAAATCGATTTGTTTAGTATCGAATCTGTCCACTTTTTTTATGTAATAGCAATTGGCACTAAGGTTTCTTACACCTGTTCATTGCTATATTTGCATTATGCCAATGCTTCGATGTTGCGAGGGTTGAGTAGTTGTTTTCCTTCTGGAGTGTACATATACTCAATGCGGTCGGCATAAGCCTTTTCAATCTTACCACGCACCATCTTCATTGTGCTATTGATCATTTGATTTTGTTCAGTAAATGGTTCGGCAAGCACTGCGAAGCAAGTAGGCAACCAACGGTCAGGGAACATAGTTTCGTGTACGCCACCTTTCTTGAACATATTCACGTCGGCTTCGATGAGTTTAAGTGCTTCCTTACGTCCGTCTTCAGTATCAAGAGAAAGTCCCTTTCCCGCAAGTGTACGCTTTAGGTAATCCTTGTTAGGCACAATCACTGCTGTAGTGTAGGTAGATTGGTTGTTGTAAAGCATTACTTGGTCGATAGATGGAGCAAGTTGCACCATTGCTTCTTCGATACCTTCAGGGCTGTACTTTTCGCCGTCACTTGAGATGAGCAAACTCTTGAAGCGTCCCTTCACATATAGCAATCCTTCTTCGGTCATATAACCAAGGTCGCCTGTATAGAGGTAACCATCGCGAATAGTATCGGCTGTTGATTCTGGATTCTTCCAGTATCCTGCCATCACGTTTTCGCCCTTGATCACGATTTCACCCATTTGGCCAAGAGGAAGTTCCTTGCCATTGTCGTCGCAAATCTTTAGTTCGATAGGTTTCACAAGTTTACCACTCGAACCGAAGCGATATTTTTCTGGACCGTTTGATGAAATCACAGGAGTGGCTTCTGATAGTCCGTATCCTTGATACATAGGCATACCCACACCTACATAGAATTTTTGCAAATCTTTGTCGAGCAATGCACCACCACCGATGAAGAAGCGAAGTTCGCCACCGAAGTTGTCGCGCACTTTAGAGAAAATAAGTTTGTCAAAAAGTGCCACAAGTGGTTTCAAGAAAATGCGTAGACCTTTTCCGTCAAGATTGCTATCGCCATAGTAAGTTTGCTTTACCTTCAAACCGAAGTTGAACAGGCGTTCTGTGGTCTTACCCTTTGCTCGGATTGCTTGCTCAATATTCTTCTTGAATGTTTTAGCAAGGGCAGGCACACTCAAAATGAAGTGAGGGCGTACTTCCTTGATATTCTTTGGGATGTTCTTTAGTGTTTCGAGAGGAGTGCGTCCCACTTGCACTGTGGCTGCAGTAGCACCTTGTGCCATCATAATGTAGAAACCTACCACGTGAGCAAAGCAGTGGTCAAGCGGTAGAATGATAAGCGTACGCCAAGTTTCGTCAATATCTACAAGAGTAAGCGATTGTTCCACATTGGCTGTATAGTTGCGGTGAGTAAGCACCACACCCTTAGGATCGGCTGTAGTACCACTTGTATAAGTGATAGTAGCATAATCATCGTTTTGGATAGAGTTAGCTACGCTTAGGAATTCTTCCATTGTGTGTGAAGCAAGGAATTCGTCACCCATCTTCAATACATCTTCGAGTGCTATTTCGCGATCTTCGTATGTGTCTTGCTTATCAAATACGATGATATATTTCACTTCAGGAAGTTCATTCTTGATAGCACGCACTTTCTTGAGTTGAGTGCCCGATACCATCACATATTTCACATCGCCGTGAGTGAGGCGAAACATTAGGTCGTTGCGTTCTTCAAGTTTGATTGAAAGAGGCACATTCACAGCACCTGCATAGAACATACCAAGTTCGCCGATAACCCACATATTGCGACCTTCACTAAGAAGGGCCATACAATCGCCTTTCTTCACGCCAAGAGCTTGAAGACCTGCACCAAGTCGGTACACTTGTTCTTTTACTTGAGTATAGGTGGTAGGCTCAAATTGCTTACCTGTCTTTTCAAGAAGGAATGTATTGTTTGGGTAGCGTTTTACCGACGCTTCAAACAAGTCGATAATTGTCTTTTTCATATTAAGTTTTCTATTATCTCTCTATTATTTAATTCTATTCGGGTGCAAAGATACTAAATATTTGCAAGATAGAGTTTACTTAAAAAGGATAAATATGGAAATATGTGGGTAATATCGCTTGTTTTTTGGTATTATTTGGTGTTTTGCCGATAAAATGCGTATATTTGTAAGATGAAGATTTTTAAACTTAAAAAAGTAAATTAAAATGAAAAGACTAAGCATAATTTTGGCGACAATTTTGGGTATGGGTTTGTGTGCCTCGGCTCAAAACGTAGTGGAATGGGGTGATGAATCTAAGATGGATACTCTGTCTTACGCATCGGGTGTGAATGTGGCTTTTGGTATGAAGCACCAATTTGAATACCTTCCTTTTGATTATGAACAAGTGGATAAGGCTGTGGCTAATTCGGCGCTCGGTCTCACTACTCTCGAAATAGATAGTCTCACTATCACTCAAGACGAGTTGCCTAAGATTCTCGACGATTTCTTCGGGAATAAATATATGAAGCGTGTGAAGGGATATATGGCCGACACTGTGAAAGTATGGGATAAGGCTATGTATGTAAAGGCAAGAGTATTTGAATCTCAACACGAGCGTGCCTACATAAGCAAGGCTTTCGGTATGACTCTTGGTGCCAACATTGCTAAAGGTTTCCTCCCTGTGCAGGTGTATTGGGTGATTCAAGGTATGCGCGACTATCGCGATGGTAAGGCTATTATGGACAACGATAAGGCTCAATACTATATCCGTCGCTACAAAGAAGTGGACCGACCAATGGCTTTCAAGAAGCAAAGTGCCGATTGGCTCAACGAGATGGCTCAACAAAAAGGTGTGAAGGTGCTTCCTTCGGGGCTTGTATACAAGATTGAAAAGGCTGGTAGCAAGAAGGTGCGTCCTACTGCCGACACCGATGAGGTAACTGTTCACTATAAGGGTACTAAGCAAAATGGTGAAGTGTTTGACGCTACTCGTTTTGCCGAAATGACCGATGAACGCAGGGCTCAAGTAAAACAGTATCGCCCAGAAGATTACGGAAAGGACAAACCATTAACTTTCCAATTGAACAGAGTGATTGCTGGATGGACCGAAGGTGTGAAACTAATTGGTAAAGGTGGTAAAATCACTCTGTGGGTTCCTTACAACCTTGCTTATGGCGAACGTGGTGCTGGTGGTGTGATAGCTCCATACGAAGCATTGCGTTTTGATATCGAGCTTTTGGATGTGAAAAGCAGTGATAATAAATAATAAAAGGTAGAATACAACAAAACACTTTGAGATATGCTTGACTTTGTAACATGGACTTGCGATCCCGAAATCATTAGTTCGCCGGTGGCAATTCGCTGGTATGGACTAATGTTTGCCATAGGATTCATTATTGGTTATGAGATAGTGTGGCGAATGTTTCGTCATGAAGGTGCGCAAGAAAAGTGGGTGAGTTCGCTGTTTGTGTATGTGATAGTGGCCACAATGCTCGGCGCACGCTTAGGACATGTGTTCTTCTATGCGTGGGACTATTATTCTCAGCATCTTGGCGACATTCTCAAGATATGGGAAGGTGGACTTGCCAGCCATGGTGGTGCCATAGGCATTGTGATTGCAATCCTTTTGTACTCTAAATATGTTACTAAGAAAAGCCCGTTGTGGACATTCGACCGCCTCGTAGTGCCAGTGCCCTTTGTAGGTGCTCTCATAAGAATGGGTAACCTTTTCAATCACGAAATCTATGGTGGTCCCACCGATAGCCCTTGGGGATTCTCGTTTGTGGAAAATGTAGGTGCTTGGATGCGTGGTGCCGAACCTGTCATGACAGTGCCATGTCATCCTACTCAGATATACGAAGCATTAAGTTATTTGCTACTGTTTGTGGTGCTTATGCTTATGTATTGGAAGTGGAATGCACAACGCCGTCAAGGTCTCATTTTTGGTGTGTTCTTTACAGTGCTATTTTCGGCACGATTTTTGATTGAATATGTAAAGAACGTGCAAGAACCTTGGGAAGTGGATATGATTGTATCTATTGGCATGAATATGGGACAATTGCTAAGTGTTCCATTTATTGTGGTGGGTGTGTGGCTCATTGTACGAGCTCTTCGCCGTCCTGCCGAAGATATCAAATTCCCTAATAAATTTGCCGACGCAAAATAAAATATTTTTTAGAAGAAAATACAAATTATAAAGGAAAAACGAGAAGGTATGGATACATTGTATTATTGGTTAATTTGGGGTGCTGTAATGGGAGCCGTAGGCGTTGTTGCAGCATGGGTGAAATCGAAAAAGAAGAATTCACCTCAGGGTTTCGATGGAGTAGAATTCGGTATAGAATATGCCGTGAAACTGCTCGCTGGGATGGGCTGTAAGTGCGAATGCGTCAACAAAGAGAAGGACGAGGAAGACGACAGCATAAGCTATATGCATAATTTCAAATTCCAAGGTGGCAATTTTGCTATTTTGGGCAATTCAGATTCGGTGTACACTAAGGTGGTGCTACCTAATGTGGATGCCTTTAACTCTTCTGAGGTGGATTTGGTGCGTATGGCGTGCAACTTGGTAAACTCAAATTCGTCGGGTATTGCTCGCGTGGAATATTTTTATAGCGATGAACTTGATAAATTGTGTGTGAATGTGGTGTTGGGTATGCCTATTATGAGCACAATTCCTTCTGTTGCTAATTATTTAGAACGCACACTTACACAAGCCTTTTTCACTCGTGATACTTTCGATAAAGCGGTGAAGCAAATCAGAGCCGACCAAGAAAAATCATCTATTTCAGATGTAGAAATGGAACAAACTCGACGCCAAAAAGAAAAGTATCTTATATGTGAGGCGGAGGTAAAGTATGTGGGTACGAGTCGCTCCGATATTACCGAAGATAATAATGTAGTGGATATGGCATCACTGCTTCTTGGCAATAAGGCTATTATTCCTATCAAACTCACAGTGACTGATAGTAATGGCGAAGTGAAAACAATTGATGGCGAAGCTGCACACACATTCATCCTTAGAGATGCCATCATTCAAAAGAATACCGAAGACGCTAAGAAGTCATCATTCATTCGCAAATGGGTGAATGTGGTGATGGAATATGAAATTCCAGAAATGGAAAATGCTCGCAAAACACTGCTCTTATATCTCAGCGCCGAACACGAAACTGAGCGCACTCTTTATTGTCGATTGACTGTAACCATTCCGGGTGAATCTGTGGATAATATGAAAACTGTGGGTTACGGCAGCAATGTAGCAAAGTCTTCTACTGCTTTATTGGCTTTGGATAAGGTGAAAGATGAGACTAAACAAGCAGAACTCGACTATATGTGGGGCGATATGATGGACAAGGCTAATGCTGGCAAGTTTGATGAATTCACCGAAGAGCAACATCTGCTTTTTGGGTGCAAATATCCTAATATTCGCCGACAATTGTATTTCGGTAAGAAATACTTTTTCGAAGGTCGTTTCTACGAAGCAATTGCACTCTTAGACAATGCATATAATGTACTTGTCGACGATTATCACAAACTAAAACCTCGTATGGTGGAAATCTTCAACGAGGTGGTATATATGCTCGGTTTTAGTTATGCCGAATTGCGACTATACGATAAGGCTTTGTTCTTCCTCGATATGGTAGCATTCAAGTGTGATGTGAAATATGATATGGAATATATCAATTGCTTGGTGAATTCGTGCGACCATCGTGCCCTTGAAGTAGTAGAAAATTCGCTCAATAAGTTGGGTGAAATCTTCCGTAGAGTAGAAGACGACGAAGATGGACCAAGCGATGCATTGATAGCATTTCGCAATTTCTTGGCGCGTCGCAAATGCTACATTTTGATTGATAAGCAACGCTTTGATGAGGCCAAAGAACTACTAAATAAGATGCTCGAAGATCCTGATAATAGCGATTTCGCTATCAACGAACTTCAATATATCGATAATCTCACTTCGTCTGCCGAAAAAGATGAAAGCGACGGAGACACCGAAGACTCCGATTCTTCTCAAGAATAGACCACTGCGATGAAACTAATGTTTTTGATATTGCCTTTCGTATATGCATGCGGAAATGCATATATCAATGCGAGAGCATTACAAGCTATGCCCACTTTGCCTTTATGGGCTAAGGTGTTGGTGTCGGTAGTGTATTGGTTGCTGGCTCTGTCATTAATAATTAGTTTCACGGCAAAAGATTTAATGCCAAATTGGCTCAAGCACACCACCTATGTGCTTGGGGCAGTTTGGCTTGTTTTTACACTATATATGGTAATGGCGTTAGCACTTACCGATATAGTTAAAATCTTACTTCCCACGCTTAAAGGTGGATTTTGGTGGGCTTTAGGGATAACAATGAGTATTCTCATCTACGGATATTGCAACTATTGCCATCCTGTGGTTAATAAGATCGAGATTGCACTCAATAAACCCATCTCTCGACCATTGCGTATGGTGGTGGTGAGTGATGTGCATCTTGGATATGCCACAGGGAAAAAGCAACTTGGCAAATATGTAGAGCTTATCAATGCACAACAGCCCGATGTGGTGCTGATTGTAGGCGATTTGATCGATAATGATGTCACTCCTGTGCGTGTCAATCATATGGAAGAAGAGTTGAATAAGATTCGTGCTGCACAAGGAGTATATATAGTACCCGGCAATCACGAATATATAAGTGGAATTCACGAAGTAGAACAGTTTTTGCACTCCACCCACATAGTGATGCTTCGCGATAGTATTATTACTCTATCCAATGGAGTGCAGATAGTAGGTCGTGACGACCGACACCACAAACGCCGTTTGCCACTCGCAGATATAGTAAAAAAGGCCGATTCGTCGCAACCCATCGTTATGCTCGACCATCAGCCATATAAAATAGCAAAAAAAGACAGTCTTGGCGTCGATGTGCAACTAAGTGGACACACCCATCGTGGACAAGTGTTCCCAATGAACCTACTTGTAGACGCAATGTATGAGCAGAGCCATGGCTATAAGAAATGGCCTCATTCACATGTTTATGTATCGTGTGGACTCTCACTTTGGGGACCTCCATTTCGCATCGGCACCAATAGCGACATTGCAGTCATCACCCTCCGATAATCCCCCTCATTTATGTAGAACATCAAAAGTTGGATTTGCGACAAAAGTGTTATACACCATTCTTATGTCTAATCACTCCTAACTCATCCTTTCTCCCTCCTCACTGAAAAACTTTTTTATGCGGTTATCCTTTTTAAGGAAACTTTTGGGGATTTTTCGTTGTATCTTTGCAATTGTTTTGCAATTACTCTTTCATCTTTATAAATATTTTTTGAAAAATATATTGCAAATTCAAAAAATGTGTTTAACTTTGTGGCGTAATTGGGATGAGACCCTTTAGGAATCAAATTCTTTGTGAATTCTTGCGGCTTTGAGTCAGGAAATCTTGTGAACTTTCATAAAGTGCTTTCTATGGTTCAGTCGATATTTATTGGTATGAATAGTTTTTCCCAGCATCATTGTGGTAATTATATAATATAAGGTGAATGTAGATAGAAATGATGCTTTTTAAGTGGAATAACCTATTGTTTACTTGTAAAGTGTGTGAAAACTTTCTTTATTAACTAATCAACAAAAAACATCATTTATGGTAAGAAAATTTAATCTTTTCTTGGCTTTGTCGGCTCTATTAGTGATGTCGGCTTGTAGCACAGAGGGTGCAAAATTGCGTATCCTTTTGCAACAGTCGCTTCTTGCCACCGAAGTGCCAACTGAAATAAACGAAGGTGCAATCACCGAGGTGGGTACCGATGGTGCTGGTGTATTTCTTAATGTCGAGCTTAAAGAAGAATTTGTTTCTAATTATTTAGCCGAATTCAATAACGAACTTGAGGCTATGAATAGTGCCATTAAAATTTTGGCTGATATGACTGAAACTATACCTTCTGATAAAGTTTTAGGGGAGTCTGAACTTTGGGTTAGATACACTTATTTTTCGCCAGCTAAGGATACAGTGGCGCAGAAGATTGTTGAGAACGAGCATTTGGTGAAGGCATATCGTCGTTTGACAGGTGTGAATGATTCTCCATTGTTTGATATTAAGACAATAGAGTTTACTCTTGTTGAAACCGTTAAGCAATCTTTACCTATTGAGGTTAGCGATGCTTTGAGTTTGGTCGACGCTTCTATGCGTGATAATGCGATTGAATATACTTATCGTATTGAGGGATTGCCAGCAAGTGCTATCACCGAAGACATCATCTCCGGAGCGCGTGCTATTCAATTACAGGATTTTGTTAATACTTACTCCGATGCGGTGTATTTAGCAGAAGATATGGCGAGTTACGATTTATCGTTCCGTTTCTTATTTCAAGCCCCGAATGGTGAGGAGCTGATGGAATTCACAATTCCAGCGAGGGAAATTGTCGATGAGATTAAAAAGATTGAAGCATAAATGTCTTTAAATCTTTTACATATCACGGCCCCGTTAACCCTCCAAATAAGTGAGTTAATGGGGCTTTATTTTTGAGGAAAAGTGTCTGTAATGTTAAAGAAATTTAAATATATGTGTAATCTAAACACAATTTGCAAGTTTTAAAAAAAATCGACTTACCTTTGTGTAGAAATTACACAAATAGGTATGAATAAAACCGAAAAACCATTTAAAAGATACAAAACAATAGACACTTTGA
This sequence comes from Muribaculaceae bacterium, assembly GCA_045656705.1. Taxonomy (GTDB): domain Bacteria; phylum Bacteroidota; class Bacteroidia; order Bacteroidales; family Muribaculaceae; genus RGIG4576. The sequence continues at coordinate 29,413 of JAZORR010000033.1, read as the reverse complement.
AGCACACTATTCATCATCATGATGATTCGAAATAATAGTATGATTGTTTTTTATGATAACGGGAAAAAGATATTTTTTTACAGAACACACGGTTGAGCCATCAAGCGAGATGGCTCCAAAAGGAAAAAAAGAGTATGAAGTGGCTTGCTAAAGATTAAGAGGAAGCAAGCCAAAACGAGAGGAAACGCTGTGCAGGTTTCCTCTTCACGAACGAGATGCCATGGGGACCGATAGTATGGATAAATGGTTTTAAATTGCTAAGTTTGTTTGATTTTATTAGTTGCTTCCGATGCGGATTTGCACACCGCATCGGAAGGCGGAGAGAGGAAATTTTTAAAAATAGAAAATGAATAAAATAGAAAAATATGAAGAAAAATTTGATTGTAAACAAAAAATGCGTAACTTTGGGTGTAAATTACACAAAAGAAAAACGCAAATGGAAGAAAAGATGTATTCTTACCGATATCCGCATCCTGCTGTGACTACCGACTGCGTGATATTCGGATATGATGATAATGGTTTGAAAGTGCTTCTTATTGAACGCGGGATTGAACCATTCAAAGGGGATTGGGCTTTGCCTGGTGGTTTCTTGAGAATGACCGAGACTGCCGAAGAATGTGCAATGCGCGAACTTAGTGAAGAAACTGGCTTCGAATGTAGCCGCTTGGAACAATTCAAAACATTCACACAAGTAGACCGAGATCCTCGTGAAAGAGTAGTCACCATAGCCTTTTTAGCATTGGCACGCACTACCGATGTGCGAGGTGGCGACGACGCGAAAAATGCACAATGGTTTTCGTTGAGCGAAATTCCTTCGTTGGCTTTCGACCACCGAAACATCCTCGATGAAGCTTTAGTGCGATTGAGAGAGAGAATCCATTTCGAACCTATCGGTTTCGACCTACTGCCAGAAGTGTTCACTATGCCACAACTTCAACGATTGTACGAAAGTATTTTGGGCGTAGAATTCGACCGACGCAATTTCCATAAAAAGATTATTAAACTGGGAATTGTGGAGCCTGAAGCAGAGCGAGCAGAGGGAACACCATCGCGAGTGCCAAGCAAATATAAGTTTAATGCTGAGGCTTATGAAGCGATGAAGACCGATAAGATGTTCCGACTTGAATTCTGATGTAAATAACGTTTAAAAGCAATTTTTATAATTTAGGAAAAAGTATGAGCATAAAAAGAAGATATACCTATACCCCCGATATGATTACTCATCTCGAAAACGACGAGATATTTGTGTTTGGTAGTAACCTTGCTGGCATGCATGGTGGTGGTGCTGCTCGAGTGGCGCGCCTACACTTTGGAGCAATCAACGGTCAGGGTGTGGGATTGCAAGGCCAATGCTATGCCATTCCCACCATGCAAGGTGGAGTGGATACCATTCGCCCCTATGTAGATGAGTTTATCGAGTTTGCACGCACGCATCGCGAACTCACATTCTTGGTTACTCGCATAGGTTGTGGCATTGCAGGATTCACCGACCAAGAAATTGCTCCACTATTTGACGCAGCATTAGACGAAGAAAATATCATCTTGCCTCAAACATTTGAGCGATTTATCCTGCTCCACCGCCTCCAAAAACAATAGTGCGTCCTCAATACCACTGCTAAGGAAAAAAATAGATAACAAAAAAACACAAAATATTATGATTATTAACGACAAACAAATTATAGAAGATAGAATTAAAAACATAACTTGTGCTAAGTCTTATATCCACTTGGATATGAATGATTTCAATGCAATACTACGAGTTTCAGATTCTATCACATTGGCAGAAAATGAGTACGCAAATCTATCTGCCGAAACTTTTGAAAGACTAAGCGATGAAATCAAGCCTTACATCGCTGATGCTGCTATAATTGTAGCAAACATTGCTATTATCAACGATTATACATTGCTAATGAGCGATGTAAATAGTATACTCAAGTTGTTGAAAAAGAGCAACGCAGATGTGATATGGGGTGTGCAAAAAGAGAATAACGATACAAACGAGCAAAAAACACGCATATCCATATTTATGGGATATAAAAAAGAAAAACAGGAAACAGTGTGAACGTGAGATTGACTTATGATACGATGATTTGTCGTTGATTTAACCAATCTTACTTTCGCTGAAAGCGAGAAATAAGATAGATTGATATTTTTTTTAAAAAAAACTAAACAACTTATGAGAACTGAAGAATTTGAAAAAAACAGAATAAAAGGCTCTATAGTGGGCGGCGCTATTGGCGATGCTCATGGCTATCCGGTGGAATTTTTGTTCACCTACGAGCATATTTGTCAGAAATATGGCGAGCGCGGTATCACTCGTTTAGTCACCGAACATTGGGCCACAGGCGATCAAATAAAAGCCGAAGTATCCGACGACACGCAAATGACTCTTTTCACTGCGTGTGGGTTGTTGAATGCGGCTGAAAAAGGTGGAGCACCCGTGCCTGCCATCACTCAAGCATATTTGGAGTGGCTTTATACTCAAAATGCTCTATCCAAACCTATCAGCAAGGATTGCTGGATTACCGATGTGGAAGACTTGCACTCTCGACGTGCTCCGGGCAACACTTGCATATCGTCTCTTTGTGATATCGCACGAAGCATCAAGCCTAACAACAACAGTAAGGGTTGTGGTGGTGTGATGCGTATTGCTCCTATTCCTTTATATGGATTTGCAAAAAATCGTATTACCGATATCAAAGCATTAGACCGATTGGTGGCTGAGGTATCCGAAATCACTCACCAGCATCCATTGGGTTATATTCCGTCGGCTTTCGTTTCGCACATAATATATCGTCTTGCAAGCGATGAAAATCCTACTCGCACTGATTTCGAGAAGTATTGTCGCGAGGCTTTGGCTGTGGTACGTGGGATGTATCCAATGTATTCCGATGATGTAGATTATTTCACCCATCTTTGTGAAAAAGCTATGCAATTGACTTCTTGCGAGGCTGCTGATGTGGAAAATATCGGCAAATTAGGCGAAGGTTGGGTGGCTGAAGAAACAGTAGCCATTGCAGTGTATTGTGTGCTGAAGTATTTAGATGATTTCGAAGAAGCATTGATTGCTGCTGTCAATCACAAGGGCGATAGCGATTCCACAGGTGCTGTCACAGGCAACATTCTTGGTGCTGCATTAGGATATGACGCCATACCAGAGCATTTCAAGAATAATGTGGAACTTCTTGATGTGATGTTGCAAGTATGCGACGATTTGTGGGAAGGGAGAAATAGTAAATAATAAAACTGAGAAAAGAAGACTATGCTGGTAATACATCCAAAAGATAAAACCACCGCGATGCTACGCCTCTTGTATGATGGGATTGAGGCGAGAGTGCTCGACCAAAGGTGTAGCAATAGAGAAGTGTGTGAAGCACTCAATCACACTTCGCGACACGAACGAATAATGCTTTTGGGGCATGGGAGTGATTGCGGACTTTTTTCGCGTGAAGATGACGAAAATCAATTCTTCGATCGATTGATAGTAAATCACTCACATGCTTATTACTTGCGTAAGCATATTGGCAATATCATTGGGGTGTGGTGCAATGCCGATGCGTTTGCTCGCAAGGAAGGATTGCACGGATTGTTTACGGGAATGATCATCTCCGAACTCTCCGAAGCCCAACTTTATGGAGTTCCCACCAACGAGGAAGAACTTGACCGTGAGAATGTGAAATTTGCAAAGCGATTACGCTCATTGCTCGACGAAGGCTGCCCACTTAGTAGCATTCCGGCACGAATGCTAGCACTTGACGATGTTCAATCGCCCCTCACACAATTCAATTATAAAAATATTTTTTATTTGTAAAATCATAAATTTAGTAATGGTATGAGTAAATATGAAGTAATAAAAGGACAAGCTGTAATTCCCGAAGACACAATGTTTCTCGAAGATTTTGCGTTTAAGGATAATTATCACTTAGAAAAAGTTGTACTACCTCGCAGGACAGGCCGAATAGGTGAATATGCCTTTGCGAATTGTCTCAATTTGAGAAAAGTAGAACTATCTGATTTGACATTTGTATTGGCTGAAGGGGCTTTTATGTACACGTCGTTGGAAAAAATATACATTCCGATGAGTGTGTGGAAAATCGAAGAAAGTGTTTTCGACAACTGCTATATGCTAAACGAAATCGTGGTCGACAAAGCTAATCCTGCTTATGACTCTCGCGATAACTGCAATGCCATAATCGAAACCGAAACCAATAAATTAATTACTGCATGCAATTCCACTGTAATACCCGACACTGTGGTGGAAATTGCAGATTATGCGTTTTATCAATGTTATGAGTTAAAGGAAATTGATATTCCAAATTCTGTAATTTCGATAGGTGAAAGGGCTTTTATGTGTTGTGAGAATCTGGAGCGAGTAAACATTCCCGATTCGGTGCAAGAGATTAAAGGAGCAGCATTTATAAATTGTTTCAAATTGAAAAAAGTGTATTTGCCCGACTCTGTGTGTTCTATCGACTTTGAAGCATTTGATAATTGCCATCAACTCACCGAAATACGCCTTCCTGCTCAAAAGGCTAAAATTGCCCCATGGGCACTCCCTCGATATGGAAATCTGCAAACTATCCTCGTGCCAAAAGGCATAGTAGAGTATTATAAAGAGGTTTTACCCGAGATATATCATCCATTAATAGTGGAAGAATAAAGAATTCAAAACCTTCTCTTTAGATTACTCAGCAGATTTTAAAACACGTATTTTCTGCTGAGTAATTTTTTTTAAAAAAAAGTGGGTAAAAATTTTGGAACTCTCCAAAACTATATGTAACTTTGAAAACGAAAAGAAGCAATTGAGATACCTCAATTTTTGAGAGATAAAATAGTATTGAATAATCATTTCTAAAAACACATTTCGCTATGCTAACATTATTGTCTATTGTTGTATTAGCTATGCTAATCACCGGGAAAAATCCCTCTAAACTTGTTGAAAAAGCAAAAAGCCTTGATTGGGCTTCAAAGTGTAATTTTTTGTTTCGCAAATTACAGCCATATGCACTTTCAGCGGGGCGTACAGCTTCACGACCTTTGTTGCAATTTTTCTATGTTCTTTGCGATGACAAAACTTCCACTCTTGAGAAATTGCTAATCTCTGGCGCACTTATCTACATCATCACACCTATGGACTTGTTGCCGGCATCGGTTCATGGCATTTTAGGGATACTCGATGATGGTGTGGCTATGGCCTATGTGTATAAGCGTATCAAGAAAAAAATTACACCCGAAATCAACGCAAAAGTGGATGTGACACTTAATCAATGGTTTGGATCTGAATATGAACCCGTGTAACCATATTCTGCTGCTATGCGAACCAATGAATGGTATCAGAAGCATCTTGATACATTGTTTATCTTAGATGTTTGCACTTTTCTTATTGCCTATTTTATTAACGATAGGAAAGATTACAAAAAATTGCGCACAATTATGCGTAAGGTCGACTGGCTCAAGAAAGGTGATATCTTGTACCTGAATATGAAAAAATGTACATCAGATATAAGCCGTGAGGAAATGAGTCGATTGCTCCAATTGCTGTGTGTGATGAATGCTATAAGAACATCCACATTTGAGCGAGCTCTTATTCTCGCCACAATTGTGAAGCGTATAGCTCCGCATTGCTACATAATTTCACACAATTTGCATATCACCTTGAGTGAGTTCGTAAATCTTGATGAATATGAGCATACGTGGAATAATATCAATCAGAGAATTACTCCCGAAATTGATGATATGGTGCAGAAAACCGTAATCGAATGGTATGACTTTAGAGAAAAATGCTAACTTTGTGGTTGAAAAGTCGGCATTACCACTGAAACCAAAAATAAGCAATACATAAACACTGTTTACTAACGACAAAAACTAACTATATATGGCAAATTACGACGAAGTTATTACGACGAAACTTCATTACCTTCTGTCGGTAATGAGAAAGCGTGTGTCGGCCGAAGACCTGGCGCGCATTGAAAAGGCATTTGAGTTTGCAAAAGAAGCTCACAAAAAGCATGTACGCAAGTCGGGCGAACCATATATTATCCATCCTCTTGATGTGGCTCTAATTGTAGCCACCGAGATGGAACTCGGTGCTAACCCTGTGATTGCGGCATTCTGCCACGATATTATCGAGGACACCGAATACACTGGCGACGATTTGGAACGAATGTTTGGCAAAGATGTCCGTTTCTTGGTAGAAGCTGTCACTCGCAAAAACGAAACAGAGCAGCTCTCTCAGTTGCAAAATTTCAAGAAGATTCTTACCAAGATGAATTACGACGTGCGTGGCGTGCTTCTTAAAGTAGCCGACCGTCTTAATAATATGCGCACTCTTGCACCTATGCCTATGCATAAGAAAGTGAAGATTGCTGGCGAAACCATCTTCTTCTATGCTCCTATTGCCAACTATTTGGGCTTATACCACATCAAGAGCGAATTAGAAAATCTCTCGTTCCGCTATCGCTGTCCTTCAGAATTTGCTTTGCTTCACAAGTCAATCAATGAACATCGATACCAAAACCAAAAAAAAGTGGAAAAATTTGCCGCCGAGGTGAAAGAATGTCTCGCTCAAAATGGTATCGAAGTGGAGATTGAGGTGCGTTATCGCACTGAGTTCTCTATTCATCGCAAACTTAAGGAGCAAGATTGCGATTTCAGCCATGTGGAGGGTACTCATTATGTGCGTATCATTTATTCTAACTACGCAATGGTAAATGATGTGCGTCTCAACGAGAAAGAAATGGCTATGCACATTTATTCTGTGCTTACCGAAAAATTCCGTGAGTTTCCTGGTAGCGTGAAAAACTATATCAATTCACCAAAGGAAAACGGATATCAGTCTTTGCAACTTAAATTGCTCTGTAAAGATGAAAAGGACTCAAAGGCTGTGGCAGGTCATTGGCAAGAAGTACATATTTCATCTGAACGCATGGTGCGTAATGCACGCCTTGGCTGTGTGGCCGAACGCAGCGAAGCTAATGCCAATGAATGGGTGAAGGAAAAGACCAAAACACTACGCGAAGCATTTACCGAAGTGAGCAACAATCTTATGGCAGATGCTATTTCCTACCTACTGCCAAGCGACAATATCAATGTGTTCACTTCTAAGGGGGAAGAAAAATTCCTGCCCGAAGGTGCTACTGCTCTCGACTTTGCCTTTGTAATCCACACCGAAGTGGGGTTAAAGGCTAAATATGCCTATATCAATGGAAAACTCAGCTCATTGCGTACAAAACTTAAACGCGGCGATTGTGTGGTGATTTGCAAATCCGACGATGCTACGCCTAATAAGGAATGGCTCAAGCATGTGAAACTTCTCAAATCACGCAACGCTCTTATCCATTATTTCGAAAATCTGCCAAAGTTGGAACTTATTCGTTGTGAGCATTGCCATCCACTTCCTGGCGATGAGGTGGTAGTATTTGAGAACGCCGATAAGAGCAAAGAAATTCACAAAGGCGATTGTGTGCGTGCCATTGAGCGCGCATCGAGCGAAGGCGAAAAGATCGTGAAGGAATTAGACACCTTTGAGTTTAAGGAAGACGAAAAAATCGTCTATCCTGTACGCATCAGCATCAAGGCTATCGACCGTTACCATCTGCTCACCGAAATCATCGATTGCGTCACCAACCGTCTCAAATTGCCTATCACATCCATCTCCACCCAATCAGAGGACTATATTGGCACTTGCATCATCGATTTCCCAGTACATTCGGTACACGAACTCAATGCAGCTATCTCAAGTCTCAATGCCATCGACGGCGTAGAAGAAGTAAGCCGCATCGATGTAGAATAAACCTTACAGAAATAAAATTCCATAAAGGTGCTAATTTGAAGAGTATCCAAAGTGAGAAGTCAAGGTGTTTACCATCTTGGCTTCTTTTTTTATGTCTATTTGTCACTGCAAACTGATTCTCCTGAATAAAACGGCTATTGGTGTAAACTTACTTGGTGGTTGTGGTGTTTTATCGTAGAAAATGAGTTGTAACTTTAAAACGATTATTTATTATGAATTGGTTTGTTGAAACATTCAGAGAATATCCCTCATTGGCGATATTTCTCACTATTGGTGCTGGTTTCTGGATTGGGAAACTGAAGTACAAATCGTTCTCGCTTGGCACGGTTACTTCGGTGCTGCTTGTGGGTGTGCTTGTGGGGCAGATGGGCATTGAGATTTCGGGACCGTTGAAGTCGGTCTTCTTCCTCTTGTTCCTATTCTCCATAGGCTATAGCGTGGGACCACAATTCTTCAGTGCGTTGAGAGGCGATGGCATCAAACAGGTGGTGTTTGCGTGCGCACTGTGTGTGGTGTGTTTGCTCGTGACTTGGGGTGTGGCGTTGGCCTTCGGCTACAATCCTGGTGAGGCAGCTGGATTGCTATCGGGTGCGCAAACTATCTCGGCTGTGATCGGAGTTGGAGGCGACACGATACAAACGCTCAATGTGAGCGATGCCGAAAAGAAGGCGTGGATAGATATGATACCTGTGTGCTATGCCGTGACTTATATCTTTGGTACTGTTGGTTCGGCCTATATTCTGGGTAATATCGGTCCGAAGTTGCTCGGTGGTTTGGATAAGGTTAAGGCACAAACTGCTGAACTTGCTCGCAAACTCAATCGTAGTAGCATTACCGACGATCCTGCCTATATCAACGCTTGCCGTCCGGTGACCTTCCGCGCCTATAAGGCTACTGCCGATTTCTTCGCCAATCCTCGCACTGTGACCGATATAGAGGAACACTTTAAGAGTCTCGGAAGACGCATCTTTGTGGAGCGTTTGCGTATTGGTGGCGAAATTGTAGAGGTGAAACCCGATGCTGTGGTGAGTCGTGGCGATGAGATAGTAATAAGTGGCCGACGTGAATACATCGTTCAAGACGAGAGCTGGATAGGTGCCGAAGTGAGTGACTACGAACTCCTTAATTTCCCTGCCGAAGAATTGCCTATCACGCTCACTAAGAAGGTGGCAGATGGTTGCACTGTCGACGATTTGCGCACAAAACCATTCATGCGTGGCATTATGATTAAGAGCATTAAGCGTGCTGGTGTGGAAATTCCGGTGCTTGCTCAGACCAAATTGCAGGCTGGCGACACCATACGCATAGTGGGCCTTGTACACGAAGTGAACGCCATAGCTCCTCAACTTGGCTATGTGGACCGTCCTACCAATAAAACCGACCTCGTGTTTGTAGGCTTAGGTATAGTGATAGGTGGACTCATAGGCGCATTGACCTTGCATCTTGGTGGTGTGCCAATAAGCCTCAGCACAAGTGGTGGTGCATTGATTGCTGGTTTGTTCTTCGGATGGTTACGCTCTAAACATCCTACCTTTGGCGGTATTCCAGAACCAGCAGTGTGGATACTGAATAACCTTGGCTTGAATATGTTTATTGCCGTGATAGGCATCGTGGCTGGTCCAACCTTCGTGAGTGGAATCAAGGAAGTAGGCTTCACACTATTCTTTGCTGGCGTGCTTGCCACCACCATACCATTGCTAATAGGTATATGGATGGGTGCAAAAATCTTCAAGTTCCATCCTGCCATCAACTTAGGATGTTGTGCTGGTGGTCGCACCACTACTGCAGCACTCGGTGCTATCCAAGATTCGCTCGATAGTTCGCTTCCGGCTATGGGCTACACCGTGACCTATGCCATTGGCAATACATTGCTCATCCTATGGGGTGTGGCCATCGTGCTCATGATGGCATAAAACAAATTTAGAATAGAATTTTTCCTTTTAACCTTAATTACAAAAATGAACACAAAAAATGAAAATGATAAGTTGCTGTCTCGCGAGTATGAGAAGCAACTTGAAACGATGAGTCCGTTTGAAATCAAAAACAAACTCATAGCTATGGCACAAGACGATGCTCGCAAGAGCACTCACACATTTCTCAATGCTGGTCGTGGCAACCCGAACTGGATTTCTACCATTCCACGCGAAGCCTTTTCCCTATTGGGCAAATGGGCTATGGGAGAATGTAAACGAGTGATGCACGATGAGGTGGGGATTGCCGGCATTCCGTCGAAACAAGGAATTGCAGTGCGATTGCGAGAGTTCATCACGCAGCAAGGTGAATGCCCTGCAGCCGACTTGCTCAACAGCACCTTCCTCTATCTGGTGGCTAAGGGTACCGATCCCGACGATTTGGCCCTTGAATGGGCTGAGGCTGTGATTGGCGACCAATATCCTACGCCCGATCGCATCTTGCGTCACACTGAGGTGCTTGTGCAAGACTATCTCGCACAGGAGATGGGAGGCAAGTGCTGCAAAGATGTGAAATTCGACCTTTTTGCCTGCGAAGGTGGCACGGCAGGTATGTGTTATGCCTTCGACTCGCTCCAGCAAAACCATCTCTTGCGTAAAGGCGATAAAATAGCACTTATGACACCTATTTTCACTCCTTACATCGAAATTCCTCGTTTGGAACGCTTCGGCTTTGATGTGGTGGAAATCAGTGCCAATCGTGTGGATGCCGATGGCTATCACTCATGGCAATATGCCGACGATGAAATCGATAAACTGCGCGACAAGAGTGTTAAATTGCTGTGCCTTGTGAATCCGAGCAACCCTCCGTCTTATACACTTTCGCGTCACACGCTCGATCGCATTATTTCTATCGTGAAGACCGACAATCCCGACCTCATGATTATCACCGACGATGTGTATGGTACCTTTGTTGAAGATTTTCGTTCGCTCATGTACGAACTTCCCGAAAACACGCTTTGCGTCTACTCGTTCTCCAAGTATTTCGGTGCCACAGGATGGCGACTTGCAGTGGTAGCGGCCAGCACCCACAATGTTATGGACCGTATGATCGGTTCGTTGCCCGAAAGCGATCGCCAAGCACTCTGCCGACGCTATGGAACGCTCACACTTGAACCTGAGAAGATGAAGTTTATAGATCGTATGGTGGCCGATAGCCGATTGGTGGCACTCAACCACACTGCAGGATTGTCTACTCCACAACAGATGCAGATGTCGCTCTTTGCAGCCTTCTCGCTTTTCGACACCAAGAATGTGTATAAGCAAAAGATGCAAACCAAGATTAAACAACGCCTCGAAGCCTTGTGGCACACCACCGGTTTCACGCTCAAGCCCGATCCGTTGCGTGCCGGATATTATTCTGAAATAGATATTATGGTGTGGGCAAAAAAGTTCTACGGCGACGACTTTGCTCTTTACCTCAAGACCAACTACGAACCACTCGACTTCGTGATGCATCTTGCACAGGAAACGGCAGTGGTGCTACTCAATGGCGACGGCTTTGACGGACCAGAATGGTCGGTACGCGCATCGCTTGCCAACCTCGTAGAGCAGGACTACTCAAAGATAGGTACTGCCATTCGTGCCCTCCTCGACGAATACTACCACAAGTTCTGCGAAAGTTAACGCTCTTTCCGTGTGCCGATAAGTGGTAATAACTTTGCCTACGCAAATTAAGTTATTTATACCCCACAATGCAGCGAAAGTTAATTTGTGGGGTATACTATGTTAATAATGCACATACGTCCTCGATATCCACAAAAAAATCTGCTTTTTGTCGTTATGTCTAAAAAATCCCAAAACCACACAAAAACGATGCAAAGTTACAGCCATTTTCACGCAAAAGTTTCCTTAAAAAGGATAACCATGGCGAAAAAAAGGCTGTTTTTGCTTATTTTTTTAAATGGCTCTTGGAAATCGGAAATTCTTTTAAAAAACACTTCTCCTCTTTGATATTGTTGATGTTATTTAGTTTAATATTCAAAGAAAGATGTGATTATCATACAATTTATAAAATTTATGTGATATATAATTGTAGTGTTATATAAATAAAACAAGGCGGTAGTAATTTTGCCGCCTTGTAACCTTAAAATGTGTAACTTATATATACTTCGTTTTTATATCTCCATAATGATGCCGTCAGGGTGGGATGGGGTGTCTGCTGCTTTTGGCTTATTGTCTTTTGGCTTTGAAGTTCCATCTTTAACTTTAGGCACTACATCTTTTTGCTCAGTATTTTTTGCCTTTGATTCAGCATTTTTTTGTTCGTCATCCTTTGCCTTAGGTTCTTCAGTCTTGGACTCTGCTTTCTTTGCCTTGTCAGCTTTTTCTTTTGGCATAGTTTTTGTTGCTGAATCCTTTGGCTCAGCATCTTTAGGAGTAGGCAGTTTAGGTTCCAAATCTTTCAGTGTAGAATCCCCAGTCTCCACTTCAGGAGTTGATGCTTCGCCATCGACTACGGGTTTATTAGAAGGTTTCTTCTTCTTTGTTTTTTTCTTCTTTGCTGGTTTGGGTTGAGGGGTTTCTTCGGCAGATGGTGTGCTTTCGGTTTCCTCCTCAGGGATATTAGTTTCTTCCTCAATAGGAGTAACTTCGGCAGATGCTTCCTCGTTGAGGTCTATTGTATCGTGTTCGGAATCTTCGCTTGATTCAGTGGCAGTGATTTCCTCGCTCTCATCTATTGGGGTAGCCTCAATTTCTACTATGAGTTCGTCATTGTCATCGGTATCGCTATCGATAGGCATTTCGTCACCTATATTATCGTCTTGCGATTCTTCTGTGATTTCATCTTCCTTCACAATGTCGAGCACACGCACCTCATCGGGTTCGGTGCGAATGTATTTGTCGGTGATATCGATGAGTGAACAGTCTTCGGTGACTTCAAACACTCGTTGGTTGGTGCCCACTGTGCCCAATGCTCCACGGAATGCCTGATACGAACCTGTTTTTAGGTAATTGAAATTGCAATAGTCTATTTCCTTGGCTATCTCATCGAGTCCCGAATACCACGCAGTGCGAATGCCTGCGAAGTGATTCTTCACAAAGCGAGCAAGGGCGTTGATTTCTTGCGGAGCGTGTTCGCCTCCCATGAAGCATACGCATGTGATGCCACAGTAGTAGTTTTGCACTATGGTGCGCACCTCGCTCACTGTGAGTGGCGTACCCTTGTCTTTCCATAGGGTGCGTTCGTTGCAACCAGGGCATTTGATGGTGCATCCAGTGATATTGAATAGGAGTGTAACCTCGTTGGGAATAACACGGCAAGATATGTCGGTAGTGTGATATTTAAGCATAGTCGGGTTGAATGGGGGGTTAAATGTGCATAAGGTCGCGATAAATGTCGAGTGCTGCTTTCACATCATCGTCGCTCGCCACACAATTGATTTTGATATCGCCCACATCGGCAAGCAGGGAGAAATTCATTTCGCCTTGTAGGCTCTTCTTGTCGTGTTGCATGAGCGAGATGAGAAGAGGATAATCGTCGCAAGTGATGTGGAATGCACCATAATTTTGATATACGAAATCGGCATAGCGATGAAGTGTGGCACTGGAGAACTTGAGCATTATGTGTGAGATGATGAGTTCCACCACCATGCCCCAAGCCACGGCATATCCGTGAGGGATGGGTGCTTGGCGTTGCATAGCGAGACTCTCGAAGGCATGGCCCACTGTGTGACCGAGGTTCAATGCACGACGAATACCTCGCTCGTGGGGATCGATGGCAACTATTTCGCGTTTCACGTTCACCGATTCTTCGAGCAAGGTGAGCAGATGCTCGGCATTGTGCTGGTCGAAGTCGTATTGTAGCAAGCGATTGAATGTGTGGGCATCTTTGAGCAATCCGTGCTTCAGCATTTCGGCAAATCCACTCTTCACTTCTTCTATAGGCAGGGTGAAAAGTGGCAGTGTGGAAATGAGTACGGAATGAGCCTCGTTGAATACGCCCACTTCGTTTTTCAGTCCGTTGAAATTGATACCCGTTTTGCCACCTACGGCAGCATCTACTGCACTGAGCAGAGTGGTGGGGATATTGATAAAGCGAATGCCACGCTTGAAGGTGGATGCGGCGAAACCTCCGAGGTCGGTAACCATTCCACCACCGAGGTTCACGAGTAGCGAATGGCGAATGCCACCACCTTCGCCCAATTCACGCCACACCTGTGCAAGACTGTCAATATTTTTATTCACATCGCCTGCTGGGATGGTGATAATGGTGGCTTGGCGTAGAGATAGCACCTCGGCAAATTTGGGCAACACATAATGAAGTGTATTCTCGTCGGTGAGGACGAAAAGACGATTGTATTCTACGGAGTCAAGCACTTCGTTGAGGGCTTGGCTTATTTCGTTGGTGAAAATGATATTTTGTGCCATATTTTTATTTCAGTGCATTGATGAGTGTAGGCAGATTGTCGGCAAATTCGGTCATCGAATCGAACACAATGTGAGCGCCAGCAGCCTCCATTGCAGCCACAGGGATAGGTCCGGTGGTAACTGCCACCACGAAGCATCCGGCATCTTTGCCTGCTTGTACTCCGAGAGGAGCATTTTCCACCACCATACATTCATTGGGCTTGCGATTCACCTTGTCCATACCCTTGAGGTAGGGCTCGGGATTTGGTTTGCCATATTTCACATCGAGAGCAGTCACACGCTTGTCGTCGTCGAATATATTAGGGTAATCGTTTTTAAGCGAATTGAGTAGGTCCAATTGTCCCGAGCCAGTGACCAATACACGCTCTATTTCGTTATCACGCAAGATAGAAGTCATGCGTGGAGCATCGGCAATGGGTTTTCGCTCGGCTATCTCCACGAAGTATTTGGCTTTGCGAGCATAGAGTTCTTTCGCCTCCTCGTCGGTGATATCTTCACGACCGAATGCGCGCTTGAAGAGCATACGAATGGTGGCAGCGCCCGTCATTCCCTCGTAGAGGTAAAATTCCTCGCGAGTGGCTTTGATGCCCAATTCGGTGGCCATGCGGTGCCAAGCGATAGTGTGATATGGCATAGAGTCGTAAAGCACTCCGTCCATATCGATGAGTGCTGTGCTGAGGTGAAACTCGGTGCGTTTGGTTGTGTTGAGGTAATATTCTATAGCTTGCTCTATGGAAATATTCATAAGTATGGTTTTTGCTGTGAATTAAATGTGTAATTGTGGGTTTCCCCCATTGCAAAAGGTGAAAGTGCCTCGTTATCGCCTTGTGGTGATATGGAAACAACTTTGTTTGCGTTCAAACTTTACGTAGCATCGTCCGTCGGCACGCAATTTGTAGAGCACTTCGCCGAGAATATTCTTCAGGTCTTCGGTGCTCATAATGTAGGTGGAGTCGGTGTGATGAAATCTACGCCAACTCACATCGAAGGTGGTGCCGTATACATGGCACGAAGCCTCGATGGCATTGCGATTGCGACGTCGAAGGCTGCTTATGGTGTTGTCGGTGCGAAGCACACTTGTGACTATGATTTTGCAATCCTTGCCCCCACGAGCCACAACAGTGTCGGTGAAAGCCTTGCCAATGTCGCTGAGCAAAGTGGCAGCCTCTGGCACAAGGTAGGGCATAGAGTGGGTGAGTTCGTCTACGATGTAATCGTCGCACGAATGTATCTTCACAATAGGACGACCGATGTGGTAGGCATCACGAATGCTATTCACAGGATTGATGCCTATGGCTTGTGCAGCTGAAAATTGCACATCGTTCTTATCATTGAAAGTCAATCCGAGCGAGCGTCCCACGCCACGCGTCTTCACATTATGCACGCGGTCCACATCTTCGGCATCGGCGGCAGTGAATAATGTCACCTCTTTGGCTTTGTTACGGTCGGGGTTGATTTGTGGCTTGCCATTTTCGTTTGGTGGCGCACCACACGACACCATTACTACAATGCTTGTAATGACGAGCGATAGATGTTTCAATAGATGTAGCATATCGTTATCAGTTCCCTTCCTTATTTGCCTACGGTTTGAACGAGAAGCACGCTTTCTGTGTCGTTAAGTTTAAGAGCCTTCTTCAATCCTTCTTGGTCGAAACTTGCACGCACCACAGTGTTGAGTCCTTCACTTGCACACCAAAGGTAGATATTGTTGCTCATAGCACCCACAGTCATAGCAGCAAATTCAGGTTTCATTTGCTTAGCGATATCGGCCACAAGAGCCACATTGAGAGGGGCAGCCTTGGTATAGTCTTGCATAGCACACACATCGCGATGGTCGCCACCATTCACATGGATAAGTTTGTTTTCCTTTGGCTCGTAGCGATACACAGCCTCGGGAGTGATAATGTAGGCACTCATTTCTTGTCGATTGAGAGCGGTGGCCACGGTGCGCATCTCTGGGCGATTGTATCCACACGAAATCCATAGCATATCACTCAATTGTTGAGGAGTGAGAGTAGCATCGGTGAATTCGCGCGATGAATGGCGATTGTTTACGGCTTCCATAAGAGGCATACCACCTTGGCGAGTTGGCTCAGGCAACTGAATGTCTTGAGCAGTTATGTTGCACGATGTCATAAGCAAAATAGTTCCTAAAATTAATGATTTCAATTTCATAAATGCGAATATTAAATAAAAGTATCATTCAAAGGTAGTGCAAAGTGATGAAAATAACAAATTTAATATTAAATTTGTAACCGAAAAGGTGAGAATAACCTTTGCAGAGATAATTGAAAAGTAACAAAAAACTATAGAATATGAAAAAGACTGTATTGAGCTTAGTGATGGCATTGGCTTTTGCATCGGCAGGAGCTGTGACGCCTCTTTGGCTTCGTGATGCAAGTATTTCTCCTAATGGCGAGGAGATAGTGTTTACTTATAAGGGCGACATCTACAAGGTGGTTGCTACTGGTGGCGATGCTGTGCAACTCACCACCCAAGCATCTTACGACTGTGCACCAGTGTGGAGTCCTGATGGCAAGAAAATCGCTTTTGCAAGCGATAGAAATGGTAGCCGTGATGTGTATGTGATGAGTGCCAATGGTGGTGCTGCAAAGCGTCTCACCACTCACTCGGTGGGTGAAACTCCTACAGCATTCACTCCCGATGGCAAGCAAGTGCTTTTCGTGGCATCTATCCAAGATCCTGCCACAAGTGCTATGTTCCCTACAAATGCGATGACCGAACTCTATGCTGTGAGCGTGGAGGGTGGAAGCACTACGCAAGTGCTCGGTACGCCTGCTGAAATGGTGAACTTCGACAAGTCGGGCAAGTTCTTCCTTTATCAAGATAATAAGGGATTTGAAGATGAGTGGCGTAAGCACCACACTTCGTCAATCACTCGCGATGTGTGGCGTTATGATGTAGCAACAGGTAAGCACACCAATCTCACCAATCGTGCCGGTGAAGATCGTAATCCCGTGTTGGCAGCCGACGGAAAGACTGTGTATTTCTTGAGCGAACGCAAAGGTGGCTCGTTCAATGTGTATAAGTTCTCGCTCGATAATCCAGCTGAAGTGAAGGCTGTAACTGCATTCAAAACTCATCCTGTACGTTTCCTATCGGCAAGTAAGGACGATAAACTATGCTACACTTACGATGGAGAAATCTATACACAAACCGTGGGTAAATCTCCTGCAAAGGTGAAAATCAATATCGTTCGCGATGACGAGAACAAACCATTGATGGCTAAGTATTCAAGTGGTGCATCGGGTTCGGAAGTATCTCCTGATGGAAAGCAAGTGGCTTTCGTGATTCGTGGTGAGGTGTTCGTTACATCGGTAGATTATAACACTACTAAGCGTATCACCAATACTGCAGCTGCAGAAAAGGGTATCACTTGGCACCCTGAAAATCGCAAAATCGTGTATGCAAGCGAACGCGATGGCAATTGGCAACTTTATTCAGCCGAAATCACTCGCAAGGAAGATCTAAACTTCCCTAATGCTACTTCTATCAAGGAAGAAATCATGCTTCCTAATAGCAAGGTGGAACGCACCTATCCAACTTTCTCTCCTGATGGAAAAGAATTGGCGTTTATCGAAGATCGAAACAAACTTATGGTTTACAACTTCGATACTAAGAAACTTCGTCAGGTGACTGATGGCACTTATTGGTATCGCACCGATGGTGGTTTCCACTACACTTGGAGCCCTGATGGCAAGTGGTTTGCTATGGAAATCATTGGTAATGGTCACGATCCATATAGCGATGTGGCTATCGTGAGCGCTCAAGGTGGCGAGGTAACAAACATCACTGGTAGTGGATACTTCAGCGTAAGTCCTCGTTGGACAGCCGATGGTAATGCTATCATTTTTGCAACCGATCGTTACGGTATGCGTAGCCATGCTTCATGGGGTTCGTTGATGGATGTGATGATGGTGTTCATGAATCACGATGCTTACGATAAGTATAAATTGAGTAAGGAAGATTACGAACTTCGCAAGGAGCTTGAAAAGCAACAAAAGAAGGATAAAGAAGAAGCTGAAAAGAAAGCAAATAAAGACAAAAAGGATAAAAAAGACGATAAGAAGGACAAGAAAGACGACAAAAAAGATGGCGACAAGAAGAAAGACGAAAAGAAGGATATCGTTATCGAACTTGATGGTATCTGCGACCGCATCGTTCGCTTGACTCGCAATTCGTCTGACATCCATGATGCTATCGTCGATGGCGAAGGTGAAAACCTTTACTATACTCGCTCGGGCGATAAGGGCATTGAACTTATGAAGATTGATCTTCGCAAGCGTGAAGAAAGCAAGGTTGGTGCTACTCAAGCATCAGGATTCGGTGCAAGCAAGGACGGAAAGACATTGTTCCTTCTTGGTCGTGGAATGAGCAAGATGGGAGCCGGTGGCAAGATGACTCCTATCACCTACACTGCAGAATTGAAAATGGACTTGGCCGAAGAGCGTGCTTATATGTTCGACCATGTGTGGAAACAAGAAAAGAAGCGCTTCTATCAAGAAAATATGCATGGTGTGGATTGGGATTTGATGTACAAGGCTTATTCTAAATTCTTGCCTCATATTAGCAACAATTACGACTATGCCGATATGCTAAGCGAACTTCTTGGTGAACTTAATGTATCACACACAGGTGCAAGCTATCGTGGTGGTGCTGCTGGTGGCGAAACAACTGCCGATTTCGGTTTGCTTTACGATTGGAATCACACAGGTAAGGGCTTGAAGGTGGCTGAAGTGATTGAAAAAGGTCCATTCGACCATAAGAACACAAAACTCACTGCTGGATGCGTGATCGAAAAGATTAATGGCGAAGAAATCAACGAAAACACCAATCTTGCCTCAGTGCTCAATGGTCTTGCTGGCAAGAAGACTCTTGTTTCTATCTATAATCCTGCCGACGATTCTCGTTGGGACGAAGTGGTGCTTCCTATCACAAAGGATGCATTGGGTAGTTTGATGTATGCTCGTTGGGTAAAGCAACGCGAGGCAGATGTAGAGCGTTGGTCAAATGGTCGTCTTGGATATGTTCACATCCAATCTATGAACGATGGTTCATTCCGCACTATCTATTCCGATATTCTTGGTAAGTACAACCAAAAGGAAGGTATTGTGATCGATACTCGTTTCAATGGTGGTGGGCGTCTTCACGAAGATGTAGAAATCCTATTCAGCGGAAATAAGTATTTCACTCAAGTGATTCGTGGTCGCGAAGCGTGTGATATGCCAAGCCGTCGTTGGAATAAGCCGAGCATTATGCTACAATGTGAAGCCAACTATAGCAATGCACATGGTACACCTTATGTGTATAAATTCAACAAACTTGGTAAACTTGTGGGTATGCCTGTGCCAGGAACTATGACAAGTGTATCTTGGGAAACATTGCAAGATCCAACACTCGTGTTCGGTATTCCTATCGTAGGTTATCGCGTGGAAGATGGTAGTTATCTCGAAAATAAACAACTCGAACCAGATGTGAAAGTAGCTAACTCACCAGAAACTATCGTGAAGGGCGAAGATACCCAACTACGCGTCGCAGTAGAAGAACTCCTTAAAGACCTCAAAAAGAAGTAAAACCAAATAACTTCTGAATAAAATGTAATGGTGGTTGCGTTTTCATCGCAATCACCATATTTTTTGCATCGCAAAGTGTTATATCTAAAAGATTATCCCTATATTTGTAAAAGAAATTCAAATAGCCATGAAATTGATAGAGTTAAATATGGAGCAAATAGCAGCCTTATGTAAAAAATATAAGGTAAGCAAATTGTTTGCTTTTGGTTCAATATTGACCGATAAATTTAATAGTGAAAGTGATGTGGATTTATTGGTAGATTTTGATAGAAGTAAGATTGATTTATTAGACTATGCCGATAATTTCTTTGGTTTCCAATTTGCTTTAGAGAGTTTGTTTAATCGTAAAGTAGACATAACCGAAGACTCAGTAGTGAAAAATCCTTATTTTCGTAAAGAACTCGACGAAACAAAGAAGCTAATATATGGATAGGAAAATTAAGAAATATTTGTTCGACATATTGACTGCAATTGAGGAAATAGAACTATTTGTTCAAGAGAGAAGTCGCAGATATGATGTATTTTGTGAAGATTTGTGTTTTCGTAGAGCCGTACAAATGAATATTGCTATAATCGGTGAAGCTGTTAATAGAATACTTAAAGAGCAAACCGATATAGAAATTACAAATGCACGACAGATAGTAAACACTCGTAACTATGTAATTCACGGATATGATAGTTTGCGTCTTGAAATGCTTTGGGCTATAGTGATAAAAGATCTGCCTATATTAAAACAAGAGGTGAAGAAATTGATTGAGCAATAAGAATCGATAATTTATGAAAAGGATAATAGAGTATTATAGAAAAATAGTAGAACTTGAAAGTAGAAGGGGACTCAATATTCAAAACTATTATGGTTATCCAATAAACTATAAGGAAGATAATAATAGAATATTATTGGTTGATTTGCAGCAAGATGAAGCCTTTTTTACACATTATAATCAAAATTCAAATGTACAATATCCACAAAATCTATTTGTGGGTATTGGTGTGTTATATGGAGATGAATCATATAAATTATTTAATACAATCATTGAATATGCTGACTTGGACCAAAATGTAGATGATAATGTTCTGACTCATAAAATAGCAAGTTTTGAAGTAAATGTAGCTGAATTGGAGCGAATGGAGATAGTTTTAAGTGATCCAGAAATTTGTGAATTGAATCGAATAATAAGAGAAGAGTCTACCATTGAAGCCATAGAACTTGCTGTAAGGGAAATTTTTAGAACCAACAATATTAATATAGAAAGTAAAATATATTTAGCATTGTGTTCTGATAGTAGGGCATTAAGTCAAATCTATTCTGAATTAAGAAGTGAAAGACTGATAAATGTTATTAGTAACAATTGTTTTGCTAAAGAATTTATAACAAATAGTCCTTTTGAAAATAAGATAGATAGTATAGACGAAGATTCTTTGATAAGTGTGACTGATTTAGATGAATATCAGAAAAAGTCTATTAAATTTGCTTTAGAGAATCGACTAAGTGTTATAACAGGTCCTCCTGGTACAGGTAAAACTCAAGTGATATTAAATCTTCTTGCTAATGCTTTAATAAAGAATAAGAGAGTGCTTGTTGTTAGTAAAAACAATAAGGCTGTAGAAAATGTTAAGGATAGATATGATGCTCTTGATAATTATCATTATTTGTTAAGGTTTGGCTATCAAAATTTGATAGCAAATTCAACTATTCCTGAGATAAATCGTCTGTTAAATATAATAAATAGGGAAGATGATGGGGATAACTTTGTTTTATTGCAAAATGAATATAATTCATTAGTTCATCAAATTAGTTTAGCTAAAGGGAATTTAATTCGAATGGCTCATAGGGAAACGCAAATTAATGAATATGAGCAGAAAATAGAAGTGATTAATTGTAGGATAAGAGAATTAGAAGTAGAAAGAGAAAATGCTTTAAATGAATTAATCTTGAATAATGAAAGAGAAGAAAGTCTAAACAATCTTGAAATAAATGGCTATTTGTCAGATTTAAGGTTGCTTAATAATTTAATTCAGGAAAAGTTTTGTGGCACATTTGGTTTTTTATATAATTCTTTCTGTTCGAAAAAGTATGCAAGAATTTTATTTGATAAAATAGAACGTTATCCGATAAGATTGAGAAACTATGTAATTGCATATTTACCACATCAAAGTGTGAAATTTGTTGAGAATGGTAATGATTTATTGAAAACGATAGAGCTTTTATGTGTAGGATTCAATAATATATCTAAATATAGAAATATAAGAGATAATTTAGTGAATGATTATGTTACAGTAATAAATGGATTAAAAAATGAGAGACATCTAAAAGAATCGGAGTTAAAATCCATTAGAAGGGAATATTATGAATTAAGAGAAAGAGAAGATGAATTAAGAACTGGAATAACACAAGCTAAGAAAAAAATAAAGAGTATGAGCATACCATTGATAAATGCTTATACCTTACATAATATTAATGAACGTAATTCTCGAGATATAGTAACATATAGAGGGTACTTGCCCGGAATGTTTTATTATAATCATAATAATTTAGTTCATAGCACGATGTCTTTTTTAAATACATTTAAATTGAATTGTGTTACGAGTCTTTCTGTGAAGAATTCATTTCCTATGATTTCTGAAATGTTTGATATGATAATAGTTGATGAAGCGTCACAATGTGATATTGCAACAATTATTCCAATGATAGCAAGAACAAAGCAATTAGTGGTGATAGGTGATCCTCAACAATTAAAACATATTAGTAACATTAATGCTAATGAAGAGAGTGAAATAAAACGAAGTTTAGGTCTTGGAGAAATGGGATTCTTGAGTTATGTAGGAAGTTCTTTATGGGATTATTGTTCAGTGTTAATTGATCAAGCGGAAGATGGGATGCGAACCCCATTTAGATTGAATAATCACTATAGATGTCATGCTGAGATAATAGGTTTTTCTAATAATGAGTTTTATGGTCATGATGGACCTTTAAATATTTGTACTAATATTGAGAACGAAAATATGGGTATGGGTATTCATTGGGTAAATATTAGCGGAATTCAAATTAATGAAAATATAAAAATAAATGTGGCAGAGGCTCAAAAGTGTGTAGAAATAGCACGAAATACTATAAATCTATATCCCGACAAGTCTATGGGAATCATCACTCCATTTAGAAGGCAAGCAGAATATATTTATAATATAGTTCGAGAACTGAATCTTGTAGATAGAATAACTGTAAGTACAGTACATAAGTATCAAGGAGATGAAAAGGATGTGATAATATTGAGCCTAGTTGTTACGAACAACACTCCAGATGGTACTTTAAGATGGATAGATGAGTATAATAAGCATTTAATAAATGTTGCAGTTACGAGAGCCAAAAGAGTTTTATGTATAGTAGGAAATAAAGAATACATAAGAGGAAATTCGAGAGGAGTATTAAGACGCTTAGTTGCATATGTGAATAGATTGTCACATTAAAGATTTTGTGTAATTAGGTGTAATAATATTTCACTATGGGATGCGTTATTTATTGTGTAATACAATAACAAGATTAAATGAAACAATTGCAGAAGATATTATATGCGTTGATTTTTGGTGTGGTGGTGATGGCCACTTCTTGCATAGAAGACGATTTCACGGTGAGCAGTAGCGATGTGCTGGAGTTTTCTTGCGATACTTTAGCGTTTGACACTGTGTTTACCGAACTTGGCACGCCCACCAAGCGTTTCACAGTGTACAATCGTCACAAAAAAATGCTCAACATCAGTTCGGTGAAACTTGAAGGTACGAGTGGCGGTAGATTCTATCTTAATGTGGATGGTGTGACCGGCGAGGAGTTTCACAATGTGGAAATTCGTGGTGAGGACAGTATTTTTGTGTTTGTGGAGGCTTATGTCGATCCCACCAATAAGAATAATCCTATAGAGATAAAAGACAATGTGCAGTTTGTGACCAACGGAGTCACTCAGCGAGTGTTGGTGACGGCTTGGGGGCAAGATGTGGTGCGTAAGTATGGCGAAGTGATTACTGATGACACTCATTTCAATGCCGAGAAACCTTATGTTATTTTTGATTCGCTTGTAGTGGCTGAAGGTGCAAAACTTACCATCGCTCCTGGTGTCACATTGTGCTTTCACGACGATGCTTTCATCGATGTGAGAGGCACTCTTAATGCCACAGGCACACAATTGGCTCCAATCACCTTGCGTGGCGACCGCACCGATAATGTGGTGGGAGATATTGATTTCGATATAATGTCGGGCCAATGGGGTGGTGTATACATTGCTCCTCAAAGTTTCGGCAATGAGATGCAATATGTGCAGATGCGTGGTTCGTCGTTTGGCGTGTATGTAGATTCTTGTGGCGTGCTCGACCAACCAAAACTCCACCTATTTAATAGCGTGCTTCACAATGCCACCAATTCTGTGCTTTTCTCAATGCATTCGTGGGTTGAGGCTGAGGGCACTGAGTTCAGCGATGCAAGTGGTAATGTGGTGGGGCTTATCGGTGGTAAGGTGAGAATGGTGAATTGTACGCTTGCCAATTACTACTTGTTTAGTGCCATCGGAGGTGCTATTCTCGGACTTGATTATCTCTTGCCCGAGGATGAGGTGCAAGGCGTGCCATTGATGGATGCCCGATTCGATAATTGTGTGATTTATGGTATTTCAAACGATATAAATATAGGTGACCTCACCGATACGAATGTGTATCTTCGCAATTGCTTACTCAAATCGGCGGGCGAAAACGACGAACACTTTATCAATTGTGTGTGGGAAGGAGATCCGATGTTCTACACCGTTCGCGAAGATTATATTTTTGATTACCGATTGAAAAACGAAAGCCACGCCATCAATAAGGGTGATAAAGAACTTTGTCCACAAAGTGCAGCATTCGACCGCTACGGCATCTCTCGTTTCGAGCGTGACAGCCTCGATATAGGTGCTTATGTGTGGGTGGAACAAATTATTAAGGAGGACAAAAAATGATGGAATGTAGTGTGAAACTTGAAAAGATGCGTTTTTATGCTTATCACGGAGTGATGGAGCAAGAACGCCGTGTGGGCAATCACTTTGAGGTCACACTCGAAGTGTGGTATCCATTCCATAAAGCACTTGAGAGTGATTGCCTTGATGATACACTCAATTATGCCACCTTATATGCTATAGTGGAGCGTGAGATGGCTATACCAAGCCAATTGCTCGAACATGTGGCAGGACGCATAATCAATGCCATCAAGAGCGAAATCCCTCAAGTCACAGCTGGAGTCATATCCGTCACTAAATTGCATCCACCATTCAAATGCGATATGCCATCAGGAGGAGCCACAGTCACAGTAAAGTGGTGAAACGAAGTGAATATGTGACTAATAGAATAATAAATAAAAAATCGCACCCATTCATATTAATGTGAGTGGGTGCGATTATCGTTTTATAAAGGTCATTCCTTATTTTACAGCGATTTTTTCGATGCGACCACAGTGGCGACCACCTTCAAATTCAGTGTTTAGGAAAGTCTTTAATATTTCAAGAGCTTCTTCGTTGCTGATAAAGCGGCCTGGCATCACAAGCACGTTTGCATCGTTGTGCTGACGAGTAAGTTTTGCAATTTCAGGAATCCAGCAAAGAGCCGAACGAATACCTTGGTGCTTGTTGAGAGTCATATTGATACCCTCGCCACTACCACAAATACCGATACCAGGATAGCATTCGCCCTTTTCCACAGCCTCAGCGCATGGGTGTGCAAAATCAGGATAGTCGCAGCTATCAGTGTTGTAAGTTCCGAAATCCTTATACTCAATACCTTCTTGTTTGAAGTATTCAATCACAGCCTGCTTAGTGTCGAAACCAGCGTGGTCGCAACATAGAGCCACAGGCATATTAGGCTTTAAAATAGACATAGTTATAAAAGTTTTAATTATTTCTTTCGCAAAGATAACATTTTCGCCGATAACAAACAAAAAAGTTGAGGCGTGTGTGCGACTCAACTCTCCAAAATTGTGCTTCCCAAATACCAAAAAATTAATTCATACTAATACATTCTCTAAGGCAGTGTTTTCAAAAGAAAACCTCGAAGTGATCTCATGTGTTTAGAATTTTAAACTACTATCTTTTGCCTACAAATTTATAAATTTTTTTCGTGAAAAGCAAAGGAAAATTATAATATTTTTTACAAAAAAACAATTAATTCTTTAAAAATGTAAATTTATTTGTGCTGAATTCCGAAAAGTTAACTCGGTCGTATCCCCTCCCTTCGTCGCTAATTCGTCACTATATTGAACTTCTTGTGTGAAATCGATGTTGTTCAAAGAAAAATAACAGATAGTATTATGAGCCGTCGAATGTCAACAAAGAGAGAACTTCAATTGGTCAGTTATGCGATAGACCTTCTCAATGCCCCAAAGTCATTGATAATGCCGTTTCACACCACGAGCGAGAGGTTTCCGATAGTATTTGTAAAAGTTAAGCGATAGATTAAGTTTCATTTTTAGAGGATTTTTAAGAAAATCCCTAAATAAAATGTGTAACTTTGCTATCAGATTTATTACATAATACTATTATGAAGAAAATAAGTACATTATTATTGGGTTTGATGGTGGGAATGCCATTGACCTATGCCGAAAGTTTCACTGCTGGTGGCGAAACCTACAATTATTCTGTGGTGAGCACCAACGAATCAAGTGCAGGTGTGAAGCACACTCGTATGCGTTTCACTTCGCCAAGTACATTCAATGTGAGTATCACTGAAGTGAATCTCTCAAATCCCGATGTGCGTGTAGAGGCCTTTGCCGGACAAGATGCATTGTTCAAGACCGAAAGTCTC
The DNA here is from genome assembly GCA_045656705.1 of Muribaculaceae bacterium. Classification (GTDB taxonomy): domain Bacteria; phylum Bacteroidota; class Bacteroidia; order Bacteroidales; family Muribaculaceae; genus RGIG4576. Next base: position 2,876 of record JAZORR010000033.1, on the reverse strand, counting down.
ACCAATCTGTATTCACGTAAGCGCCGTGAGGGCAGAAACATCGTGGCTGCTCAAAATGCTCACTTCTGGTCGATGTCGAGCCAAACCACTACCGATGCTGGTGTGTATGCAACCAACACTTTGCTCGGTGGAGCAATGGTGAATGGCGAGATTCTTACCGAAACTAATTATGTGCAAGACCAATGGAATGGTGGTCCTGCCGATAATGGAGCTATTTTCCATGGTCTGATGGGCGTCACCGACGATGGTAAAGCCTATGTGGGTAATTACCAAACTATGGTGAAGGTGATGTGCCACAGTAAGTGGGGTACTAACGAAAGTTCAAATTATCTCACTGTTACCGAAGTCAACAAGTATTGTCACAATAGCGATGTGCTTGCTATGTTCACTCCTGCCTATCCAAGTTCTCGCGCCATTAAGGTGGTTGACTCTTCGGCTGGTCAGGCTGGTGATGTGGTCACAGGCACTGCTCTCGAAGTATATCTAAAACTCGATGCTGGTCAAAAGATGGCACACAATTCTTGGGTTACTGCTACTGTGGGTAAGATTGGCACAAACTCTGCATCAAGCACCAGAGGCGAATATGATATCGTGCTTGTGGCTTCGCCAGGTGCTAACCAAAACATATTGAAATCTATCGCCGTTGGCGACCAAATGCGTATAAAATACTATTGGCACTCTTGCACCGATGCCAATAATGTGCCTGCATTCCATAGTGTGGTGGCTGGTAATGCTATCGTGATGAAAGATGGTGTGGTGACCAATCGTGCCACTAACGAATCTTACAACACATCGGCTTATGCTCGTTCGCTATATGGCGTGAGTGCCGACAACACCAAACTTATCATGGCTGTGGTGGATAAGGGATCTAATAATCCTGAAGGTACTTCTAATGGTACTAATACTAAGCGTATGAGCTACATTATGAAGCAATTTGGTGCCGACGATGTGCTTCAATGCGATGGTGGTGGTTCTGCTCAGATGATGGTGGGTGGCACTATGGTGTCTAAGTCGAGCGACTCTGCTGGTGTGCGTTCGGTGGCTTCGGGTATCGCTGTATATTCTAATAGCGAAATACAAGGTGGCGAAGACGAACCTGTAGTTGATGTTTACGACGAAGTGACTCCTGCTACTGGCTCTGCCAATCCTTATGCTTTCGAACTTACAAGCACTCAAAACTATAACATTGTCAATCTACATTATGTGCTAAATGCACCTGCAAGCAGTGTGGCTGTGGAGTTGAGCTGTGATGGCGAATTAGTGGAAACTATCTCACTCGACGATAGCTATGCTACCGAAGGCGCTCACGATGTGGAAATAGATGTGGCTGCTTATCCTCTTGGTACTTATGAATGGGCTATCGCTGTGACTGGTGCTAAGAAGAGCGATGTGGAAACCTTCAAGACTTTAGGTTTCAACCACCCTCAAGGTGTCGACACCGATCGCAATTTCGAGAGCCCATATTTCGGACGCATCTACGTTACCGAAGGTCGTGCCACTACAAGTTCAAAGCACTATAGTGGTACTAATGGTGGTCAAGGTGTGTATATGTTCACTCCACGATTCATTGGTATCATCAATTGGATTACTGGTAAGTATGCCTATGCGGGTGGCGTGTCGTTCCATCAAAAGGTCGACTCAAAGGCTGGTGCCGACTTCCGTAAGATTCGTGTTTCAGAAGATGGTCGCATCTTTGTTACTCGTCAAAACGATAAGGGTTCTTACCTAATGGAATTGCCTAATGTAGATAAGATGCAACAAGAAAATGCAGCCTTCACCAATGTGTTCACTGGTGGTAGCTTGAATGCCTCTACTTATGCCTACGAAAATGGTGGCACATTCATCTCGGCCCCAAATATTGGCTTCGATGTGAAGGGTGCAGGCAACGATTTGAAGATTGTAATGCTATCGGGCACAAAGACTTTGTTCACTGCTACTGCATCGGGAGTGTCGCGTGTAGATGAATACGCTCTTGGCACTGCTACCACTTGGAGCAGCGCTCCATCGCCTGTTTCGGCATTGAGTGGTAAGTACACTGTAAACTATTCGGGTGCTAACTTGTGCTACGACAATCGTGGTGGTTTGTGGTATTGTCAATATCGCCAAACTCCAAGCGAATCACAACCAACACTTGTATACATAGATGCTAATGGCGTGCAAAAATATTTTGAAGGCACTGGTGGTGCTGCTCGTGGTGGTGCTGCTATCCGTTTCAATCACGACTTCACTAAGGTGGCTATCCCTACAAGCTCTACCACATTCTCTATCTACGAGATTTCTTATAAGGACGATGGCACTCCTGTGCTCGACGAACTCACTCGCATCACTCACGGAATGGGCACTAATATCAACGATATCGCTTGGGATAGAGCCGACAACCTTTATGCCGTGAGCAATAGCCAAGAATGCTTGAAGGCATTTGCTCTTCCTCGCGAAAATAGCACCTTTGCCACCAAGTCGGCTTCAAAGTATGCTATTGTTGTAGACGAACAGACAGCTATCAGCGAAGTAGGTCAAGATGCTAACACTCCTGTGGAATACTTCAACCTTCAAGGCGTGAAAGTAGAAAACCCTTCAAAGGGCATCTATATTCGCAAGCAAGGTAGCAAAGCCACTAAAGTTATATTGTAATCTGTGGAAAACTAATTAATTCCCACTACCTATAATCAATAAGGCGATGAGTCGGTTACGACACATCGCCTTATTTAGTTTTATCCGTATATATAGTAAATTTGGGGCAAGGTGGACAAAAAGTAGGATAAAAACGCTGTAATTAATTGAAATTCATATCTTTGTGTAGATTTTCATTGATATGGTAAAAAAAATGCTTTTTTTGTGACTCGCACAACGTCGTTAGAAACGGCTTGAGAAGCCGA
>JAZORR010000032.1:0-62563 GCA_045656705.1 Muribaculaceae bacterium | reverse complement strand
CGAAACAGCTCTTAATTGGCATTGTAATAGTTGCAATGACTCATTGTATAGAGGAACAATCAAAGCGGTAGAATCTGATTCTGTAAAATAACCATTTTCCCACATTGGTTTGACTATATAATTAGTTCTGGTTGTAGTGTCCCCCAATAATCTATTAACTTCTAAAGGTAAATATATCTTATTTTGAGTTTTCTTTATTATGTTCTTAGTTTGTTTCAACATTTGTTTTTGTTCTTTGCTTAACTTTAGATTCGCATTAAATGAAATTGTCTCTTGCGCTATAATGTTTAATGCACTTATAAGCACTATTATAGCAGATAGAATAAATTTGTTCACTTTCATAATTTAAAATATTTAATTGGTAGTTGGTTTTTTGCACAAAAGTAATATAAATAATAGCTTTAAATATAGTAAAATAGTACGCAAAACGACTTAAGCTTAGATACTTATTTTTTAAGATATTTAGTGCTCCCATCTCTATACCAAAATTCTGTGCCATTACCTGGTAGCCAATCATTCTTATAAAGAATTTGATCTCGCATAAACAAGTTTTTATGGTTGGTCAAATACTTATTTCCTTCCTTGCCATAAGGAATCTTAAAATCTTGTTTTCCATAAGTAGCGATTACATTATTATTTTCATCACGTACCATTGCTCGATAAAACTCACCTTTTGTGGTTGATTCAATTTGTATATATTTAGTGGAGCTTTCTGACTTACATTCTAAATAGGTAGATACTATATTTGAATAAACAGAACTTTGTTTCACTACAATTAAATCAGAGTATAATTCAATATCATTATAATTAGATTGCATTGGAATAATCAATGCTTCTGTTTTTTTCTCTTTTACAAAATACGCCTTCTTCCACAAAGGTTGGGCTACTATATTTTCTGTAGTACTGCTATCGCCTAATAGTACACTTATTTCTGTTGGTAATAGAATTTTATTCTCATCCGATAGGTATGTTTTCTTTGTAAACTCCAATAAGTTTTGTTGGTCATTATTTAGTTTCTTTGTTCCATCTGCGTAAACAATCTTTTGACCATTAATGCAAGAAATTGTCAATAATGATAGCACTATTGTTAGTAATAAATCTGTTACTTTCATATCAAAAAAATGATTTAATAATTAATTAATACTTGTGTCGATGCAAAAATAGCGTCATTTATAAGCACATTCATTCCGTCTATGTTATAGTATTTCACATAATCCCATAGAGGAGTTGCATTTGTGATTAGCGACATAGCACTACGCGATTGCACCCCATTACCGCCATTAGTAGGGAGAGGTACATTGCCATCTTGTTTGTTTACGATATCTTTTGCTATTAGCAAAAGATCATTTTCAGCCTTAGGGATTTCTCTTAAGGTTGGTTCATTGTTGCATGATGTAAGAGCAAAAGCAATGACCGACATCAGTACGGATAATTTTAATAAAAATTTTTTCATATTTTTTGATTTGAATTGTTAATAATAAAAATTATATAGTCTCAGTATTGTCGTCTTTGCGATAGAAATATTCGTATTCTTTACCGTTTACCATATCAGAGATAAGTATGCGATAAGTACCTGCTGGAAGTGTATTCATATATATGGTATATATTTCGCCTAAAGAAAGGCTTACCTCATCAAGGTAGATAATATTGCCATTGTTTTCTATCGAGATAGAATATTCGCTTGAAGCAGGAGCTACGAAATCAATGGATTGATTTTTAGTAGATAGAATTGGAATAGGTTTTTTGTTTAGAGTGTCGGGTATATCAAAGAAAAAAGCACTTGAATTGAAATTAACACCCTAAAGGATTGCAAAAAGTAAGAAAAATTTTTTCATTGTTGAAATGTTTTTTAAATGTTTATAATTATGAATTTGATGTTGCAAAATTAATATGGGATGGGGTGAAAAAAGCGTTACATTGCGTTACATCTTTGTGTTTTGTTAGTTTGTAAATGACTGTAAATGAGATATGTAATAATATTTAACAAATAAAAAGCGTTACATTGCGTTACATAAGGAAAAAGTTTTAAATAGTGAGGAGTTTCTCTCTCCTCAGATCTCATAAATATCGTCCTTCGGACAAAGATTTTGCCTCGAACGAAGTCTCAGCGAGCTAAAGGTTGCCTCAAACAAGTTTCAGCAGGCTAAAGGTTCCACAATGAAAACGTATTCTGCATTTAACCTTGTAGAAACAAAATAAAATTAGTACTTTTGTCTGAGAAATAAACTGAAAAATGGGAATGCAGAATCTTAAAACTATATTCTTGGCTTGTATTTTGGTGTTGCTTGCTGCTTGCAGTGAGAAAGCACCGAATTATGATGAACGATTGACCGATGTGTATGATATATTAGCTACAACAAGTAATGCAGATAGTGCTTTGAATATACTTAGGGAAATGAGGGTTGGAGGTTTCTCCGAAGAGCATAATCGTGCTTATTATGCCTATCTTTATACTGTATGCCTATATTGGCTAAACGCACATGCCGAAGATGATGAACTTATAAAAATAGCCGTTGATTATTACTCCGAAAAAGGAGATTCGGCAATGAGAGCAAAAGTATTTACTTATGCGGCAAAAGTGTATGAGAGTGTCGGTGAAAGACAGAAAGCAGTAGAATTTTATAATAGGGCATTGGAGGCAACTCCAAATGATAGTACTGCTTTGAAAAGTGTTATATATTCTTATTGGGCATTTATGATAAATAATGACACTCCTAATGAAGAGGCATTAGAACTATATGAAAATGCAAAAAGATATGCGGAAAAGAGTGGAAATATGTATTCTGTGATAGATGCGTGGGTGCAACAAGGGTGGAACTATTTGGAAAACCATAATTATAATAGAGCAATAAATTGTTATGAAAAGGCAGAAAAGTTAGCAATTGGTAATGAACTTGAGGAATTAAGATTCTATCCGTTATATCGTATGGCGTTGGCTTATTCCTATAAAGGCGATTATGAAAAAGCCAAGAGTTATGCAGAGGAAGCTCAATCATTAACTAAAACCGTAGGTGATAATAAACGTGTGAATTCTACATTAGCTAATATATATATGAATTTGGGTAATTATGATGAAGCCTTAAAGTATATTGAATTGTCGGTCGATACTATAAATAATTTGGGTAATGCTTTGTATTATCGTCAGAAATGGAATTTGTTCTATAAAAAAGGTGATTATAAACAGGCATGTATAAATGTGTTGAGTTTGTTGAAGTATAATCAATTGTTGTATCATGAGCGTCTCGAAGATAATGCAGCAATGTATCAGAAGAAGTATGACAAAACTAAGGTTATGCTTGAGAATGCAGAGCTTGAGGTGGATAATAAACATCTCGAAACGATGCTACTGCTATTGGTGATAGTGGTGAGCGTGTTCACTATGTTTGCTGTGATGATAGCCTATCGCCGACGTATGATAGTGGCCAACCGTGAGAAGGCAAAAGATGAGGCTATGAGCGGGCTTACCGACCAACTGCAAGGGAAAATAATAGAGCTTCAGGAGGTGCGATTGCAACTTGCTGAACGCGAAAATGATGTGAATGATAGCCGACAAGAAATGCTTGTGCTGAGGGAACAAATTCTTGGTATGAATGCTGTGGTGCAGAAAATCAAGGAACTGAAGAAAACGAAAACGGCCGACTTGTATGGCAAAAAGAGTGTGCTTGGCGAAGATGAACTGACTGTGCTAATGGAGGCTCTTGATACTTGCTACAATGGTGCGCTGAGTAGATTGAAAGAGGCTGTGCCAAACATCAGCAAGGACGAACTGAATATGTGTTGTCTTGTGTGCCTGAATGTGCCTTTGTCGAAGGCTGCTCTGCTACTCGGCACCAGCGAGGAAACGCTACGCCAACGCAAATATCGCTTCCGCCACACAAAACTAAGTCTGCCAGAAGGAACTACTGTAGACGAGTTTGTGAGAAGTTTCCTACAATAATTTTTTCACGACAGAAAGACAAAATGACATAAATTCTGGGTGGACGCACGAGCCACATACTCAGTTAGGGGTGTGGAATTAGGAGTTATGAGTGATAGATGGCGTACCTAAACGGCACGTATGTGTCCGAAAGGACAAAGGTTGCCTCTAACGAGGTCTCTTAGATTTATAAAAGTATATATATTGTGGTGTGTGATGCTACATGGCTATGGCTGTGAGCAGCTCTGCGTTGCCTGTGAGTAGCAGTTGTGATGTGCAGGCTGGCACTAATACTGTTTCGCCTTGGCGAAGTGTGGTGTTATTGCCATGGTTGTCGCGCAATTCGATGTTTCCCTTTAGGCACATGATGATGCGGAATGATTGAGCATCGGGCGATAGGATTTCGTGTTTGTCGGTCACGATGATGCGAGTGGTGTCGAAGTGTTCGCATTTCACGAGCTTGGTTTCGCCTTGTGTGTTGTGGGGACAAGATGTGACATAGCTATCGTGCACGGTGTAGTCGATGGCTTTTTTAGCCAATTTGGTGTGGAGCTCGCGTGTGTTGCCTTGAGCATCGCGACGATCGAAGTCGTAGACGCGATAGGTGATGTCGCATGTGCGTTGTATCTCTGCGAGCAAGTTGCCTGCACCGATGCTGTGGATGCGTCCTGCAGGAAGGTAGAAAAGGTCGCCTGGGTGCGAATTGTGGCACGCCACCACTTCCATAATGGTGTTGTTGGCTACTCGTTTTTCGTATTCCTTGGGTGTGATGGATTGGGTGAAGCCTACATTTATTTTGGCGCCTTCGAGAGTGTCGATGATATACCACATTTCGGTTTTACCGAGACAGTTGTGTCGGTTTTTAGCGATAGTATCGTCGGGATGCACTTGTAGCGAGAGGTCTTGCTTGGCATCGATGAATTTAACGAGTATAGGAAAGGTGTCGCCATATTTTTGGTATATGGTGTCGCCCACAAGAAGCCCTTTGTATTTTCGTATCAATTCTACAATAGTAAGCCCTGCGTCTTCGCCTTCGGCCACTACCGATTCTCTACCGGTAACGCCCGAAATCTCCCAACTTTCGCCTATTTGGCGTTGGTCGGTGATGATGCCTTTATATTGTGCGATTTTGTCGCCTCCCCAAAGCACCGATTTCAAGTAGGGTTGAAACTTAAAAAATCCTATATTCATATAATTCTTGCTCTGCTCAAAAAAGTTGCATAGTCGATGTGTAAAACATGCTTAAGGGTGGCGTATTGTGGCCACGAGCCAAGCTTAATCGACATAATGCCTTGCAAATTTACGATATTCTTTTCGATTTTAAGGAAAGAAGAGGCTTGTTTTTTGTGTAAATGGTGGGTTTTGGCGTATTTTGTGCGTGAAAGGGTGAAAAAGAAAAGGACTGACCTCCGAAATGGAGATTAGTCCCGAATGACTTTATTATAGGTTGTATAATATATTATAGGATAACCTTAGAAGTCTTATTGCCTTGCTTGCGGATGAAGATGCCGTTTTCTGGGTTAGCCACCTTCACACCTTGTAGGTTGAAGAATTCTACAGGAGCATTTTCAGCAGCTACTTCTTCGATAGAAGTCACAACGTCGGTGATGTTTACTACTGTCCACTTGTTTTCAGCACCCTTCTTATCCAACTTGAAGTATGATTCACCTGTTACACCAGTGATGTCAACAGTTTGTTCAGTACCATTGTTGAAGATAACGCTTACGCTATTCACGTTGCGAACCATATAAACGTAGTATTCAGCATCGCCTACAGTAGTTACGCTCATAGCGTTGCCTGGCCAAGTACCAGTAGGAGTGTTGCCGTTAGCGTCCCAAGTGTAGATGTTTACGTTAGTCCAAGAGCAAGAAGCCTTTTCAAGGTATACACCCCATTCGCTTGTGATAGCAGTAACCTTAAGAGTTTCTTCCTTGCTGCCGATTTCCTTGTTGTCGCTACCTACGCAAGCCACCTTTACAGTGTAGTTGCCAGCTTCGCCAGCAGTCCAAGTAGCAGTTTCGCCAGTAGTAGTTTGACCGTCGATAGTGATTTGGATAGTAGAGTTAGCAGGTTGACCTACAACGCTTGCCTTGATAGTTACATTGTCGCCAGGGTAGATAGTTCCGTCAGGAGTCCAGCTCACACCAAGAAGAAGTTCTTCAGTTTGTCCGTAGTAGCTCCAAGTACCACCACCTTTGTCCCAAGTACCTTCCTTTACAGTATAGTGGTTGTTAGTACCATCGTACACCAAGTCAGAAGTTTGGTTCCACTTGTTGTTCCAGTTGTTAGCAGAAGCACCTGGATTCATACGGCAGAAAATCACATTAGTGAAGCTCTTTGAAGGAGAAGTCAATTCGTACAAATCAGTTTCACCTGCAACCTTAGTCATAGATACCCATGCTTCGCCGTTACCGAAGAAATAAGCAGCGTAACGAGCATTAGATTGCTTCCAGTTAGCATTTGGAGTAAGATACAACTTAGTTCCAGCAGGAATGTTAGCAGCATTAGCCACTATAGCGCAAAGAAGAAGCGCGAAAAGAAAGTAAAATTTCTTCATAATCGTAAAATTTTAGAATTAGTGAATCTATTTATTTGTTTTAATGTCTATCTATAATAAATGCAAAGTTAGTATTTAAATTTAATTTAAAGCATTTTTAGGTTTGAAAATATTGGAAAGGTGTTTTAAAACATATTTTTAAGGGGTGAGAAAGTGTGGTTGTGGGTGAAAATGAGAATAATGAGGATGAGTGTGGACGCGGTTTGATGAGGGGAATGAGGTGTTATAATTTTGAGAATCGCGTGTGTTGCACTATCTTTGTAGTGTAATTAGCAGATAACTGACGAAATGAGACCTCTATCGCTTGAAATGGCGTTTCCTGCACTTGCATGCGACATATCGGAGTGGCAGGAGGAAATAGTGGAAACGGGTGCGTTGCCCGCAAATCTTATGAGCGAAGCCGAAAGTAAAGATGTGCTTCGCTGGTGGATTTTGTACCTGCTTGAGGCTGATAGGGTGGAAGATGCACATAGAGAGCTGTCGGCTATCAATCGCAGTCTATATGCTGAAAGTCTTGGGGGAGCCTGGCTATATTTGGTGGATATGTCGCTAATGATAGAGAGGAGCGATTTTACCGAGGCACTTGTGGCAGGCGAACAATCGTTGCGTATGCTTGCCGATATGGACACCGACCGCACTCAGCCCGATTATGTGGCTCTTGTGGCTGGTGTGATTTACAATCTTGCTCTCTTACATCACAAGGCCGGCGAGAATGTGAGGGCTGAAAAAGAACTTATAAAGGCTCAAAAACTCCTCGATAAGTTGGCTAAGAAGAATAAGTCACGTTTTGGAGCGTCGCTTGTGATGGCTATCGAGGCTTCTACTACAATATTCAATTCACGCCTGAAGCAGATGAATGTGCTGGCACATTATCAGGTGACTACCGACCTGTATCTCGATAAGGCCAACAAGGGTGTGAGCCAAGCTATTTACGATCTTGTGGATTCGCTTCAGCAGGAAGGTGATTTGCATTTGAAGATAGGGAATTATCGCGATGCTGTGAAGTATTACACTAAGGCTTTGCGTTATCAGAAGAAGGTGACGCCTAAGATGGGTGAACGCGAATTGCGTATCTCTATCAATATGGGACGTGCCTTGTTGCACATAAGTGGTCGTCAGGCTGTGGGCGAACAATTGCTACGCTCGTTGCTTCCTCTTGCCGAGCGATTGGATGCTGTGAACGAGAAAAACGAAATCACCGCCCTTCTTGAGCATAAGGGAAAATCGTTTGACTTTATGTCGTTTATCAAGAAGATGTTCTAAGGGGAACTGTCTATAAATTTGTTTTAATTTACATTTTTGGCAATTCGATGCGGAAGGTAGTGCCTTTGCCTATCTCCGACTCTTTCACGTAGATGCGTCCGCCGTGGTACTCTTCGATGATGCGTTTCACGAGTGTGAGTCCAAGTCCCCAACCGCGTTTCTTAGTGGTGTAGCCAGGATTGAAAACCGTGCCAAAGTTTTGACGAGCAATACCTTTGCCAGTGTCGCTTACGTCTATTATCACATTATTGGTGCTGGTGGATAGTGTGATATCTATTTTTCCTTCGCCTTGCATAGCATCAACGGCATTTTTTGTGAGGTTTTCCATCACCCATTCAAATAGCGACATACACAAAAGCACGCCACATTCGTCTTTGAGATGATGAATGTTGAGCTGTACGCGTTGCGAAATGCGAGTGCGCATATATTCGAGGCTATTGGTCACCGATTCGTTGATGAAGGCGAGTTCCATCTCTGGTTTAGAACCTATTTTAGAGAAACGGTCGGCGATGATAGACAGGCGATTCACATCCTTATTCATATCGTTGACGATACAAGGATCTAAATCGGTGGTTTCGAGCATCTGCATCCATGCCATAAGCGATGAGATAGGAGTGCCGAGCTGGTGAGCAGTTTCTTTAGAAAGTCCCACCCACACTTTGTTTTGTTCGGCCTTCTTGATGCTGATAAGAGCGAAGTACACCACAAGGATGAATACAATAAGCACTCCGAGTAGCACATAAGGATAGAGTTGCAAGCGATGTAGGAGTGTGGAATCCTCGTAATAAAGATTTTGTACGATATTATCATCAAGCTGGATTTCGATGCGATTAGAAGAGTTTTTAAGCGCATCTAATCGGCTATCAAGGAAAGCCTTATTGGTGGGCGAAAGACTGCCGTAGAAGCTCTCTGTGTCGCTTGCATCGGGTAGCTGATAGTTTCGATAGTCGAGAATGTATCCGTTTTCGTCAACGAGAAGCACTGGGATGTTGTCGTTGGCCTCAATAATGCTCAATAAGAAATTTACATTCACCGACGAGGCATCAGAAGCCACACTGAGCGATACAAGTTCTTTGGTGGCGTCGGCCCAAATCTGCATGCGATTACGCTCTTGCACCGATAGGTCTTTCACCAAATTATTGGAAAAATATAGGAAATATCCCACAAGCACCACCGAAATGGTGACCATACACCACTTTAGCACTCGTCTTGAATGATAAATATCTTTTAAAGCCATCTCTTATATCCTTTTCATTATATAACTCACAAAATTAGCAAACATTGTGCCACATAGCAAAAAGTTTAGGATATAAATGAAAAGAAGATGTGCAAATCTTTGCACATCTTCTTGTATGATAAGAATTAGTAATCTATTTCTTATAGAACCACCTTAGTAGCTTTAGCACCTTGCTTCTTGATGAAGATACCGTTTTCTGGGTTAGCTACCTTGATGCCTTGCAAGTTGAAGTATTCAACAGGAGCATTTTCTGTAGCTACTTCTTCGATACCAGTAGCGATTTCGTCAAGAGCAACCACTGTAGGTTGGAATTGAGCTGTGCCATTGTAAGAAGCTACGAAACCAGTTACGTCGTAGATGTTGCCAGCTGCCAAACCACTGATAGTAATATAGAATTGGTTGTAAACAGCATACTTGTTAGTGCCATCAGACATTGTGTAGTTCTTAGTCTTACCAGAGTCAAGAGTGAAAGTAACATCTTCTACCTTTACATAGTCAAGATAATCGCAATCAGCAAGTTCAGTGATAGTTACTTCCTTAGGTTCTACAGCAGTACCTTCAGTAGCAGCAGGCATTTCACTGATAGGAGCCAATTGAGCGTTCTTGCCATATTCAGCAATAGTACCTTCTACACCTGTGATAACATTACCATTTTGGTATTTCTTGCTGATAGCACCATAGATAAGCATAGAACCAGTTTCGTCCTTAACGATTAGGTTTTGGCCATTTTGGTAAACAACTGTAAGAGGGTTAATGAATTTGATAGCCTTGCCCTTAGAAGAAGCCATAGCATAGAATGCAGCTACATTTTCAATATCTTCAATAGTCTCGATAGTGTAAACTGCAGTAGCCACGCTACTTGCTATTTCATCCTTAATAGCTACAGCCTTGATAGTAGTAGTTTCAGCTACTTCGATAGCTTCAGTATATGCTGTGCTTGTTGCAGTAGGTTCAGTGCCATCAATTGTGTAATAGATAGCTGCACCTTCAGTAGCACAAGTGATTTCTACTGAGAAAGGTTCGTAGTAAGTACCTTCAGCTACTGAGAATGCTGGGGTATTAGGCTTGTTATCGCCAGCAACTGAATAATTTACTGTCAATGCATCCATACGCACTTGACCACCTGAAAGGTTTGCGATTTTATAAGTGTTGCTTGAACCATCAAGAGTTACGGTAACTTTATCAGAAGAAACGCTAACTGTAGAACCAGAAATAGAGTTCTTAAGTGCTGTTGCGTAGCTACTTGAATTACAATCGAAAACGATGCTGTTAATATTACCAAGAGTACATTCAATTATAAGTTCTGAACTCTTGTAGAATCTTGCAGGTTTCGCATAATCTGCAACGTTGCTTGTAGATTTACCTTTGTTGTTAGTAAGAATGATACCGTTTTGTTCCCAAACTTGTTGCGTAGTTGTTTGTGAAGTACGGTTAGCCTTGTTGTCGAAAGACAATGTAGCTTCTTCTGCTTGAACACTTACAAAAGCCATCAAGCATCCAATAATAGAAAGTAAAAATTTCTTCATAATCGAAAATTTTAATTGATTAGTAATTATTTAGTTTTTAGTATAAATCATTGATTTTGATATGCAAAAGTACTTAACATACTCAAGAAAAAGAAATATTTTGCCGAAAAAATGTTTAAATCGATGAAAAACATCTTTTGTGGGGCGAAAATATATTTCTTGTTATGGTTTCTTGTATATGATGGTGAGACCGTCACGAAGAGGGATGATTACCTTTTCCACTCTTGAGTCTTGTGCCACCATATCGTTGAATCGAAGGATACCTTCGGTTTGTGCATCGAGTTTTTTGCCCCAATCCACCACTTTGCCATCCCAAAGCGTGTTGTCGGCAATGATGAATCCACCTGGAGCAAGCATAGGGAACACGAGGTCGTAATATTCGCAGTATTCACGCTTGTTGGCATCCATAAACACGAGGTCGAACGTTTTGCCAATGGTAGGCAGGATCTCGCGAGCGTCGCCTATGTGAAGGTGAATGCGATCGGCCAAAGCAGAAGAGTCGAATTGCTTGTGAATGAAATCTTCGAGTTCGTCATCGATCTCGATGGTGTGAAGTTCGCCATCAGGAGCAATTATCCCCTCTGCAAGGCAAAGACCAGAATAACCGGTGAAGGTGCCGAGTTCGAGAATATTGCGAGGATTGATCATGCGCACAAACATCTTGAGCAAACGGCCTTGCAAGTGTCCCGAACACATACGAGGTCGAAGGTGGTAGATGTGTGTTTCGCGATTGAGGCGCGACAGGTGTTCGCCTTCCTCGTCGATATGTGATAATATATAGTTCTCTAATTCTTCAGTCATAATTTTCTGAGTTTATAATTTTCTTACTTTTTAAGTGCTTCGATAGCGAGTCGGTAACTATCGAGTCCGAATCCAACTATTACTCCATGACACACTCTCGAAATCATAGAGTGGTGGCGAAATTCTTCGCGCTTATGCACATTAGAGATATGCACCTCTATCACAGGTGTAGTGATGGCACTGATAGCATCGGCAATGGCAAGAGATGTGTGAGTGTAGGCTCCTGCATTTAGCACGATACCATCGTAGGAGAATCCTATGCGATGTAATTCGTCGATGATAGCTCCCTCGTGGTTGCTTTGGAAGTAAGATATTTCAATCTCTGCGTATTTTTCTTGCAAAGTCTTCAAAAAATTTTCAAAACCTTCGTTTCCGTAGATTGAAGGCTCTCTCACGCCAAGCAAATTGAGGTTTGGTCCGTTGATAATCGCTATTTTCATAATCGTAAGCATTTATGTAAGTTCCCTTATTGGGTGCAAAGATACGAATAATAAATTAGGATTTATTCCTTAAAAAGGATAATTAGATAGAATTTTGTAATTCTTGCAGGAGTTGCGTTGCCGTTTTGTGGAGGATGGGGTGAGTCCATAGAGGTGCGAGTTCAGCCATAGGACGAAGGACGAAGTCGCGCAAATGCATGCGTGGGTGAGGCACAGTGAGCGATTCGCTATCGATCACTTGCTCGTCGATGGCAATGATGTCAATGTCGACTATGCGGTCGCAATATGAGCCATCGGCATTGCGATGCGAAGTGCTGCCGAGCATTTTCTCTGTGTGTTGGGCGATGAGGAGCATTTCTTGCGGTGAGATGTTGCTCTCGATCATTATTCCCACATTGTGGAAGATGTTTTTGCTTTCGTATCCCCATGCCACACTTTCCACTATGCTGCTAATTTCGGACTTGGCTTGTAGACTATTTTCGAGCATCTCGATGGCATGCTGAAGGTTTAGCCTGCAATCGCCAAGGTTGCTACCTATATTTAAGTAATATTTCATATCAAATGAGGGGTGATGATTTGAAAAAAGGGCTGGCGATGAATGCCAACCCTTTTTTGATTGTTATCTATAATTGGAGATTATAGTTTCTTCTTCACTTGAACGATTTCGAATGATTCGATCATATCGCCTTCTTGGATATCGTTGTATCCTGCAACGCTAAGACCGCAATCGTAGCCTGTGGTTACTTCCTTCACATCGTCCTTGAAACGCTTCAATGAACCAAGGTCGCCAGTGTAGCGAACGATACCATCACGAATCACGCGCACCTTACAGTTCTTCTTAACCTTACCATCGCGCACGATAGCACCAGCAATAGTACCCACCTTAGAGATCTTGTAGGTTTGAAGCACTTCGGCAGTACCAAGGATTTCTTCCTTTGTTTCAGGTTCAAGCATACCTTCCATAGCGTCTTTCACTTCTTCGATAGCCGAGTAGATGATAGAGTATAGACGGATGTCGACACCTTCGTTTTCAGCCAAGCGGCGTGCTGCTTGAGAAGGACGCACTTGGAACCCGATGATGTAAGCATCTGAAGCTGAAGCAAGAGTAACGTCGCTCTCGGTGATAGCACCCACAGCCTTGTGGATAACATTCACTTGCACCTCTGGAGTAGAAAGCTTGATAAGAGCGTCGGTCAAAGCTTCGATAGAACCGTCCACGTCACCCTTAACGATGATGTTAAGTTCGTTGAAGCTACCAAGAGCCTTACGACGGCCGATATCTTCAAGAGTGATACGAGTTTGAGTACGCAATCCTTGTTCGCGTTGAAGTTGTTCGCGCTTGTTGGCAATTTCGCGAGCTTCTTGGTCTGTGTCCATCACATTGAATGTGTCGCCCGCAGTAGGAGCGCCGTTAAGACCAAGGATAAGCACTGGAGTAGCAGGACCTGCTTGTTGGATGCGTTGGTTACGCTCGTTGAACATAGCCTTGATTTTACCATAGTGTGTACCTGCAAGGATGATATCACCCATCTTAAGTGTACCATTTTGCACAAGCACAGTAGCCACATAACCACGACCTTTGTCGAGAGAAGATTCGATGATAGAACCTGTGGCCTTACGATTAGGATTAGCCTTGAGTTCGAGCATATCAGCTTCAAGAAGCACCTTTTCCATAAGTTCGTCTACACCGATACCCTTCTTAGCAGAGATATCTTGAGATTGGTACTTACCACCCCAATCTTCAACAAGGTAGTTCATATTAGCAAGACCTTCCTTGATCTTTTCAGGGTTAGCAGTAGGCTTATCGATCTTGTTGATAGCAAACACGATAGGCACACCTGCAGCCGAAGCGTGGTTGATAGCTTCCACAGTTTGAGGCATGATGTTGTCGTCGGCAGCCACGATAACGATAACGATATCGGTAACCTTAGCACCACGCGCACGCATCGCAGTAAATGCTTCGTGACCTGGAGTATCAAGGAATGTGATGCGACGTCCGTTGGCCAACTTCACATTGTAAGCACCGATGTGTTGAGTGATACCACCAGCTTCACCAGCAATTACATTGGCATTGCGGATATAGTCGAGAAGCGAAGTCTTACCGTGGTCTACGTGTCCCATCACAGTGACTACTGGTGGGCGTGGTTCGAGGTCTTCTTCTTTATCTTCTTCGGTAGTGATAGCGTTTACTACTTCCGAACTTACGAATTCGGTTTGGAAACCAAATTCTTCTGCCACGATATTGATAGTTTCGGCATCAAGGCGTTGGTTGATAGATACCATCACGCCGATGCTCATACAAGTACCGATGACCTTATTGATAGGCACATCCATCATGATAGCAAGGTCGTTGGCAGTAACGAACTCAGTAAGCTTAAGGATCTTTCCTTCTGCTGCTTCAAGTTCAGCTGCTTCGCGTTCGCGTTCGCTCACAGCGTCGCGTTTTTCCTTACGCCATTTAGCCGATTTCTTGTTAGGTTTAGAAGTAAGACGAGCAAGAGTTTCCTTTACTTGCTTTTGTACATCTTCTTCGCTCACTTCAGGCTTGAAAGGACGTTTAGCCTTGTTGTTTTTGTCCTTGTTGCGCTTGCCTTGAGCAGCTTGGTTGGCTTGTTGCGCTTGAGGAGCCTTGTTATTATTGTTGTTATTGTTTTGTTTTTGCTCTTTGCGAGGAGCATCATTAGTGATTTGTTTTGCGCTCTTTTCAATATCGATTTTCTCTTTGCCAATGCGCTTACGCTTCTTGCGGTCGCCAGTTTCACCGCCAGCTGCTGTGCGTGCTGCTTGTTGGTTCTTTTCCTTTGCAATACGCTCGTTGCGCTTTTCTTCACGCGATTTTTTCTTAGGGCGTGTTTGAAGATTGATGGCATCAAGGTCAATTTTGCCAATCACCTTAGGAGTGCTTGACAAAGTAGTGCCAAGAGAGAATACTTCATCCTTCTTTTCTGTGGCTACCGGAGCCTCTTCTTTCTTAGGAGCTTGTGCCTTCACTTCTTCCTTTTTAGGAGCAGGTGCAGGAGCAGGTTTTGGTTGCACTTTCACTTCGCTCTTAGGTTCAGGTTTAGCTACAGGTTGAGGTTTTACCTCAGCCTTAGGTTCTTGCTTAGGAGCTACAGGTTTAGTGGCCTCAGGTTTAGCTTGAGGCTTTCCAGATTGTGAAAGGTCGATTTTACCCACCACCTTAGGTCCTTGAACAGTAGCCGAAGGCTTGATTTCTTCTGCTTCTTTCTTGGCAGGTTTAGCTTTCTCCTTTTGTCTATCCTTAGAGAGGTCGTCAGACTTAATCTTTTGAGCGCGGTCTGATTGGAACTCATTTACAAGCATTTGGTATTGCTCGTCGGAGATTTTGGTGTTAGGGTTAGTGTCGATAGTGATATTTTTTTTGCTTAGGAAGTCAATGATTGATTGAGTTCCTACGCCTAATTCTTTTGCTGCTTTACTTATCTTTACTGGCATATATTATTAATAAGTTAGTGTTTTAAAAATTGAGCGCAATTATTTACTTATCTCGTGTAGGTGAATGGGAGACTCTAAAGATAGAGTCCCCATTGTATATTATTCGTCGTCTCTATCGTATTCAGCTTGAAGAATTTCGAGTACGTTGTCGATAGTTTCTTCTTCAAGGTCGGTCTTTTGAAGGAGTTCTTCGCGATCGCAATCCAAGATTTGCAATGCAGTAGCGAATCCCTTATCTTTGAATACTGCGATAACCCAATCAGCGATTTCATCGGCGAAGTCGTCAAGATAGATATCGTTAGGGTTTAGGTCGCGGTAAACATCGATTACATAGCCTGTGAGGATTGTAGCCAAACGGATATTGTGACCATTCTTACCGATAGCAAGTGATACTTGATCAGGGCTAAGGAACACTTCGGCGTGCTTAGTTTCTTCGTCGATACGGATAGAAGAAATTCTTGCAGGGCTTAATGCTCTTTCGATGAATAGGTTGATATCGTTGGTGTAGTTGATAACGTCGATATTTTCGTTCTTCAATTCACGTACGATACCGTGGATGCGTGAACCCTTCATACCCACACATGCTCCTACAGGATCGATGCGGTCGGCGTAGCTTTCTACTGCAATCTTAGCTCTTTCGCCTGGGATGCGAGCCACAGCACGAATCACGATAAGACCATCGTGGATTTCAGGTACTTCAAGTTCAAATAGACGGCGAAGGAAATTTTCGCTTGTGCGCGATACGATAATCTTAGGATTGTTGTTGTGGTTGTCAACGCGTTCGATTACGGCACGCACGGTTTCGCCCTTGCGATAGAAATCGTTAGGGATTTGTTGGTCTTTAGGAAGAAGAAGTTCGTTCTTTTCGTCGTCGAGAAGAAGGATTTCCTTTTTCCATACTTGGTATACTTCACCAGAAACAAGTTCGCCTTCCAATTCTTTAAACTTAGAATAGATAGCATCTTTTTGAAGGTCGAGAATCTTGCTGGCAAGAGTTTGACGCAAGTTGAGGATTGCGCGACGTCCAAACTTAGCGAAGTCAATTTTCTTAGTGTGGTCTTCGCCTACTTCACAATCTGGATCTGGATCCTCTGGGTCGTTCTTAGCGTCGGTAAGGCTGATTTGCTTGTTAGGGTCGGTAACTTCGCCATCAGGAACTACTTCAAGATTTTGGTAGATTTCGCAATCTCCACGGTCAGGGTTCATAATTACGTCGAAGTTTTCGTCGCTGCCAAACATTTTAGCAATCACGCTACGAAAAGATTCTTCCAAGACACTTATCATGGTGGTTTTGTCGATGTTTTTCAGCTCTTTAAATTCTGAAAATTGGTCCACCATATCGATGATTTCCTCTTTCTTTGCCATAATTCTATTTAAACTGAATTAAGTATTTTGTATGTTTTATATCGCTGTAATTGAATGTATTATCTTCGCTAACTTCAATAGGACGCTTAGCACCTTCAGGTTTCACTTTCTTTGTGATGCTGATAGTGAAATTTTCGTTGGTAGACTCTTTGAGCGTGCCTTTAAGTTTTCTGCCGTCTTTGGTTAGCACTTCCACTTCTTCGCCTTCATACTTTTCGTATTGTTGCTTCACTTTGAAAGGAGAAGTGAGACCTGCAGAGCCAACTTCCAATTCATAATCCTCTACTTCGCGGTCGAAAGCTGCTTCAATGGCTTTAGTGAGAGAAGCGCAGTCGTCGATGCTGACCGAGTCCATAGAATCTATTTCTACTACAATGTTATTGTCGCGACTTACGGTGGTATCTACAAGGAATAGATTACTATCGGCAATCGCTGCTTCAATAACTTTTAATAATTCCGCTTTATCTATCATATCTATAGTAACTATAATGCTCTATAATAAAAAAATGCGAGAGAGCACCAGCCCCCTCCGCATCCATTCCAATGCAAAGATACTACATATTTCGCTATTTATATATAGGTGGGAGTGGCGTAAAGGGGCTAAAATGGGTGAAAATAACAAAAGTTAACAAGAATTACGAAAATATAACACGATTTTTAGGGTAAAATGACCGTTTTCAGCACTTCGTGCGAATTAGCACTTGTGTGAGTGCTATAATTGGCTGAAAATGGTTAACTTTGCATTAAGGAATGTATAGAAAATGACGAAAATTCTATAACTTACGATGAAAATATATGAAAGAAACTAAATATAAAAACCTGCTATTCGACCTCGGAGGAGTTATAATAGACTTGAAACGCGAGGATTGTGTGGCGGCATTTGAAGAGTTGGGGATGAGCGATGCCAACGAGCAGTTTGGCCAATATTCTCAACAAGGCATATTTTTGGCACTCGAAGAAGGACGCTTGGGAGTGGATGAATTTCACGCCGAAGTGCGCCGAATAATGAGCGTGGAAGTGACCGATGATGAGATAGATGCGGCATTCTGCAAATTTCTTGTGGGCATACCTAAGCGTAGACTGCGCGCACTTGAGGAATTGAGAAAGCATTACAATATATATATGCTATCCAATACCAATCCTATACATATGGAACAGAGTGTGAAGGAGTGGTTTAAGATTGACGGAAAAGATATTAATCATTACTTTGACGGCTTGTCGCTTTCGTATGAAGCAAAATCAGCAAAACCAAATCGTGAAATCTTCGAATATACGGTGTCGCATTTATGTATAAAACCAGAGGAAACGCTATTTCTTGATGACTCAGACAAAAACCTTAAAGCAGCTTCGGAACTGGGCTTCGGAGTGGCATTGGTGGAAGAAGGAAAAGAATTTACCGATGTGCTTGAGCATGAGGTAGGTTTTAAAATGAGAGGTCCGAAGGATATGATAGTGGTGACTGATAAAGATGAACTGCACGAGGGTGGTTTGTTGGCAACCATAGGGATGTTTGACGGGGTGCATTTAGGACATAGATTCCTAATAAAAGATTTGACCTCTGCAGCAAAGCAATTGGGGGTGAAGTCGGCAGTAATTACCTTCAGTAATCATCCACAGCGAGTGTTTAATCCCGATGGTGGTCTGCGTATGATAATGACTCTCGAGGAGCGTTTGCGTATTCTTGACGAGTTGGGTGTGGATGTGGCCATTGTGTTGGACTTTACTAAGGAATTTGCAAAGATAGATTCTTCGGAATTTATGAATATGTTACGCTCAAAATATGAGGTGGGAACGCTTATTATGGGCTTTAATCACAGATTTGGGTGTAACAGAGATGAGGATTTTGAGGACTATGTGCGAAATGGCGAGAAGTTAGGCATCGTAGTGGTGAAAGCCGATGAATATCAAGGTGAATACAGTCCCGTAAGCTCTTCGCTGATAAGAAAGATGCTCGAAGAGGGGCGTGTGGACTTGGCAAAGGCATATCTTACACAACCATTCTACTTGGAAGGTGTTGTGGTGCCAGGCAAGCAAAATGGCAGAAAGATAGGATTTCCTACGGCAAATCTCGACGTGGCAAGCGAACTCATAGTGCCACATCGCGGAGTGTATGCAGTGAGAGTGACCTTACCCGATGGCACGAAGCGTGGAGGTATGGCAAATATAGGCGTGCGTCCTACTATAGAAAAGGGTGGGAAACGCACCTTTGAGGTGAATATCTTTGATTTTGATGGCGATTTGTATGGTAAGACTTTGCGAGTGGGTTTTGTGAAATTTATGCGCTCGGAGATGAAGATGGGATCGTTTGACGAATTGAAAGAACGTCTGAAACTTGATGCTCTCGCATGCCGAAAGGTATTGGGATAGGAGAGAATGATGATTCATAGATATAGAAAAATCGCGGTAGCTGCTCATTATAGAGTGACTATCGCGATTAATTTTGTATGTATAAAGTTGTTTCAGCTTTCGGAAGGATTGCTCTTTATTGCCGACTGTGCAGGAGTTGGCATATAGTCGTCTTCGTCCTCAATGTCGTTGCGTTTGTGGTGAGGACGATGTTCGTTTCTGTTCTTTTTGTGAACTTTGAGGGCCTTCTTTTGTTTTTGGCCAAACTTTTCAGCACGACTATTTCTTAGTTTTGCCGGGTTTTGCATATTCAACGAAATAATAGGCTTTACCATGCGTCGCGTAGCGATGTAGTTAGGATCGCGTGGAACGGGACGGAATAAGATGTCGTTGAGCGACTTGCCCTCGTTGAAGCGACTTTGGTCTACATCGGTGCGAATGCCCGACACCTCACCGCAATCGGTGAATTGCCATAAGGTGTACTGCACACCATTGCCAAGTACTGGCTGATCGTCGGAATATTTGGCAATAAAAAGTTCATAACCTTCGCTGAAATCCTTGGTAAGGTAGCGATTGAAGAAGTTTGTACCAGTGTAGATAATAGGTCGTACACCGTAGTGTTCTTCGAGCAAATCGGCAAAAAGTTTCACGCTATCGCTCACATTCTCGGCCTTCCACGAGCCTTTTACCTCGATGTCGATGAGAGGAGCGAGGTCTTGCTCGTGAGTGCGACAGAAATTGGTGAAGTTTGCCACTTGATCGTGGATATAAGAAGATGCACGCAAGAAGTGGTAGCATCCTACTTTCATTCCGGCTTTTCGTGCTTCGCGAATATTCTTCTCGAAAGTGGGCGACACATAGGTAGCACCTTCGGTGGCTTTGATATAGACGAATTGAACATTTTCGTCGCTTGCCACCTTCTTCCAGTCGATCACGCCTTGATGATTGGAAACATCGATACCGTGGTAGGTGTCGATACCAAAGTGTGAAGGCACATAGTCTTCGATGTGGTCGGCTTGTGCATAGGCACACACAGCCACCATAGAAATGATCACTGTGAGTATATATTTATATAATGTGTCGCTACAGAAGAACATACTTAGATGTTGAAAGATTCTTTGATAGCATCCACGAAGTCGAGTTTTTCCCAAGTGAATAGTTCCACTTCGATGCTCTTGTTGCCTTCGTAGTTAGAATAGAATTCCTTGACGATGGTGCGAGGAGTGCGTCCCATGTGACCATAAGAAGCAGTTTCTTCGTAGATAGGAAGACGCAGTTTCAGACGCTTTTCGATAGCGGCAGGACGCATGTCGAAGATGGCTTTCAACTTTTCAGCGATTTCAGAGTCGCTAAGAGCCACATGGCTTGTGCCGTAGGTGTTCACATAAAGGCTCACAGGTTCGGCTACACCGATAGCGTAAGCCACTTGCACAAGTATTTCGTCGGCAATACCTGCAGCCACGGCGTTCTTGGCGATGTGACGAGCAGCGTAAGCAGCCGAGCGGTCGACTTTAGAAGGGTCTTTACCAGAGAAAGCACCACCACCGTGAGCACCCTTACCACCGTAAGTGTCAACGATGATTTTGCGGCCAGTGAGACCTGTGTCGCCGTGAGGGCCACCGATAACGAATTTTCCTGTAGGATTCACGTGAAGGATAAGGCGGTCGTCGAACATTGCTTGGGTGTCGGCACTCAACTTAGCCAATACGCGTGGAAGAAGGATGTTTTCAACGTCGCGACGAATGGTGGCAAGCATTTCTTCGTCGGCCTTATTTTGTGCTTCCTTGCTGTCGTCGGCCGGAGCGATGAAATCATCGTGTTGGGTACTGATGACGATAGTGTGAATGCGTTCAGGTTTGTTTGTGTCGCCGTTATATTCTACAGTCACTTGGCTCTTTGCATCTGGACGAAGATAAGTCATCACTTCGCCTTCGTTGCGAATAGCAGTGAGTTCGATTAGCAAGGTGTGAGCAAGCGAAAGCGAGATTGGCATATACTCAGGAGTTTCGTTTGAAGCATAACCAAACATCATACCTTGGTCGCCAGCACCTTGTTCTTCGGCGTTTTCGCGGTCTACACCACGATTGATGTCTTGAGATTGTTCGTGAAGAGCTGAGAATACACCACAAGCTTCGGCGTCAAACTTGTATTCGCTCTTGTTGTAGCCAATACGCTTGATTACCTTGCGAGTTACCTCCATTAGGTCGATGTAGGCATTTGATTTCACTTCTCCAGCCACTACCACTTGACCAGTGGTGACGAGAGTTTCGCAAGCAACTTTAGAATTAGGATCATAAGCCAAGAAGCGATCGAGAATAGCATCGCTGATTTGGTCGGCCACTTTGTCAGGGTGTCCTTCCGACACCGATTCCGATGTGAATAAATAGTTCATCTTTTCCAATTTGTTTTAAAGTGGAAAAATGCAGGGCTTCTACCTCAAAAAAGTGAAAGTTGAATTGTTGTAGAACGCAGTTTTAGCATTTTTTTGTGTGGTTGCAAGCAGCCAAATTTTTCCACATAGTTAATAATGTAATTTCAAAATCGAGTGCAAAGATAGTGCATATATAGGTAATAGCAAATAAAAACATAGTTAAAATTTTGTGCGATATATAAAAAAATGGTATCTTTGCGTGCTTATATTCCGCATATACTATATATGTGGGATAAATTGTTGGTTGAAATAACGGAAATAAAAACAAAAAATTAAATAGTTAAATGGCTGCATTAGAATCAATTAGAAAAAGAGCGGTGCTATTGACAGTAATCATTGGCGTGGCTCTATTGGCGTTTATCTTGGGTGACTTGCTAAACTCAGGACAAGCGTTTTTTGGCGATGGTAACACTATCGTGAAAGTGGGTGATAAAAAAATCGACGCTGTAGAATTCCAAAAGCGTTATGAGCAAATGAGCGCACAATACCAAAATAGTGGTGCTCAAATGCCAGATGGTGCTGTAATTCAAAACACAGTGATCGAAGGCATGATTTCTGAAATGCTTCTTGACGAAGAACTTGAAGCAGTAGGTATCTATGTAACAGATGCTGAACTTACAGATGCAATGGTGGGCGGTGGCGCAAACCAAATCATGTATCAATATGCTCAACAAATGGGTGTGGAATCACCAGCTCAATTGTATGATTTGTTGTTCAACCCTGCTAAGTATGGTGCTACAGAAGACCAAGTGGCAGCTGCAAAGGCAGATTGGATGAGAATGGAAGGCGAAATCGCAAAGATGCTTAAGCAAGTGAAACTTCAAAACCTAATCGTAGGTGCATTCCAAGCAAACGAATTGGATAAGAAATACTTGTTTGAAGAAAATGTGGTAACTTCTGAAGTGGCTTACGTAAAGGCTGACTATTCTTCAGTAAATGGTGAAGAATACGAACCAACTACTGCTGAACTAAAGAAGAAATATGATGAAGTGAAGCATATGTTCAAGCTTGAAGGCGAACAAAGAACAGGTCGCGTGATCGCTGTAGACGTGAAGCCATCGGCTGATGACCAAGCTAAGTCTAAGGCTATCGTTGACGAAGCTCTTGCTACACTTAAGGCTAACGAAGGTGTGGATGCAGTGCGCAACAATGGCGAACTTGTAATCGCTGAAAACTTCGTGAAACTTGACGATATCACTGAAACTCAAATCAAGAACTTCGTAGAAAAGGCTAAGGTGGGTGAAGTGAGCGAACCAAGCTTCGTATCTAACGAATATACTATCGCTAAGCTTACAGGCAAGGAAATGGCTGTAGAATCTGTGGATATGAACTTCGTAGTAGTAACTGGCGACAAGAATGCACAAGATTCTATCTTGAATGCTCTTAACGCAGGTAAGGCATTTGCTGAAGTGGTGAATGGTGCTACTGTACAAGGTCAAGAAAACGCTAAGCAAACTCTTATCGGTATTGCAGAAGATGTGAAGGCTAAGATCCTTGGTGCTAGTGCTAACTATTTCGTAGTATCTTCAAGCGACCAAGCTGCTACTATCGCTAAGGTGATCAAGAAGGAAGAACCTAAGCAATTCTACAATGTGGCAGTAATCACTCACAAGGTATATCCAAGCAAGGAAACTGTAAACGGCTTGCGCGACAACCTACAAGCATTTATCAACGAAAACGCTACTCTTGCTGCTTTGGATTCTAACGCAGTGAAGAATGGTTACCAACCAATGCCTGTAGTAGTATATAGCAACACTCCTCAAGTGAATGGTATCAATGGTACTCGTGATGCTGTGAAGTGGATGTTTGCTGCTAACGAAGGTTCTGTGTCTCCTATTTTCGACGTAGATAGCAAGAACAAGATGATGGTAGTGGCTGTAGAAAAGGTGTTTGATGGTGAATACTTGCCAATGAACGAACGCCAAATCAACGATATGATCACTTACCAAGTACGCAACGAAAAGAAGGGTGCTGCTCTTGCTGAAAAGTATAATGGTAAGGCATCTGATATCGCTGGTTATGCTCAAGTAATGAATGCTGACGTTGACACTGCTCAAGTAACATTTGGTCAACAATTCATCCCAGGTCTTGGAATGGGTGAAAATGCATTTGTAGCAAGCGTGGCTACTGCAGAAGAAGGTAAGCTAAGTGAAGTGGTTAAGGGTAACAATGCAGTATATGTATACCAAGTTATCAAGCACAACCGTAGCGAACGCACTCCAGGTGCTGAAGTAGCTCGTCAATTTGCAACTACTCGTGGTAGCAGTGCAGTAATGCAAAACGTAGAAGGTATCCTTCGCGGTGCTACAAAGGTAGAAAACAATATGATTCGTTTCTTCTAATAGAAGATAAACATATCTTATTACCGATAGGCGTGTCACATTTTAGTGATACGCCTATTTTTATGTTATTTAATAAGTAAATAGGGGTGTGGTGTGGGAAAATTCAAAAAAAATGCGTATTTTTGGCAATTAATTAGTAAAATGGGCTGAATGAATACTATAAATAATATACAAGACGAAATAGTAGAGGAATTTTCGGGGCTTACCGACTGGATGGATAAGTATGCTTATATCATAGAACTCGGTAATGCAGTGGAGCCTCTTGAAGAGAAGTTTAAAACTCCAGATAATATAATAGAGGGTTGCCAAAGCCGTGTGTGGCTTGTGGCCGACGAGTGCGACGGAAAGATAGAGTTTCGTGCCGATAGCGACGCAATCATAGTGAAGGGCTTGATTTCGTTGCTTATTCGTGTGCTTTCGGGACACACGCCTCAAGAAATTCTCGATTGCGACCTATATTTCTTGCAAGAAATAGGATTGCAAGAGCATTTGTCGCCTACGCGTAGCAATGGTTTGCTTGCCATGATAAAGCAAATGCGAGTGTATGCCCTTGCTTATAAGGCAAAATTGGGACAGTAATTATTAAAATAAGCTGATATGATACAAAGTCTAATAATGATTGTCTTAATGCTTTCAATACTTATCGGTATACCATGTTTGTTGGTGTATCTGATTAAGAGAATTTGGAAGAAATAACATCAATTTTTAACTCAGAAAATTAAATAACTTAATATTAACCAAATAATACGATTAATTATGTTTAAAAATCATCCTAAAGGTCTTATCCCTGCGGCACTTGCCAACATGGGTGAACGCTTTGGTTATTACATTATGAACGCCGTATTGGTGCTGTTCTTGTGTTCTAAGTTTGGCGTAAGTGAAGAGACAAGTTCATTGATTTATTCATTCTTCTATGCAGGTATCTATGTGTTGAGTTTGGCAGGTGGTTTCATCGCCGATAAGACTCAAAACTACAAGGGTACAATCATGTCAGGTCTTATTGTGATGGCATTGGGTTATGTGGCATTGTCAATTCCAATCCTTGCAACAGCTCAAAACTCTACATGGTTGCTTACTCTCACTTGCGTGGCTTTGTTCCTTATTGCATTTGGTAATGGTTTGTTCAAGGGTAACTTGCAAGCAATTGTAGGTCAAATGTATGACGATCCTAAGTATTCAAGCCAACGCGACTCTGGTTTCCAAATCTTCTACGTATTCATCAACATTGGTGGTCTTGTGGCTCCATTCGTAGCTCCATTGTTGAGAAGCTGGTGGTTGGAAAACTCAGGTATGGTATATAATGCAGGTCTTCCAGCACTTTGTCACCAATATATTGCTGAAGGTGAAGCAATGGCAAACCTTGCAAACTTGCAAGCATTGATGACAGCATGTGGTGGTGATGTAGCAAATATGCTTGCATCTTGCGAAAAGTACCTACAAATCTTCAACGAAGGTATCCACTATTCATTCATGGCTTCAGTGGCTGCAATGTTTATCTCTTTGATAGTGTTTATCTGTACTAAGAAGATGTTCCCAACTCCTGGAAAGAAGGAAGCTACTGCATCTGTTCAATATACAGCTGAAGAAAAGAAAGCTATGGCACAAGAAATCAAGCAACGCATTTATGCTCTTCTTGCAGTGCTTGGCGTGGTGATCTTCTTCTGGTTCTCATTCCACCAAAATGGTACATCACTTTCATTGTTTGCTCGCGACTTCGTGGATACTACAACTATCGCTCCTGAAATTTGGCAAGCAGTTAACCCATTCTTCGTGATTGTGCTCACTCCAGTGGTGATGTGGATTTTCGGTGCTCTATCTGCTCGTGGTAAGGAAATTTCTACTCCAAGAAAGATTGCAATCGGTATGTTTATCGCTGGTCTTGCTTACTTGTTCTTGGCAGTATACTCAATGTATATGGGTTACCCATCAGCCGACGAATATCGTGCTCTTCCAGTGGCTGAGCAAGTGAAGGCAGGTGCATGGGTACTTATTGCACTTTACTTCTTCTTGACAGTGGCTGAGTTGTTTATCTCTCCTCTTGGTTTGTCGTTCGTATCAAAGATTGCTCCAAAGCACTTGCAAGGTCTTTGCCAAGGTTTGTGGCTTGGTGCTACAGCAGTAGGTAACTTGCTATTGTGGATTGGTCCTCTTATGTACAACGCAATTCCAATCTGGCAATGCTGGACCGTATTCCTTGTAGTATGTCTTGTATCTATGGGCGTAATGCTTGGTATGGTTAAGTGGCTTGAAAGAGTAGCTAAATAATAGTAACATAATAGATTAGAATTTTCATAATAATTGAGAGCGTGATCCTGCACAGGATTACGCTCTTTCTTATATCAAAATTTTGATTTTGTAGTAACCGATATTAAGAGGAAATGTGTGTTATAGAAGACGTAGTGCGATGTGTGCGCAGGCCTCGGCATCGGCAAGTGCGTTGTGATGGTTGGTGAGGTTGTATCCACAATATTTTGCCACGGTGTGAAGTTGGTGGTTTGCGACTTCGGTTTTTAGTTTCTTGCGTGAAGCTCGGCAAGTGCAGTGGAATTGGTAATCGGGGTAGGGCATATCGTAATAACGAAATACGGCCTTGAGACAACCTTCGTCGAATGGGCTGTTGTGAGCTACCATAGGAAGATTGCCAATTAGAGGCTCTATCTGCTCCCACACTTCGGGAAACGTGGGTGCATTTTGTGTGTCGGTTTTGCGAATGCCATGTATGCGAGTGTTCATGAATAGATAGTAGTTTGGTACAGGATGAATGAGACTGTAGAAGCTATCTACAATCTCACCATTTTTCACCACTACAATACCCACACTGCACACGCTCGAGGGTAAGGCATTGGCCGTTTCAAAGTCTATTGCTACGAAATCGGTCATTTCTTCTTGTTCTTAGCCTTCACCACTACATTGTCGAGTGCATTGCCATAACGATCGTAAAGGGTAAGAGATAGCTGATTGCTATTGGCTTTGAGTAAAAGACCACCTACGGTGTTTCCACCTTCTGCCCATCGATATTTGATGATATCCTTGTTGTCGGTCCATTCTTTCAGGGCTTGACCACGTTCGTTGTCGCTCGAAGGAGTTTGGATGTACACAGTGCCACGTGAGCCATCGGTTTCTACGCCATTATACAGAGCATTTGTGCGAGCATACACGTGGTTATTGGCTGAGATGGCAAGGTCTACACCACATTCGTCGAATAGCGATTGCCAACGGCTATATTGCGAGAATTTGCCATTTGTGCCATAGAACCATTGGTAATGTTCCATCACTACTACAAATTTCTTCTTGTTTCGCTTGATCACCTTACGCACCCATTCTTGTGCGGCTGCAAGACCTTCGTCTGAACGCATCTCTTCGTTGTTGAGCATAATAAACAGCACATCGCCATAGGTGAAATGATAGCAAACACCTTCTTGGCCAGCATATCCATTGAGAGGATTGTTGTTGACATTGCGGAAGAAGTGCTTGCTATTACGCTTGTTGGTGCGATCCATATTGTCGTGATTTCCGTTCACACCTGCCCAAAGGTTGTGCTTGAAGTGGTCGTTGGTGTAAAGATCCTTCCAGAAAGAGTAACTGCCACCCCATGCAGTGATGTCGCCCACGTGCAGAATAGCATCGAAATAAGTGCCGTTCTTTGCTTTGAGAGTGTCGAGCATAGTCATAGCATTGAGTACTCGTTTAGGCAGAGGAGTGTAGGCATGGAAATCGGAGATGATAGCCGCCGACCATTCGCCGCTCACGGGAGCCGTGTGGAAATATCTTGTTTCGCCATCGTTTGCATCTTTGCCGATGCGATACATATAACGAGTGCCTGGAGTAAGTTTTTTAAGTTCTAAGGTATTGCGAACGAAGCGAACTCGTTCGTATATATTTTCGCTTTTAGGTGTTTTAGAATACATACTGTCGAAAACTGTGCAGATTTCTTGCATCGGAGTAGCCTTTTTTGCTCTTGCCCAATGAACGTCGCTACACTCGGTGTAGAAACAGTGAGTATCGGTATCAGAAGTGTCGGTGTGCCAATTGATGCGAACACTTTTCGATGCATTTTCTCCAGGATTGGCAATTACAGTGTAAACTTCGCCTGCAAAAGAAGTAAAAGCGATAAACGCTGCTATTAAAGTGGATAGTATTCTCATGTGATGTAGTTTTTATTGTTTATATTACAAATATAGTCATTCTTCACAGATAAGTATGTACATTATATAGATAAATTCGGCAAAAAGGTGAAAATTGTCAGTCAATTATCGGTTTTTCTCAGTTTTTTTGAGGATAATTATGGTAGAATGCTCTATTTTGTGTACTTTCGTAGTGAAGAACAAAACGATAAAAATATGAAAAAGTTAGGTATTGCGATATTGATGTGCTTGGTAGCGTCTATGGGTGCTGATGCTGTGGAGAGGGTGGTGTATGGCGAAAATTCTCGTTTGGTGAGAGTGAACGAGCCTATACCTTATTTCCAAGATAAACCAGTGGCTACACTTAGTGGTCGGGACTTTATGGAGAGCATTGATACTGTGGAGTTTTGGAAACGTGAAGATATGATAACCGATGCTATATTGGCTGGTGAGATGCCAAGTGTGCTTAAGAATTTCCAAAAGATTGTGTTCACTACCCCTGTGGTGGACTCGGTGGATGTGCTTCGCGTGCCACATAAGGTGGAGATGCTTGTTACTTGCGATTTCTTGTCGGTGGGTAGTGATGAGGATTTCGTGCGAATGCCTATGGGACCGCTTGCCGCTCAGCAGATTGCCGACTCACTTGGCTGCATTTTGCCTACTACATATATGGTGGATAGGATAGCCGAGGCATCGGAAGGACATATAGATATATTCCCATTCCGTCCGCTTGGAGGGCGAAATATGATGCCAATTGTGTTTCAGGATAGCGATAATGCCATCAAGGCGTTGTATAAGGCCAAAGGATATGAGTTTGGTCAATTGATATCGGGATTAAAGAAGGAAGTGGTGCTTACTTATAAGATACAATCGCGCGAAGAGATGAACAAATATGAGGCTATATATGGGTGGTGTCACCCCGATGGCA
Source organism: Muribaculaceae bacterium (assembly GCA_045656705.1). GTDB lineage: Bacteria > Bacteroidota > Bacteroidia > Bacteroidales > Muribaculaceae > RGIG4576. The sequence goes on along the minus strand of JAZORR010000032.1, from coordinate 33,831 downwards.
GAGTGCAACAACCTCTATTTGTGCGTCATGGCAATTTTTATGTGGATTACAGCCATGGTATAAGACTCGTGAGTCGCACTGTGGTGGTTGATGGCAAGAAATGCGATGCAAAGGAGATATTGGAATCGCCTCAATTATATCGTCTGCTGAGCGACGAACCTGAGCCATTGAAGAAAGCCACCTACGCTGGCAATCCTAAATGGTGAGGATAGTGGTAATAACGAAAAAAGGAGTGAGAAATCACTCCTTTTCTTCGTTTACTATTTCCACAGATTTGATGATGCGGTGCGAATTTCCTCGCCAAAACACAGTGCCTTGGTATTCTTCGTAGTGAAGAGTCACAAGTTTGCCTGTGCCCTTGAGTTGCATCACTTGCTGTGCTATAGAGTCATCGTCGATAGAGAATGGGAAATCGTAGGTGAACCAATCCTCTGGTCGGCTGATATATTTCTTGGATAACATAGTGCCTTCGTAGGTCTTGAAAAGCAGACCTTGACATTTCAATTCCATAATACATCCTGTCTCGGTGGCTTCGGTGGTGTAGGGTGAGAAATATCTCAACCATAGCCAAGTGCATAGCGAGATGAAGATTACTGCTGCAATGCTATAAAGAATGGCACGCATACGATTATAACCACGCACGATAGTGTCTTCGGCTATCTCGCGGTCTTCTTTTTCTTCGGGAGTTTCCTTTAGTTTTGTTTTAGTGTCGGATGTTTTGTCGTTTTGCTTATCGTCGTCGGTGAAATCGATAGAGTCGGAATTCGAACCATCGCTGATGAAGAAATCGTCATCATCATCGTCGTAGAAATCAGTGTTCTTATTTGCCATAGTTATATACTTATTTTAGAGCCAGAGGTGTGAACTATAGTTTTACCTTTGGCGATGTTATGTTTGTCGATAGCCACGTATACGGCTGTGTAAATACCGAGTATTACGAGCATTACTGTTTGCAATCCCCATTCGAGCATAGCGAATGCCGATGCTTGAGGATCGAAATTCGAAGTGTCGAAAGTGCCCACTCCATAGAGTGAAAGTCCGAAAATGATAGCCACGTGATATGCTCCGAGCCCTCCATTTGTAGGCACTCCCATACCTATGCTACTTAGCACGAATAGCACAAGCATTGCCACCACAGAGAGGTCGTGGGTGAAAGTAAAGGCGTACTTAGCCAAATAGAGTTGTACGAAGTAGCACCCCCATATAAGCACTGTGTAAAGTATGAAAGTCCACTTACCTTCCATCTTGGTGATAGCGTAAAAACCGTCCCACAGGTTGCGTGCCATAGTGTGAAGGCGTGCTATAAATTTGTTTTGCGATTGGCTTCGGATGAGCCAGATAGCAAGTGCCACACAAGCCACACCTATACACCAAGTGATTGGCGATGAAATGATGGCTATGAGTTTGATTTTGAGTTGTGGATATGTGTCGAGGAATGCGTAGAATGCATCTTGTGCCAAGAAGAATGTAAACACAGTGAGTAGTAGCACTGTGATGGTGTCGGTGAGTCGGTCGGCTACCATCGAGCCCACTACTTGTGTGAACGAGGCCTTTTGTCGGTCGGCTATATATCCGCATCGCCACACTTCTCCGAGACGAGGGAAAATGAGGTTCACTGCATAAGTGCCGAAGATAGAGCATACCAAAGGGTGCAGAGGTGCATTGATATTGATAGCACGCAATTGCAATTGCCAACGCAATGCACGGAATACATGGCTCCAGATGCTTATGAATGCTATGAGTACAAACCACCAATAGTTTACATCGTAACGCATACAGTCCACCAATTGCTTTATGTCTATGTTGATCCATAGAAAATAAAACAATCCTACACCTATGATGAGCGGAATTAAGTATGTGAGTATCTTGCGTAACATTATGTTATAATTATCTATTTTGTAGGTGCAAAAGTTATATTGTGTGCTTTGCCTACTCCTCTTTATAGATGGATTTATAGGCTTCGCCTCTGAATAAAAAATCAAAAACTTTGTTTTAAATTTTGTTCTTCACTCGGCTTGCACTATCTTTGTATTTTGCAAAGATAGGGGATTTTCTCCGTTTTGCGTAATATCGAGAGCATTTTCGTAATGGAAAATGTGTAATTGCTGAATTTTTAGATTAAAAACCGACATTTATGCAGCAAGTTAAAGCAAAAAAGAACTTAGGACAGCATTTTCTCACCGACTTATCAGTGGCTCAGAAAATAGCCGATACTCTTATCGACTACCGTAATAATCCGATACTTGAAATAGGTCCGGGTATGGGTGTGCTTACTCAATATCTTATTGCCGACGGACACGACCTTAAAGTGGTGGAACTCGACCGCGAGAGTGTGGAATATCTTGGCGAACATTATCCCGAGCTCGAAGGGCGTATCATTTCGGCCGATTTCTTGAAATTGGATTTGAAAGAGGTGTTTGGCGATAAGGAGTTTTGTGTGATAGGTAATTACCCTTACAACATTTCGTCGCAAATATTGTTTAAGGTGTTGGACTATAAGGACCAAGTGCCTTGCTGCAGTGGTATGTTTCAGCGTGAGGTGGCTCAGCGTGTGGCAGCTCCTCCAGGTTCTAAGACTTATGGCATTCTCTCGGTGCTTTTGCAGGCGTGGTATGATATAGAATATCTGTTTACAGTGCCAGAGCACGTATTCAATCCACCACCAAAGGTGAAGAGTGGTGTGATAAAACTCACTCGCAATGGTGTCACCGATTTGGGTTGCGACGAACGCTTGTTTAAGACTGTGGTGAAGACCTCGTTTGGACAACGACGCAAGACATTACGCAATTCATTGCGTAGCATGGTGGGTGGCAATGCCGATGTGCTAGCCAATCCTATGTTTGGTATGCGTCCTGAACAATTGAGCGTGGCTCAATTCATAGAGTTAACAAATATAATTGACGAAAATCGTGTTCAACCAAAATAATCTATCATTATGAAGGAGTACGATAAGGAGTTTATGGAAGACTTGCGTGAGATTATCGAACGCAAGGATGTGGAGCTTGGTCGTAAGTTGCTCGAAGACCTACACCCAGCCGATATTGCCGAACTTTTTGAGGAACTTGACGTAGCTGATGAGGAATTCTTTGAAAGTTTGCTCGATGAAGAAACAGCGGCTGAGATGCTTATGGAGATGGACGAAGAAGACCGTCGCCGTCAACTCGAGCAGATGCCAGCCAAGGAGATTGCCGAGACTCTTGAGCTTCTCGACACCGACGACGCGGTGGACCTTCTTCAAGAACTTGATGAATCGGAGCGTGACGAAATTCTTGCTCACATCGAGGACGTGGAACAAGCAGGCGATATTATCGATCTTTTGAAATATGACGATGACACTGCCGGAGGTCTTATGGGTACCGAAATGATTATCGTTAATGAGAATTGGAGTATGCAAGAGTGTGTGAAAGAGATGCGCACTCAGGCCGAAGAAGGTAATATCGATGAGGTGTATAATGTGTATGTGGTGGACGACGACAACCGTTTGAAGGGGGTGTTCCCATTACAAAAGATGATTACTCACCCATCTGTGTCGAAAATCAAGCATGTGATGGAAGATGATCCTATCGTGGTGAAGACCGATACTCCTATCGAAGATGTGGCACACGATTTCGAAAAGTATAACCTTGTGGCTATGCCTGTAGTAGACTCTATTGGTAGACTTGTGGGACGCATCACCGTGGACGACGTGATGGATGCCGTACGCGAACAAAGCGAACGCGACTACCAATTGGCTTCCGGTATCTCGCAAGACGTGGAAAGTGACGATAGCATTGTTACTCAAACTAAGGCTCGTCTGCCATGGTTGCTTATCGGTATCGGTGGTGGTATCGCCAATGCTATGATTCTTGGCAACTTCGAGAAGGGATTTGCTACTAATCCTGCTATGGCTTTGTTTATCCCGCTTATCGGTGGTACTGGTGGTAGCGTGGGTATTCAATCATCGGCTATCATTGTGCAAGGTTTGGCTAATGGTAGTCTCGATATCAAAAACTCTGGAAAGCAACTTTTGAAGGAGTTTGGAGTGGGTATTGTGAATGCGCTGATTATTTCGCTCATAGTATTCGTTTATAATGTGTTCTCATTTGGTCCGAAAGATGTAACCACTATAGCCGTTACTCTATCACTGTTTAGCGTGGTGTTGTTTGCATCGCTATTCGGCACATTTGTCCCTCTTACTCTTGAAAAACTCAAGATAGATCCGGCTCTTGCTACAGGTCCGTTTATCACCATCACGAGCGATATCGTGGGTATGGTTATTTATATGCTTGTAAGTTCGTCGCTTATCGAGGCGTTAGGCGGATGAAATAATTAATATTTGATAGTGAGTATGAAGAGGCTGATTCTGAGTGTGGTGTGTGGTTTGATGTTGTTTGCTATGAAGGCGGAGAGTATCAGTGGCTCGTGGAATGGCAAATTGCAAGCGGGGCCAAACACGCTCACTATTGTAATACACATCGATGGCGATAGCTGCACGATGGATAGCCCCGACCAAGGTGCTTTCGGGCTACCTGCACGATTGAAAAAATGCACTGCCGATTCGCTCATTATCGAATTTCCTCAGATGAAGGTGGAATATGAGGGTGTGAAGGTGTCTGATGAGATACGAGGCACTTTTACGCAGATGGGTTATGCTATGCCTTTGACTTTGAAACAAGGGAAACCTGTGTATAATCGTCCGCAAACTCCGCAGCCACCATTTCCTTATGGCACCGAAGAGGTGACTTTCATAAATCCTCACGACGGCGCATCGCTGAGTGGCACGCTTACCTATCCCACCGATTTCAATCGTGGCACTACTCCTGTGGTGTTGATGGTGAGTGGTAGTGGATTGCAAAATCGAGATGAAGAATTGTTTCAGCATCGTCCGTTTGCCGTGATTGCCGATTATTTGGCAAGAAATGGCGTGGCCACACTTAGATACGACGATCGCTCGGTGGGAAAATCTACCGGCGATGCAAAAAATGCTACTACAGCCACCTTTGCACAAGATGCCGAGGCAGGGTTGAAATATCTTCGTGATAAAGGTGAATTTGGCAAAGTAGGTGTTCTCGGACATAGTGAGGGTGGCACTATAGCTTTCATACTTGCCGGTGAAGGTAAGACCGATTTCATAGTGAGTCTTGCTGGTGCGGCTGTTCGTGGCGACCGCATTCTGGTGGAGCAAAACCGATTGATATTACCTACTCAAGGCGTGCCAGAGAAAATGGCCGATGACTATTGTCGTGCACTCGAAAAGATGTATGTGTATAAGATTGCTTATGGTGCTATGGCAAAGGCTTCGTCGCAGATGATAGCATCTATGGCTATCGCCGAAGCGAAGGCAAATATCCCCGAGCAATTGAGAACTAATCTTGTAACATTGGTAGAGACTGACAATCCGTGGATAAACTATTTCATCTCTTACGATCCTACTGAGGCTATTAAGGCTATTAAGTGTCCCGTGATGGCTCTTAATGGCACAAAAGACATACAAGTGATTTCTGCCACCAATCTTTCTGCACTACGCACACATCTGCCATTGAAAGAAAGCGATGTGATAAAAGAATATGAGGGGCTAAATCATTTATTTCAACATTGCAAAAACGGCTCTACTATCGAATATATCAAAATCGAAGAAACAATCTCACCCGAAGTCCTCACCGACATCGTTACCTTTGTGAAAAGGTAACCCTAAATATAAAAGAGAGCTGTCATTTCTTTCGATTATGACATTGTTGCATTAAAGTGTGACAAAATGGCAAATGTGGAATTTTGGCACGCAATGTGTTATATAGATAAGTGAAGCGATGAGGCAAAATGCTTCATTTGGTAATAATGATAATAATAATAACTAATAAAAACATATAGACTATGAATATTAAACCATTGGCAGATAGAGTGCTTATCACTCCTGCTCCTGCCGAAGAAAAGACTATCGGTGGTATCATCATTCCTGATTCTGCAAAGGAAAAACCTCTAAAGGGTATTGTTACTGCTGTGGGCAATGGCACAAAAGATGAAGAAATGATTGTGAAAGTGGGCGATACTGTGCTTTATGGTAAGTATGCTGGCACTGAACTCGACGTGGATGGCGTGAAATATCTTATGATGCGTCAAAGTGACATTCTTGCTATCGTAGAATAATAAATCTTATTAATAATAACTATCAAAAACAACAATTAAAATGGCTAAAGAAATTAAATTCAATATCAATGCTCGCGAAGAGCTAAAGAAGGGCGTTGACGCTCTTGCCGATGCTGTGAAGGTGACTCTTGGTCCTAAGGGACGCAATGTTATCATCGAAAAGAAGTTTGGTGCTCCTCATATCACTAAAGATGGTGTGAGTGTGGCTAAGGAAGTGGAACTTGAAGATAAGTTCCAAAATATGGGTGCACAACTTGTGAAGGAAGTGGCTTCTAAGACTGGCGACGATGCTGGTGATGGTACTACTACGGCTACTGTGCTTGCTCAAGCTATCATCACTACAGGATTGAAGAATGTGGCTGCTGGTGCAAACCCTATGGACTTGAAGCGTGGTATCGACAAGGCTGTGGCTAAAGTGGTGGAAGGCATCAAGGCACAAGCTCAAGAAGTGGGCGATGATTTCGATAAGATTGAAAATGTGGCTAAGGTGTCGGCTAATAACGACGAAGAAATCGGTCGTCTTATTGCCGAAGCTATGCGTAAGGTGAAGAAAGAAGGCGTAATCACAGTGGAAGAAGCTAAGGGTACTGATACTACAGTGGAAATTGTAGAAGGTATGCAATTCGACCGCGGTTACATTTCACCATATTTCGTGACTAACACCGAAAAGATGGAATGTGAAATGGATGCTCCATTCATTCTTCTTTACGACAAGAAGATTTCTAACCTTAAGGATATGCTTCCTATTCTCGAAGCTACTGCAAAGAGTGGTCGTCCGCTATTGATTATCGCTGAAGATGTTGACAACGAAGCTCTTGCCACTCTTGTAGTGAATCGTCTTCGTGGTTCATTGAAGATTTGTGCAGTGAAGGCTCCAGGCTTCGGTGATCGTCGCAAGGAAATGCTCGAAGATATCGCTATCCTCACTGGTGGTGTGGTGATTTCGGAAGAAAAGGGTTTGACACTTGAAGGTGCTACTGTGGATATGCTTGGTACTGCCGAAAAGATTGCAGTGAACAAGGAAAACACTACTATCGTGAACGGTATGGGCGACAAGCAAGCTATCGCTGACCGTGTGGCTCAAATCAAGGTGCAAATAGAAACTACTAAGTCGCAATACGATCGCGAAAAACTTCAAGAACGTCTTGCAAAACTTGCAGGTGGTGTGGCTGTGCTTTACATCGGTGCTCCATCTGAAGTGGAAATGAAGGAAAAGAAAGACCGCGTTGACGACGCATTAAGTGCTACTCGTGCTGCAGTGGCTGAAGGTATTGTACCTGGTGGTGGTACTGCCTACATTCGTTGCGTGGCTGCTCTTGAAGACCTTAAGGGAGTGAACGACGATGAAACTACAGGTATTGACATCATTCGTCGTGCGATTGAAGAACCTCTTCGTCAAATCGTTTACAATGCAGGTCTTGAAGGTGCAGTAATCGTGCAAAAGGTGAAAGATGGCGAAGGCGACTTCGGTTACAATGCTCGCACCAATAAGTTTGAAAACTTGTTTGAAACAGGTGTAATCGATCCTGCGAAGGTTACTCGTGTGGCACTTGAAAATGCAGCTTCTATCGCTGGCATGTTCTTGACCACTGAGTGTGTGATCGCTGAAAAACCTGAAGAAAATCCTGCTCCAGCAATGAATCCAGGTATGGGTGGAATGATGTAATCTCTTTCCTCGTAAGGATATAGATAACGAAAGAGGTTGAATTCCAATTGGATTTCAACCTCTTTTTCGATTATAAGCATTTTATGTATTAGCCAATGAATTTAGTGCCACCACAAAGAATATTATCTTTTACCTGTGAGATAGTCCATAAGCACACCCACATCGCGTTTGTCGCCCATAGTGAATGGGTCCCAAGCCCCTGGCACATATAGTTTACCCACTTCTATAGCACTGCCCACCATAGATTGCTTGAATGGTACGAAATTGCCAAAGTAAGTGATATGTTGGCCCGATTTTGTGTGAAGAATATTCACTTCGCCGTAGTTACCTTTCTTGTAAAGTTTCACTCTCACATCGCCCGATAGGAAGGTGTCTTTAACCTTGAACTTGCTATTCACTTCACCATTCTTTTTAACTTCGGTTTTCACATCGCCCACTATCTCTGTCATCACTGTGATGCCACCGAGATTATTATTGCCGGTGTAAGTGCGCGCCTGTCCGGTTTGCACAAGCATTTTATTCTTTTCTACAATCACAAAATTGAGCGCACGTGACTCATCGTCGATATTGCGTTCCATAGTCTTATCCACAAGGAGGATATACACGCTGTCTTGTATCGCCTTTATTGCATCTTCGTGAGCAATAGAGTCCTTTATTTCCTTGTTGCGTTTTTCTATGGCTTTTTTCTCTTTTTTTGTGAGTTCGCGCGTAGGATTATCGACGGTATCTTGTGCTGCTGCACATAAGCCCACAGCCAAAATCATCATAATAGATAAAAAGATTTTCTTCATATTAGTTTAGCTTTTAATGTTAATGGAATTACTATGAAATATAATTTATCGCAAAGATAATACCCAAAAAAGGTTATTTCCAAAGAAAATAGTACTCAAAAAGTACGCAAATAGCCCTTTTACCCACCAAAATGAGCCTTTTGGCGTATTTTAGGGCCAAAATGACATTTTGGTACGATATAATTATGAAGCGTGAGCATTAATAGATGATACAATAGTCATTGGAAAAAAGAAAGAGCCAAGTCCTTATGGTGGACTTGACTCTTTTGGCGAATGTGGAGTGTGTGGCATACACACACTGTTATTGATTTTCGCTGTTTATAGCACTACCTTGATGGCAGTTGTGCCTTGTTTGCGAATGAAAATACCTTTGGCTGGGTTGGCTACCTTAGTACCTTGTAGGTTGTAATATTCTATAGGTGTGTTGCGATCGGCATTAACTTCGGTGATAGCCGAATTTTCGTTGTATTCGCCTTCGCTTGCCATTAGAATCACGTCTTTACCATTGTCGGAGATGTTGAGTTCAAAGTATCCAACAGCAGTTTCTTCAGGGATAGCGATGCTTTGTCCACCTTCCACAAGTGTGTAGGTTTCGTCGAAGATAAGCTCGTTTGATTCGTTGGCGTTGATACCATAAGATTTGCCATTCACTACGATATTGAATGCTTCGTCTTGAAGGTTGTTTTCGAGAGTGTAGACGCCTGCTCCATTGTCTTCAAATTCCCATTCCTCGTTGTTGCTACCAAGAGAAGTGGTGCTAACGAAGATACCAGATGTAGTGGCTACGCCTGAAATGGTAAGTGTAGGAGTGTTGCCCGAGATGTCAAGTTTGATAAGGCTACATTGGTAAGTACCGTTGAGTGTGAAGTTTTTGCTGTCGCCACCATTTACGATATAGTTGGTTTGTCCTACCTTAAGTTTAGAACCATCAGAAGAACCGTAATTGTGCTTTGCCCATTGAGAGTCGGCAATCTTGAAGAAACCTTGTAGGCGAACGTCGCGTAATTCGTATACGTTTTCGCTCACTTCAGTAAACTTGTAAGTTTCTTCGGCATTCCAACCGTTTACTGTGCCGCGAAGGAAGATACCAGGGATAAGCTCGCCTTGCTCGGTATTGATTTTCACTGAACTATCTTCGCCAATAGTAACTGTCATCTTGCTTGCGAATGTGCCAGCAGGAAGAGCCATGTCTTTACCATCGCCAAGTGTAACTGTGCCATATTGTAGAGTCACAGGTTCGCTGTCGCCAGGAAGGCCATACCAATTGCCATTGGCAGTGATTTTGAATTTACCGAGGTCGGCAGAAATTGATTTTTCGAGAGTATATACCCCAGTACCATGGCTTACGAATTGCCAATCGGCATTGTCGCTCCAGCTGTTCATTTCACCCTTTAGATATACCTCAGAATTTGACTTGTAGCCAGTGAAGCTAAGTGTAGGTGATGATTGACGCATATCAAGTGTGAATGTAGCGATGTAAGTGCCATCTGTGTAAAGATTTTTGCTTGCGAGATCGTTGACAAGTGTTATAGGAGTGTCGGCGGCAATAAGAGAACTGTTTGGAGTACCAAGACTTGTTTTCCAGTCGCTACTACCTACCTTGAAGTAACCACATACCTTTACATTTTCAAGAGTGTACACATTGTCGGTACTTGTTTTTTGGAATTCGTAACTGCTATCTACAGTCCAACCGTTGATTTCGTTACCATAAAGATAGAAACCAGTAGAATTTGGGTTCATATCGGCAACAGTGGTTGCAGTAAGACCTTTATTACCACCTTTTTTCACTTCGTAGTAGGTATCGGAAGATGGACCTTTCATATCCACTGTTTGACCGCTACCGTTGTTGAAAATAAGATTCCAAGTAGCACTTGAACCAGTGTTGACCGACATTTTCCAGTAGTCAACACCATTTACATTCACTGTTTCAGAGAATTTTTTACCAGGCCATATGCCAAGAAGTTCGCCACTGCCGGTCCATGCATAAAGATTGAGCGAAGAAGTATCGCTTGTTTTCTTTGCGTAGATGTTGATTACACCTGCTGCATTAGCCACGCAAGCGCAAAGGATTGCGAGAGTTAAGAAGTAAATTTTTTTCATCAGTATGAATTTAAATATTAGTGAATCAAAAAATAGTTATTTAATAAGTTGCTAAGTTAGTGAAAAAAATGATATGATGAGCCGAAAGACTTTGATTTTTTTAGTATTAAGGCGAAAATGGGTGTCGGGGTTGGGTAAAACAATTGGACCTCAATCGTTTTTGAGGTGCGAACGCATAAGCGCTGCTGTGGCAAGTGAGGTGAGCAGTCCCACCGAACACACCAAACCAAAGACTACTATGATGTCGGAGAAAATGACTTTAACAGGATAGCTATCTACTATTACTTCTGCCGATGAGGCGGCGAGCTTTATGAGTCCAAACTCTTGCTGAAGCAGACATAAGAATAAACCCAGACAAATGCCCACTACGGCACCTGCAACTGTGATGAGAAGTCCCTCTATGATGAATATGCGCGTAATCATAGAATCGGATGCTCCGAGAGTGCGAAAAATACGTATGCTCTCTTCTTTTTCGATTATGAGCAGCGATAACGAACTGATAACGTTGAATGTGGCTATGACAAGGATGAACGACAATAGAAGGAATGTGATCCATTTCTCGATGTTGACCATTTTGAAAGCCACATCTTGTTGCATCATTCTATTTTTTACGATGTAGTCGTTACCTATGACTGTTGCTATTTGAGATGCTATGTGTTGTTCGTCGGCATTTGGCTTGAGTTTTACCTCTACATATGATGCTTCACAGGTGTAGTCGAGGAGGCGTCGTGCCACAGTGAGTGGCAGATATATCATATCACGATCATATGTGTTTTGGTCGGTGCGATAGATGCCTGAGATGTAGAGTGAATCCACCTTAAAGGCTGTGGAAGGCATAGACAGATTGATACGCCCTTTGCGACGAGGCTCGTAAATCTTGAGATATTCAAAGAATCCGTTGCCGTTGCTGAGCTGACTTGCTACGCCTATGCTTATGATAGCATATCTATTGATGCTATCTTCGAGAAGATATTCGCCGTAGGGAATAAGTTGATGGATAGAAGTTACTTGGTTGTAGTCTTGTGGTATACCTTTTACTATCACAGGCATTTGTTTAGTGCCATACACGGCTAATGCTTGCTCTTCGATAGTAGGCACACACTTTTCTACTCCATCTATTTGACTCACGATATTGACTAAACTATCAGCATTGGCGATGGTCTTGAAATGGGTGTGTTGGATTTTTAGCTGAGGATCGAGCATAGCAAGTTTATCGCTCATAAGCGAGGAAAACCCATTAAACACCGAAAGCACACACACAAGCGCAATAGTGGCGAGCACCACACCACACACTGAGATGATGGAAATGATGTTCACCGCATTATGCGTTTTCTTGGCTTTAAGGTAACGCCAAGCTATGTCTATAGACAGCTTCACAATGGAGAAATGGTGGAGTGATTTCTGTTATTCTTCGTTTGCGTCGGCTTTGTCGTTATCTTCGCGCTTGATAGTTTTGCCGAGAAGGTTGTCGATGTGTTCGATATAGTCGAGCGAGTCATCGAGGTGGAAGAAAAGTTCGGGAGTCTTACGCAATTGGAAACGCACCTTTTGAGCAAGGTCGTATCGGATTTGCTTAGCACTCTTGTTGATGCTATCGATAAGCACTTGAGCCTTATCAGAAGGGAAGATGCTCAAGTATGAGCGTGCAATGCTCAAGTCGGGAGAAACGCGTACAGCGCTCACGCTCACGATAACATTACCAATCTTCGCTGTTTCTTGGCGGAAGATTTCGCTCAATTCCTTTTGAAGAAGGCGAGCTATTTTTTGTTGTCTTGTTGTTTCCATATATGTTATAAAATCAAATTATACTATTTGGTAGGTGTGAGTATATCCCATGATTTAGCTATCTAATTAATCGGCTATGAAATGGATATAACTGAACCAATTAACAAAGGTACTAAATTTTTCTCGTTACCACCAAATTACAGCTCGTTTTCATAAGTTTTTAGAGTCTGCAGATTGGTTAGTTGGGGTATGTTAATAAATTTGGAATTGAACTACAGATTCTCATAAAAGATAGTTAAGTGGTTGTAGACTAATGTAATATGATGGGTGTTTAAACAAGAAAACAGGTCCTATCCATTGTGTAGAACCTGTTTAGTCATAAAAATATTGATTTAGATACTTGCTTGAGAAAACAAAGTATAGACTCTATTTAAATAGAAAGTGTACGAAGTGTGTTGAGGAGTTCGCGATTGATAGGTTTGTCGTTCTTAATGGCTTTAGAGAACGGAACATATACAATCTCATCGTTACGAATACCTATCATTACATTGCGTTGGTCTTCGAGCAATGCCTCAATAGCAGCGGCACCCATACGAGAAGCAAGTATGCGATCGGCTGCAGTAGGAGAACCACCGCGTTGTAGGTGTCCGAGAATAGAAACGCGCACATCATATTGAGGAAATTCATTTTTTACACGCTCAGCCATACCCATAGCACCACCAGTTATAGGACTTTCAGCCACAAGCACTATAGAAGAGTTTTTGCTCTTGCGGAAACCATGTGAGATGAGTTCGCTTAATTGGTCGACTTCGGTAGAAATTTCGGGGATAATGGCAGCTTCAGCTCCAGAAGCGATAGCACCATTAAGAGCCAAGAAACCGGCGTCGCGTCCCATCACTTCGATGAAAAACAGACGTTCGTGTGAGGTAGCAGTGTCGCGAATCTTGTCGACGCATTCCATAATGGTGTTGAGCGCAGTGTCATATCCGATAGTGCGATCGGTGCCATAGAGGTCATTGTCGATAGTGCCAGGTAGTCCCACAATAGGAATGTTGTATTCGGTGGCAAATACTCTTGCTCCAGTGAGTGAACCATCACCGCCTATCACCACAAGGGCATCGATGCCTTCTTTTTTCATCATTTCGTAGGCTTGTTGGCGACCTTCGGGAGTTTGAAACTCTTTGCAACGAGCTGTTTTCAAAATAGTACCACCCGCTTGAATGATATTTGACACATTTTGAGTCTTAAATTCTACGATTTCGCCAGTGATAAGACCACGATAACCACGATATATACCTTTCACTTTAAGTCCGCCATATATGGCCGCACGAGTGACGGCACGTATAGCTGCATTCATACCAGGAGCATCTCCACCAGATGTGAGAATGCCTATGCATTTTATTTCTGCCATAATCTTTAGAAATATCGGTTAATTTTTAGTTTGTATTAGTTACACCCTCACCTTTTTTCTCCAATGTAGATGGTGCAAGTGCCGAAAGTCATTCGCTTGAAACGGCAATTCACAAAGCCCGCTTTACGCATAATGTCGAGCATTTCCTCACCTTGAGCCACAGCTGCAATGCTTTCTGGAAGGTAACTATATGCTCGGCGATCTTTGGAAATCATACGTCCCACAAAAGGAACAAGAGTGTGAGTGTATATATTATATAACGTACGCATTATGGGATTGGTTGGCACAGATAGTTCTACCACACATAGCATCCCCTCTTTTGCGAGCACGCGATACATTTCGGCATAGCCTTGTTGGAGATGCTCAAAGTTGCGTACACCGTATGCCACAGTTACAGCATCAAACCTTCCATCTTCAAATCGAAGATTAAGGCAGTCGCCTTGTTCGAGTGTGATTTGGTTGGTAAGGTCGCGTTCGGCGATTTTCTTACGACCTATTTCAAGCATACCATCCGAAAGGTCGACTCCAGTGATGTGTTGAGGATGTATAGTATCAAAAATCTGTAATGCCAAGTCGCCCGTGCCAGTAGCCACATCGAGCACAGTCATTGGATGATATTTGCCCACCATTTTCACTGCACGCTTACGCCACCATCGGTCTATGCCAAATGTCATAGCATGATTCATGAAGTCGTAGGCAGGAGCAATGGAGTCAAACATCTGACGCACTTGACCAGTCTTACCTTCTTGGTCGTTGTACGGACGTATTTCTTCAGCCTTATAATTCACTTCTATCAGTATTGGTATTTATAAAGAGGAGCTAAGAGTAATTTCTTAACTCCTCATAATTCACGATTATAGATTGTTGAGATATTCAGAAACGTTCTTTTCTATGCGAGCGTGAATATCTTCGTCTTCAGCTTTAACGAACTTTTCGCCTACGATGTTTTCGTAAAGCTCAATATAGCGAGCAGATACAGAATCGCAGTACTCATCGGTCATTTCAGGCACTTGTTGGCCTTCTTTGCCCATAAAGTTGTTGTCGATAAGCCATTGGCGTACAAACTCCTTAGAAAGTTGTACTTGAGGTTCACCAGCTTCGAAACGCTTTTGGTAATCTGCGGCATAGAAATAGCGAGAAGAGTCTGGAGTGTGGATTTCGTCCATAAGAATAACCTTGCCATCACGCTTACCAAATTCGTATTTAGTATCAACCAAAATCAAACCCTTAGAAGCAGCGATTTCGCTACCACGAGCAAAAAGAGCACGAGTATACTTTTCAACCACTTCATAATCCTCGGCAGAAACTATGCCTTGTGCAATGATTTCTTCCTTAGAAATGTTTTCGTCGTGACCAGCATCGGCCTTGGTGGTAGGAGTGATGATAGGTTCAGGGAAACGTTCGTTTTCTTTCATTCCGTCAGGAAGTTTCACGCCACAGATTTCGCGACAGCCAGCAGCATAATCGCGCCAAGCACTACCTGTCAAGTAACCACGAATAATCATTTCTACCTTAAAACCTTCGCACTTCAAGCCTACGGTTACCATAGGATCGGGAGTAGCAAGTTTCCAGTTTGGAACTATGTCGGCAGTAGTATCAAGGAAAGAAGATGCAATCTGATTAAGCACTTGTCCCTTGAAAGGAATACCCTTAGGAAGAATCACATCAAAAGCCGAGATGCGATCAGTGGCCACCATCACAAGAAGGTCGTCATTGATATCATACACATCACGCACTTTTCCGTGATACACACTCTTTTGTCCCTTAAAATTAAATTCAGTATTTACCAAAGTCTTTGTCATAGATATTTTGAATATTTTAGTGATGTTTTATTCATTTAGTTATAATATTTGCCTTCGCAAAATCTATTCTACAAAGTTATAATTTTTTTCGCAAACCACAGCCACCAATTTTCCATTTTTTATCAATGAAGTGTTTATAATTTGTTGCGATATTTATCACTAAAAAGAATTGAAAATATCTGATTCCCCCGATTTCCCCGAAATTTAGGTACTTTTAAAAAGAAAAAACTCTCGGGGGATGTTTGCCGAGAGTTTGTGTGATATGTTTCAACGATGGGATTATTCGGGCTTGTCTTGCTTGTCGAGTTTTGCCTGTTCTTTAGCTTCTTTTTCGGCTTTGCGAAGAGCACGAATGTGTTCGTCGTGGTGTTCGTATGCTTCTACGATGCGTTGTACAAGTTGGTGGCGAACAATATCTTTCTTGTCAAATTCCACTCTGCCAATACCTGGTACATCTCGTAGGATGCTTGTGGCTTGTATAAGTCCCGACTGCACCGAGTGAGGTAAGTCGATTTGCGACATGTCGCCTGTGATAATCATTTTGGCACCCATACCTAAGCGAGTGAGGAACATCTTGATTTGGTGAGTAGTGGTGTTTTGTGCCTCGTCGAGCACTATAACGGCCTCGTTGAGAGTGCGACCACGCATAAAAGCAAGAGGTGCTATCTGTATCACATTCGTTTCCATATATTCCTTGAGTTTGTTGGCAGGAATCATATCTTCGAGTGCGTCGTATAGCGGTTGCAAGTATGGGTCGATTTTATCTTTCATGTCGCCGGGCAAGAATCCTAATTTTTCGCCTGCTTCAACAGCTGGACGTGAGAGAATGATTTTACGCACTTCTTTATTTTTGAGAGCACGCACAGCAAGGGCGATAGCCACATATGTTTTACCTGTACCTGCAGGACCAAGAGCGAAAGTAAGGTCGTTCTTTTGGAATACTTTTACAAGTTTCTGCTGATTGGGAGTGCGTCCCGATATAGGCTTGCCATTTACGCCGTAGATAATCACATCGTCCATTTTAAGTTCCTTTGGAGGTGCGCCTTTGATAGTGTCGATGATTACATCTTCGGGAAGTTGGTTGTATTTGGCACAATAGTCGGCAAGTTTTTTTACTTTTTCTTCAAATTCACTTGTTTCATTATCGTCTCCAATCACTTTGATAACGTTGCCGCGTGCAGCAAGTCGCAGCTTAGGAAATAAGTTGCGTATGAGTTGTATATTAGAGTTGTTAACCCCGTAGAAAACTACGGGGTCCACATTATCTATGATTATAATTCGCTCTATCATTAAGTAGTAAGTAGGAGTATTATTTCAATTTAGCAAGAGCCACTTTGATGCGTGCTACTGCTTCCTTGATGTTTTCGTCGCTTGTAGCATAACTCAAACGGATATAATCTGGAGCACAGAAAGCTGCACCTTCCACAGTGGCCACGTGAGCTTCTTCGAGCAGGTACATTGATAGGTCGTGCGAATCCTTGATAACTTCTTCGCCATTCTTCTTTCCGAAATAAGCTGAAACTTCAGGGAAGATGTAGAATGCACCTTGAGGATTGTTGATGCGAAGACCAGGGATTTCGCTCAATAGGTCAACGATGAGATTGCGACGGCGTTCAAAAGCCACGCGCATTTCTTCGATGCACTCTTGTGAACCAGTGTAAGCAGCTTCGGCTGCTTTTTGAGCCACAGAAGAAGGGTTAGAAGAGTATTGTCCTTGAAGTTTGTTATTGGCCTTAGCAATCCATAGAGGAGCAGCAAGGAAACCAATACGCCATCCTGTCATAGCGTAAGCCTTAGACACACCATTGATAGTAACCACTCTGTCGGCAACTTTAGGGAATTCGGCAATAGAGCAGAATTCGCCAGTGTAATTGATGTGTTCGTAGATTTCGTCGGAAAGGATGATGATATCAGGATATTTAGCAAGCACTTCGGCAAGAGCTTTCAATTCATCGCGAGTGTAAACGCTACCAGTAGGGTTGGAAGGAGAGCAAAGAAGAAGCATTTTTGACTTTGGAGTGATGGCTGCTTCAAGTTGTTCAGGAGTAATTTTGAAGTCTTGCTCTACGCTTGCAGGCACAAGCACATTTACACCTTCGGCAAGTTTTACCATTTCTACATAACTTACCCATGCTGGAGTAGGGATAATAACTTCATCGCCCGGATTGATAAGTGAGAGAATACAGTTACAAAGCGATTGCTTAGCACCATTTGATACCACGATTTGGTCAGGGGTGAATTCTCTGCCATTTTCGTTTTTCATCTTATCGCAAATAGCCTTACGAAGCGATAAGTATCCACCTACAGGTGTGTAGAAAGTGAAATTATCGTCAATAGCCTTCTTAGCGGCTTCTTTTATATGCTCTGGGGTGTTAAAATCGGGTTCTCCTACCGACATATTGATAACGTCAATACCTTGGCTACGCAATTCAGCACTTTTTTGCGACATAGCCAATGTTTGTGAAGGCGACAACGCCTGAATTCTTAGAGAAACTTCATTCATAACTGTAAAATCTTAGTTTGTTATATTTTTCTATGACAAAGATAAATAAAAAAATGAAAATTTTAATACACCTCGCTTCAATTCTTAACCATTTTTTCTAAGAAGCATTTCTTATGTGTATACAACCAAACTATGTGGTTGATTCTTTTAGGCTAACCTTATATGTTTCACTCGGTAGTATTTGGGAACTTGATGCTTGCAACTTCCACAATTTTAGAAACGTCGAAATAGAAACCTTCGGGAGTCTTGTCGTCTTTCTTGGCCACCTTGATGAAGTCGATATGTCCTTCAATCTCTTGATGCTCTACGCCTACATATCCGAGGAAATTGATGATATTATATTCGTGTTCAAGAGATGTTACCACCCAAGGGTGTTCCTTAGTGCCTTGTCCGCTCGATAGAATTGCTGCTACAAGGTGGTTGAGTCGGAAATGATAAATATCGGCAAGATTGTTTTTGTTGATTCTTCTTAGAGCCCACACGAAGAAAGATATTTGACGAAGGTCGAACATGTTGTCGGCAAGAACATCGCGTGCCGTTTCCTTGATGAGCACACTTTCTTCGCGCGTAAATTCTTTTTGTTCGTAAAGATAATCGAGTTTGTTGCTATAAATCGATGTACGGAATGGGCTATAATCTTCTTCAAAAACATAACCATAGTAGAGATTGCGATAATCATCTACGGTCATCACCCTGCCCGGAACTATTTCGCCACTTGGGAGAGTGTCGGGAAGCAGTGTGGAATCGTTACGCAAATATGCTGCCATAAGGCGTGGGTAGTAACTTTTGCTGTCGACTGTGTCGAGCACCGTTTTTCTGATTTGTTCAAAATCAACTTTGCGAATTTCGAGTTTTTTGGGCGACGCGGCTTGTAATGCAAAGCCTGCAGTAAATACTAATAATATGATGTAAATTAATCGTTTCATTCTAAATGTTTAATGTAAATTATATGTTTGCCAAATTGAGTAAGAAACCTTCGATAATGATACCTATCATCGACATTGCTACTACTGTGGGCAAAGCATTTTTGCAAAAATAGTGAATAAATGTGGAAAGAGAGTGCTTTATAAACTTTCCTTTAGGAGTATTAACATATACTATCATTCCAGTAACAGCTCCTATAAGCACACCGAGTATCAATATATTTGCACTCATTGTCATAGCAAGAAGCATACCGATGAGTGCTCCTATGGTGATGTATGCATTTAATGTGATATGGTGAGACTCATTTTTTTGAGTCATTTTTGCAATGGTCATCAGTAAAAATGTGGCAGCACCCCAAAATATGAATGTGCGTTCGGCCACAGTGATATGATAACTCAAGTGAAACATCCACATAGCCACATAGGTGGGTATGGCTGCTGGGATGGAAGGGCGCACCATAAGTATCAAAGCCCAAATGAGGCTCGCAATACCAAGCGTGAGGAAGAGAGCAGTCATATTCCAATTACTTAGCAGGTGCGTTATCGTCGTTGGAAGTTTCTGCTGACTTAGTCTCAGTGGCAGGATCTTTCTTGATATTGTAAGACACGCGAGTGTGGTAGAACATACAAAGGCGGTCGACAATGGTTTTCTTCACCTTTTCCATTTCTCGGAATGATAGAGGTGAATCGGAGAAAAGACCATCGGCGCGTTGTCCTTCGATGATTTTGTCGACGATGGAGCGAATGGCCACATCGGTGTGCTCTTTAAGACTCTTGGTAGCAGCCTCGCAAGCATCGGTAATCATGAGGATTGTGGTTTCGCGAGTGTTAGGGTTCGGTCCAGGGTAGGTGTATATGCTTTCGTCTACATTTTCTGCACCACCTGCAGCTTCGCAAGCCTTCATATAGAAGAATTTAGCCTTACCTGCGCCGTGATGTTGAAGGATGAAATCCTTGATTACGGCAGGAAGTTTAGCTTTTTCGGCACGTTGTACTCCGTCGGTGACATGGCGGATTACGATGCGCGCACTATGATCTGGGGTAAGACTATCGTGAGGATTAACACCACGTTGATTCTCGGTGAAGAAGGCGGGATTGTTGATTTTGCCTATATCGTGGAATAACGCACCAGCACGCACCAGTTGCACATTAGCACCAATGCTGTGAGCTACTTCGGCGGCAAGGTTTGCCACTTGGAGCGAGTGCTGGAATGTACCAGGACATTTCTCGGAAAGTTCACGCAGTTCGGGATTGTTCACGTCGCTGATTTCAACAAGAGAAACAGGAGTGATGAAACCGAATAGTTTTTCGAGGACAAACACAAGAACATAATTGAACGACAAAATCACACCATTAAGAGCAAAGTTCATAAACATATGTTTGCTCAAGCCGTTGAGGTTGCCATTAGATAGGATATTCATACCTATATATATGAGGCAATAACTTAATGTTACATAAAAGGCACACGACACCAATTGCGAGCGACGAACCAAAGAGCGAACACTTACGATGGCTACGATACCCGATACGATGTGCAGTACTATAAATTCCAATGGAACAGGAGCGGCCAATGCACACACCAATACTACTGCTACATTTGCCATAAAGGCAGTGCGAGAGTCGATAAAAGTGGATAAGATGATAGGCACAGTAGCAAATGGAATAAGGTAAATCGCATTTGACGATGTGTCTTTCACCACAAGAGCACCGGCGGTGAACACTGTGATGAACAAAAGCATGAAGAACATCTTGCGAAAATCGACATAGGTGCGTGGACGATAGTAATAAACGTAGACAAAGAACCCACAGAATATGATGGCCACAAGCAGCGTTTGTCCGACGAAAGGGTAGTGGTCGCCTTTGGCTGTGTTGTGGCGTTCGAGCGACATTTGTTCGTAGGTTTGCAACACAGTGTATAGTTGAGGAGTCACCTTCTCGCCAAGGTCGATGATGCGTTCTCCCTTTTGTATCACGCCCACTGGAGCAAGCGCCTTTTGGTAGACCTGCTCGAGCATACGTCGCGATTCTATGCTATCGAAAACGATATTAGGCATAAGATTGTCGGCAAGATGTGCTCTGCTAAGAGCCGATTTTATGCGAGGCGCGTGAAAAATGGAGTCGAGTAGAATATATGCTTCACGTTCGGATAAAAGATTTTGCGTGGACATATATTTAGCTACATTTTTATGGATATAACGAATAGCTGGAATTTTGCCGGTGGCAAGACCTTCGCGTGTGCGATTGTCTACAATCCCGTTGTCATACACCTTACGCACTTGCTCGATGATGGAAAGGCGCACATCGTGGGAGAGAGTGGCGTCTTCGTTGAGCGCGTTGAGCAGATTGTTTAGATTTTGCTGCTCAATTTTAGTATTTCGAGTGTAGATAGGAGCAAAGTTGCTATCAATGCTGTCTTTCACCATTTGTGCAGTGGCAGCATCCATGTGCATAGGCATATCGAAAGGAGCAGTAAGAAGAGAGTAGGCCCAAGGCTTTCCTTCTTCATACTCATAACTGAATTCGTTTTCCTTTGGGAAGAAAAACGAAACCACAGCTATTGCACACAATAGCATCAGCGTATTTATTACATTTGTTTTATTGTTATTCTTATGTTCCATAAAAATTATATTTTACTGCAGGTTGAGGTTATGATGTAACACCCTTGGCTCTTACTGCTACATTCACGCCCTTGATAGAGCGAAGTCGCTTGCAAAGATTATTGACCACGGTGGCATCTTTCACCATTACATCGAGTAGCGAAGTAAATAGTCCATCGTTAGCGCCGATTTCGAGCTTGCGAATGTCTATGGCAAGAGTGGTAGAAATGGTGTAGATGATTTCCTGAAGGATACCCATACGGTCGATGCCCTCGATGCGAATCGATACGAGGAATTTCTCGTTGAGCGAATCCCAGCGTGTTTGCAACAAACGTCCGCCATAACTGCTCTTCAATCGCATAGCATTTGGACAGCTGAGTTTGTGTACCACCACTTCGTCGTTGTCGTTGACATATCCCACGACGTCGTCGCCAGGGATTGGTTCGCAACAGGTGGCGAGTTTGTAATTGCTCACACCGTTTTCTGATGATAATACATATACCTTACTGATATCGATTTTGCCGTTTACGCGTTCGATTTTCTTGGTTACTACCTTGTTAGTTTCTTCTTTAGGCTTTTTTGCGTTACCGAAACTGAAAAGTTTAGAAAGCAGATTGCCTGCCGAAGTGTTTTTTACATCTTTGAGCATTTGCTCGTTGAGTAGCACCTCGCCCGAACCAAGTTTACTGAGGAGTTCTTCCTTGTTCTGCACGCCTGTTTTAGTGATGAGACGAGTGAGCACATCGTTGGTCATCTCATGATTATTGGCTTGAAGGAATTCTTGCAAAATTTCGTGTCCCTTTTCAGAAACCACGCGGCGTTGTTTGCGCAGAGCTTGGCGTAGTCGTGACTTACCTGTGGCTGTAATGACAAACTTTTCCCATTCCTCTTTGGCTGTTTGCGAACGCGAAGTGAGGATTTCCACTTGGTCGCCACTCTGCAGCTTGTGTGATAGCGATACCAATTTGTGATTTACCTTACCTGCGATGCAGTGCATGCCCAATTCTGAGTGAAGGTTGAATGCCATATCGAGCACAGTGGCATCTTTAGGCATAGTGATGAGTTCGCCCTTAGGTGTGAATACTACAATTTCAGAAGCGAAAAGGTTGAGCTTGATGGTGTCGAGGAAGTCGAGAGCATTCGGTTCTGGATTGCTCAAGATTTCTTCGATGGTCATAAGCCATGTGCGAAGTTCTGTTTCTTCTTCGCCTTCACCTATTTTATATTTCCAGTGAGCAGCAAAACCTTTTTCGGCCATTTCGTCCATGCGCTCACTGCGAATTTGAATTTCTACCCAATTGCCATCTGGTCCCATCACTGTGAGGTGGAGGGCACGATAGCCATTAGCCTTAGGCACGCTTATCCAGTCGCGAGTGCGATCGGGGTGAAGGCTGTATAGGTCGGTAATTTCGGAATAGATATTCCAGCACAAACGCTTTTCGTCACACTCGTTGTCGCACTTGAAGACGATACGAGCAGCATAAAGGTCGTAAATTTCCTCGAAAGGTACGCGTTTGGCTTCCATTTTGTTCCAAATCGAGTAAACCGATTTCACACGCGCTTTCATTTCGTATTTCAACCCCATAGCGTCGAGTTTGGCACGCACAGGTTTGGCAAATTCGTTGAAAATGTTGTTGCGAGCCTCTTCGGTGTCGGCGATTTGGTGTTTGATATTGTTGTAAGTCTCAGGATGTTCGTATTTGAAACTCAAGTCTTCGAGTTCTGTTTTAATGGCAAAAAGACCTAAACGATGTGCAAGCGGTGCGTAGATGTAGAGTGTTTCGCCTGCGATCTTGTATTGCTTGCTTGGTAGCATAGAGCCGAGCGTGCGCATATTGTGAAGGCGGTCGGCCATCTTGATAAGTACCACGCGAATGTCGTTGCTCATAGTGAGCAATAGCTTGCGGAAGTTTTCGGCTTGCACTGAAGCCTTATCACCGAAGATACCACCTGAAATCTTGGTGAGACCTTCTACTATGTTTGCGATTTTTTTGCCGAATTGAGCTTCCAAGTCTTCTACAGTGTAGTCGGTATCTTCTACCACATCGTGTAGAAGAGCAGCACAGATAGAAGTGCTACCAAGTCCTATCTCTTGGCTGACGATAGTGGCCACTGCAATAGGGTGTAAAATGTAGGGTTCGCCCGAACGACGTCGTATTCCCTTATGCGCGTCGCAAGCGAATCTGTAAGCCTTTTCAATAATCTCAACTTTCTTGCGGTGGTTGCTTGCAAGATAGCCATCAAGCAGATTTTTGAAAGCGGCGTCAATCATCTGTTTTTCTTCTTCAAGAGACATCTTATATTCCATAACTATTCTTATTTATTTTAGGTCATGCCAAATTTTAGCATTGTATTGCGTTAAGTTACAAATTTAGTAACTTATCACGAAATTCGCTACAAAATTACATAAAAAAATAAAGGAGATGTTCCTTAAAAAGGATAACATCTCCTTAGAATGTATGAAAAAAGTGAAAAGTCTGTTATCGACTCACTTATTTGTCATATTTTTTCATGATTACGCTCGCGTTGTGACCACCAAAACCGAAAGTATTTGATAGAGCCACCTTGATGTCGCGTTTTTGAGCTTTACCGAAAGTATAGTTCAAATTGTAATCAATTTCCGGATCATTGTCGCCATCTTCGTGGTTGATAGTAGGAGGCACGATGCCATCTTCTATTACCTTCACGCATAACAATGCTTCCAAAGCACCCGCAGCACCAAGCAAGTGACCAGTCATAGACTTAGTAGAACTGATGTTCAACTTATAGGCATGTTCACCGAAAACTTCTTTGATAGCCTTAGACTCTGAAATATCGCCTACAGGAGTAGAAGTACCGTGAACATTGATATAGTCAACGTCTTCAGGTTTCAAACCCGCATCGTTCAAAGCATTAGTCATCACAAGTTTTGCGCCTAATCCTTCTGGGTGAGTAGCTGTAAGGTGATAAGCATCGGCACTCATACCTCCGCCCACAACTTCAGCATAGATTTTAGCTCCACGAGCTTTTGCGTGCTCAAGTTCTTCAAGAATCAAGCAGGCAGAGCCTTCTCCCATTACAAATCCATCGCGAGATGCACTGAATGGACGAGAGGCAGTAGCTGGACTATCATTGCGAGTCGACAATGCGTGCATTGAGTTAAATCCACCTACACCAGCAGGATAGATTGCTGCTTCAGCACCACCAGTCACAATGGCGTCAGCCATTCCAAGACGAATGTAGTTGAAAGCATCGATAATAGCATTTGTAGAAGATGCACAAGCCGACACGATACCAAAGTTAGGGCCACGGAATCCGTATTCCATTGATATGTGTCCAGCAGCGATATCAGCAATCATCTTAGGGATGAAGAATGGGTTGTATTTAGGTCCCATTTCAGCACCATTGATTGCGTAGTATCCTGCTTCTTCTTCAAATGTGTGCAGACCACCGATACCAGCGGCGAATATAACGCCCACGCGATTGTGGTCGACACCTTCAGCTTCAATGCCCGATTCAGCTATAGCTTGTCTCGCTGCTACAATAGCATATTGAGCATAAAGATCGAGAGTGCGAATCTTTTTGCGGTCGAAGTGTTCGGCTGCGTTGAAATTCTTCACCTCGCAAGCAAATTGAGTCTTGAACTTGGAAGCGTCAAAATGAGTAATTGGTCCTGCTCCACTCTCACCATTCACAGCCGCTGCCCAAGTAGAGGCAACATCGTTACCAAGTGGAGTAATGGCACCAAGACCTGTTACTACGACTCTTTTTAATTCCATACTTTATATATAGGAAATAAAAGAAATATCAAACAAATTACTTGTTAGCTTCGATATAAGCGATAGCGTCACCTACAGTTTGAATCTTTTCAGCTTGATCGTCTGGAATTTGAAGACCGAATTCCTTTTCGAATTCCATGATCAATTCTACTGTATCAAGTGAATCAGCACCAAGATCTTGAGCAAATGTAGCTTCTGGCTTTACTTCTGTTTCGTTAACACCAAGTTTGTCAACGATTATCGCTGTTACTCTTTCTGCAATTTCTGACATAATAATAAATTTTTAATTAGTAATAAATTGATTTTTAAATTTGCGGTGCAAAGTAAACAATTATTATTCATATTTAAAAGTAAATGCATAGAGAATTTGCTTAAAACTGCACAATTAGTATTGTAATGTGCAGTTTTTGGTGCTTAATTTACATTTTTTAAGACAATTCGAAGTGTTTTCAACTCTTGTTTGCGGAAAAAAATCAGTAATAAATGAAGAAAAACACGCATTTTCGGGAGGTGAAAAGAGCATTATTACCCCTGAAATTATACCCCTATAGGTGTTGGAAATGTTAAAATCGGGGATGTTAAATTTGTTAATATGATATCTCTTTCTGCAAAGACTCAGTAAATTATGGAAGGGATAGAGTGGGATATTGGAGAAAAATCATTAACTTTGGCAGATAATATATACCTTAATTATATATGAAAGTTGTAGACCTATTATTGAGAAGCCTATTTGTGGCTATGATGATGCTAAATGTGGCGGTAGTGGCGAATGCTCAGCAGGCGCAAAATGCGTCGTATCCCGACGATCCTGCTCGTGTGGCTTTGCCTGCCGATCAACAGGGTGTGGTGATAGAGCGAGTGTTTGACACGTCGGCTATATATCCAGGAACTACTCGTACCATAAAAATCTATGTGCCAAAGAAATATGACGGAACCACACCAGCTTGCTTGCTTGTGTGCCTTGATGGTGCTGTGTACTATGGAATGACTACTGTGATGGATAATCTTATTGCCACCGGGGAGATGCCTGTGACCATAGGTGTGTTTGTGAATCCTGGTGTAATATATGATAAAGATGGTAATGTGCTGCGCTATAATCGCAGTAATGAGTTTGACCGCATAGATGGTACATTTGCTCGTTTTATAGAAACCGAAGTGCTTCCTATGGTGGAGGATATTACTCTCGATGATGGACGAAAGCTAAACATATCTAACCGTGCTGCCGATCGTGCTATTACGGGTGCAAGTAGTGGAGGTATATGTTCGTTTGTAGCAGCGTGGTCGTGTCCCGACCTTTTCAGTCGTGTGTATTGCACAGTGGGTACATTTGTGTCGATGCGTGGTGGTCACACCATTCCAGCACTTATACGCAAGACCGAGCCAAAGCCCCTTCGCATCTATATGCACGATGGGGAGTTTGATGCTTGGAATCCGTTGTTTGGCGACTGGTTTGAATATAACAAACTCACAGAGACTGCTCTAAACTTTGCTGGGTATGAGTATACACATCGCTGGGATCGCAGTAAGCACAATATTTACCATGGTGCGAAACTTTTCCCAGATGCTATGCGCTGGCTGTGGCGTGGATGGCCAAATGCACCAAAGGCCGGTAAGAGTTTGAATAATATGCTCACTACTGTGCTTGTGGACAGTATCGGATGGGAAGAAGTAACTGTGGCAGATAGAGAAGCAGTATTTGCTCAAGATGATGCAAAGGTTACATTTGGAAAGAAACTAAAAATGTCAAATACCATATCGCTACACAATGGCAATGTGTATGGTGTGACTGCTGATGGTGAGATATGGCTGAAACGTGGTGCAGAAAAGCCTGTGAAACTGAATACATTGCCAAATGGTGGCAGTGAGATAGCAGTGTATCCTAATTCTACGCTATTGGTGCAAACTGAGAAGCATTCGAATTGGCTTGTGGCTTACACTATCAATGAAGATGGCACATTGAGTAATGGAGAGCAGTTTTATTGGCTTCATAATACCCCAAACAGTGTTCAAGTGGAAGGTCATAGTCCGTTTTTCGATACTCTTGGCAACCTTTACATTGCTACCGAGAGTGGCATACAGATTGCCGACCAAAATGGCCGTGTGCGTGCTATCCTTCCATCGCCCGAAGGCACTATCACTCGCATGAAGATGGTGGCTAATGTGATGTGGGTGGTTACGGATAGTGGCAAGGTGTATTGTCGCACATTCAAAACCGAGGCTCACAATCCAGCCGATGCTCCTGTGACTCCAAAGTCGCAAGGTCAAGGGTGAGATAGTAGACTGTGAAAATAGTGGAATCCTCTTGAAAAAATTAACGAAAAGAAATAAAAATACATATATAAATGAAATCGGATATAGAAATAGCTCGCAGTATAGAGCTGAGAAAGATTAAAGAACTCGCAAAGTCGGTGAATATGCCTGAAGATAAGGTAACTCACTATGGTCGTCACATAGCAAAGGTAGACATTGACCTTATCGACGAAGAAAAGGTGAAAAAGAATAACCTTATCCTGGTGACTGCAATCACTCCTACTAAGGCAGGTATCGGCAAGACCACCGTGTCGGTGGGTTTGGCATTGGGCATGAATAAGATAGGCAAGAATGCTATCGTGGCATTGCGTGAACCATCGCTTGGTCCTTGCTTCGGCATGAAGGGTGGAGCAGCTGGTGGAGGATATGCTCAAGTGCTACCTATGGAGAAAATCAATCTTCACTTCACAGGCGATTTCCATGCTATCACCACTGCCAATAATATGATATCGGCATTGCTCGATAATTATATCTACCAACATAGAGATAACGGTTTCGGCTTGAAGGAAATCCTATGGCGTCGTGTGCTTGATATTAACGACCGCTCTTTGCGTTACATAGTTACCGGTCTCGGACCAAAGACCAACGGTGTGACTCAAGAATCAGGCTTCGATATCACTCCAGCTTCTGAAATTATGGCTATTCTATGTTTGGCGAAAGATGAAGAAGACTTGCGCCGTCGCATCGAAAATATTTTGCTCGGTTACACATTCGACAATAAACCATTCACAGTGAAAGACCTTGGAGTGGCAGGTGCTATCATCACGCTACTAAAAGATGCACTATCTCCAAACTTGGTGCAAACCACCGAAAATACTCCAGCCTTTGTGCATGGAGGTCCGTTTGCCAATATTGCACACGGTTGCAACTCAATCTTATCTACTAAATTGGCAATGACATTCAGCGATTACACTATCACCGAAGCTGGATTTGGTGCCGACCTTGGAGCAGAAAAATTCTACAATATCAAGTGTCGTAAGGCAGGTTTGAATCCAAAACTTACAGTATTGGTGGTGACAGCTCGTGCGTTGAAAATGCATGGCGGTGTGCCACAAGACCTTATCAGTGAACCAAATCTCGAGGCATTGAAGGTGGGTGTGGCTAATATGGATAAGCACTTAAAGAACTTGGCATCGTTTGGACAAACAGTGGTGGTGGCATTCAACCGTTATGGTGATGACACAGAAGAAGAAATCAATTTTGTGCGCGAACATTGTGCCGCTCAAGGCATCGGTTTTGCGGTGAACAATGCCTTCGTGGAAGGAGGTGCAGGTGCTGTGGAATTGGCAAACCTTGTGGTGAAGACAATTGATGAAAATCCATCGAAAGAGATGACTTTCACCTATGCCGACGAAGACGATGTGAAGACAAAAATCACAAAGGTGACTCAAAACCTCTATGGTGCAAACCTTATCACATTCAGTCCTACTGCAAAGAAGAAATTGGCGATGATAGAGGAATTGGGTTTCTCGCATTTCCCTATATGCATAGCTAAGACACAATATTCGTTCTCTACCAATGCCAAACTCATCAATGCACCATCGGGATTTGACTTCCATGTGCAGGATATTGTGATAAATGCAGGAGCTGAAATGCTGGTAGTGATTTCGGGTGAAATCATGCGTATGCCAGGCCTTCCAGCCAAACCACAAGCCCTATACATAGATATCGTAAACGGCGAAATTGAAGGATTGTCGTAAAGGGGTGCTATGTAAGTGCAAAAAGTAGGAATATATATTATGATATACACCTCTGTGTATCTCATAATTTTTTAAGAAACAGAATGTTTTTTCTTTGAAAAAATTTCTTTTTCAAAACAATATCCATTAACTTTGTCAAGACTTTATAAGCCTAAAAAACAAAAAACAATATAACTACATTATTAACTATTACATTATGTTAGAAAAGACCAATGTAAAAATGTTGGAGAAGGTGGTAGTGCGTTTCTCTGGTGACTCTGGCGACGGTATGCAATTGGCGGGAAATATTTTCTCGAATGTGTCGGCCGGTATCGGTAACCAAATCTCTACTTTCCCTGACTATCCAGCCGAAGTGCGTGCACCTCAAGGCACACTAAGTGGCGTATCGGGATTCCAAGTGAGCATAGGTAAGGGAGTTCACACTCCTGGTGATAAAGCAGATGTGCTTGTGTCGATGAACCCTGCTGCTCTAAAGCAAAATGCTAAGTTCTTAAAAGAAGGTGGTGTGGCAATTGTAGACATCGATTGCTTCAAGAAAGCCGACCTCGACAAGGCTCTATTCAAGACAGAAGATCCATATACCGAAATCGGATTGAAGGCTCAAGTGGTGGAAGTGCCAATGACCTCTATGGTGAAAGATGCCCTTGCCGATAGTGGTATGGACTTGAAGTCGGTGACTAAGTGTAAGAATATGTTTGCGCTTGGTTTGGTGTGCTGGTTGTTTGACCGTCCACTTGAAAACGCTATCAAATTCATCGAAAATAAATTTGCTAAGAAGCCTGCAGTGGCCGAAGCTAATGCTAAGGTGATACGTGCAGGTTACGATTATGGTAACAATATCCACGCTTCAGTGTCTACTTATCGCATCGAAACAGACGATATTCGTCCTGGTGTTTACACCGATGTGAATGGTAATACAGCTACAGCATGGGGCCTTATCATGGCAGCAGAAAAGGCTAACTTGCCTCTATTCCTTGGTAGTTATCCTATCACTCCTGCTACTGATGTGCTTCACGAACTTGCAAAGCGTAAAGACCTTGGTGTGAAGGCTTGCCAAATGGAAGACGAAATTGCGGGTATCTGCTCGGCTATCGGTGCATCTTTTGCTGGTAACCTTGCCGCAACAAGTACATCAGGTCCTGGTATCGCTCTAAAGGGTGAGGCTATGGGTCTTGCAGTGATGGCAGAACTTCCTCTTGTGATTATCGACGTGCAACGCGGTGGTCCATCAACAGGTCTTCCTACAAAGACAGAACAAACCGACTTGATGCAATGTCTATATGGTCGCAACGGTGAATCTCCACTTGCAGTGGTGGCAGCAGCGTCTCCAACCGATTGCTTCGAGATGGCATTTGAAGCTGCTCGTATCGCAGTGGAACATATGACTCCTGTAATCCTTCTTACCGACGGTTTCATCGCTAATGGTTCTTCGGCATGGCGTATTCCAGAAGCAGACGAATATCCTGCTATCAAGCCAAACTTTGTGAAACCAGAAATGCTCGAACAAGGATGGAAGCCTTATATGCGCAATGAGGAAACACTTGTACGCTATTGGGCAGTGCCAGGTACCGAAGGCTTTATGCATCGTCTTGGCGGTCTTGAAAAGGACTACAATACAAGTGCAATCTCTACCGATCCACTAAACCACGAAAAGATGGTGGCTACTCGCCAAGAAAAGGTGAACAAGATTGCTGGCAATATCCCTACTCAACAAGTGCAAGGTGATGTTGATGCCGATACATTGCTAATAGGTTGGGGTGGTACTTATGGTCACCTTTACACAGCCGTAGAAGAATTGAATGCAGCCGGCAAGCCAGTGGCATTTGCACACTTCCGCTACATCAATCCACTTCCTGTTAATACTGAAGAAATTATCAAGAAATATAAGAATGTGGTAGTTGCCGAATTGAACAACGGTCAGTTTGCCGACTTCTTGCAAGCTAAGTTCCCAATGGTGAACATTAAGCGTATCAATAAGGTACAAGGTCAACCATTCTTGGTACAAGAAATCGTAGATGGTCTAACTAAAGTTATGGAGGGTTAATCGTTATGGAAGAAAATAAGAAATATACCAACGCTGATTATAAGAGCGACCAATATGTACGCTGGTGTCCGGGTTGTGGCGACCACGCAGTGCTTGCAGTGCTTCACAAGGCAATGGCAGAAGTGGGCGTAGCTCCTCACATGACTGCAGTTATTTCTGGTATCGGTTGTAGCTCTCGTTTGCCATATTATATGAATACTTATGGTTTCCACACAATCCACGGTCGTGGTGGTGCTATCGCTACAGGTTTCAAGACTGCAAACCCAAAGATGACAGTGTGGCAAGTGTGTGGTGATGGCGACGGCTTGGCTATCGGTGGTAACCACTTTATTCACGAAGTGCGTAGAAATGTGGACCTAAATGTGCTTCTACTTAACAATAAAATCTACGGTTTGACCAAGGGACAATATTCTCCTACAAGTGATCGTGGTTTCGTGTGTAAGTCGGCTCCTTATGGAACTACAGAAGATCCATTCATCCCAGCAGAACTTGTGTTTGGTGCTCGTGGTACATTCTTCGCTCGTAGTATCGACGTGGAATTGAAGACATCGCAAGAGGTGATGGTGGCTGCTGCTAAGCACAAAGGTTGCTCAGTGGTGGAAATGCTTCAAAACTGTGTGATTTTCAATCACGGAATTCATAATTTCGTAACAGATAAGGAATATCGTGCCGACCGCACTATTCACCTTGTACATGGCGAAAAGATGATTTTCGGTAAGGATATGAATAAAGGTCTTGTGCAAGATGGTTTCGCATTGAAGGCTGTAGAAATCGGTAAGGATGGTTACACTATCGATGATGTGCTTGTACATGATGCTCATTGCCAAAGCAACTTCTTGCACCAACAATTGGCTATGATGGACGGTCACGACCTTCCTCTTGCAGTGGGTGTGATTCGCGATGTGGAAGCTCCTGTTTATGACCAAGAAGTGGAAAAACAAGTGGCTGAAGTGCAAGGTAAGAAGGGTTACACTTGCTTGCGTGATATGCTTCTCGCAGGCGAAACTTGGGAAGTGAAGTAATACATCTCAGTTTTCATAATAAAGTTTAGTAAGTGGTGAAGTCGCTTGAGGAGCAATCCTTAAGCGACTTCTTTTGTTTACTCTTTCTACTCGTTACACACCATTCTTAGATTTTTGTATTAAAAAAAGTAGGTGTTGAGGAGTGGGTAACAAGAAAAAAGGTTTCCGTGATGGAAACCTTTTTAGTTTATATATGTTTATGTGATTGATTGTATTAATAGATGATTTTCGCTGTCTTGGTAGCAGTCTTTTTGATGTGAACGTTGCCCTTTTGTGGGTTTGTTACTACACGTCCAAGAAGGTTGTAGTATACAGCGTTGCTTTCTACTTCTTCAGCCACTACGATATCCTCAATACCAGTTACTGTGAGAGGAGTGATTTTAGTGAAATAGTGCCATCCGAGAGTGGTACGATAAGCATCGATAGATTCATCAGGAACGATAAGTTCGATGTCACCATAATCTGTATCTTCGAAGATAGTGTAGATTTCTTCGCCATCGATATAACCTTTTTTGATTGCAGGAGGTACTATAGCACGACAGATAACTGTGGTGATTTGTGGGTTACCTTCGAATACATATCCACCCAAGTTGGTTACAGAAGAAGGAAGGTCTACTACAGTCATCTTAAGGTTGTGGTCGAAACTATAGTTACCGATGCTCAAGAGTCCTTCAGGGAAAACAAGATTTTCGAGCGAAGTACAATAACGGAACGACCAGTGTCCTATAGTTTTCACACCTAGCATTTCCACTTTGGTAAGTTTTTCGCAAGTGTCGAATGCATAGTTACCGATAGATGTAACACTTTGTGGAAGAATCACCGATGTCAACATATCGCACATAGCGAAAGCATTGTCGGCTACAGCAACTACAGGTAGTTCGCCGTATTTTGAGCTTGTGATTGAAGTAGGAACCACATAATCGCCAACATAGGTGTTGCCAGATTTAGGTTTTACAAGTTGTACTGCTGTGTCATCGTTGATGGTTTGATATCTTAATCCGTTTTTTTGCGTTGATGTAAACAGCATTAGCAGTAAATGTTGTTGCAACAAGTGAAATCAAACCGAGTAGAATTTTTTTCATAAGTAATGTAAATTTTTAGAGTTATGTTTGAGTGCAAAATTAGGCAAGGTGGACAAAAAGTAGGATAAAAACGCTGTAATTAATTGAAATTCATATCTTTGTGTAGATTTTCATTGATATGGTAAAAAAATGCTTTTTTTGTGGCTCGCACAACGTCGTTAGAAACGGCTTGAGAAGCCGAAAACAAATGTACAAATGTAAGGATTGCAGACGTCAATTTAAAGGCGGTCATAGACGGAACAAATCACAGGTAATAACCGATTATGTAGAGGGA
>JAZORR010000031.1:0-91151 GCA_045656705.1 Muribaculaceae bacterium | reverse complement strand
TTGTTTCCGAAAGCGAGTGCAAAGTTACGCACTTTTTTCAAACTGACAAATTTTTCTATAATTATTTTTTCAAGATTTTTTGAAGATTTTTAACAAATACCTATCAATCAGTGATTTATATATTTGTTAAGAGATGTTAAATATTTTTAGAACTATGTTTTATAACATATTTTGCCGTTTTAGGTTTTTTTGAGGCCTGTCACTTTCCTGAATAATATACACGCACTTCACCTATAGGTAGACAGCCCCTCAACATAAGAGGAACTTTGGCCTTGTCGGCAGAAATCCATGTATCAATATCGTCGCTTGACTTACTTTTACCTTCTTCGGTGAAGCAAAATTTGATATGAAAAGCATTATGCCAACTCTCATCACGCAATTTTATACGTTCCTCCCCTACATATTTTATATCAAGACGTTCCTTTCGTTTACCAGAAAAGACAGTGGTATTCGTGGCGCCTTTATTCTTCAACACCTGCATATCGATGGTGCGTAACATATAAAATACACTAAGCATATCGTAGGCGTTGCCCTCGGTGTGCAAATTGATAGAAAAATCTTGTTTGCCGGGACGTTTTCTTAAGCAAGCACCGAAAGTGCCACCATCTTTTTGAGAAAAAGTAACTATATCCCACCCCACATGACCTTTTTCGTGAGTAGCTTTTACATATTTAATAGGTACAAAGTGCTTTTTATCTATTGTAGAGTAAAGCGTATCCCTTACCTTATATACTTTATCAACCCACGAAAGAGTGCGTGCATATAGGCGTGCATCATATTGCCCTTTTTGATTATCTTTAATTTCGATACGAGCATTAGCTGCATGCTTCCACACAAGTCCCCAATGATATATTATCTGATAATTGAGGCTTTCATGAATGAAATTCTGAGCATTTAGCGAAATTACACCAATGAATACTGCTATATATAATATGTATAGTCGTTTCAACATCTTTTTTCTATTTTACATAGATAAGACTAATAAAAACGAAAAAGGATTAATGGGATTTATATAAATTCCTATGAATTACTTTATTTTATACACACTACCCTCTTTAAATCTACCAGAAATAGCTGGACTGCCTTTATAACCTATCGTACCAGAACCTGCGACATTAGCCACAAGCGTACCACTAACCATACATCGCACATCTCCAGAACTTGTAACTGTAGCATTCACATCTTGCACCACAAGACCTGTTGCCGAAATATCACCCGAACCAATAAGCGTAAAATTAGCTATATCACACAC
Source organism: Muribaculaceae bacterium (assembly GCA_045656705.1). GTDB lineage: Bacteria > Bacteroidota > Bacteroidia > Bacteroidales > Muribaculaceae > RGIG4576. The sequence goes on along the minus strand of JAZORR010000031.1, from coordinate 89,899 downwards.
ACCGTTCATCATAACATCTCCACTTCCTGTCAAATTTACATCTACACCTTCTGCTTTAATCTTTTTCACATTCAAGTCACCGGAACCATTCACGCCTAATTTACAGTTTACCGATGTAACACCATCAAGCACGACATCTCCAGAACCGTCAACAGTAGCCAACACATCGTAGGCAGTAACCATTTCACATTGTACATCTCCAGAACCATTCACACCTATTATAGCAGACTTCGTTTTCAACTCGCGAGCAAGCACAATATAACCACTTCCATTCACGTTCAAGTTCACATCACCTTTGCACTGCATACCTTGAAGCATAATATCACCACTACCATTTAAAACAGCATCAAACTTATCCACATTCAAATCGCACGTTGCACCAAACGCACTACTACCATTTATGATTACAGAAGTGATTGTTGGGGATGAAATAAACATTTTACTTTGTTTTAGCATCTTTGACAGTTTATTTTGGGATTCATTGCTCAACTCAGGATCATAAGAAATTTTCAAACAACCATTGTCTACCTTAATTATAATTGACTTTTCACAAGTCTGCGGACAAATAAGTTCGACACTATCCTTCTCTCCTTGAGTATAATTAACATCAATCACAGTACTATTTTGTACTGAAGAAAAATCACTCACATATAACTTAGTAGAAGAAAGTGGATAATTCTCCTCCTCATAACTTTCAGCCACTGCACAAATCAAATCACACGAACAAGAAAAGCACATCAAACTAAACGCTATTCCTGACAAAAATAAAAATTTTCTCATATCTTATAATGGTTATTTTATGTCTTAGACGCACTAAAGATGTGAATTGGTTGCAAAATAATTTAAAAAAGAGCCAACCTTTCAAAGAAAAAGATTGACTCTTATATTAAATGGGAATTTCTTTCAATTAAAACTTAGCAGCTTTCATAGTGCCTTCTGTAGAAAGAGCAGTATGGAAAGCAAATGCCGACTGAAGAGTGTGAGGTGTGTGACCACCCTTCGCCATTGCCAAATATTCACGAAGCAATGGACGATAATCTGGATGCGCACAGTTTTCAATCACTTCCTTAGCACGTTGGATAGGAGATTTTCCACGAAGGTCGGCAATACCTTGGTCGGTGATTACGATATCCACAGAGTGTTCGCTGTGATCGAGGTGACTCACCATAGGTACAATATTACTAATAGCACCTTCCTTAGATTCTGATGGACAACTAAAGATAGAGATATAAGCATTGCGAGTAAAGTCGCCCGAACCACCAATACCATTCATCATCTTAGTACCAGCCACATGAGTAGAGTTAACATTACCGAAAATATCGGCTTCAATAGCTGTGTTCATTGAGATAACACCAAGACGGCGCACAACTTCAGGGTGGTTAGAGATTTCACATGGACGAAGAAGCAACTTATCACCAAGTTTATCGATATTATCGAAGAAAAGTTTGTTAGCTTCGTTAGAGAAAGTCATTGAACTTGAGCTTGCAAACTTACACTTACCGCTCAACAACAAGTTAACTACTGCATCTTGCACTACCTCGGTGTACATTTCAAATACAGGCACTTCAGGATTAGCCTCAAGACTTGCAAGCACTGCATTAGCAATGTTACCCACACCCGATTGAAGAGGAAGGAAAGTCTTAGGAATGCGACCAGCCTTCATTTCGCCAAGAAGGAAATCACAAACGAAATTACCGATGCGCATTGTCTTTTCATCAACTGGAGAGAACGCACCACCACCAATAGATGCACTTGTATTCACCACGCCCACGATTTTCTTAGGATCTACCTTTAACACAGGCGAACCAATGCGATCGCTTGCTGTGTAGATAGGAATTTCGCGACGGCAAGGAGGATCAAGAGGAATATATACATCGTGTAAACCACGAATTTCGGCTGGAATTTGGTCGTTCACTTCCACAATAACCTTTTCAGCGAGAGCTGCAAGAGTTGGGATATTACCCACACCTGTACCAAGAACGATTTCGCCTTCGTCGTTTACTGATTGAGCTTCAATAATAGCCACATCAATCTTACCATAAGTACCTTGACGTATTTTTTGAGCTAATTCACTAAGGTGAAGGTCGAAATAGTTAAGTTGTTGTTTATTAGCACCTGCACGCAAATCGCCACTACCTTGGTAAGGAGTACGCTTGTCAATAGCATTAGCACGAGCAAGAGCACCATCGGTAGCATCGTTGGTAGACGCACCTGTGAACAAATTAACCTTGAACTCTCTGCCAGCAGCATGTTCACGCTCAGCCTTTTCGGCAATAGCAGCAGGAACCACCTTAGGTGTACCAGCAGCAGTAAAGCCAGATATACCTAAATTATCACCATGTTTCACATATTCAGCAGCTTCTTGAGCTGTGATAATAGGGAATGCCATAATTTCTTAGTTTTTAGATTTAAAATTATTGTTTATGCTACAAAGATACCTATTTTTTTAATATATACACCATTTTATTGCAACAAAAAAATGAGCAAAAGAAATTTTAAGACTACTAAGACAAATAAGAGAGTGAATGTGTGGTGAAGGTCTATCTAAAACGGTCGAAGCGATAACCCATTTTTTTCAAAGAAACAATAATTTCGCCTAATCTATTATATAGTTTATCGGTTCGTTTAGGAGATGTACCCACATGCACAAGCATAATGCATCCGTTGAGCGTATTTTGGGCTTCATATTCATAAATCAAATCTATCAATTGCTGCGACGAGCGATATCTCACACCCATATCGGGAGTGGTGTAATCGTCGGAAGTGAGTAGTCCCGTAGAAAAATTTATCGGAATTAGCCCCATTTGTCTGATTGCATCGGTATTTTGACGATTGTACCATTCGTAAGGAGTAAGAAAATACAGTGCATCTTTCTTTGCTACTCCAAAGCGTGCCAATTCTTCATAATTGCGATGTAAATCAATCTGCAAGCTATCGTCACTTACAAGATTGGTGCGTTCTTTATCCCAATCGGCATAAAGGATATGAGCATCGGAATGAGCACCCACATAATGCCCAGAAGATAGCATATCACGAATAGCATCGTGGTGCTCGGTCATACGCAAACAATTTCCGGTGAGAAAAAAAGAACCTTTCACATTATGCTTTCTCAATGTGTTAAGCACCAGTTCAGTGCCTTCAAAAAGAGAATCGGCAGAAAAAATAAGATATATAGTCTTGCCCACACCATTACGCTTCACCACAGCACCAAAGCGATCGCAAACATCGGATTGCGTCGAGGTTTCAGCCCAAGACGACAATGATGCTATCAATAGCAAAACAACGAGAACAAATTTCACTTTCATAATATTAAGGAAACTTCTAACCACAAAGAGCTACGAGCAAGATTTGCACTATAATCACACGAGCAAACATACTCATAGGATACACTGTGGTATATGCCACCGACGATGCATCACCCTTCACAATATCATTGGCATAATTAAGGGCCATAGGATTGGCCATACTACCACAAAGCATACCACCTACGGTAGCAAAATCCATCTTCATCATCTTATTAGCCACAAATGCCATTATAAGCACAGGCACAATGGTGATAAGAAAACCAAGCCCCACCCACATAGCACCTTCGGGACGCATCACAGTATTCACAAACTCAGCCCCAGCATCTATACCCAAACAGGCAAGATAGAGCGACAAACCGAGAGCACGCATCATAAGATTAGCACTACGAGTCACATAAGTAACCATATGGAAACGAGGTCCGAACGTACCAATAAGAATACCCACGATAATAGGACCACCAGCCAAGCCAAGTTTCACAGGTGCACTTACACCCGGAATAGCAATAGGAATAGCACCGAGAATCAAGCCCAATGTGAGACCAATAAACACCGACACAAGGTTTGGTTCGCCAAGACTCTTCACAGCATTACCCATCATCTCACGCACTTTACGCACCCCTTCAGCATCACCCACCACAGTGAGGCGGTCGCCAAGTTGCAAACGAAGTTGTGGTCGAGCAAGAAATTGCAATCCACCACGATACACACGAGTAGTATTGACACCGTATTCGTTACGCAGATGTAGTGAACCAAGTTTCTTACCATTCAATTCGGGTTTTGTGATAAGAATGCGTTGCGACACGAGTTGGCTATCCACTTTATTCCAATCGATATCACGCTTATTCCAATCTGTGCTTTCTTGCTCACCAAAAAGCACAGTAAGAGCAGGCACATCGCGTTCGTTAGTAACCACAAGAATGCGGTCGCCACATTGCAATTCGGTATCGGAATTAGGAATACTTGCCTCATCGTCGCCACGCCACAAACGCGAAATAATATAATGATGTCCCTTAAGCACAGGAATATCCTTGAGTTTCTTGCCAAAAATAGCTGGATTTTGCACCTTGAAAGCAGTAATAAAAGCCCCATCTTGTTCTTCTTGAGGAAGAATATTTTCGTCGCCACGATAGAACAATTTACGCACAAGAGCAAGAGCCAATATCACCCCTACTACACCGAGAGGATAAGCCACAGCACAACCAAGAGCAAGCGAACTACTATCCATACCCAACTGCTTCAAAGTTTGCTGAGCTGCACCGAGAGCAGGAGTATTGGTAACTGCACCACACATCACTCCCACCAAATCGGGCAAACTGATGCCAGTGGCCCAACTTGCCACCACAGTGGCCACTACACCAAGCAGAATCACACCGAGTGCAAGCATATTGAGCGTAATACCACCCTTACGAAATGAGCTAAAGAAACCCGGTCCCACTTGCAATCCAAGTGCATATACAAAGAGTATCAATCCGAAATTTTCGGCATAATTGAGCATATTTTCATCAATAGATAATCCGAGATGCCCAGCCAAGATACCAATAAAAAACACAAATGTAACACCGAGCGATACGCCCCATAGTTTGATTTTGCCAAGCGACAATCCTAATGCACATATAATAGAAAGCACTATCACAGCCTGAAGTGCACTATGCTCCACAAGTATAGAATTAATCCATTCCATAATACAACATTCAAAATAAAGTAAATTTGAGTGCAAAATTACTCAAAATACTTCATATATCACCACATTTATAGATAATAATGGCTCAACTGAGCAAATTTGCATCAATCGAGCCACTAATGTTTTTATATATTAGGGTATATGATTATCCGTAGATAATATTACCGTTTTCGTCGCGGTTTTCGTCGATGAAACTCTTATTGTATTGAGTCATACCACGAAGCGACATACCCATATTAGAGAAACCACCATCGTGATACAAAGTTTGCATAGTGATCTTACGAGTCAAATCACTAAACATTACTACGCAGTAATCGGCACATTCATCGGCACTTGCATTGCCAAGAGGCGACATACGATCGCTGAAGTCGAACAAACCATCAAATCCCTTGATGCCACCACCAGCAGTGGTCATAGTAGGAGATTGAGAAATGGTGTTGATGCGTACATGCTTTTCACGACCATAGATATAACCAAAGCTACGAGCAATACTTTCAAGAAGCGACTTTGCATCGGCCATATCGTTGTAACCGAAGAAAGTGCGTTGAGCAGCAACATAAGTAAGAGCAAGGATAGAACCATATTCAGCAATAGCATCCATCTTCTTAGCCACTTGAATCATCTTATGAAAACTTACCGCACTGATATCGAGAGTCTTATCATAAAGACTATAATCAAGATCGTCATAAGTACGCTTTTTGCGCATATTAGCACTCATAGCACAGCTATGTAGCACGAAATCTATTTTGCCACCAAGCACTTTTTGAGCTTCGGTGAAAAGCATTTCAAGATCTTCTACACTTGTAGCATCGGCAGCAATCACTGCAGAACCAGTTTTTTCGGCAAGTTCGGCAATAGTACCCATACGGCAGGCTACTGGAGTATTAGTCAATACCAATTGAGCACCCTCTTCGTGACAGCGTTCTGCCACCTTCCACGCGATAGAAGCATCGTTCAATGCTCCGAATATAATACCTCTTTTACCTTTCAATAAATTGTAAGCCATAATATTCTCTCTTTTAGTTTCTCTTCATTCTCATCACATATTAGGTTGATGAATGAAAGGAGTAGTTAATAATCGTTATTATTTTTTCAAATGCAAAGTTACAACATTTATTCCACAAGAATATTCACACATTTGCAAAAATACCTTAACGAGGCTATTCTTTAAAAGAAATAGGGTGTATTATCAGATGAATTCACTATCTTTGTAAGTATAACAAAAAGTAAGACGAAAAATGATAAAAAATATACTTATAGATATGGGTGGAGTGATTTTCCGCCAAAACACCATTGAAGCCTGTCGCCGTTTTCAAGCATTAGGACTTGACACCGACTTTTATATGGGCGAATATGGACAAAAGGATTTCTTTCTCGATCTTGAGACAGGCAAAATCGATACCGACGAGTTTTGTCGCCGACTTGCCGAAGTAACAGGCAAAGATAGTATCTCTTATGATGAGGCAGAGTATTGTTGGCTCGGTTTCATAAAAGATGTGCCTATGGAAGGTCTTTGCAACTTGGAAAAGTTACGCGAAAATTATCACTTGGGACTATTGAGCAACACCAATCCATTTATTATGGGATATACTCGCAGCAGTCGCTTTTGCACTGAAGGCAGACCTATAACCGATTTCCTCGGCACATTCTACTGTAGTTATGAAATGGGAGTGTGCAAACCGAATGCCGAAATATACACAAAGGCTATAGAAATGGGAGGATACAAACTCGAAGAAACATTATTTGTGGACGATAGCAAGAAGAATATTGAGGCTGCCGAATCGGTGGGAATAAAAGGATTGCACGTAGATGCAAATTCCGATTGGTACACGCCACTCTTAGCGAAACTTAACGAACTGAACAATAACGAATAAACATCACACAAAATATGAAATTTATATCGTGGAATGTAAACGGACTTCGTGCCGTAGTGGGCAAAGGATTTGCTGATATTTTCAACGAACTTGATGCTGATTTCTTCTGTCTTCAAGAGACTAAATTGCAAGAAGGGCAATTAGACCTCAATTTTGAAGGTTATACCTCATATTGGAACTATGCCGACAAAAAAGGTTACTCGGGCACAGCTATTTTCACCAAGCACACTCCAATAGCAGTGACTTATGGTATAGGTGTGGACGAGCACGATCACGAGGGACGAGTAATCACTCTCGAAATGGAAGATTACTACCTCATCACAGCATACGTTCCCAATTCACAAGATGGATTGAAACGCCTCGACTACCGAATGACTTGGGAAGATGATTTCAGACAATATGTAATGGAACTCGACAAGAAAAAGCCTGTGATTATTTGCGGCGACTTGAATGTGGCACACAAGGAGATAGACTTAAAAAATCCGAAGACCAATCGTATGAGTGCTGGATTTACCGACCAAGAACGCGAAAAATTCACTACACTTCTCGGCTCAGGATTTACCGACTCATTCCGTCACTTCTTTCCTGATCTTGAAGGAGCGTACTCGTGGTGGAGCTACAGATTCCAAGCGAGAGCAAAAAACGCAGGGTGGCGTATAGACTACTTTGTGGTGTCAGATCGTCTCGCTAATAAAATGGAAAGTGCGTCTATCCACAACGAGATATTCGGTAGCGACCATTGCCCAGTTGAATTGGTGCTTAAATGAACTTATCTACATCGGGAACTGCCCCTTAAATAAGCATTAAAAATATGCTTTTGCAAAGGGACTTTGAAAATCCCATTTTTTTATGTAAATTTGCAGATATAATTACTATTATAGTAACCTAAGTTTAATTAAACAATAAAATTAACTACTTATGAGATTAATTATCCAACCAAATGCTGCAAGCATAGCAGAATGGGCTGCTAACTATGTAGCTAACGAAATCAACAAGGCTAATCCAACTCCAGAGAAGCCTTTCGTTCTTGGTTGCCCAACAGGAAGCTCTCCTCTTGGTATGTACAAAAAACTTATTGAACTAAACAAGGCAGGCAAAGTGTCATTTGCTAACGTTGTGACATTCAATATGGATGAGTACTGCAACCTACCTGAAGAACACCCAGAAAGTTACCACTCATTTATGTGGAACAATTTCTTCAGCCACATCGACATCAAGCCAGAGAATGTAAACATTCTAAATGGTAATGCCGAAGACCTTGAAAAGGAATGTGCTGAATACGAAGCTAAGATTGCTGCTCGTGGAGGTATCGACTTGTTTATGGGTGGTGTAGGTCCTGATGGTCACATCGCATTCAACGAGCCAGGTTCTTCATTGACATCTCTTACTCGTCAAAAGACACTTACTCAAGACACAATCATCGCAAACTCACGTTTCTTTGATAACGATGTAAACAAAGTGCCAAAGACTGCGCTTACAGTAGGTGTTCAAACTATCTGCAACGCTAAGAGCGTACTTCTACTTGTAAACGGTTACAACAAGGCTCGTGCTTTGCGTGAAGGTGTAGAAGGTGCAGTATCACAACAATGGACAATCACAGCACTTCAATTGCACCCTAAGGCTATCATCGTGTGCGACGAAGATGCTTGTGCTGAACTAAAAGTTGGTACTTACCGCTACTTCAAGGACATCGAAAAGGACAACCTTGACGCAGCTACTATCTTGAAATAATATCGAGATTAATAATAAACAAAACTGTTGATAATTACTGAAAAGGAAAAAGCCCCGAGCAGCGATGTTCTGGGCTTTACTTTTTTTAGGGAATCGGAGAGGCGTTCTCGTTTTCGTTTTTTATTTGAAGAAGTCAGAAAAAAATAGTAATTTTACAGCATAATACAAAAAGTGTGTAAATGAATAGAAGTATAAGTGCCACAGGTAAAGGCACTAAAATAGATGTAGTAATTACTTGGGTGGATGGAGAAGATCCTCGACACCGAGCAAAGAGGGAAAATTTTCTTGCACAGAAACAAGGATATAAGCGCAAAGACATAGCAGGTGCAACTCGCTACAACCAAGTGGGCGAGATATATTATTGCATTGCATCAATCTTGAAATATGCATCGTGGGTGAACAAAATCTATATCGTAACCGATGAACAAAATCCATATGCCGATGAATTTGCAAAAACATTCTTTCCCGACAGCACTATTCCGATAGAAATCGTAGACCACAAAGTGATTTTCAGAGGATACGAGCAATATCTGCCTACTTTCAATTCTCTTACTATCACCTCTATGCTATGGAGAATTCCTGAATTGAGTGAGCATTTCATCCTTTTCAACGACGATGTAATCCTTCAAAAGGAGGCAAAAGTGGAAGATTTCTATATCGATGGCAAATCGGTGATATACGGATATTGGATAAATGCTTGGGTGGCTAAGATGTCGATAAGGTTACAAACTGCTGCTCGTAAACTTGTGGGGAGAAAGGCACTTTTGTCTTTTAAGCGAATGATGCTAAATGCGGCAAAACAGATTGGAGCTCCTCGCATTATCCGCCTGCTTCACACTCCTCACACATTCAGAAAAAGTGTGTTCCAAGAGTATTTTGAAACACATCCAGAGGTGCTAATACATAATATTCAGCACCGATTCAGAAATATGGAACAATATAGTTCGGCTGAATTGTATTATCTATTAGCTATCAGTCAAGACAAAGCAATACTGCCTCTACAAAAAGGTAAAGATGCTTGCATATTACCTACAAAGTATAAATATGAGGAACTTAAAAATTTGCTCAACAAATTTGCAAACAACCCCGATATTATATGCTTTTGTGTGAACTCACTCGACCAAGCAACTCCTGAAATTAAGGATTTAGTAATAAATTGGATGGGTGATGTGATAGGAATAGAACGAAATAAGATGCAAGATTTTCTAAAGAAGATATTAGCATAATACAAAAAAGTGGAGATTCGTTGAATTTCCACTTTTTGCTTTATTTCTCAAATCGAGATTTATGAGGTAAGCGTGTTTCGAATGCTTCTATTATAGCATCGCGCATAGTCTCAAATTTATTTCCTGGTAATTTCACATCGTTGATGCACACCAGCTTTCTACTTGGATTCTTGATGAAATCACTTATGCTTTGAGTAGATGCTATTGCCACAGAAAAATGCTTCTTTTTCATCTTTTTCGGTATACATTTACCCTTGAAATACATATAATCAAGAAATAAATATTGATTGAGATTTTCGGGGGTGCGAGTGCGAGATAAAGATTTAAGTATTACATCTTCTACAGCGGCATACACTGCATCACACTCTTTCTTGAGCATAGGAGAGCAAATGTGTTGTGGTCGCAAGAAACTCAACGATTCTTTTTGTCCTAATGCCTTTTGAGCCAATCGGCTTGAATTACGACAGTGCTTTTTATACAAATCAAAAGCAAACCAATGACGAGTGAATCCCAAAATGATTTTGCCATCACGAAAGAAATCGGTAGGTTCACACATATCCACTGGAAACATATCATCATTGAAATAGATATATTCCTCGTCAAGCCCCTCAATCTTATGAAGGAACATCTCAATAGTGGTGCTATTGAATGTGGGCAAGTATTCTGCCGGTATAATATCCTTGTGTAATACCACTTTCAAGTTTTCGGTATCAGCCCATTCTGGCACTTGGGTTTCGTGCGAAACCACAAGAAAGACATTGCGAATAAAAGGCATATTCACCTCTATACCTCGCAAAAGGTACTTGAGAGTACCCCAATCACGATAACGCTTCACCATGATTGGTTTATTGGTATATTTTTCGTAATCTGCTTGCCACACAGGGTCAAGTCCGTTCACATAGGTAATTACAATATCCATTAGAATTACTTTTTTTAGTAAATATTACGCAGGTAATCTGCACGAGGTGCCTTATCGCCACGAGTTTTCCACAATTTCTCGTCAACAAAAACACGCAATTTCAACTGTTGCCAAAATCCGAATGCCTCTTTTGTGTAGTGAAACACGAGCGATGCCTCAAGATTGACAAAGCGATTGCGAATGAAGTGGAAATTGATATCGGTGCGATTATATAATGGTGCTTGGAAATAAGGATCGCCCATATTGAGCAATGTGCCATATGAAGGATACAACGGCATCACTCCTTTTCCTACGAAGAATTGTTCGTCTATGCTTAACCATTTCTTGGCAATCGTAGCATTCACAAGTAGTCCCGCACGATTTTCCCAATTTCCTAGCATTCGGTCGCGCTGAAGAGATATCAAAGCACCAGTCTTCACTACAAAATGATCGAGCGATGTGTATCGTTTCAGATCAAGTCCGACATAAGGATTTACCATAATATCATCGTTCACACCCTCACCCACCGGAGCATTCTTTCGCTTAGCCAAGTGATTGAGTTGTGCGTGTCCACCAACAAGCAACACACCCTTAGGATTCCACTCGGTATTGAAATTGATATTAAATGCTTCGCGTGTGGTTTCGCTTTGTTGTCCTCGCCAATCAAGCGACAATTCGGCATACCCGCTCGGTTTCACATATTGAATAAGTACACCACGCACATTTGGTTGATTATAGGCAATAGAATCATTCAATAGGAAAGTAGGTAGCGGATTTATGAACTGCGAACGAGGAAACACGCCCACACTTGTGCGCCATTCAACACCTTCATAACGATAGTACACCGTAGGCTTCAATTTATGGCGTTTCCAATCATCACCACAGGGCTGAATCCACGACACACCACCAGCTATCTTATGATTATCAAGAAATGACAACCCTATTTCAGGCGAAACACGAGTAAGAAAGATAGTACCATTACCAGAATAATAAGTATCTCCCTCGCGATTGTCGAAAATAGTGTTGAGGTCTACACTCCATGTCACTCCTTGTGCCATCGCAATGATGGCACAAGCGAGACACGAAAGTAATAGTTTTATTCTTTTATTAAGCATTTGCGCCTAACTTTTCAATACCAGCTTTAACGCGAGCGATAGTTTCTTCTTTACCTATCATTTCGGTGATGTCGAACATGTGAGGACCCTTACATTCGCCCACCACAGTAAGACGGAAAGCATTCATCACATTACCCATATGATAGCCCTTTTCAGTAATCCAACCGATAACGATGTCTTCGGCAGCCTTGCTTGAGAAGTCTTCAATACCTTCAAGCACACTTATAAGTTCGGTGAGAAGAGTAGCAGTGTCTTCTTTCCAACGCTTCTTCACATCCTTTTCGGCAAATTCTACAGGAGCTGTGAAGAAGAACGCAGATTGATCCCACAAATCCTTCACAAATGAGATGCGTCCCTTCACAAGTGAAACCACTTTAGCCAAGAAAGCATCGCTATAAGCAGCCACATTCACACCCTTGCTTTCAAGCACAGGCTTGAATAGCTCGGCAAGTTTTTCATCAGGCATATTGATAAGATATTCGTGATTGAACCACGCAGCCTTTTCAAAATTGAAACGAGCACCACTACGCGAACAATGTGAGAAAGAGAATTCCTTAATCATATCGTCCATAGAAAGCATTTCTCGGTCATCGCCCGGATTCCAACCAAGCAAACCAACAAAGTTCACTACAGCCTCAGGCAAAAAACCTTCTTCGCGGAAACCAGCCCAAGTGTCTTCGTTGTCCTTCCACTCCATAGGGAACACAGGGAAACCAAGTTTCTTACCATCACGCTTGCTCAATTTACCCTTTCCAGTAGGTTTAAGAAGCAATGGAAGGTGAACAAAGAAAGGCATTGTATCTTTCCAACCGAAAGCTTCGTAAAGAAGTACGTGAAGAGGAGCCGAAGGAAGCCATTCTTCGCCACGAATCACGTGAGAAACTTCCATCAAATGGTCGTCGACAATGTTAGCCAAGTGATAAGTAGGTAGATCGTCGGCACTCTTATATAGCACCTTATCGTCAAGAATAGACGAATTTATCACCACCTTACCACGAAGCAAGTCGTTAACCTCAACGTCGATATTTGGCTCGATTTTGAAACGTACCACATACTTTTCGCCTGCATCAATCAAAGCTTTCACCTCATCGGCAGAAAGCGACAACGAGTTGCGCATACCCATACGAGTAGAAGCATCGTATTGGAAATTTTGCACCTCAGCACGCTTTGCGTCAAGTTCTTCAGGAGTATCAAAAGCTATATAAGCCTTATCTGCATCAAGAAGTTGCTTCACATGAGCACGATAAATATCGCGACGCTCACTTTGCTTGTAAGGACCATAGTTACCACCCTCGTTCACACCTTCATCGATGCCGATACCAAGCCATGCAAGAGCTTCATTGATATATTCTTCGGCACCTGGTACGAAGCGAGTAGAATCTGTATCTTCAATACGCAAAATCATATCACCGCCATGCTGACGAGCGAACAGATAGTTGTATAACGCAGTGCGCACACCGCCTATATGCAAAGCTCCAGTAGGTGATGGAGCAAAACGAACTCTAACTTTTCTTTCCATATATATTGTTTTTTATTTTTATTCTAACGTGCAAAGTTACGAAAATTTTCGGCTTTATTTTCCATTTTATCAGCTCAATAAGCACATTTATATTGTATTAGTTGACAAGTTTAGTTATTTTTGTGCTAATATTACCAATAAACACTACAAAATTATGAATAATTTCATTTATGATATTCCTGTAAAGGTATATTTCGGAGAAAATCAACTTTGCCATCTTGGCGAAGAATTAAAAAAATACGGAACACGCGTGTTGCTCACCTATGGTGGAGGTTCTATCAAACGTATCGGACTTTATGATACTATTATAGCTGAAATGGAAAAGGTAGACCTTGAAGTGTATGAACTATCGGGTATCGAACCAAATCCACGCATAGAGTCGGTGCGTGAAGGCGCTCAAATGTGCAAGGACCACAAAATAGATGTGCTATTGGCTGTGGGAGGAGGCTCTACCCTCGATGCCACTAAATTTATGGCAGCAGGTGCGTGCGTCGATCACGATCCTTGGGATTTCTTCAACGAGAAATGGGCTCCGATAGAAAAGGCTCTGCCTATCGTCACTATTCTCACCCTATCGGCAACCGGATCAGAAATGGATACAGCCGGCGTGATAAGCAACCTTGACACACAGGACAAAATAGGTCGCTTGGCTCGCCCATTACTACCCAAAGCATCGTTCCTCGACCCTACTCTCACCTACTCTGTGAGCCCTTACCAAACTGCTTGTGGTTCGGCCGATATGCTTTCGCACATCTTTGAGGTGTATTTCAATATGGAGCAAGATTTATTTATGCTTGACTGCTTCATGGAAGGTATGATGAAAACGATTATCAAGTACACTCCTATCGCTCTTAAAGAACCTACAAACTACGAAGCACGCGCCAACCTAATGTGGACTTCATCGTGGGCTATAAACGGATTTATCAACGGTGGTAAACGATTGGCTTGGAGTTGCCACCCAATGGAACACGAACTATCGGCTATCTACGACATCACTCACGGACTTGGACTTGCCATTGTTACTCCTCGCTGGTTGAAATATTGCCTCGACGAAACTACAGTGTCAAAGTATGTTCAATGGGCTGTGAATGTGTTTGGCATCGACGCTTCACAAGAACCTATGGCTATTGCGCAACAAGGTATAAAAAAGTTGGAAGAATTCCTTTTCGACACTCTCGGACTACAAAGCACTTTCACTCAAGTGGGTATCACTCGCGAACATTTCCCTGTGATGGCACGTAAGGCATGTGGAGGCAAAGTGCTTCACGGATTCAAACCACTTACCCAAGAAGACATCGAGAAAATCTTTGAAATGTGTGTGTAAACATTTATTTTCAACCAAATTACACAATAAGGCGATGAATCACTATAACTCATCGCCTTATTTTTATGTTTTGAATTTATTATTTCGAATATTTTACTTTACGATTTCCTTCAAGATAGGAAGTAATTTTTCGGCATAAGCTCTGAAACCAAGATCGGTGAAGTGAATACCATCCACTGTACCTTCGTTGTCGTAGCCACTCAAACCTTCACAAGTAACATAGTAAAGATTTTCAGGATTATCGGCCTTTAGTTTTTCGTAATTCTTACGCCACGCTTCATTCTTTTGAGCAAGATAGTTCTTAGTAAACTTATCGTACTTAGTGTAGCTATACATAGGACCTTCTACCATAATGATAGGCACATTAGGGCACAAAGTGCGAAGTGTGTTAACGAAACCATAAGTTAGATTTTCACACATATCCTTTGTGCAGTTAGGAATAGGATCAAGCACAAAAGCAGTAACACCTGGGATAGATGCCATAGCAAGAGCCATATAATTATCCATCTTACCTTCGCCACTAAATCCAAGGTTGATACATTCGGCATTCAATTGACGTTGGAGAATGCTTGTAGCCACCATACCTGTGCGAGTAGCACATCCCCCTTGTAGGATACTTGTGCCATAGAACACCACTTTCTTATCCTTGCGAGGATTGTCTAAGATAGGTTGTTGGATAACAGCACCACTATCCACACCGATTTCCATCCAATTCACACCATCGTATAGAGGCAAGTAAATCATATATTCACGCATTTCCTTAGGAAGAGCATCAGCATAAATCTTAGTTTGGATAGAATCCTTCTTATATGGACGATTAGTGTTGACATATTCCCAGTCACCATTATCATTCAAAATGTAAAGGTCAGTACCCTTGATACCTGTGTCGGCCATATGAGCCATGTGGAAATTCCAAAGGAGATTGTAACGAATACCGATACGTTCTGAATTTGAAGAAAAACGGAAAGCCATACCTGCACAATTGCGAGCTCTATCCCACAATCCAGATCGTTTAGGATCTTTCATAATGCTATCTTTCAAATAGCCTGGCAGACGATGATAAGGCGACAAAGTGTTGTCAAAACCTTTATTGATCATTCTGAACTCAGTAGCATTAACATACTTCAATTCTTTTTTCTCTTGAGCCTTCACACCGAAAGCCACACACACCATCGCCACAAGCAATAATGCAACCTTAAATGTTTTAAAATTACTCATCATTATTTAGTTTAAAATGTATTTTACTTTACCTGTCATTAGCAATGAAAGTAGTTTACTATGACCTATAACATAATTCACTACCAATACTACTGCTATCACTATAAATGCCACAATTGCTGCCACCACCAATGTGGGAACAATATTTAAATTCATCTGCTGCAATGGTTCTCTGAAAACAGCCATAGGAAACAAAAAGAAGTAATGCAACACATATATTGCAAGACTTTGACTTCCTATATACCCACACAATCGAGTGATAGCGCCACCTTGAGGACAAGCTTCGGTATAAGCCTCTGTGCACCAAGATTTAACCACCGATACGGCTACGATTACCACACAAGCATAAAGTAGTTGCTTGGCAATTATCACACAATCCTCAGGCAATGGAAATTCCCAAGACCAACAGGTGTAATACATTAAAATTGATCCCAAGATCAAAGCAATAGTCACACTCGCCGAACTTGACGTGAGTTTATCAAATGTTTCTCGCACCGAATGTGCCAATACGCCAAACATAAACACTGGATAGAATTCAAACACCAGTGGCAATCCAATAATATTATTTACTTCGGTTGGCAACAAGAACTTAGACAGACAGCCTAACATCAGCCACGAAACTAGCACCACTATTACCCGATTGCTCAAGGTTTTGCACATCGAAAGCAATGATACTATCGCAGCATATATAGCTATTATCTCAAATAAACATAATGTAAACCAATATCCATTCTTCCCAATGCTTGTGTAGAGTCCCTCCCAAGTAGAGACAAACGGACTTTGAAGTCCACTATGCGGGAAATAGTAAATCCATAGCGTACTCATCACAAAAAATGGGAAAAGCAACTTCTTCACGCGAACCATCATCTTAGGCCTTGCCCACACTCCATCTTCTATCACTTTATAAGTAAAATATCCACTTATAAAAAAGAATATTGGCATGTGAATTCGTTCTACAAACTTAAACAATACGGCACTATCAATGTCGCGTATGCACATAGTGATAACATGTCCCATTATCACCATAAAAATGGCAATTCCTTTAAGTATATCGAAATGGTGTAATCTGGCTTTACCCATATATCTTTAATGCGTAAGTCTACATTAGTTTCTTTCACACAAAGGTAAGGTTTTTGAAAATATTGTACAAAAAAACGCCCTCCAAATTACCTTTATTACACCTCAAAATAAATCATCACCCACCATTTTAATGGTATTATCCCTTATTTTTTCGCAAATATGTCTATTTTTATTACTTTTGCACAAAGAAACAAATATTTAATTACAATAAAATGAAAAAATACTTATCATTTGCAGCTGCAGCACTTATTGCCAGCTCATTCAGTGCCAATGCACAAGAAGTGGCAAATGCCGATAGTGCTGGTTTTAAATTCACCGATGTGAAAGTAGCAAAATCTACTCCAGTTACCAACCAAAATAAGTCGGGAACTTGCTGGTGTTTCTCAGCCAATACATTCCTCGAAAACGAAATTCTTAAAGCTACTGGCAAGGAAGTGAATCTATCAGAAATGTATGTAGTATACAAGTGCTACCACGATAAGGCCGATCGCTACATTCGCACAAATGGCCAAATACATTTCGAACAAGGAGGTAGTCACCTTGATGTATCTTATATTTGGAAACGCTATGGTATGATGCCTGAAGAGGCTTTCCAAGGTCTTGAATATGGAGAAAAGAAGCACGACCATTATGAAATGACAGCAGGATTGGTGGGTTACATTGATGCTATTATGAAACGTCGCAAAGAAAAATACAGCACTGCATGGCTAAATGCTATTGATGGTATTCTAAATGCATATTTTGGCGAAATCCCAGCTACATTCAAACACAATGGCAAGGAATACACTCCTAAGACATATGCAGAATCTCTTGGTATAAACATCGACGATTATGTAGCTATCACATCGTTCACTCACCACCCATTCTATTCATCGTTTGCACTCGAAGTAGCCGACAACTGGATTTGGGGACAATATCACAACGTGAAGATGGAAGAAATGAAGGCAATCGTAGACAATGCCATCAAGAATGGCTACACAGTGGCTTGGGCTGCCGACGTGAGCGAAAAGGGATGGCAATGGAAGAAAGGTGTGGCTCTAATGCCAGCTGAAAAAACAGCAGATTCACTTGAAGGCACTGAACTTGCTCGTTGGACTGCTCTATCGGACAAAGATCGCGAAAAGGAACGTTACGAATTTGATGGTTATGTACCAGAAATCAAGGTAACTCAAGAAATGCGTCAACAATGGTTTGACAACCAACTTACTACCGACGACCATGGTATGGTGATTGTAGGTTCGGCTGTAGACCAAGATGGTAATCGCTTCTACAAGGTGCAAAACTCATGGGATACAAACCAAGTGTATAAAGGCTTTATCTACGTGAGCGAAGCTTATTTCCTTGCAAAGACACTTAACATCACTGTAAACAAAAACGCAATCCCAGAAAAGATTCGCAAGAACCTTGCATTATAATCCCACAAATCAATTCATAACACAAAGGGTTGCTTCTACTCGAAGTCAACCCTTTAGTTTTTTGTATCTCCATCTTTTATTTCAACTTAAATGTGTGGAGTATAACACGCCCAATATCAAAACCTGTTTCAGAACCAAATGTAACATTTACATAGAATACATCTTTATTGTCATTCTTTACTACATATTGCAATTGAGTTAAATCTACCCCATTATCTTGAGCAATCGCAAACAAAAGCGCAATTGCATCTCTACCAGAAATTTTCATTGAATCTAATTGTTCATAATGCGTATATGTATATGGTTGCTTTTCTGTGATTTGTTCTATAACACCATTATATTCACCGGCATCCATAAGCCCCTTTGACAACACAGATAAACCTGCATAAAAATCAAGAGATTTATCGAACTTATAATTTGATTTCACAATTTTCACCAACACATTATCACCTTCAAAGTAAACTTCGTGCTGACTAAGTGTCATCTCTTCATTTGGAGTTAATTTTTCTAATCCTGGTCTACGATCGTAAATGCTCTCAGTTATCACCCAATCAGTAGGTACAGTAAGTGAGTAATACTCATTTTCATACTTCTTTGAACCTTCAGTCTCTACAATTGTACCTTGCAATGCAGTGGTATCGGCACTAATTACATTCTCAGAGTTTGCTTTTGACGAACATGCCACATTTAACGCAAGTGCACACATGCACGCCATAAAAATACTTTTTTTCATATCACACTATTCTTTTCTTAATTAAATTACTTTATCTCAATCTTTTCTCCGAGGAATTTGGGTTGTTTTCCTCTTATTATATCTATATACATTTTCACTCGAGCTAACGACTCTCTCACTATTTCAATTTCCACTTTCTTACTTCTCAGTGTAATATCCTCGGCACAATATCCTACTGCATCAAGATTGCAATAATCGGCCAAACGCAATGCTCGCTCATTATGGAAACGTTGCGACACAATGGTAATGCTCGACTGACCAAAAATCTCTTTAGCTCTTACCACTGAATCGAGTGTGCGAAATCCAGCATAATCAAGATATATGGCATTGGCTGGTATTCCAGCACGCACAAGAGCATCTTTCATTGCCGAACTTTCATCATATTGCTTAGAATGATTATCACCACTCACTATTACTTTGGAAATCTTTCCAGCTTTATACAATTCGGCAGTAGCCCTAATTCTAAGCGTAAAATACCAATTTTGAGTACCCCATTTAGTCACTGGATTAGTGCCAAGCAAAAGTGCCACTTTATTATATGGAACATCTTCTACCGAATCGTATAATCTATCCTCAGCATTCCATCTCACTATATAAAAAGTACCCACAAGCATCAGCAATAAGCCAACGCCCAAAGTAAAAGTCAACAAAAACAATCGTTTAATCAGTTTCATTTTTTCTTTAATTTTTCGTTTTCTTTAATACGGAGAATCACAAGCAATATAGCCACCAATACATCTACAATCTATCATATTAAAAAGGATCTTCTAATATGGATGCATCTGATGATTTAGAATCTATATCTTTCACATCCCATTCTTCTATAAAGGTAGAAATTTCGGGATATTGCTCTTTGATTTCATTGAATACTTGTGTCTTATCTACAATGGATTCGCCTATATCAAAACTATTGAAATCAAAAGACTTTTCATTCTCGGCAAATTCTACCAAACATTCAGCATTATTGCTAAAATCACAATATTCAAATGGAGAAGGATCTTCTGCTAATATTTCACGAAAAATATCGGCACTTTCATCTTTTTCTTTCTTGTTTAATTCACTCATATATTTACCTATTATCGTCCTATCCCAATCGTAGAAACATACTAATTGGCGAAGCATACCAAGTTTTGACATACACCACAAGTATCGGCTAATAATACCATAATTGGCCACCGATATGGTATATTTATACTTGTGTCTCATAGATATGGGATTGCTAAGTTTATAGTCATCTATTACGGCAAAATATTCGGTTATATATTTAACGAGATAGTCGCATACTTCGGCCTCGTTGACATTAAGTCCAGCCTTCGCTGCCACATAAAGATAGTCTACATAATCTAATCGTGTGCGGTCAATTTCAAAACCTTCACAATGTGCCAATCTTATGCAAAGGTGCTTATAGTGAATATCTTGAAATTCATCGCGCATATTCATCAATACTTCAGAAGGCTGATATTTCAAAATCACCCATCCACATTCCACATCGTGATATTTCTTCCATGGCAATAATATTTTAGTTTGAAAATATTTATCCCAATCACTATGCAGGCAATTATATGCCCACACTCTATCACTCTTAACATTGGAAGAAAGAAAACAATTTAGAATATTGCGTTGAACTTGGCGTGATTGGAAATCGTAACGACGCTGTAACTCATTGCGTGATGCCACCACACAACGACTTTTCTTATTCTCAAATAGTTTGATAAGAGTAGATATAGGCTTATTGATAGGCTTTACAGGCTTTTCTCGCAATCTGAATTCTACTGCTTTTCTCATATCACTATCATATTCATACTTCAACGCATCTCTCAACTGCATAAGTTCTACTTCAGTTAATGCATTGAGCAACATATGCACATTGCATTGCATCTCAATCCTACCACGATTTTCTAATAGATAAAATACTTTTTCACTCATAATTCTACTATTTTTTTATTATTCATACATTCCTTGATAAAGGGTATTACCCTATCCAAAAGCCGACTCATATATTAAGAGTCAATCAATATAGATGAGATACATATACTATCTCACCATCCTATATGCCTTTAATAGGCATTTTTTTCGCCTCGGAACACATTCCAGACTGTCAAGAAAATAATTTTCAAGTCGAGGAAGAAGTTCCAGTTTTCTGCATACCAAACATCATATTCCACACGCTTTTCCATCTGCCAAAGGTGGTCGGTTTGTCCACGATAGCCATTCACTTGCGCCCAACCTGTAATACCCGGTTTGATGGTGTGTCGGAGCATATACTTATCGATTAGTGCACTATAATCTTTGGTGTGCTTGAGCATATGTGGGCGTGGACCTACTATCGACATATCGCCTTTCCACACATTATAGAATTGAGGCAATTCGTCGATACTTGTCTTACGCAACAAATCGCCAAGTTTGGTCTTGCGTGGATCAGTCTTAGTAGCCTGCTTTGTATCGGCATCTTTATTCACCTTCATAGTGCGGAACTTGTAGCAATAAAACTCTTTACCCCTGAAACCAGTACGCAACTGCTTGAAGAATATAGGACCAGGTGAAGATAATTTGATAGCAATCCCCACAGGGATAAGCACCAAAGGTGAGAATAGCATCACAATCGACGACACCAAAATATCGAATGCTCGCTTGATAAAGCGATTAAGTGTGCTACTCAATGGATTAGAGCGTACCGACATCACAGCCACACGCCCCACCGAATCAAGATCAAATTGTCGCATCACAGTGCGACCTATTTGTGGCAAGTAATAGAAATCTACTGCATTGGATTCGGCAAGGTGTATCATTCGTGTCACCACAAATTCACCATCAAGAGCACAATACATTTCATCTATATTATTCTCTTGCAAGAATTTCTCCACATCGCCAAGTTCACCTTTGTAACAGTCGCAATCTTTTGCATTTTCTATGCTATCAAAGATTCCCATCACCTTGTATCCATAACCATGGTCAGATTCAAACTCTTCGTACAATCGTCGGCCCACGGCTGTGTAGCCAACAATGACCACTCGCTTGAAATTAAAACCTCGCATACGATAAGATTTCAGCATCTTACGACACACGATCCACCACACACTCAGTGCCACAAAGAATATGGAATAGAATAAGCCATACAGTTCGACCGATATAGCACTAAAGTCGAGAAAAGTAGCAAGCGAAAGGAAAGTAGCTGCATGAATGCCCACAAGTTTAAGTGTGTTCATCACCACCTTATCGGCATACACCACACGCTTACCATGAATATCTGGGACTATCATGTGAGCTATCAAGAAACTCACATTAATGACAAACCATACATTCTTACTAAAAAACACATCAATACCAGCTCCGACTCCGCACAACCCAAGGATAACATATATCACATTGAGTACCACGAAATCAGACACAGCAAGAATGCCACTTATGAAATGTCCATATCGTCCTTTCTTATTCATATCTTTTCTCTAAAAATAAAGAACATATATTCTTTACTTAAAAATCGAGCCACACCTTTATACATTTTGGTGTAGCTCGAATATATCACTCACACCCATAACAAAGGGTGATATTAGTTATCACAATTTGCTATCAATAAGTTCAATTTTCTTTTCGATCAAGGCCAAATCATCCTTAATCTTTTGAATGCGGCGTTCCATTTCCTTCACCATAGAGTTTCCACTCTTAGATGTAGTATTGAAGAAGCCCATATTATTTTCAAATGTCTTGAGCTCGTTGCGTTTTTGCTCATAATTACGCATTAGGAATTCGCGTTCACGATAGATTTTATCCTTATCAGCCATTTGATTGATAGTGTTTTCAAAGTTGTTCAAAGTAGCCTTCACTTCCTTCATATCAAACTTTTCAAACGCAGTATCAATAGCTTTCTTATATTCGGCATAGATCTTATCCTTTTCCTTGAAAGGAACGTGGCCGACTTCTTGCCACTTCTTCATCAACTCACGCACCTTCTTACCACCATCGGCAGCACCATCGGCAATAATAGCATTAATTTCTGCCACTATTTCCTTCTTTGCCTTAAGGTTGTCGTGCTCTACCTTGCGTGTATTGGTATTTTGTTTGTTCTTAGCTTCGAAGAATGCATCACAAGCAGCAATAAAGCGTTTCCACAATGTATCACTATGTTTTTTAGCCACAGGACCGATGGTCTTCCATTCCTTTTGCAAAGCTACAAGCACATCTGAAGTCTTCTTCCAATCGGTAGAATCCTTCAAAGCCTCAGCCTTTTCGCAAAGAGCCACCTTCTTCTGCATATTCACCGATAGTTCTTCCTTCATAGATTTGAAGAACGCAGCCTTAGCAGCAAAGAAAGCATCACAAGCTTTACGGAAACGAGCAAACAAGTCGGTATTTACCTTGCGCGATGCAAAACCAATAGTCTTCCATTCCTCTTGTAGTGCAATCACTTCCTTAGTAGCATCGTCCCAAGCAGCATAAGTAGTGAGTTTACTCATATCAATAGCATCCACCTTTTCGCAGATAGCCACCTTAGCATTTTCACTTTCTTTCTCCTTTGATTTTCTTTCTTCAAAGAATGCCTGATATTTCTTGTTTACCACTGCCGAAGCATCTTTGAATCTATTCCACAAATCTTCACGAAGTTCTTTAGCCACAGGGCCAGCTTCACGCCATTGGTTATGAAGTTCTTGCAAGATACGGAAAGCATCTACCACATTTTCCATAGCATCAAGAGCCTCAGCCTCAGCACACAGTCCTTGCTTGATTTCAAGGTTCTTCTTGAAGTCATAATCACGAAGTTCCTTATTGATTTTCAGCAAATCATAGAAACTTTCTGTAGCTTGTTGGTAGTCCTTCCACAAATCGGTAGCATCTGTAGCAGGCACTTCACCTATAGATTTAAACTCTTGTTGGAGTTGTTGCACACGATTGTACTGACGATTAACACTATCAGGATCTACTGCGATAGCCTTAATTTCATCTATTATTGCGCGTTTTTTAGCAAGATTTTCCTTACGGATAGCCTCTTGCTCATTATTGAATTCTGCTCTTTTTTCTTTAAGTTGATTAAGCACATCTTTCAGACGCAATTCTTCAGCATCTTCTGGTGCTTCAAAAGCTGCTTCATCATTACCTTCAGCCACCCATGCAACCTTTGCAGCCTCAGTTTCGGCTTTATGCAAAGTGTAGAATGCCATCTTGATGTGCGACACTGCTTCACGCACAGTTTCCACTGGCTCGTCAAGCAAAGCCACCATAGCATCCACAAGTTCGCTCTTGTTCATTGCACTGTAGTCAGGCTTATTTTCTGTTACAACTTCCGAAACATTTTCGGCTTTCACATTCACAGATTCTGCAGCATTTTCTGCAGCTTCATTCAAGGTTACATCCTTTTCCAAGTTTTCATTGGTCAAAGATTCTTCACGCAATTCCATATTCATTTAATTTTATGGTGTGGCAACATCGCCTCACCTCGTCTTCAACTTACAAATATACAAATTTCCCTTTGTATACGAAACTTTAATACAAACTTTTTTAATTTTATGTGAAATAAACTACCTCTCGCCACTTATTTACCATAAAACAGCGTAGTGCAACACTCCTCTCTAAAGATAGAACGAGCTACCCTATCCACATCGGCTGGTGTGATAGCACGATACTTATCCTCTTCTATATTGATATCTCCAGCTTCTGTTTGAAATTCATAAGCACACAACTTGGTAGCTTTTTCTTGATAAGAAATATTTTCAAACATTTCCTTCGATACGAGTTTGTTCACATACTTCGTGATTTCGTATTCGGTAGCACCTTCGGAAAGGAAATTATCAAGTTCTGCCTTAATCACAGCTTCACCTTCCTCATACGATACTCCTTCTTGCAGATATCCACGCACATAGAACAATCCCGGATCAAGACTTCCACCTATCGAAGCATCAAGCGAAGAGAACACATCAGATTGCATAAGCACATTACGGAAGAAACGAGCCGAATTACCATTGGCAAGGATATCGCTCACGATATCGCTCGTTTGATAATCATCGTCCACTCTGCCGCACATTCGATAAGCCTTCAATATCATATTTTTAGGAACATCTCGTTCTATTTTCACTCTGCGTGGTTCTAATTGAATAGGTTCGGGTGTAATAATTTGAGGTTTCACATTCCTACAAGGAATATTACCAAACCATTTCTCAGTCAGTTCCACTGCCCGTTCAAAATCAATATTACCCGATACACACATAATAAGATTATCGGGAGAATAGTGACTATAAAAGAAATCCCATGCATCATCGAGTGTAGCAGCAGCTATCACATCGGTACTCTCACCTATCACTGGCCAACGATAAGGATGCTTAGTATAAGCATTCTTTCTAATAATATGTCCTAAATCGCCATAAGGAGTATTCAAGCAGCGTTGTTTAAACTCCTCTATCACCACACTCTTTTGTGCTTCAAACTTCTTCTCTGTCAGTGACAATTGCAATAATCTATCACTTTCGAGCCAAAATGCAGTTTCCACATTATGAGCAGGCACAATGTCGTAGTAGTTGGTCACATCGTTGCTCGTCCATGCATTGCTTTCTCCACCAGCAGCTTGCAACGGTTCGTCATACGACTCTGCATTCACCGAGCCACTAAACATAAGATGCTCAAAGAGGTGAGCATATCCAGTCTTTTCAGGGTTTTCGTTGCGCGCACCCACCTTATATAATAAATTTAACGCTACCATTCTCGTGGTAGCGTCTTTATGATGGATAAGCCTCAACCCATTATTTAGAGTATCAGTCTTAAATTCTATCATTCTACAACTCGTGCTGAGATTATCTTAATATCTTCGGTTGGGCGGTCGTTGCGATCGGTATTCACAGCCTCAATCTTAGCCACCACATCCATACCTTCAAGCACTTCACCAAATACAGTGTATTGGTTATCCAAATGAGGAGTACCACCCACAGTGCTATATGCTTCGCGTTGAGCATCGGTAAACTTCACAGGATTCTTTGCAGCTTCGGCTTCAGTTTCGGCAATAAGTCGTTGACGAAGAGCTTCAGTTCCTGCAGTATCGCGAGCCATTCTCAGACGCATAATTTCTTTTTGATTAGCAGCTGCCTTTGCTTGGAAGATGCTTTGAAGATTCATTTGGTTCATTTGATGCTCCATTTGCATCAATTGTTGCTCGTTATAAGCCTTACCTGTAACGATATAGAATTGCGAACCACTTGATCGGCGTTCTGGATTCACTTGATCGGCAGTGCGAGCAGCAGCCAAAGCACCACGCTTGTGGAAAAATTTTGGATATTCAAATTCTGCCTCAATAGTGTAGCCTGGATCGCCAGTGCCAAGCATTTGACCTGGTTTAGCTGTCTTAGAATCACCATCACCAGTTTGAATCATAAATTTATCAATCACACGGTGAAATAGAACACCATTATAATAACCTTCGTTTACAAGCTTCACGAAGTTGTCGTGATGCTTTGGAGTTTCCTTATACAATCCCACTACGATGTCGCCGAGTGAGGTTTTGATTTCTACTTTTGTCATTTCTGGTAAAATTATATCTTTTTTTACATTTACTTTTACTAAAGTGTCTTGTTGAGGTGTAGCAGCCTTATCGCTACCTGTGCCACAAGCCGTGAATGATACAAGCATCACCATAACCGATAACAACATCTTTCTCATAGTTCAATCTTATTTCAGTTATTAGATACCCACAGGGAAAAGTCGCTTAAAGATGCGACGGAAGTTATCATCCTTTGCACTCAATTCATCGGCATGCTCTTTATAATCGGCACCCCAAAGACTCACAGCCAAGTCGCCAAGATACTTACGTTCGCGATCTTTTTCTATAGCAGCCTTCACCAGCATATCTATGCTCACTGCATATTTTTCGCTATCGATAGCATTGAGGTATCGAGCAGCACTCACCACAAATTGTCCCGATTTATCCACAGTGATCATATTTTCAGCCAAATCGGGCATAATTTCGTCCACCGAATCAATATTATTTGCAATATATTCGTAAGTCAACAATCCGTCAGGGTCTTTCGACAATTGTTTTTTCAAATCTTCATCCATATAATATATATTTTCAAATACAAGTGCAAACTTACATAAAAAAAGTGACTTTCACGCCACTTTTTCCAAAAATCTTACACCTCTACCTTAATAAGAAAATCGGGTACGCCTTTCAGCACTACCCGAAATCTATTTAAAATAAAATCATTATAGCTTATCTTTCTTCACTTTACACTACCACCAAGTCGTCATACTTTTGGAAAAGGAAATCGTTGTAAGGGAAACGAGCTTGATGAATAGCCTTCGCCTTTTCGTAAATCATCGTTTTCAATTCCTCAATATTTTGCTTATCCTTTGCCGAGATGAATACACAATTCTTTTCCATCTTTGCCATCCAGGTTTCCTTCAACTCCTCAAGAGAGATATTTTCGCGAGTGCGAGGAGTGAGGTCGTCCTCATCTTTCTTCACATAAGTAAATGCGTCGATCTTATTGAATACAAGTATCATCTCCTTATCGGTGGCAGCACACACTTCTTGCAAAGTCTTATTCACAATCTCAATTTGATCTTCAAACTGAGGGTGAGAGATATCCACCACATGCACAAGAATATCGGCATCACGCACTTCATCAAGCGTACTCTTGAACGACTCCACCAAGTGGTGAGGCAATTTGCGAATAAATCCCACAGTATCGCTAAGCAAGAACGGAAGATTTTCTATCACCACCTTACGGCAAGTGGTATCAAGTGTAGCAAACAACTTATTTTCGGCAAATACGTCACTTTTACTCAATAAGTTCATAAGGGTACTCTTACCCACATTGGTATATCCCACAAGTGCAATGCGAGTGAGTTTGCCACGATTTTTGCGTTGCACTGTGAATTGAGTATCAAGTTCTTTCAACTTTTGTTTCAAAAGTGAGATTCTATCCAAAATGATACGGCGGTCGGTTTCGATCTGAGTTTCACCTGGACCACGCATTCCGATACCACCTCGTTGACGCTCAAGGTGAGTCCACATTCGAGTCAATCGAGGAAGCAAATAGCGATATTGAGCAAGCTCTACTTGAAGTTTTGCACTTGCCGTTTGGGCACGCTTTGCAAAAATATCAAGAATCAAACTTGTGCGGTCGAGGATTTTCACCTTCAATTCTTTTTCAATATTCGACACTTGCTTTGCCGAAAGATCATCATCAAAAATTACAAGACCGATTTCATTTTCCTCTACATATTCGCGTATTTCTTGCAACTTACCAGTACCCACAAAAGTGGCACGATTTGGTTGGTCGATGCGTTGAAGAAATTTCTTCACCACCACAGCACCAGCAGTATCGGCAAGGAATTCAAGTTCGTCGAGATACTCGTTTGCCTTTATTTCGTTTTGTTGTTGGGTGATAAGTCCCACAAGCACCGCTTTCTCACTGAGTTCTTCAGTGATTATATTGTCTATCATTCCGTCTTTCTTTGGCTTTGCCATATCTTTTCCTTTGCTTTATTTTAGAGACTCAAAATATTCAGTTTTCAGTCTCTAAATCGTCATTTATTTCTTAATTCTTTGCAAAATTAATCATTTTCTACCAAAACGCACACAATCGTCTCATATTTTACATCTTAATAACATTCTCCGTTTTTAATTCAGCACAAAAAATACTACCTTTGCATTTTAATTTTATCAAAAAATAAATCATTTATGACTGAAATCTCACAATGCCCTAAATGTGGCAGCGAATATGTATATTTTGACGGCTCACTTTATGTATGTCCTGATTGTGCTCACGAGTTCAACCCAGAAGATGCAGAAGCAGCCGAAACCAACGATGTAGCAAAAGATAGCAATGGTGCCGAACTTTTCGACGGCGATGCAGTTACCGTTATTAAGGACCTAAAAGTTAAGGGTTCTTCTATGGTAATCAAGAGAGGTACTAAGGTGAAAAGTATTCGCCTTACCGACAATCCCGAAGAAGTGGATTGCAAAATTGAAGGCAGTAGCATTGTGCTAAAGACTTGCTTTTTGAAGAAATAACACTTTATTTATGACTACAGAAGTTTTAAAATCATTATACATCGATTTCGTAGGCGAAGAACCTGTAGAAATCATAGAATTACCAGCATCGGGTTCTAATCGTCGCTATTTCCGTCTCATCGGAAAGCAATCTATCATTGGAGCCATAGGCACTTGCAAAGAGGAAAACGAAGCATTCCTCTACATGGCAGAGCATTTCCACAAGAAAGGTTTGCCTGTGCCTAAGGTGTATGCCGTAAGCAGCGACAATATGGCCTACATCCAAGAAGACCTTGGCGATATAGCTCTTTTCAAGGCTATAGAGAAGGGGCGCCTAACTCGCGTATTTGGAGAAGACGAAATGCATCTTCTTGTAAAAACACTTCACTTATTGCCAAAAATCCAATTTGAGGGTGCCGAAGATATGGATTTCGGAAAGTGTTACCCAGTGCCAGAACTCGACAAGCGTTCTATCCTTTGGGACTTGAACTATTTCAAGTATTGCTTCCTAAAGGCCACTGGTATGGAATTCTCTGAACCACTTCTTGAGGATGACTTTGAGCGTATGGCTGAAACGCTGCTCAAAAACAACACCAATACATTCCTTTATCGCGACTTCCAATCACGCAACGTGATGATAAAGGATGATGAGCCATATTTCATCGATTTCCAAGGTGGTCGCAAAGGTCCATTCTACTACGATGTAGCGTCATTCCTATGGCAAGCCAAAGCCAATATTCCTGAAAGCACTCGCCAAGAATTGCTCAAGGAATATCTTAGCGCTCTACGCAAATATATCGACATTGACGAGGCAGAATTCTATTCTCAGCTTCGCGTGTTTGTACTATTCCGCACTCTACAAGTGCTTGGGGCTTATGGTTTCCGCGGATATTTCGAGAAAAAACCATACTTCATTCAAAGTGTGCCTTATGCTCTCGAAAACCTTCGCGAACTCCTTGCCACTCCTTTCACCGAATTCCCTTACCTCAATGAGATGCTCAATCGCCTTGTTAACTTGAAACAGTTTACAAGCGAATTGCAAAAGCAAATGCTCACAGTGAAAGTGATGAGTTTCTCATATAAGAAAGGTATTCCTAACGATGCTTCGGGTAATGGAGGAGGTTTTGTATTCGACTGCCGTGCTATCAACAATCCAGGTAAATACGATCGTTACAAGCCATTCACAGGCCTCGACGAATGCGTAATCAAATACCTCGAAGATGATGGTGGCATTCTTGAGTTCCTCGACCATGCCTATGCACTTGTTGACTCTTCGGTGCAACGATACATCGAGCGAGGATTCTCCAACTTGATGGTGTGCTTTGGTTGCACAGGTGGTCGTCACCGCTCTGTGTATAGTGCCCAACACATGGCCGAACACATCCATAAGAAATGGAATGTGCGTGTGGAACTTGTGCATCGCGAACAAAATATCGAAGAACATCTCCGACCAAAACGCAATTAAATAATATGAAAGCAATGATTTTTGCAGCAGGACTTGGCACACGCCTTCGTCCTCTCACCGACAATATGCCTAAAGCTATGGTTCCTGTTGCAGGGAAACCTATGCTTCAACGCGTCATTGAAAACCTTGCTCACTACGGATTTCACGACATAGTGGTGAATGTACATCATTTCGGTGAGCAAATCATTGATTTCCTTGCCAAAAACGACAACTTCGGTCAAAACATCATAGTGAGCGACGAACGCGATCTATTGCTCGACACTGGCGGAGGCATTCTTGCAGCACGCCAATGGCTCGACGATGGCGAACCCTTTATCGTGCATAATGCCGATATCCTCACCACTCTCGACCTCTCTGCTATGTATGCACATCACTGCACGAGCAATGCCGATGCCACTCTATTAGTGAAAAGTCGCAAGACCGAGCGTTACTTGCTGTTCGACGATACCAATCAACTGCAAGGCTGGATAAACAAGAAGACCGGCGAGACGCGTCCATGCGATATCGATGCCGAAAATCACGGTTGCCAAGAATTTGCCTTCGGAGGAATTCATATCATTTCTCCCACCATCTTTAAGGCTTTGGAGTCATATAGCCAAGAGACAAAATTCTCCATCACACCGTTCTACATCGACAAGTGCCGAGAATTGAAAATCCAAGGTTACACTCCATCGGGATATGAGTGGTTTGACATCGGTCGCCACGAAACCCTAACCCTTGCCAATGAATTCTTTGGGAAATAAAATAATTCTTCTAAGTACAAAAAAAATCTCAATCACACCATCGCGATTGAGATTTTTTTATTTTGCCCTAATACTTTCTTACTTCATCTTACCTGTCATTACGAAAGGCTTAGCAGTGAAGTTTTCAGAGCCATAAACCGTGAGTTCCTTGCCATCAAAATGGAAGGTCAACTTCAACGATGTCACCCAATTCACATAGTGTATTTTTGCTTCAAGATTGCCCTTGTTCCACGCATAGCAAGAACCTGTGTAGAACGGACCAGCTATACCACTAAATCTATTTTGTGCACTGATAGAATAGTGAGGGTAGCCAGCAAGCTGAGTCATTGCCCAAGTCTTGTAACCAAGTTCGATATCCGACAATTTTCCTTGTGCATCGACCACCGATAGCACTGATTTACCATCTTTGAAACCAAACTTCACACTCTTCCATCCAAGTTTATTCTTTGCCAATTCAAAAGTCTTTCCGTTGTATCTCTTGGCAAGAGCATTGATGCTATCACCTTCGAGCACAGGAAGCTGAGCATTTGCTTCGTAGTCGGCAAGTTGCTTCAATCCCGCAGGAGTAGCCTCGATGGTGCAACCCATTGCGTGTTTCACCACTGTGTTCCATATATTTCCTCTTTCAGGCCATCCCTTACTGCGTGAGCATTGGTTTAGCACCACTACCATATTCTTTTGTGGCACGATGATGATGTACTGACCGAAAGCACCATCGGCACGCCATGCTCCAGGATATTCACAAAGCCAAATTTGGTAGCCATAGTCGTTGGCGTCACGCACCACACGCACTGTCATCATCTCCTTCACCCATTCCTTAGAGATAAGTTGCTTGCCGTTCCATTCGCCTTGTTGCAAAAGCAATTGTCCAAATAACGCTTGAGAATGAGAAGAAAGGTAAATACCCCAACCACCTGTCACTATTCCATCTGGACAAAGTTCCCATTCCACATCGGTGATACCCATTGGGTGGAACACTCTTTCGTTGAGCAATTCAAGCACAGTCTTACCTGTGATTTTTTGCACGATAGCCGAAAGCAGATAAGTCTCGATAGAATCGTAAGAATAACGAGTACCAGGATCAGCCACCAACGGACGAGACATATAGTATTGAATCCAATGTTGTTGGCTGTTGCGCATACCACCTTGAGTTTTGAAACCTGAACGCATAGTGAGGATATCCTTCACCTTGATATCGCGTAGGCGTGGATCTATGGCATCGTTCATATATTCAGGATAAAATTTACCAAAGGTATCTTCCACACTTAGCAAACCATCATCCACAAGCAATCCCACAGCCACTGCTGTAAAAGTCTTCGACACCGAATAAAGTGTGTGCTTATGTTCCACACTAAAAGGTTTTGGGTGCAATTCGCCGGCAATCTTTCCGTCGACCATCACCACTACGTGATGAATTTCGGTCAAATCGCTTGTCATCAGCGAATCATACATAAGCATCAATTGCTTAGGCTCAATACCTACCGAAGTAGGAGCCACTTTTTCAATTTTAGGATTAGCAAACGCCACATTAGTAGCAAATAGTGCAATCAAGCACACCAATCCACTAAAAAAACTAAACTTTCTCATATCATTATTAAATTTCAATATATTTCTAAAAATTGTCTT
Organism: Muribaculaceae bacterium; assembly: GCA_045656705.1. Taxonomy (GTDB): domain Bacteria; phylum Bacteroidota; class Bacteroidia; order Bacteroidales; family Muribaculaceae; genus RGIG4576. The sequence continues at coordinate 56,970 of JAZORR010000031.1, read as the reverse complement.
TTATGTTGAATTTATCGAGTCCTTACAATATAAACTCTTAACTATATATCACTACTAATTAGCTCTTCAGCCCTCTCTGTATCACGAGCATGATAGCAATAGCCGACATCATCAAGTAAGGGAAAAACTCTATGCCAAACACATGCGATATTGCACCAGTGCTGTAGTTAAACACTAACTGACCTATCAAGCCCACAGCAAGAGCTATACCAAATGCTGTGCCCGACAACTCGGCATACAATCGGCCTATCCAACTCAATACCGTAGGGAATGTTGCCGACAAGCCTGCTCCCACCAAGAACATCCCTGCCCAAGCACGCCAAGCTGATGGTTCGCCTGTAAGCAATCCGAAACCTACAGCTCCCAATAGCAAGCAGTAAGGTAATACGGTCTCTTGTTTTACTTTCACAAACACTACTGCAAGCACCATTCGCATAAGCGTAAGCCCCAATATCATACAAGTGAGTGCCGTAAGGGCCTCGGCACTTGTCACCTTAGTGACTTGAGCAAAGTAGGTGGTGGTCCATGTGCTACAGCACACCTCTATCCCACTTTCGAAAAACAATATGAAACTCAACAATAGTAAGCCTTTTTCCTTCAATAGTCCTATACCTTTCTTTATAGGAAAACCATTGGCCTGCTTGGCTTTAGGAAATGCCACAGGTAGGAAACCAGCTATAAGCACTGCCATCAACACTCCCAACCCGTGCAAAATCTCATTATATTCGTAATGCACCGAGAGAGCACGCATAAGCATAGGGATACTTATAGCTCCCACGCCATAAAAGATGCCAAGCACACTCAATCGAGTACCCTTCTCTTGTGGTGAGGAGATATCCGATGCCAACGCATTGGTTTCGCCATTCAGCACACCACCACCGAGACCTATCATAAATATAGACATCTGCAATTTCCATATTTCCGAGAAATATGCCACTCCTTGCAAACCGAGTAGCAAAATGATGCTACACACTATCAGCATTGCTTTGTGACCGAAACGGTCCACTATCGGACCGAAAAACACCGAACCCACAAGACTGCCCACAGGCATCAACGCCACAAGACTTGCCGCTTGCAAATTGTCAAAGCCCAACTTTGCTGTGAGCTGTGGCAAAATAGAACCGAGCACAATAGTGGCTATACCGAAAAAGCACATTCCGATACATGCCACCACAAACACAAGGTTTTTCCTATATTTTATTTCCGTATCCATTCAATTCTTAATATAATATCTATTTAAGCATAGTCTAATAGACGCAAAGGTGTTTAGTATCCCGTCTTTACAGACGGCGAGTTTTTAAATTATGTTCCCGGAGACTTAAAAGTCCCCGGCTATTCATATAAAATGCCTTTGCAGGCATTGCCCTTTGTGCCAAGATGTCTATAATATTCAAACCAAAATATGTCTTTTTGTCTTTAAGTCGAAAATAAAAACACATTCCGTCGAATAATCTTACAAACTTACACAAAAAAATCCTTTTATACCACCTCTCGCCACAAAATCTCTCTATACAAACTATAAAAAATCTGTTTTTCACAAATATAGCGTATCGAGCCCACTTCCCAAAGATGGTGTAATAAAATTTCATATAACACAACATTCCGTTGCTTGTTTTCTTCAATAATATTTTTCATAGGATTAAAAAGTTTTTAAAATTTTCTGCAAAGTTACAACCAAATTGAGGCAAAAGTTTCCTTAAAAAGGATAACGGTGGAAAAAATTATATTCAGTTAGGCGTTTTCGGACAGAAGAACATTTTTTGTTTTAGACAGAAAGACATAATTTTTTATGGCGGACTCACGGGCCGTACATCTCTCAAAAAAATTCCGACTCCCTAATCATTAGGAAGTCGGAAACTAAAAGTCTAACACTTAATAAATGTATCATTACAAGAGTGGCATTATATCTTGCCCGATATAATTATCAAATTCTGCCGAAGGACATGAGTTGCTTCCGCTTGTCCATGTACATAACACCTTAGCCCCATCCTTTTCAACCACAGTAAATTGTCTTGCGTTGCGTTCACCGTTTGCTTTTATCACATTGTGAGGAGAGATTTGAATGTCGGCATATCCGATGCTTTTTAGAGCTTCATAGATAGGTTTGCCGACAGCAAAACCCAATTTAGCGTCGGAGTTTGCGATTGCTATCTCGATAATTTTAGTCGGGTCAAGATCTGGGTTAACTGATTTTAATTTAGATAAATATTTTTTAAAACTGATTCCATTTGTACCTACAGAATGTAATGCGCACAATTCAATTGCAAATGGATTTTTCACCGAATTAACACATTTCATTTGCAATAATTTGTCGAGATACGACTTTCTTCCTTGCCACCACGCAGTGGATTGGGGTGAAAATTGTTGCGATGGTGGGTTTAGAAAAGTAAATGGACGGGCAAATCCTTGATATTTTTTGTTTTTGGCAAGATTAACACAAAAGGTCGGATTGTGTTGATTGGCCCATTCCAAATAAATTTGGCCTTGACCGGGATTGAGGTTAATCATCACAATTGAGCAGTTAGATGGGTCTCCATTGTAAGGTTCTGGCATATGTTCAACAGATAAATGTTTACAAATGCTCAATGGAATAAGCGGATTGGATGTCTGATTATTCAACCATATATCGATAATGTCATCCCATGCTTTAATAAAATTTTTTTCGGGCATAATATATAGTTCTTTTTTGTTAATATTAAATTTTGATAGCTATTGTATAGTGAATTGATTTGGATTTTTTATTTGGGTTAAGAATCGCCTACTCGGCCTTTTTTGCCTTTTTCTTCTTTTCAGGCTCGAGTTCTACGATAAGATGGTGCAAATTCTCAGGGAGACGTTGCTTATAGTAATCCGTCTTCTTTGCTGGTACATAGATTGTGGTTAATGCATTGCATTTATTGAACGTATTTTCATGAATCTTATTTACACCGACAGGCAATGTTATTGTCTTTAATGCTTCGCAACCAGAGAATGCATTCCCTTCTATCCTCTTTACGCCTTTATGTATGACAATGCTCTGAAGCGAGGTGCAACCATCGAAAGCCCAGTCTCCAATCTTTGTTACCCCCTCAGGGATAGTGATGCTCTGAAGCGAGGTGCAACCATCGAAAGCATAATATCCAATCTCTGTTACCGACTCGGGGATAGTGATGCTCTGCAACGAGGTGCAACCATCGAAAGCACAACGTCCAATCTCGGTTACCCCCTCGGGGATAGTGATGCTCTGAAGCGAGGTGCAACCATCGAAAGCATCATCTTCAATCTCTTTTACCGATTCGGGAATGATGGCTACGCCATCTTTTATTTCAAATTGTGCCATAGATGGTATATTATAGGTATATATTTAGTCTTGATTAAGAGTTTTCTTACTAAAAGCAAAGTTAACAAATATTTGAAATTGAGGCAAAAGTTTCCTTAAAAAGGATAACCGCATAAAAAAGTTAGGAGTAATATTCAGTTAGGAGTTAGGAGTTAGATGTTAGATTTCGAAAGCAAAGTATTAATTAGCATAGCAACTGAATGTAACTTTTTACCCAAAACACGAATACACAAAGTATTATCGCTGAAAGCGAAGTATAAATTAGCCCAGCGCAAAGCGTAGCGACACGCTGGGTACATATCACCACCCACATATTACAGGCTGTAAGCCCAGCATAAAAGGTTAATCAGAAAATACATAATCAGGATTATATTCAACCCCATATTTCTTCAATAATTGAGTGTATTCGTCATGAAATTTAACTTTAGAATGGTGTACAAATTGATTCTCTATATAATGCTTCACATTATCACAATGACTTGGACTTACAGAGAATCCTCCATAACCATTTTGCCAAGCAAAATTTTGATAATGAGGAGATTTTGTTTTTATCCATCGGCTACTATTCCTTTTTATTTCCTCAACAAGTTTAGCCAATGCTACATTTTAAGATAAGATACAAAATATATGTATATGGTCTACATACCCACCTATCATTATAGGTTTACATTGTAATGTATTTATAACACCACCTATATAGGCATATAGTTCACTACTCGTTTCTTGGAGTATTATAGGAGAAGTAGTTTTTATATGAAAAACTATATGAACGTATAATTGTGATAATGACTGTGCCATAGTAATATATTTTCTCAAAGTTACTAATTTTTTCTTTATGTTGGGCTTTCAGCCCGCTTTTTTTGTGGGGAACATTTACCCGGCGTGTCGCTTCGCTTGCACCGGGCTGTTTTATATCTCGCCTTCAGCGAGTGCGTTTGGACAGAAGAACATTTTTTGTTTTATACATAAAGACATAATTTATATTCAGTGAGGAGTGTGGAGTGATAGATGGCGTACCAAAAAGGCACGCTTTTCTTTGTGATGACTTTCCCTGCACTGAAGTACAGGGTTACTTTAGATGAAGCCCTATCGGGCTTTTATTTAGGGAGGAGTGTGGAATGAGGAGTTTTAGGCAGTTCAAAGCAGGGGAAGAGATAATTCCCAATTACAATAAAACGAGAAAGCACAAAAAAGGCTACCCGTGCATGAGGTAGCCATAACAACTTTTTCTTAAACAACATTTCTCCTTATCTCTCGACAATGAGTTTTTTTGTGGCTTAGGGGACAACCAAGCCCCCTAAGCCTATTTTCTCACTTTTCAGACATAAGACTATGCCTAAAAGTTATAATGATTACTTAATAGTAACTACACCACGAGCGAAATAATTGTCTTTAAGTGGAGCAGACTTATGGATGCAATCGAATGCACTGTAAAGAACATCAGAATATCCTATATCATTAAACTGCTTGTAGAATACTCTATTAGCAAAATATGCGTTACCATTAGCATCAGCTTCACCATAAGGAACTTCAGTTGATGACATATAGTTTGCATAATAAACCGAACCGTTCTTAATGTATAGCTCATCGCCTTCCCAGAAAAGTGCATTTTCTGCAGAGTTTGCTCTCAATGCATTGTTCAATTCTACGCGAATATCGTAAATAGCATTCAATTCTTCCATTGAAGCTAAACCCCAACCTTCGCCAAGACCTGCTGCCCAATCCATTGCATCTTGCCAATTCTTACCATTAAGGTTTAATTCTTCAACAGACACAGCCTTAACTCCATCTTCAATAGAATAAACAACAGCCTTAACACCTGCTACTTCTACAATTTGACCAACGTAGTTTGCCTTATCATATGTAGCACCAATTACGCGAGTTGCACCTGTAACATTTTCGTATGTAACATTTGTAACTATACCTTTGCCACCATCAGCACCAGCTACAATACCCTTTCTTTCATCTTCACAAACAATGGTTACATTCTTTACAGTTGCTCCATCAAGAGTTTGTTTACAAATGATACCAGAAATACCACCTACACACTTAGCTGCCTTGATAGTCAAATCATTTGCAGCAAAATTAGAGTAGTTAGCCTTCAAACCACCATTCATTTGGATGTCTGAAATAACGCCACCTACTGTTTGATTACCTTCAATTTTAGAACCAGCGTTAGCATCGATAGCAATATTCTTTGCATTAACGCATCTTCTTGTATAAGCCAAAACACCTGCAGTATAGTGACCACCCTTAATGCTTACATTACCTTTAACCTTAACATTTTCGATATCAGTATAATAAGGATAAGCAATAGCAGCTGCTACGATATCACCTTCAGTAGCGATAGTTACATTTTCGATTGTAAGGTTCTTAATATAATTGTGAGCACTTTCAGTACCTTCAGTTACACCAAACAAACCAGCATAAACATAACCATCAGCATCAGGTTTAATATTTGTAATATTCAAGTTCTTAATAGTCTTGCCATTACCATCGAAGTTACCCATAAAACCATGATCTTTATAAGCAGAACCGATAGGAGCCCATTCAGCGTTATTTAGGTCGATATCAGCACCAAGTTTAACAGTTTCGCCTTCAAAAGTTGTACCTGCGTTAACCTTAGCAGCGAAAGTCTTCAGAGCGGAAGCTGTGTTTAGAACCAATTCACCATTTACATAATAAATACCAGCTTCAGCAGCTGTGTTAAATGCTTGAACATATTCAACGCCATCGATAACAACCTTGCTACCTGCACAATTATTCAAAGTGTAACCACGACCTACATAACCAGCATAGTCAAATGCTTCAGCAACTGAACCATCGGCATTAGTACCAGAAAGTTCACCAGTGTAAGTACAGCCTGTAAGTGTGCAAACATTCTTAGCACCATCAGCCCAACCACCAGCGATACCACCTACACGGTAGTGGTCGTGAACGCGACCTGCACGACCTGCAGTAATTGTAACATTACCTGTTGTGTGGCAGTCAGTGAATACTTGGTCACCAGCAGCAAGACCGATGATACCACCAGCGAAGAACTTAGTACCAGTTACATCGATATTTGAAGAACAGTTTTCAAATACTGACTTACCTTGAAGTTGACCAGCAAGAGCACCTACGTTGTTATTAGCCTTAAGGTAGCTACCTTCGTTAGCAATAACGTGTACGTTCTTCATTGTCACATCACCATAAGTGTTACCACCAGCAACAACAGCTACACGGCTCGCACCATTAGCAGTAGTTGTAGCTTCAACCTTAACATCACCCTTTACTGTTACATTTTCGATAGTAGATTTACCTTCCAATGAACCTGCAACAGCTGCAATGTGACCTTGGCTGTGGTCGATATCCAAACAAGCAACATTGATATTTACATCTTCGAATGTAACATTCTTGATAGTTGCATCCTTTGCATAACCAAAGAAACCAAGATATGCCTTACCTTCCTTAGCTTCAGTTTCAACAATCTTAAGGTCGCTGATTACATAACCATTACCATCGAATGTACCAACAAATCGATTAGTTTCAGTACCGATTGCTGTCCAAGGGTTGTTGCCAAGGTTGATGTTACCTGTCAACTTGATATTGTAAGATTGAGCAGAAGCAGAACGAGATTTAACACCATTTACAAGTTCAGCAAGATATGCAAGTTGAGCACCATTGCTTACTTCGTAAACTGTTTCACCAGTTTGTTCATCTTGCTTAGGAGCTACTACTTCCTTGCTTTTACCATCCCATACTGTTTCTACGTTATCTGGAGTAAGGTAGTTAGGATCTACGATAACTGTGAAATCAGTTTGGTTAGTCAATAGATTACCGATTACGTTAGTACGGTAGTTGCGTTGTGCTGGAGCAGCAGGCACTGAAAGCACTACAGGTTCGTTCAAGCCAGTTGGCACTGTCATAGTAAGGTCAGTTGTAACCTTATCGCCTTCACCACCAGGGAACAATACATAAGCAGTAGCAAGGTATTCGTATTTAGCTGAACCTATTACCAATTCTTCGTTTTCACGATTAGGAATTGCAGCAAGATCGAAAGTAGCTTCTTCTACTTCGTCAGATGCTACTTGAGTAAGTGCGTTGAACTTAGTAGCCACATAAGTAGCCTTGATTTCTGATTGTTCCAATTTAGCACCAGCAGCTTCTGCATCTTGCATATCAGTGAGAAGAGTACCGAAGTTGATTTGTGCGAATGGACGAGTAAGTTCTACACGGTGGCTGCTTGCACCATTCACCTTGATTTCTTTAACTGCTGTAAAGGCGTCCTTGCTTTCATCGTTAGCAAAGCCTGGAGCCACATTGATTTCTGTCAATCTTTCATCAGTAGTTTTCACATAAGCACCAGGAGCTTGAGCCCAGAATACAACATAGTAAGTTTGGCCCTTTACAAGAGCAAGGCTGAAATTATATTCGCCATTTTCGAAAGCATTCTTCTTAAGTACATCGTGGCTCTTAAGAGGAACAGGATTTTCGTCTAATACTACCTTATCATTCACAGTTTTAGTAGTATACACTTCATAATAAAGGTCTTTTGCCTTAAGACCATCGCTGATAGCACGACTTGCAGATGTGCCGTCGTTAAGTTCTACTGTGAACTGAACCAAACTTTCACCACCTACTTCAGGAGCAATAGTTTCGTCAGAACAAGATGTTGACCACAACAATGCCGCTGCGCTCAACAAAGAAAATAATGTTTTCTTCATAACTTGAACCAAGTTTTTGATTTGTTAATAAAAAAGTTATTGTATTATTTGTTTAAAAAATTAATTCTATGCACATTATATGGTGGCGTAGTTACACGTCAATATATAATTCGGCACAAATATACGAAAAAATGTTCATTCCACCCCCCCCGCGAGTTAATGAGTGTTAACTCGCGGAAAAAATGTTAACTTTTTACAAAAAAACTAAGGGAATGCGACTTTTCAGCCACATTCCCTCGATGAGTTATAACTAATGATTTGCTTTTTTGCTAAAATATTTCTCAGTCAATAAATATCATTGCTTTCGGATTTATACCACCAGCATCGAAAGTGGAGATGAGTTTGCCATCGCTACCGAAACGATACATTGTGCCTGTGGTCACATAATCGCTTGTTCCCACATAGATATCGCCTGTGTCCTCATCCACTTCGAGCAGATAGATGGCATCTGTGGCGAAACTGCTTGGTGCATCTACCAAGAACGATTGTTCGCTCACCACTCCAGTGCGAGGATTATAGGTAAAGAACTCATTTTGCAAATTCCAATTAGCATCATAAGACGAGCGCACACCATATATCAATCCACCATTTCCTTCGGCTATTTTTTCGGCTGTGGTAATAGGAGTGGCTGTCATAGCCTTAGTATCGATTACTTGCAAGGTAGAAGGCACATCGGCATAATTACCTTTTGAAATCACATATATGTGGTCGTTGATTTCGTATATTCTATCAGGATTTTCCACCACAGCAATAGTGGCCAATTGCTTCATTGTGGCAGCATCTAACACAAGCACCTCTTGGTTATAGACATAATTGCCCGAGCCATCCACCTTGAAGGCATTAGACACATAAAGTTTGCCATCTTCTTCGATCACACCTTCGAGATTGTCGCCACCTTTAAACTCAGCCACCTTAGTGAGTGTAGTGGCATTGAGTTTGCTCACCATTCCACCATGATGAGTCACATACAGATAGCCATCTTCGGCATCCATATATCGTGGCGTTCCATCGTTAGAGGACACTGTAAAACGAGCCTTCTCTACGGCACGCTCATTGAGGCGAGCCACATACTTCGAACCGTTGAGCAACACATACACATAGTCGTCGTATTCTATCATATCGTTGGCAAGGTCGCCCATCTTGGCATTATTCTTCACCGAGAAGATGTCGCTCACCATCTCACCATTTCCCACAAGAGGAAGGTAAGAAATACCAGCATTATTACTACCCCACGCACCTTCGTACATAATAAATGCGTAACGAGAAGCCTTTATCACATCGTCGGGATTGGCTGTGCCCGGTCCGTCCACTTCGTCACACGACACCATAGTGATGCCACTCATAGCTAAGGCTGATATTGCCCAAAGATATTTTTTCACGTTCATAATCGAATCTTTTTAAAATATAATTACACCTGTCAAACGCCAAGAGCGTCCTGGCATTGGATAATATTTTATCACCTCATAGTGGGCATTGGTGAGATTGATGAGTTCGGCTTGCAAACGCAACGAAGTACCACCAAGCGAAAATTCTCGCCACACAGTAGCCGTGTGTTCGCAATATCCGTCAATCTCGTTTGCCTCGATATTTTGAGCCAGATAATAGCGTTTACCTACTGCACCTATGCTATATCCCACATTTACCCAAGTAGTTTCGGCCATCACACTCACATTGCCACTATACTCGGCCGTGTAAGGCAACTGATGACGATAGTTTTTTGCGTCGGGATTAGTGATGTCGATAGCATTCTGCCAAGAATAGTTTGCCGATAGGTTTAATTTCACCTTATCCACCACCTTTGCCCCTGCACTCAATGTGGCATCAAGTCCGTAGATATTTACACGACCATAATTTTGCATTTTCCACACATAGGTGCTTGGGAAAGCAATAATTTTGTCGTTCACGCTATTGAAATATCCATCCACAGTCACAGCTATATGGTCGAATCCTGCCACTCGATTGCGACTCCAAGTAAGTCCAGCAGTGTATTCGGTGGCACGCTCAGGTTTCAGGTTGGTATTGCCCACACGCAAATAGTAAAGGTCGGTGAAAGTGGGCACACGGAATGTATTCTTATACATCGCACGCACATACAACTGCTCATCACTCATCAATCGGTATGACGCCGACACTGCTGGCGAAAGCTGCTTGCGTGCATCGGGTTCAACGCCTGTTTTCACCTTATCGGTGATATAAGTAGCCACCAAAGTACCTGTGAAGCATAGTCGATGGGTGCGATAACGAGCATTGAATGCCGTGAGCGATGTGTAACGCAATGGTTCGGGACTATTCACTCCATTGGTGTGTAACTTATTTACTGCTCCATCTTGAGCAAGTGCCAAATCGATGTGTGAAGTAGGTTTGTACAAAAGAGATGCCGATAGGTAATATTCGTGTTGGAGATTTGTATCGGTTTGCTTTCCTCCCACATATTCCACTCCCTCGTCAACAAATTTATTCCACGAATAATTGTATTTACCTTGCACTTGCAAAGTGAACTTTGGTGAAAATTGCTTTCTGTATCTTGCCTGAGCAAAGAAATTCTCGTCCCACAGACGCTCATCGGAATGATTGTTGTAAAGCACCACACTGCCTGGCAATCCTCGCTCGGACTTGAAGTAATAGGCCTTGGCACGCAGTTCGTCGCTCTCGTCGAACGAGTGAAACACATTCACCTCTCCTTGATAGGATTCTATATCGGAATTTTGACGCTTCTCTTCACTTGTAAATTTTCCATTTTCAATGACAAACGGATATTGTCCGTCGGCACGAAGATAATTGGCACTTGCCACAACACTTGTGGTCTCGCCCAACTTCTGCCAATGACGGAAAGCAGGCGAAACATAACCAAATGAACCTCCGGTCATCTTGAGTTCACTACGATGTGATTGATGGGGGAAAATTGGTTTCTCGGTTTCAATCTTCAGCACTCCAGCCGAAGCGTATAGTCGAGCCGACTGAAGCATATCACCATCGTGTCCTACTGCAAGCGTAAGCGACGACACATTGTCCATAGAAAAGCGTCCCACATCCACTTGCCCAGCCTGGCAATTGCTCACTACCACACCATCGTAACTAACAGCCGTGTGAGCAGCCCCAAGATTACGCACCGACACAGTTTTCAAGCCCCCTATCCCACCATAATCGCGAACATTTGAGCCTGCCATACGCTTTACTGCATCACCAGCATTCTGCACTCCGAAACTACGCAGTTCCTCACCCGAAAGCATCTGCACCGAAGTGGATGACGATACTTTAGCCCCTGATTTCACAGCAGTCACAGTCACATTTTCCAAGTGACGAGTAGCAATAGAATCGGCAGTCTCAACCTCATCGGCCGAAATCACACCTGCATATAATACAATTGCCACTATCACTCCTATGGCACGGAGAAAATATTTGTGTTGCATCTTAAATAGTAGTTTTAGGCTCTAATTACCGAAAGCCATTAAACAAAAACTCGATGTGGCAGGTCTTCTGACTTTTTCCTTTTGCCTCGATCTTCCCAGACTATAGTCCAGTGATCATAAGACTGAAGCAAACTCTTTTGTGGAGATTACAGCAGCGGATTCTGTTCAGGATTCTCACCTGATTCCCTTTTCATCGCTCGGCATTGATTCTTTGCCTCGCGACACCATATCATAACAGCCACAAAGATACTACATTTTTCTTCAATCACAACATTTCAACCAATAAAAAAAGGAATGTGACTTCACAGCCATATTCCCCAGAGTATAACATTCTATTTTTTAACAGAACATTATTTTATTGAAATTTTCAAAGAGTATTTACCCACTTTCACAATGTAAACACCTTCAATGAGGTTGAGAGTAGAGGTATGAATATCGTGTGTTGCAGTGAAAGATGCGATGAGTTGGCCTGCGATGTCATACACACCCACCTTTTGTCCCTTGCAATTCTTCACCACAATATTGCCATCGGCATAATATACGCACACATCGCTCACTTCCACATTTTGCACACCTGTAGTCATATCATATTCCACCACCACAGGCACGAAGGCACTGAAGGTCTTTGTGCCATAAGTCTTATGCTTGATTTCTTGTGCTAATTCGATTGTTGCCAAGCCCGAAGTCTCTTTCAACGCAGTAACCACAAGATTACCTTCTTCCATCTTAGCCTCAACGATTACCATATTTTCATCGGCAACATTAGCTACTGATGTAGTAAATGTCCATGTGCTATTAGCAGCACCTTTATTATTGTTGCTTCCGTGATTGAAAATATCTGCAATAGAGCGAGTAGCATAGGTATCTTCTCCGTACACCGATACTACAGGCAATTCATCTTCTACGATAGTAGGCTTATAAATGCGAGGAGTGATGGTGAAAGTAGCAGTAGTTTTCACTGATGCACCCCACTTATCTATACATTCCAATATAAACACATAATCGGTCTTTTCATCTACATCGCCTGTGAATGTTGCCTTAGGAGTAACTTTGCCATCAGTAGCATATGTAACTTCCAACCAATCAACATCTTCGCGAAGATACATTGCATAGTTATTGATATCAGAGCCTTCTGTATCGGTAAAGTAATTAGACAATTTAACAGCCGTACAACTCTTGGCTTTCGTAGTACGTTCGTAAATACCAGAACCACCAGTATAAACCTTCTTCACTACCGGTGCCTCGTTTACTTCGGTCGCAGCCATCAAATTGATAGCAGAAGGTAGTGCGTTGAATATTTTTGCAGGTTGAGCCAAGTCGGAAGATTCAAACACAGCAATACCTTGAGAATAAGCCACATAGTAGCGTTCGCCATCGCCTACGGCAAGTGTTGGTATCACCATTTCATTAAGCATCAATATAGTTTCATCGCCAAATGTTCCTGTTTCAATGTTATATGCTATGAATCCAGCACCACGCGACACTACGATATTATTGCCTGCAAGAGCCGACACGCTATAAGGCACTTGATAATTGCCTTCCAATATAGCATTTACAACTGATGCAGTATTATCAGCAGGATTAAACACTACCATCGATGCTGCAACTCCGATCATTTCGCCAGTGGCAATATACAACTTATCGTTTGCATAGTACATACCAGAAGCATTGTTTCCTGCTTCAAGTTCGATATTAGTTTCGGTCAATGCCAAAGTAGCAAGATTAAGCTTATTCATCATCGCTTGTTCACCTACAACACATAGAATGTAAGCCTCATCATCATTCACCACCAAATGCTTGATAGTGCCATTCATTTCTATTGTCTTGAATGCTTCGAGGTCGGTGCGATAGAATACTTTGATTTTATTACCGTCACTTACAAGGATTTTATCCTTATATATTGCAAGTTGATGCTTATCGGCACATTCCAATGTAGCTTTTGCGACAACATTACCATACGCCACATCATAGCGAGAAAGCGTAGTACCTTGCGATAGATAAGCGTAAGCGCCATCAGGCAATATATTATCAGTGAGTGTTTGATTTTGTGTCACTTCTGAAAGTTCTGCCACATAAGTTTTAGTTTCGAATGTTTCGACATCCACTCCTTGAAGTTGTGCCACTCCTATATCCACTCCACTTTCATCGGTGCTATTAACCATCAGCAATTGCTTTGGTGTAGCAATGTTATTTGGTCCGTATTTCACAGGCACTTCAATAGTATGTTGCTTACCATAGCAAGTAACTTTAAATTCAAGCACTACACTACCATATTCGCCTTCGGTAAATTCATAGTTCAAGTGATTGTTGTAAAGCGACAACGCTAAAGGGGTTATAGTTCCTCCTATCACTGTCACTTCGTCCATATATACTGTGGCACCATTCCCTGTTGAGAAAATATCGCTATTTAGCAATTCGCCCTTAGGTGCATTCTTCGCAACCTTTACAGACAGAACTTCTATTTCTGGAATATCAAGGACGGTAATCGTAATCTTATCATTTAACGCAGGATTAATTCCCGATACTGCAGTAAGAGTGGTCACACCTGGCTTCAATGCGATAAAATTACCATTGTCGATAGCACCTACTTCTGGATTGCTGTTTAGCCATGTATAATTGTCGTAGATGAAACGGTTTGCAGTACTTTCATTCACACTTTCAGTGTTTGCATCTTCACTTTCCACATTGATATAAACACGTTCGCCTACAATACAAGACAATTCATCACTCGCTGGACCTGTATTACCTTCGAGACTGATAACTACAGCTGTGAGGTCACATACCGACACCTCAAATGCTTCTTCTGGGATACCGTCCATTGCAGAGAAATGTACCCACACTGTACCATATCCGTTAGCTTTAAGGAAACCAGTGTTGTCAATTTCGGCAATAGCATCCACACCATCGGTGATTTCACCTTCTTTGTCCATTGATAGCCACCAGCGTTGAGTAGCATCTGCCACAGGACGACCGTTTTTAAACAAGAAGCCTTCATATTGGCAAGTGTGTCCTTTAGGCACTTGCAATTGAGTGATACCTGCATAATTGTAGTAGTAATCTTGTGGCACATAATCAGGATCGGGAAGCGTGATAGCACAATCCAACACCTCAGTAGACCATTCGCCAAGCCAACCAGCAATCACCTGTCCTGCTGTATACACTTTTACGAAATCAATCTTTTCAAGCTCTACATAGTTACCATCTTTATCCACAGCCCAACTTATATCCATACCATCACCTGCAGTTTCGCCAAGAGTTGGTCGTCCGTAAGGATTTTGTGCAATACGAGAATCTTCTTTCACAAAGCCCTTATTATCGCAATATCCAAAACCTGAATAATTGTAAAACTCAATATATGTTGGAGCGCGCATATCTATGCAACCACGAATGTTTGTCATTCCTGTAAATGTTAAAGAATCACGCGAGATGCACGGATTATACCAACGATTTGACGCATCGGGATTATCTTGATTATAGAAATAATCAGGATAGAACGAGTGCTTATGGAAATTATTTGTCACCACTGCACCATATTCGTAATGTGTTTCTCCGTTTTCTTCCCATTTCATCTTCCAAGGCACTGTGTAACGATCGTTGTAACCTGGATTGTAGTATGTAACTTCCACATTGCGTTTTGTAGTGCTTAGCCAATAATCGCTACCTGCAAGTTCATACCATTCGCCATCGTCAGGAAGTCCGTTGCCATTCTTGTCTTCCATCACTTGCACAGCACCTGGTTCGGTCCATACACCCTTTTCGGCAGCAACAAAAGAGTTACCTTCGATAGTGAAATCCACGCCATATGGATTTTGCGGATTGTTATAGATAGGTTGGTCAAATCCAAGCACCACATATCCACCCAATGCACCAAGGCTCAAACCTCTTTCTCTACTTTCAAAAAATTCTACCGGATTATCCCATGCTGTTTCCATACGGAATTGTCCAGCCGCTGGTTGATATTCTAAAATTTTTGTAGCCTTACAATTACGGGTAGCATATGCAACCACTTTATTAGATGATGCTTCACCATCTGATAATGTGATTGTATATTTGATAGCATCAGCAACGATTTGCGAAGGAGTACCATTAAGTGTGTATTTGATTACCTTATATCCGTTTTCTCCATCCACCAATTCAGCCGTACCATGCTTCAACTCATCGGCATTGTCAAGTGACAAAGTGCAGGCAGTTTTTTCCTCTGATTTGTAAAAACTTGTATTACCAATGACATCAAAAATCTGAGGTTCTGCTTGTGATGGTTCAACATAAGACTTGATTGCTGATGTTTGCAAACCCAACACTTTCACAGGAAATGTATTGGTTATGGTTTCACCATTGTAAGTAATTGAAACAGAGAATGTAGTTTCACCTTTCGCACCACCCACGCGAGTCAATTGCATTCGTGTTTGACTCATATGGGCATTTATAGTACTCAACTTTATAAGAGAATTATCATCCGATGATGTAGTAATGGTGATGCCTTCCATTTGCGAGATATCGGTCTTGGTTGTTATCTCATCGGGATAAGTAAACAACTGATAAAAATAGACATAGAAACTTTTATTTGCATCGGAACCAACTTCCTCATAAGAATATTCCTTAGGAACAAACTGGTTTCCTGCATTTGCTGCAAATGTCGTTACCAACAACATCAACAGCACGATGAAATTCATCTTTTTCATATTACAGAATTATTTTTAATGATTGATTTGATATTCTCACTATATATAGATTTCTCTTGGCGAGTCCTGACACGATTTCACCATTAGCCACCAAGCACTCTTTTACAAGTGAACCTTGAGCATTATATATTTCCATATTTTGTGCTTCCTTGATGTCTGTTACCATAATATTACCACCTACAGCAAACACATTTGCCCTTTCATTAGTATCAATATCGGCAGATGATGAGATATCAGCAGTTACTGTCACATTTATACTTTTTGTCACCACCTTACCATTTGAGTTAAACGACACTTCCACTTTGGTATTACCTTTCTTCAATGGAGTAAGCACAAGATTTCCCTTCACTATTTCGGCCTTCACCACCGAAGTGTCATCAATGCCACTCACGCTTTTCACTATTGCTGCATTATACGAATCAGCATCACTCACCTTATCGGCAAGTGTGATTTCTATTGTTTTATCATCTCTGATTGTAACATCTTCCAAGCCATTCACCACAGGAGCCTCATTATCGGGGAAAATAAACATTGCTGGATACCAATAACGCTTAATAGGCTCTTGATACTGAATCATTTCGCCTTTGTTATTGATTATAGCATATATCCAATCTTGCGTGGCAATGTTTTCATCTACATAAAGCGAGGCATAAATATTGCCGTCCTTAGGATTGCATTGTATTGCTCCACCATAGAAATATAATCCGTCAAACGAACTGTCGTAGATTTCTTCACAAGCACCTTCAGCATATGCTTCATCGGGATTTGATAAATCGATGTTTTCCCAGTCTACTGCATCTATATCAAAACGATACAACACACAATTTCTAAACCAATTGATTTGTCCAAGACTTGGATCGGTATACACGAAATACAAAGCATTCTCAGTGTTGCTTGCAGTCAATGTTCCTGCAGTCCAAGCATACCAAGATTGAGGCACACCACCTGTATCCAATCGCACTTTTCGAGTTTCAAGCGTATATTGGTCGATACACATCAGTTGGCTACCGTTCCATGCATCGCCATTCCATCCGTAAGGATAACTAAGATTGCTTTCATAGCCTTCTTCTTGATAGTTTACACCTACCCACACATTGCCATCCTTGCTTTGTGCCATTGTAGAGTAACAACCCTCTATAATTCTTATCACCTCATCGGTTTCAGAATTAATCACAAGCACACCAAGGTCTTGCTTGATTGCAAACACATAATCCTGAGTGCGAAGCATCATACCAATTTGGTTCTTATAAAGAGGTCCAAGACCATCGGCATTGCTTATCTCGTCGCCTGTAATCAATTTATTTTCTGTTCCAGGAATGATTTTTTCTGAATCCCAAGTAAATATTTTTCCTTGCTCATTCCATTTGAATACATAAATACCATTTGATGTGCCTAAATAAAACTTTTTGTTATCCACAAAGCACACACCACGACCATCGGATTTATCTTTTTCATTTACTGAAATCAAAGGATGCACTTCATCGCCAACGGGTTTCAAAGTGTTTTTGTACAAAATACTCACTCGTCCCGATTTCACATCACTACCCTCACCAGGATCTCTATCTTGCTTGGCTGGGATCACAATAAAATCGCCATAAAGTTGACCATATTGTGCCGTACATCCAAGTGAATACTCATAATTGTTTGCCATCTGCATAATCAGATAGTCAATTGTCCCTGCTTCTGGATTCCAAAAGTTAAGAGTGCTATTATTATGCCCATACCAATCTTCATTGAGGACATATACTCCATTGGTGTAGTTCTGCGCCATTGATTGGAGCGAACCACATACCACCAAGGCACTTGCCATTAATGTACTAATTTTGTTCATAATTCAAATATGTATTTTAGTTTTTTATTTCTATGGATTTGGTAAAAATGAGTAGTCTATGTGCAAATCTTCTGCACGGCATATCTCTGTTGAGGTCTCGCCAAGCCAACCACAAGATTGATTGACTCCAGTAAACACACGAATAAAATCTACGCCATCGAGTTGCACGCGATTGCCATTCCTATCTACTGCCCAATCTATATTAAAACAGCTTTTATCTTCTACCTCATTAGGGTGATTATCGGCATACCCCCAATCATAAGCATATAGCACATAATAACTGCCTGTTCCACTTTCATCTGTTCCATTTGATGCTAATCGGGTTCCGCTAAATGTGATTTTATCTTCTTTTATCCATTTAGGAAAATAGTCCTGACGGTGATAAGAATTTTTCTCGATATACCCTCGCGATCCATCATTTGCCTCCCACAAAATGTAAGAAGAATCGGTAATAGGCGATTGTGGTATCGGAGTGGCTTTATGATCTTCGGGCGTGCGATGATAAGTTACCGAATACTCGTGCAATGTTTCAGGCTTATAATATTCACTACCAGCAAGTTCATACCACTCATCATCAGGTTTACCATTGCCATTTTTATCTATTGACACCATCACTATACCGGGTTCGGAACTACCACCCGATTCTGGTGCATTAGGATTAGGATTATCTAATGCATAAAAAGAGTTTCCAAGTATCTTGAAGTCCATTTCACCTGGCACATTCACCACTGTGTGATCGAAACCAAATGTCACATAGCCTCCATAGCCTCCAAGCGATATCAATACATCATTTTTATCGCATATACATTCAAGCACCTTTTTGAGCATTGTTTCTTCGGTATCTCCCTCTTTATATTTAGGCAATTCGTTTACAAATTGTCCTGGAGCAGGGCGATATTCATACACCTCGGTGATGTATCGGCTATAAGCCACCTGCTCGTTCCATACCACAATTTTCACTTTATGCTCTACAGGATCTTTCTCGTCCAATATATTCAGTTTCACATTATAAGTGCCTGCATCTTTCTTTACGAAAAACAAATCTCTCTCGTTTGATATTATTGAGTCGTTACCATTCACATCTTTCATCGTCCACACGTATGCATCTCCAGGAAATTCGGGATGCAAATGCAGGATTCTCATTCGTTCTACGGCATACTCCTCACTTATCCCGAGACTCACCATCTCTATTTCTGGTTCACAAGACGAAAATAGAGTCACAAATAATGTTAGCAATAATATGTTATATAATTTCTTCATATCTATTGTTATTTATAAAGGAATACCATGTGAGCAGGAATATCACCAGTGCGAACACTCCATTTCTTTTTACCCTCCTTACTATAACAGTGCAAAGCACCACTCGACACATAATTCTTGGCATCGGTCACATATATATCGCCAGTAACGGGATGCACATTTATGCCATAAGGGATTTCGATTTCTTTCTCTGTGCCGTCGGTGATGAAATGGTCGGTTACAAGTTCTTTCGTGCGCACATCTATAATACCATATGCAATGTTGTTTCGCTCTTCTTGATTGTTCCATTCCACACTATAGAAATAAAGCGAATCGCCTTGTATATGCATTTCAGAGCAAGGAATGTTGAGCGTATCGGTAACCACCATTTTTCGAGAGAATTTACTTTCCTTTTCAAGAACGAACATTTTAGAACGCACCGAACCATAATTACCTCGTGATGTCACCCATAGTTTACCATATTTATCGGCCTCAATGCGATGAAGATTTATTCCGACCGGGATTTTTTCTACTTGTGTCATTCCGAATTTTTCCACTACTGAAACTGTGAAATCATATTTAGGAACTCTGTAACCACCAGAATTAGCAACATAGATATATTCGCCCACTATTTCAAGCTCATCGGGTTGATAACCTACAGTGCATTTGCCCGTGATGGCGAGCGTGGTGGTGTCCACCCTATACACAGCACCGAGTTGTGCATCGGGATCTATAGCCACAGGACCTACATAAGCCGACACATACGCATTTCCCTTATCAAATTTTATATATCTACAATTTGGGATATCTATTTGCCCCACTCGCATAAGCGTGTGAGCATCCATCACCTCCACCTTATGTGAACAATTGATTACTGCATATATTTTGTTGCCATATATTTGTATATCGTTACCCACATCGCCGAGTTCTTTGATTACAGTGGGATTGCGTTCGGCATACATATTTCGCACATAATATGCATTCTTAAAATCTACAAAGTCTATCGATGCCTTATTGCTACCCATATTCCCCTCGTTAAGAAGATACATACCAATAGGATTGACCTCGGTAGTGGGATTGAAAGGCAGGATATCATACTCGGTGGGTACTACAAGTTCGTCTTCACGACAACTTGTAGCACACACGAGTATCATTAAACAAAATATTGTATGTAGAGAAAATTTATTCAACATAACTACAATCCATTAAAGTTCTACGACTATACCGAAGCGATAATTACGCTTTGGCATTGGATAATTCAAAATCACATCATAATCTTGCGACAATAGATTATTCACCTCTGCTGTAGCCTTTAGATTTACTTTCTTTATCTTAAAGGTCTTCATAAGTGAAATATCGCTGGTATACCATGGTTGAGTATAATTGTATCGGATATTTTCTTGTTGATTGTATCGTTCACCTGTATAGATAAAACTATAATTAAGATGCCAACCCTTCCAGTCGAGCATTAAAACAGCCGAACCACTATGCCATGGTATATATGGTATTTGATGACGATAATAATTATCGGCAGGATTGGTCACATCTATTGCCTCCTGATAGGTATATTGGAATTTTGTAGTAAAATCTATACCTTGTAGCAGACCGAATGTTGCACCTATTTGAGCATCTATACCCTTTATCTCCACACGACCAAGGTTGAGCATTGTCCAGCGAAATTGTTGCCCCTTTGGATAAGCCACTATCTTATCTTTCACATCGTTGTAATAAACATCTGCTCCCACTCTGAAAAACTTGAACCAACTATATTTTTGTTCGAGGTCATATAATACACCAGCATTGTATTGGATGGCCTTTTCAGGCTTCAAATAAGCATTTCCCATATCGGTGTAATAGAGGTCGTTGAATGTAGGCATGCGATAACTATGCTTATAGAATGCACGCACCACAAAGTTTGGTTTCTTGAATGGTTTGTACGACATAAATACACCAGGAGTCAGATTCATCTTATCGGGAGCCGTGTCACGGTCGCGTTGTTCCTCGTTTACATAAGTCATCAAGCCCGATGCCTGCACCTTAAAGCAGTCGCCAAGCGAGAATGCTGTTGCAAGCGACAACCAATGTGTGGTTCTATCCACATCCATATATTCCGACAATCCGTTCCATTGGAAATCGTAGGCCATTGATAAGTCCCAATTTGGGAGCAACGAATATTTATTTGCCCACGATAGATATATTTCTTTCTGCTTATAGATATTATCCACATGGATAAGTTTATCGTCGTTATTCACATATCGGGTGTAATCAAATGCATACTTTGCATTGACTTTTGTTTTCAATTTATTGGTAATATCATATTCCCACATTCCTTGCACAAAGGAGTTTCTGTCCCACAATCGTTCGCCACGACGCCACACATTATTCACAATAGCACCTGGCACTCCTCGCTCGGAGTTATAATGATACAAGTACACCTTCCATCTTCCTCGTGGCAAGAATCCGTGCAACCCACCTTCGAAGCGTACTGCATCAAGATCGCCGTTTTCACGCACAGCTGTTGTGTCGTAGGCCAATTCTCCCGATGGCGTCACACGACGATAACGGAATTTGTATTTTCCTGAGGCATTCATCCACTCTGCATTGAAACTCAAACTCACCACATCGCTGAGTTTATATTCAAATGTAAGCGAAGGATTAAACACATCAAACGAACCAGCTTTCATTCCCACTCGCAAGTGACTCGTTTCGCCATGCTTGAACTTTGGAAATCTCGTAGTGAGATATATAGAACCTGCCGAACCAAATTCGCGAGCCGATTGGAATATCTCACTCTTTTGGCCGTTGTATAGCGACACCGACTCAAGATTTTCGAGCGAATATTTCCCCAGGTCTACTTGCCCATTTTGTGCGTTCCCCAATTCTATACCATTATAATACACCCCCATATGATTTGTACCCATAGAGCGTATGTTCACGGTTTTTATACCTCCCACACCACCATAATCCTTGAGCTGCACTCCAGAGAAATAACGCAAAGCATCGGCCACACTATGCGAGCGTAGCGATTCAAGTTCTATACCACTGAGTTTTTGTGCAGGAATTACCTCTTTATAAGATTGTGCTACCACCACCACCTCTTGAAGTTGTTGCAGAGTATCAAGACGCGATTGCGCACACACCCATTGGCCAATACTCATCATTATTGCCAATGAAATTAATTTTAAGTTTCTTCTCCTTGTAAACATTTTTAATACCATATTAAAAAAGCTACGAGGATGGTCAATGTGATAAGTACACTTATGGACGCACCTTATAAGTTTGGCAGAAAATAAAGAAAAATAAGACAGCTGCGTTACATTTGTCTATACTCTCCAAAGCTCATACCTCGTAAGCTTTTGAAAAAATTAAATGTAAAGGCAGGTCTTCTGACTTGTTTCCGTTGTTACGCCTTCCCAAGACACAAGGCCTCAGTGGCATTTAGAATGTAAACAACGCTATAATCGAAACTTACAGCTGCGGGACAGTTCAGGATTCTCACCTGATTCCCTTTTAAGCGAATCACCTCGAAAAGGCTATCGCACCAATACAATAACAAAGTTAGCACTTTACTTTCAAATCTGAAATATTTCTCAAAAAAATAAAAGAAAATTTTTTAATTATCCTTTTTAAGGAAACACCCTACTATTTTTATCATTATCTTTGCACAAAAGTTATAAACCCTTTATAAAACAAATATGAAACTTTTATTAATATCTATCGTTATTGCTGCTATCGCGTTCATCAGTTGCGCTCAAAATCAAACAAAACAATCTGCCACTGCATTTCAATCAGTTTCGGTGGAAAAATTTGATAGTATCATTGCCGATACCACAGGCGTGACACTTGTAGATGTGCGTACTCCACAAGAATTTGCCGACGGTCACATCGACCGTGCTATCAACATAGATGTAAAAAGCAATGATTTTGCAACCATAGCTAATTCTACATTGAAAAAAGATAAAACCATAGCAATCTACTGCCGTAGCGGACGACGTAGCAAAACAGCTGCCAAAATCCTCACAGAAAATGGTTTCACCGTAGTAGAACTCGAATCGGGTTACAATGGTTGGACTTCACGATAAAAATAAATATATAATTGTTATACCCTTAAATCAACATTCTTAATGATAAAACAACTTTTATACCTTATAACCTCAATGTTGCTCCTTTGCTCATGTAGCGAAGAGCCACCTACTGTTATCAATCCCTACATAACTCCTCGTGCCACTGTGATAGCAATGGGAGCATCGCTTATGTCGCCCGACAATAGTTGGTTTGGCGATGGGTGTCTTATGGCAAAATGCAATTCTATTAATCGCGCAGTAGGAGGGCTCGTTCCGGTTGACTTCGCTGAGAAACTATGGAAACATTCCTTTTGTACTCTTGAAGAATTTGAAAAAGTAGATATTCTCGCCATCCAATTGGCCAATGCTGGCAATGTGTATGAATGTGATAGTTTGAAAGATTGCGTATCGGATTATACTAAAAATTTCATTTTCAACACTCCCACCAATCCTTTCAAGAAATACAACAATGCCCAGCTTCTCGACTATATCCTTAAAATGTGGAAAGAAATGTGTGAGCGTCAGCAATACAACTACAAATCGAAATGGTTTAACCATCCCAATGGAAAACCATTCAAGGTTATCCTCGTAACTCATTGGCACGACGCACGCACCGACTACAACCAATCGGTGCGACTTCTCGCAAAGAAATGGAACATACCTGTGTGCGAATTCGACACCAAGATAGGATTTTCTAAGGACAATCCCCTACCAGACGGCACTCAAGTGTCGGCAACCTATGCCATCGACTTCGAAAAAATCAATGGAGTAGTTTATGGTTGGCATCCGAAAAAAGATCACGAAATACAAGACCGTATGGCAGCCATCTTCGCCGAAACACTCACCAATTCAGGTTACCTCAGTTTTTAATGTTCTTATTCTGATTATCGGCAAGGAAATTCCACCTATCAACCGTACAAAATAAACGATGCAGACCATAAAGTTTATCGAAACTCTAAAGTCTGCATCAATATTTTTAGTTTAATACTATTTCATTCATTTGAAAAATTCAAGCACTGAAAGAAGGCTTTCGGCATTTTTCCATTTGATTTTGTTCTTCTTCAAGAATTGCTTCCAAGCATCTTTCTTGTCGGCTGGCAAAATCTTTTCCACTTCTTTTTTATTAGCCTCTACTACGGCATTGCCTATTTGTAGATAGAATTTTGTGCGCACATAGAATTGTTTGCCATCGTTCTTTTCTTGAAGCATCAGACCGTGTTGAGGATTGTTCATACCAGCAAGGTCGAGTGATGTAAGTTGGCGTGTAGCCGAACTATTAGCACTTGCTCCGTAAGCACCAGTGGCTTGAGTGAGATTGCTAAAATCGGCATAATCGTATCTAAGCACCTTATCGGCACCACATTCGCCCAACACTTCCATTACCATGTCATCAGCAAGCACAAACTTTCTTCCGGCAATCACCACGCTATCCATATCGGTCTTACGCGACTCATATATTTTATCGTCTTTGGGGTTTATAAAATGAATCGCATTGCCCATATAATGGATATTAAACTGCGCAACGCTATAATCTGCACCACGATAGAGTGTACCTTCTTGGAAATCCTCCATCATATAAGGCCACTTTGTGTTTGGCGAATAGGCATTAGCTACTAATGCCATCACAGCCATCAACAATGTAAAAATACCCTTTTTCATAATTTCTCGTTTTAAAAGTTTAATGATTATATAATAGCGGACGCACGAGCCGTGCGTCCATACTTATCGATATAGTAAATATAGAATATAGATACTATCTAATTCTCGCACTTCTCATCAAAGCACTACCTTAGTGGCTTTATTGCCTTGTCGCTTGATGAAGACACCGTTTTCAGGGTTTTCCACCTTCACACCTTGAAGGTTGTAATATTCTACTGGTGCGTCTTCGTTGAGCGTTACGTCTTCGATACCGCTTGAAGCCTTAATTTCAATATTGAATTGACGACTGATAGATTCGCCCAAATGATTGGTAGCAGTGATAGTGATATTGCACAAGCTCTTACCAGTTACGATATCTTCATAATCAGCTGCATTGATTGACGCAGTAGTCACAAGGTTGCCATTTTTCACTTCAAATGGAGCAGCAGCATAGCCAAACATTGTCTTCTTACCTTGCACATTGTAAGTATAAGTAACATTTGTGTAGTCACATTCCACTGATATTGCACCCACAAGTGCACCGGCAGCTTGTTTTTCTCTTACCGAAGTATTTGACAATGAAATCTTAGTAGGAGCAGTAGTACGAGCACGTATACCAATCACCATACCATGGCCAATTGTAAATTCCATTTCAGGCCCCCCTGGCACTACTACCGAAGCCAACCTATCCAACGAGAAGTAACCATTGCCAGCTCCACCCCATCCCCAATTCACATGGTAGAAAGCTCCATCATATCCATCAAGGTTGAACGCGTGACCACCTGAACCATCAGCTGGATTACCGTGATAAATCACAGGACGGCCTGCTTCAAGCTCACTCAAAAGAATTGAGTTCCATTCCTTATCTTCATATTTACTACGAGCAATATGAGTCACCGAAGATGGATAATCAAAATAAGTTTTCATCGCAGCAGGTACTGTTTCAGTAAATGCACCTGATCCACCAGGACTATACTGCATTTTCACTGACATACCACAGTGCCACAATAAGCGAGCCAAATCGTCCTTGCTATTAGCACCACTTACAATGTTAGCCCAATTATAGGCTGGTTCTTTGGTAAA
Source organism: Muribaculaceae bacterium (assembly GCA_045656705.1). Taxonomy (GTDB): domain Bacteria; phylum Bacteroidota; class Bacteroidia; order Bacteroidales; family Muribaculaceae; genus RGIG4576. The sequence continues at coordinate 30,998 of JAZORR010000031.1, read as the reverse complement.
ATCAATACTTATATTTCCGTAAGTAGAGCTCGAATAAAATGAAATTGAACCTTGTGGACGAGGTGGATATTGAGGCACAGTCATTGCCTGTCCCATAGCTACTGCTACACATCCCACCACAGCACGACCACTTTCGTTTGACGGACAATACTTATTATAAGGATTACCTTGGTCCCAATTTACATTGATAAGTGGAGAAATCTTAGCTTGTTGCTTCACTTCACCTTTAGCATTGCGCTTCACCGATGTTCTATCCCAATCAATGTGGCGTTCGTCGGTCAATTCGCTACAATCAAGTATTTGTTTAGCGTTAAGTTGAAGCCAACCGTTCATATTATCAGGCAAATTATTCACAGGGTAATCACCTGTAGCCGAATATCCGACAAGAGGCGTAGCCACATCGTCGGCACTAATCAATGCCCATCCTTCAGGAGCAAAGCTTACTGCATAATAAGCAGTTTTGCCTTCATACTTAACTGGGGTAACAGCACTCACACCATTCACCACAACATCCTTCTCTGCCATCATACGCAGAGCCACAGCAGAAGCTTCGTTTTGTGACACTTCCTTTGCTCCTCCAGCAAAAGCAAGCATCAAGCCAAATATAGATAATGTAATTTTCTTCATATATGTTACAATTTTTAATTTCTAATATTAATTCAAGTTACAAATATAAAGAAATAGTTTCAATTCAACAACAATCCATCACAAAATTCCATATTTTTCATTAAAACCAACATATAATAAGCAAAAAAATAGGCTGTCCTCGCATGAGAACAGCCCATTTTCACTTATTTGAGTTAAATAGTGCGATTACTTAACCAAACGGCTCAAGTTTTTTGCACTTTTCACATTTACACTCTTTGGAGCGAAGTTCTTCTTCACCTTAGCAGGAGCAGAAGCAGCATCAGCATCAGCTATCTTAGTGAATGTTGTAGTAGAGAACTTGTCAAGATAACCAACTGCTTGAGTATATTCAAGGTTAGTTGCTACCCATTGAAGGTCATCAGATACTAATTTACCATCCTTAGTAATGCTAAATTCAATCCAATCTTTACCACTCTTAGAGTAAGTAATAGAACCATAAACAGTACCATCTTTCATTTCCACTTCGCCTACAGCGTAGAAAGCACCAATATACAACTTACCTTTAGCCAAATCATAGTAAGCAGGTATAACAGCACCTTCAAGGATGAAATCTGAAACAGCTACGCAACAACCACCTTCAGGAATATCAAATTCAGTATCATATTCTGGCAATCGTGTAAGAACTACATTATCACCAAGGCTATATGCAGTGCCATCATATTCACTTACACCTTCTGTTGCGAATACACCAGTGAAAGTAGCATCAGTTACAGGAACACCCATACTCATAGTCCAAGCCTCGTTGAAGTCAACAGCAGCATTTGGATTGCCATAAGCATCGGTAATAACACCTGCTTCAAGGCTCAATGAGATAACATCACCTGCTTGTGGTTCTGCTGGAAGAATGAACATAAATGATTGACCATCTACGTCCCAGTTTTCGCCATAAGTAAGATTGTAAGTAGTAGAAGTTTGAGCATTTGAGTAAGTAACCTTCACAAGACCTGGATTCTTTGGTACAAATACATCAAAGTCGAATGACAAAGTACCGAAGAATTCAGCAGCATCTTCGATAGTTGAACCCAATACAGGACTTTCAACGTTTTCAGCAGTTACTTCAAATCCTACTGTTTCATTTTGACCTACAAGACCAACGAAATCACCTTGAGCAAGGCTGAAACCACTATTCAAAGCAGTACAACCATGACCAGCAGCGTCAACCAAAGCGCCTGCTTCCCAGCTGAATGCTACATAAGCACCAGGAGCTGTTTCAGCATAGATAGCAATGATATCTTCGTCGATCAACACTTGAGAAACTTCGATTTGTTCACCAGCAGTCTTACCACTGATAAGGTCTTGATACTTGTAAGAAACCACCTTGAATGCACCTTCACCAAGCTTCACTGGTTCAGAGAATGCAACAAGCATAGCCTTTTCAGCATCGTCATACATATAATCCACTGGACGAGGAGCCAATTGGTCGGTAGTAGACACAGTCTTCACAGCTACTTCACCAACAACACCCTTATCTGTAGCAGCTACAGCATAGATTTGGTAAGTCTTACCAGGCATACAGATAGGAGCACCAGCAGCATTACGCATGTTGTAAGTGAAAGTTTTAGCTTTCTCAGTGTTAACAACTACATTGAAAACACTTGAATATGCACCACTCAATAGATTTGCAGCATCCACAGCCACAGTATCAGCTGATTGGTCTACAAGGATAGAGTAGTAAAGAGCATTTTCACCTGGATTCACTGTGAAAGTGAAAGCAGAGTCAGAAACTTCAGATACTGCAATAGTAGCAGCAGGACCAACGCCATAATTCTCTGCAACAGGGTCGTCGAAGCTGATGCAGCTTGTAGTCATCAAGCCTGCAATCGCCATTAAGCTATATAAAATCTTCTTCATAATTTAAATCCAATTAATAGTTAATTATTTTGCCCATACAGAGTATAGCAACAATTCATACCAACCTAATTGAGCACCTGACGCATCAAATACGCAAGATCCGTAGAAGTCTTCAATTACGATGTAAAGTACACCTTCTTCTTCGATAATGTTACCAGTGATGTAACCACCAGTTGGGATTTCTGATTGATCTTCAGCATAGAAGCCCTTTAGAAGAATTGATGGGTAAGAACTTGAAGTTGCAATAGTTTGGTCAACTGGGAACTTAACTTGAGTTCTGTCTTCGTTTACGATACCGTAAATCTTTTGGTTAGTACCACCAGGCACCATATTGCTAACCCAAACTGTATTGATATCCTTAGCATCCTTTTCAAGAACTACATTGTATTCAACAACATCGTTGAAGTTAGATTGTGCTTGACAAGAGTATGTACCCAACATGAAACCAAGAGGGTGTTCGTCGTCGACAAATGTGATAGTACAAGTAGTATTAGCACCAAGATTAGCACCATTTGCTTCAATGATATTAAGCACAAGCACTTTGTCGCCTTCAAACTCAGAGTTGTCAATAACATTGATCTTCAAGTTTTGAAGAGGAGCATCCTTAGTGAAGCTCAATGACTTTTCGCCTACGATAGAATAATGCACACCAGCCTTAGCTGTAGTAAGAGAATCTACTACTTCGATAGTAGCAGTACCCTCAAGACCAGCAAGAGAAGTTAGCAATACAGGCACATCAACTGATCCGCCGAATTCGTCAACGCTAATAGCTGACTTATTGAATGCTACGAAAGCATCGGCATCATCAAATTTTGGTTGGTTATTAAGGTTACAAGAAGCGAACATCATCGCAACTGCAGCCACTGCACCATATATAAAATTAAACTTTTTCATTTTCTAATTCTCGATTAAATGATTAATAACCTTCGTTTTGTACCATGTTAGGGTTTACGTCCATTTCGTGTTGTGGAATTGGCAATGCCCATTGATGACTTGGGAATGGTACGTTTTGGTTCTTTGATTCGTGGAAGTCGGTACGAGTTACACCCTTCTTAGAACGGTGGAAATCGAAGAAACCATGACCTTCGAATGCAAGCTCACGACGACGTTCGTCGAAGATGTTTGCACTTGTAGCAGCGATAGATTCGCAACCACGGATAGTGCGGATAGCATCCAAATCCATTTGAGCAGAAACACCTGCAATCTTAGCGCCATTTAGAAGAGCCTCAGCACGAGTCAAGTACAATTCAGATAGACGGATCAAGCAAATGTTGTTGAAACGAGGCACTGATGCACCTTCCTTACCAGGATACTTCTTAGTGTAGAATTCACCCTTGTTTTCAGCAAACATTTCAAGACGTACGTCACCTTCTTCATACATATCGATAAGGTCTTGAGTAGCACACACGTCAGCCGAACCATCTTCACCGAAGTTAGTTACATAGCTCAAGTGTGACCAACCTGAATCGTCCCAATAACCATTTTGGTTAGAACCGAACACTTCGAAAATGATTTCGCCACCAGCAGGAGCCACAGCAGCACCATACATAGCCTTATAATCATCAGCTTCAGCAAGGTTGTACTTACCAGAGTTGATTACTTTAGTAGCGTATTCAGCAGCAGCTTGCCAATTTTCCATGTGTAGGTACACACGAGAAAGGAATGCTTGGATAGTAACCTTTTGGATAGTAGCAGCCTTATCCAAAGCATTAGCACGAGAATAATTATCAGCGATAATTGCTTCAGCTTCAAGAAGGTCGCTTAGAATTTGAGTATAAACCTCAGCCACAGTGCTACGAGCTGGGAAACCAAATTCAGTCTTCAACACTACAGGGATACCAAGGCTCTCTGGAGCGTAAGAATATGGCTGACCATAGATACAAACCATTTGGTGCATACAGAAAGCACGCATAAACAATGCTTCTGCCTTGATATTGTTGAGCATTTGTTCAGTAACAACATTTGAAGTCTTACCTGCAAGGTTGTTGATCACATTGTTACAACAAGCAATTGTGTAGTAACCATAAGAGAATGTACCAAGAGTAGAAGACTTATGGAAATTCCAAGTAGTAAGACCACCATAACGACCAGAACCTGGTTCATTGATAGGTTTGCGAGCATTACCCACCATCATATCAGCAGCCAAAGTCAACTGACCGTCCATCCAGCCAGAGCTTTGCATCATTCCACAAAGGGCAGCAGCAGCATTATCCAAACCTTTATACTCAGAAAGAGTCAAAACGTCAGATTGGCTTCCTGTTGGCTCTTGTTCAAGGAATCCTTCGCAAGAAGCGAAAGACATTGATGCAAGAACTGCGAAACCTAATAATATCTTTTTCATATCTTTATTTCTGCTTTAGTTAATTAATTAAAATGTTACTTCAACACCCACTGCGAAAGTCTTAGTTACAGGATAAACACCTTGTCCTGTACCGTCGATACCACGTTCTGGGTCCCAGAAGTTCACATCGTGGAATGTATACAAGTTTTGTGCACTACCATACACGCGAACATTGCTTAGAGAAGCCTTCTTGATAACGTTCTTTGGCAATGTGTAAGAAAGAGTTACGTCCTTGATACGGAAGTAGCTACCATCTTCCAAGAAGCGTGTAGAGTTAGAAGTCATTGAGCTTGTAGAGTTGTTAGCAATTGGCTTAGGATTACAGCCTGTATCACCTGGCTTCTTCCAGTAGTTAGTAGCGCTCTTGATTTGGTTTACACCCATTTCAGCACCGTCAGCTTGGAAGATTGAGTTTTCAGCGATAAGGATCTTATTGCCATACTTCATTTCACCTACTGCGCTCAAAGTAATACCCTTATAGCTTAGAGTAGTATTAATACCACCAGTCAACTTAGGTTCTGGAGAACCACAGTAGATACGGCGTGCGTCAGATACGTTGTTAGTAAGCTTACCATCTTCAGCTACCCAAAGAGCTTCACCATTTTGAGGGTTAACTCCGTAGTAGTCGCGAAGGTAGAATGTGTAAAGGCTCTTACCTTCAACGATACGATAGTATGAACCAGCCAAGTATTCATCGTCACCAAGGTCAAGCACCTTAGTCTTGTTGTGAGCAAGGTTAAGACCTACGTTCCAACTCCAATCCTTATTGTCGATGATGTTAACATCAGCTTGGAATTCGATACCTGTATTGCGCATAGAACCTACATTATCAAGGATTGCAGAGAAACCTGAAGTGTATGATTGTTGCTTGCTCAAAAGCATGTCGGTAGTCTTACGAGTATAGAAGTCGATGCTACCAGTAACGCGGTTCAAGAAACCGAAGTCAACACCCACGTTGAATGTCTTATTCTTTTCCCAAGCAAGGTTGTCATTAGCAGCAGAAGAAAGAAGCATACCAGTGATACCGTTGTAGCTTGATGGAGAGTACTTACCATATTGGTTGTAAGAACCGATACCGTCGTTACCGTTGATACCGTAACTTACACGCACCTTACCCATGTTCAACCAGCTTCTCCAATCTTGAGCAAATGCTTCGTTGTGAAGGTTCCAAGATGCACCAAGAGCGTAGAAGAAACCCCATTGGTTGTTCTTACCGAACTTAGAGCTACCATCGTAACGACCAGAAAGTTGCAAGTAGTAACGAGAATCGTAGCTATAGTCAGCGATACCGAAGAATGAAAGAAGAGTAGAAGTCACATCGCTATATGCAGCTTCCCAAGCACCTGCAGTACCAGTTGAGTGGTTAGGGATATCAGGATTCAAACCTTGAGAATAGATATAGTATTGATGACCATAGTCGTGAGTTGCTTCTTGACCAAACAATACGCGCAAATTGTGAACATCTGCATAAACATCTTGCCATGTAGCAGTGTTAGATGTTGTAAGTGTGCGGTATTGAGTGTTAGTAGTTTGAAGAATTGGGTAACCAGCAGCAAAATTGTGTGCTTCTTGGCTCCAGTAACGACGACCGTCAGTCCAACGCAACTCAAGCGCGTTAGTAGTGCGAAGAGTCAATTGACGCAAAGGCTTCCAATCCAAGTACATATTGCCTTGAATGTGCCATACCTTTTCAGATTGGTCATCGTAAGCAGCAGTAGCCAATGGGTTAGTATCAGCATTTTCTGGAATATCAGTGTTGTAGTTACCGTTTTCGTCATAGTATGGAGTCCAAGGAAGGATCATCAAACCAGCGAACGCAGGGTTAGCATAGTAAAGGTCTTGAGTAGGAACGTCGTTAGATTGAGTATAATTCAAGTTAACGCGTACACCAGTCTTCAAGTATTGGCTAAGTTCGTGATCTACGTTGATACGACCACCGAATTTCTTGTAGTCGAAACCGTAGTAGATACCTTCATTTTGGTGGAATTGCAAAGAGCTATAGTAAGAAGTCTTAGCAGAACCACCTGATGCACCAATTTCGTATTCTTGCATTTGGCCAAGACGAGTAAACGCGTCCATCCAGTTAGTTTGAGGACGAGAAATCAACTCGTAAGGACGATAGTACACAGAACCTGCAGTTGGATCATCTGGATTCTTACCAGCGTTGATAACAGCATCGCGTTGGAACTCAAGAAGTTCAGCACCTGTCATCATACCGAAGTCGTTGTCGTTAGCAAGAGAAGACACACCATAACGTGCACGCACATTGAAAGTGTTCTTACCAGCCTTACCGCTCTTAGTAGTGATCAAGATCACACCATTAGCAGCACGAGAACCGTAAACTGAAGCAGCAGCAGCGTCCTTCAACACAGTAACATTGTCGATGTCGTTAGGATTGATTGTAGCAATCGCATTGTTAGTGTTAGAAAGATCTGAATAGTCACCACTCATCACAGGCACACCGTCAACTACATACAAAGGAGCATTTGATGAGTTGATAGAAGATGTACCACGGATACGGATACTTGTAGAAGAACCAGGCTGACCAGAGCTTGATGTAATCATCACACCCGCCATCTTACCAGAAAGCATCTTGTCGATAGATGTTGCAGGAACGTCTGCAATATCTTCAGCCTTCACAGTAGTGATAGAACCAGTCTTTGCTTCACGCTTTTGGCTACCGTAACCCACAACCACCACATCATCAAGAGTGTGGTCAGCAGATTCCAATGCCACGAGCATTTTGTTAGATACATTCACTGTCTTAGTCTCAAAACCGACATAAGACACCTTTAATTGCTTAACACCGTCAGCGATATTAAGCACAAAACCACCGTCAACGTCAGTAGCGACACCTTGACCATTGCCCACAGGCATTACGGTTGCACCTATTAGAGGTTCGTTATCGCTCGCGCTAACTACCTTACCAGTCACTGTGCGTGCATTAGCCGCAAAAGCGATGGTACAAACTGCAATTAATAAGAATAACAGCTTTCTCATAGTTTTACATAAAAATTATACATATATTAATTTAACTCTCTTTTCTTTTCTCATATGTTATCCATAAATCCACCAAAAAGTATGCATTTATGTATTCTAACATAACTACAAAGATATATCTTTTATAGCAAATAGCAATTAACTTCTATTATATTTTACAACTATTTAACCATTTTCACATTCCTAAACATCATACATACCACCCTATTTACACATTAAATACTATATATCAACATCTTACAAACTTTATGCATAAAAACAGAATAAATGCACGCTGTTAATTATTTTAACAATATACAACTTATAAATTATAAGCAAAACACACCTTTTTACTTACAATTTATTATTTATGCATAAAAATTGATTTTAATTTAAAGCAAAACAGCAAAAAGTAGACATTTCTTAAATTACATCTCCAAAAGCACACTCCTACACCATAGTTCACACCCCATTTCACACCTTATTATATATAATAGGCAACATCAGGCTTCTATAACATTAGATTTAAGATCCTTTTCCCACATAAACGGCATGAATATAAAAAAATTCGACAGCCTCCTATGAGACTGTCGAATTTTACTCGAAATCACTTACCGAAAAGCAATTTCTATATTTCACATAACTTGGAGCTAATTATTAGAATGTGTAACGAGCACCAAGTTGAACTTGCCAACATTGACCATTTTCACGGTTGTATTCCCAAGTCTTAACAGGAGCATTGCCTTGCTTATCACGATATAGAGTGAATGTTGGGCGACCTGCTTCATTTTGACCAGCATAAGTCAAGATTGCACCATTGTTACAAGCACTCATATTCTTAGTTACACCCCAGCTTGAATTGAACAAGTTACCTACATTCACGAAATCAGCAGAGATTTCAAGCTTGTGATTAGTATTACCGATACGGATATTAAAGTCTTGAGCAATGCGGAAGTCGAAACGGTGAACGAATGGAGCACGAGCTGAATAAGCCTCTGCGTATTCACCCTTGTGGCTGCTCAAATACTTATCTTGGTTAACGAATGCCCAGAAATCCTTAGCATCTTGTTCAGCATTTGCACCAGCGAAGATAATATCGTTTTCGTCCTTAGGAATGTAAATCAAGTCAGAAGCAATACCATCACCGTTCATATCGTTTGTCATATAGTAGCTATATCCTGATGGAGAGAAGCAGTTATAGAACAAACTGAAGTGAGTAGTGAAAGTCTTGTTCCACTTCAAGTCATAACCTACGCTTGCAATGAAACGGTCTGGAGTAACATATTGTGAGCGTTGTACAGTAGCGAAGTTAGGACCATCGATAGTGTAAAGACCTGTCCATGCTGACTTAGCATCAGAACCTGGCATACCAGACACTTCCTTAGATTCAGTGCGAGTGTAAGCAAGCATTACGTTAAGATCCTTAACTGGTTGTGCATTAACTGTAATGTTTGCAGTGTAACCATAACCCTTATTAGTATTAGTAAGCACACATGCAGTAGCAATTTCCTTAGTGCTGTAGTAAGTGTGATTAGCTGGGTATATCAAACGATTATCAGAACCAGCAAAACGTTCCCAAGTTGCATCAGGAGTCTTGATATTGTAGTTATCAAGCATTACAGCATTAATATTCTTAGTGTACATAAATTCACCTGTTACAGTAAGAGGGAATGACACTGGAATTTGATAGTCAACAGCAATAGAAGACTTCCATACTTGTGGCATCTTAAAGTTCTTATCAATACCACATGGAGTAGATTGAGATACACCTTGCTCTGGAGAAATAGTAGTTTGTGCTCCAGCAATTTCAGCCATCTTATACACATCAGTGATTAGACCACCAGCAAACTTAGCCAAATCTGGGTGCTTGCTTGCGATTGTGTTATCCTTATTGTAAGAAGTGTTGATGTTCTTAACAGCATTTTGAACCATACCAGAGTTAGTTGGCATGTTAGTGAAGAATACCAATGGAAGACGACCAGTGAACATACCTGTACCACCACGCACCTTCAAGCTCTTATCACCGAATACATCCCAGTTGAAACCAACGCGAGGATTGATATTCACACGGTTGCTTGGCCAAACACCTGTATCGATGTGACGACCACCATAGTTGTATTCATAGATAGCCTTATTAGTCATGATATCATCATCGTTGAATGCAAGAAGATCGAAGCGAACACCATAGTTCAACTTGAAGTTCTTATTTACATTCCATTCATCTTGCAAATACAAACCATATTGATTGAAACGAACTTGAGCAGATGGATTAGTTTGACCATTGTAACCTACTGTAAATGCTACAGCTTCTGGTTCAGCACCTGTCAAGAAGTCGTTAAGACTACGGTAACGATAGTAACCTGTACCATTACGCATGTATGAGTTGTTAGCCATTTGGTATTCGAAGCTCAAACCAGCCATCAACTTGTGTGCACCAAGGTTGTAAGTAAAGTTATCGTTGATTGTAAGAATCTTATTGTTTACACCATTGTTGTAAGTAAACAATTCATAACCAAGTGACATATATGGTGTCATATCTTGTACACCAGTTGCCGCATCGTAACCACCCATGATATCGATGAATGGGAAGATGTCAGAGTTTGTACCACGCATATCCTTGAGGCTTGTGAAAGTTGCAAGGAATTGGTTGCTCATGTTGTTACCAAAACGGCTATTCAAGTCAACAGAGAATGAGTGAACCACATTGTCCATTGAGTACATTGAGTTAGCAAAAGCCATAGACATTTCAGACATACGGTTGTAAGTCTTATTTCTATAACCAGCATCTGTAGAGTTACCGTTTGGAGCATTCCAATAAGAGTTCTTAGTGTAGTTGTAACGAACAGCCAACTTATGATCGCGAGTCATGTTCCAGTCTACGCGAGCCAAGAACTTGATATTGCTTTCGTCAGCTGGGAAGTTAGTCCAAGAACCTGTATCGTAACCATATTTCTCCTTAACATGCTTTGACACCTTTTCCAAATCAGAAAGAGTAGTACGAGAAACATAGCTACTTGCATCGCCTTGACCATCAGCAGAAGCCTTCCAGTCAGTAGCAGTAGTAGGAACCTTTTGGTATTCGAAGTTACCAAAGAAGAACAACTTATCCTTGATGATAGGACCACCGATAGCAGCACCATACACGTGCTTACGATCCACAGCACGTTCGCCAAGATCATCACCAGCTACTTTGTTACCACGGAAGTTTTCGTTGTATTGGTAAGTATAAGCTGTACCCTTGAAAGTGTTAGTACCACTCTTAGTTACTGCATTAAGACCACCACCTACGAAGTTAGTTTGACGAAGGTCGTAAGGAGCGATAACTACTTGCATTTCTTCAATAGCTTCAAGTGAGATTGGAGAACCACCACCAGGAAGCTTGTCGTTTAGACCGAAGTTGTTGTTGAAGTTAGCACCATCCACAGTGAAGTTAGTAGAACGACCATCACCACCAGCCAAGCTCATACCGCTACCAGCATAAGGAGATACGCGAGCAATGTCAGCAATACTACGGCTCACTGTAGGCATAGACTTGATTTGAGCGTTGCTGATGTTTGTTGCAGCACCAGTCTTTTCACCAGCAAACTTAGTCTTAACTGCAGTTACTACTACATCTTCAAGTACATTATCACCTGGTTGCATAGTTACATCGATGTTGTAAGTTTCACCAAGTTGCAATGTGATGTCGTTGATAACCATCTTGCGATAACCGATGAACGACACTGATACTGTGTAAGGACCACCAGTACGCATACCTTGAATAGAAAAGCGACCATCAACGTTAGCTACTGCACCGTAAAGCGTTCCCGAAGGATTGTGCTTTGCTTCGATAGTAGCACCAGTCAATGGAGCACCATTTTCATCTACTACGATACCGCTAATAGATGAATTCGTTACTTGAGCGCTCACACTTACAGCAATCATAAACATAAGAGCAGATAGCAACGCTTTTAAATTTTTAATCATAATTGTAAATTAATGAAATTAATAATAAAAATGTTTATTATAGATTTAAATCAATCTCTCGACTTAATATCTTTTCACACTGCAAAGTTACTACATTTTTTTAACATTTCCATAACATTAGTAAACCTTCTTTTAATTTTAACATATGCAAAAAGAGACAATCGTCGCTCATTTCGCACAAATTATCCTTTTTAGGAATAACACTATCCCAATAATTTCGTATCTTTGCATATTATGATAGTATTTAACACCACATATAATGTAACTAACGATAAAGCAGTGCCATTTATCAAATGGCTTCGCACTCGTTACATTCCTTTCGCCACCGAAAGCGGCGAGCTAAAGGAAGCACGCTTGGCACACCTAATGGTGACCAACGAAGACAAAAGTAATAGTTTCTCACTACAATTTATCGTAGAGAACGTGGATGTACTCGAAAAATGGTATCACAAATATGGTGCTACCCTCGTACACGAAATGGAAAGCACTTTCGGCCAAAAAGTAGTAGGTTTTACTACTATAATGACTGTAATGGATATTTAACCTGCCTTAATGGAAGAAAAACTCAATTACGAACGCATAATCATTGGCATCGACCCCGGTACCAATGTGATGGGTTATGGCATCTTGGGCGTAAATAAGAAGAAACTCGAGCTTATAGCTATGGGAGTAATCCAGCTCAATAAGTTCGACGACCATTATATGCGTCTGCGTCGCATATATGAACGCGTGACAGGACTTATCACACAATATCTTCCCGATGAAATGGCAATCGAAGCTCCGTTCTTCGGAAAAAATGTACAATCGATGCTAAAACTCGGACGTGCACAGGGCGTGGCAATGGCTGCTGCTCTCAATCGCGACATACCAATAGCCGAATACGAACCTCGAAAAATCAAATTATCTATCACCGGAAATGGTGCTGCGTCTAAAGAACAAGTGGCAGAAATGCTTCGCCGCACACTCAACATCCCTAAAGATGAAATGCCCGACTTCCTCGATGCTACTGACGGATTGGCTGCAGCCGTTTGTCATTACTACGAAACATCTAAACCTCTTGTGGAAAAAGGCTGCAAATCGTGGAAAGAATTCATAGCCAAGAATCCCAACAAGGTGCTATAACTACCTTGTCCCAAAAAATGAATAGCAAGGCGGACAAAAAATTCAATCCATATTGAAATAATCACAAATAATATTGTTCTTATAAAAAATGAGAGAGCGCGACTCACATCGGGCTCTCTCAACATTATGAAAACAAAAATTTATTTTTCTTTTTCGTCTAATCCATAACCATAGCCATAGCCGTAACCATAACCATAGCCGTATCTGCTACCACCATTTTCCATCGGAATATCAGTAAGCAAGAAACCAAGATTATGAATCTTATTTTCTGCGTGCATCTTTCCAAGTTCTGGAATGTAGCGACGATCAATTCTGCCTTCTCTTATCACATAAACAGTGAGGTCTACGCGACGATTGATAATAGCCGAATCCACTACCAAACCATAAGGTACAGTATCAAGCAATACCACATCGTAGTTTTCTCTCAAATACTGAATTAACTCCTTAAATCTATCACTTTGCAATAATTGTGCAGGATTTGGTGGAATAGGTCCAAGAGATATTGTATCCAAATTATCATGAAGTCTACCCTTCACTATTATTTCGTCGATATTATCAATGGCTCCAGACAGATAAGCAGCCACTCCAGCTCTTACACTATAGTTTAAGTAACGAGAGAAATTACCTTTACGCAAGTCCAAGTCTACTGCCACCACTTTCTTTCCAAACTGAGCATAGGTAAGAGCCAAGTTTACTGCCACGAAACTCTTGCCTTCGCCTGGTATGGTAGATGTAAACTGAATTACTTGCCCCATGCCATCGGTGCGCTTACCAAGCATATAGTCGATATTACCACGCACGATGCGGAATGCTTCGCTTAGGCTATCTCTACCGGTTTCGGTAACCACTATTTCATCTTTTTCTTGGTCCTTACCCTTCTTAGGTAACTCGCCGATAATAGGCACATCGCATTGCGAAGTAATATCTTGACGACAACGCACCTTCACATCCATCATTCTTATCCAGAAGATGACATAAATCACACAAGCAGGAATCAACAAGCCCAAGAACGCACCTATAAGCACAATATAGAGTGTGCGTGGAGAAATAGCGATACTATCACCACCTGCATGCTCAATAATTTTAGCATTTGGCTCGGTGATGGCAAGTTGCAATGCGTTTTCTTCACGCTTATTCAATAGATATAGGTAAAGTTCTTCCTTAATCTTTTGTTGACGAAGCACATCGATGATTTCTTTTTCCTGAACAGGCACAGTAGCAATGCGACGAGTAACTGCACGCTCTTGAAGTCGAGCCTTGTCGACCTTTACTTGAAGCGTCTTTTCATAGCTTTCTACCGAGCGACGAATATTTGCACGCATAGTTTGCAACGCATTACCCTTTTCAATCAAAATAGGATTTTCATCGCCTGAAGATTCACGCATCTTTGCATAATTCAAGTATTCAAGATTATATGACTCGATCAATGAATTGATACCAATGTCGGCAATACCAGTATTAGCTGGTATAAGTTCATTACCCTTCATTCCCACAATGTAGTTTTTCACCTCTTGCAATAGAGACAATTGCATTTCAGCTTCAGCTACATGCTGAGCATATTCCGAACCTTCTTGCACATATACACTTGCCGCACTTGTCAAATCAGGTATATTATTAGCCACCTTAAGACGTTCTATCTGAGTATCAATACCTCCAAGGTCTTTACTAATGGCATTAATACGATCTACGATGAAACTTTCGGTAGCCAAAGCCACACGATTCTTATCATTTATTACATCTTCGTTGTAAGCAATAATCAAGTTATCAAGCACATCCTTACACATCTTGAAGTTAGTACCCACAAACGAAAGTTGCAAAACCACAGCATCACGGTCGGCCTTCTTCACATCAAGAATTTTGCAGAATGCAACAGCTCTACCTCTAATGCTATTCACATCTACATAAACCTTTTCGTTGATACTTGATTCCTTGAAATGTGGTGTCTTAACCACTTTCAATTCACCATATTCTGTATCTAAGATTTCACCATATTTTGCAGTAGTCCATGAAATACTGTCGGTCTCATACTCAAATTCAGTATCATTCAATGGATTTACCACCAATTGGCGGACAGCCTTAATACCTTTCATTTGAGCAGGCGATATCACCTCTATTGGATTTTGACCATAGATATTCACCTTACGCAAACCACGCTTCACAAAATAAAGGTTGCTAATATGAAGTTTTTCTACCACATCATCCATCAATTGTGTAGACTTCACTACGTAGATTTCGTTTTCTACAGCACTTGAATTATCGGTAGAAAGTCCAAGATCGGTGAACATAGCCGCAGCCATATTACCACCAGCACCTTCACTTGATTTTATAAGGATATAAGCAGTAGCACTATATTTCTTGGTTTGAGACTTTGCAAAAAGGAGCGCCACCGCTGCACAAAGTACAAACGAGAGAGCAAACCACTTCCAATTTCTTGCACAAGCAGCAAAAAATTCACGCATAGAGATTTCATTTCCTGCTCCACTTTGCTCTACTTGTCCATTTTCAAATTCTTGCATCGCTATATTAATTTCTTTCTATTCAATAATAAATTATACACGGATTAAGAACACTTTTTGAGCATTCTTAACCACTAAACACTAATATATCGCAAAGATAACTATTTTTTCCTCAATTTCACAATTGAAAAACAAAAAAGAGACGCTTTTCAGCGTCTCTTTCTTAAATTGTGTATCTAATTATAGATTAATCAATTTCTTCATCAGCTTCGTAACCACCCATTTCGCGGATAGCGTTCTTCAACATTACATATTGTTGGAACAAGTGGTTTACAGGAACTTCACCTTGAGTGTAGTCGTGTTGAGGGCTCTTCAAGAACAAGCTCAAGAAACGTTGAGTACCCCAACGGCCTGCGCGTGCAGCAACATCGCTCAACAATACCAAGTCAAGACATAGAGGAGCAGCCAAGATAGAGTCACGGCAAAGGAAGTTGATCTTGATTTGCATTGGGTAACCCATCCAACCGAAGATATCAATGTTATCCCAACCTTCCTTATCGTCGTTGCGAGGTGGGTAGTAGTTGATACGAACCTTGTGGTAGTAATCAGTGTATAGGTCTGGTTGATCTTCTGGAACAAGAATTGATTCCAAAGTAGAAAGCTTAGAAACTTCTTTTGTACGGAAGTTAGCTGGTTCGTCAAGAACAAGACCGTCACGGTTACCAAGAATGTTAGTTGAGAACCAACCATTCAAACCAAGTTTACGAGTACCGATAATTGGAGCGAAACCAGACTTAACAAGAGTTTGACCAGTCTTGAAGTCCTTACCAGCGATAGGCATCTTAGTGTTTTCAGCCAATTCCCACATTGCTGGGATATCGATAGTAGTATTAGGAGCACCCATAATGAAAGGAGCACCTTCAGTCAAAGCAGCATAAGCATAACACATAGAAGGAGCAATATTTTCCTTATCGTCAGCCTTCATTGCAGCTTCAAGGTCAGATAGCTTGTAGTGAACAGCTTCGTTGATTGGAACATAAACTTCAGTAGAAGCAGCCCAAAGCACAACGATACGATCGCAATTGTTTTCAGCCTTAAAGTTACGGATATCAGCACGAAGTTGCTCAACCATATCCCAACGATCCTTAGCATCCTTCACATTGTTACCTTCAAGACGCTTAGCATAGTTCTTATCGAAAGCAGCCTTCATAGGAACGATCTTCATAAGTTCGTCCTTAACTGGTTCAATATCCTTTTCCTTCAATACTTCTGCATTCATTGCTGATTCGTATGCATTAGCTGGATATACATCCCATGCACCGAATACGATATCATCCAATGAAGCCATTGGTACGATTTCGTTATATTTTAGATATTTCTTTTCAGCACCTCTACCCACACGAATCTTGTCGTATTGAGTTACAGCACCTACTGGCTTAGCTAAGCCCTTGCGAGCCATCAAAACACCTGTCATGAAAGTAGTGGTAACGGCACCAAGACCTACTACCAAAACGCCTAACTTTCCTTCAGCTTTTTGCACTTTGCAATTTTCCATAATTTTCTAACTTAATTTATTTAGTTTTTAAAATTTGTTTCAGTGTTATAGTGCACTTTATTACGCACAAAAATGTGTGCAACTATATACTGCACCACCATAATTTTGAAATTCGGTGTAAAATTACCGCCTATTTTCTAAATAGAAAAATTATTTTAAGATTTTCTTACCACCCACACAGTTAATTTTTGTATCTAAAGCACCCATTTAGTGAATTTTCGTTAATTACATCTCTAAATAACCAATTTAAGGTTAATTTATACTTAAAGAGGTACACACTAAACAGATATACATCACACATCGTCGCACACTCTATCTAAAAACCGTGCACACACATCTTCGTGCTTTCGGTTTACATACACAAGAAGCAAATTAAGTACGCAAATTTCATATAAAAAATAAAGCCAAGGCATATCAACGTAAAACGATAGCAAAACTACAAAAATCCTCACGCCAAAGGTAAAAGCATAATCGTATTTAAGAAGTACACAACTTTCATTCACAAAATCTTCGCAGAGTTTTTTCCGGCATAATATACCCATAATGCTGCCCCAACTCCATACGAAACATTTGCATACATGGGGTGTAATTTTCTTGACTAATCCGATACTTAACCACAAGAAAAAGTTTCAATTTCTGAATAAAAGCACTATTCCAAGTGAAATTATCAAATTGCCGTTTAAGAACCGTGCTATACTCTATATTCTCACAAAAATGTCCTTTCACAAAACAAAAATGAAAATCGCGAATATAGTCTATAATTGACGATTGCCTAATATGACATACTCCAGCAAATAATATTATAAACCATAACATCCATTTGTGCTCTGTAAAAACTACGTCAAACGAACTACAATAATGATATAATCCTACATAAAAAGCCACAAAGCAGATTAATCTGACAGGCTTATAAAAAGCGAGGTCGATGAATCTAAAACAATTCATCGACTCCGTTATGTTATTTCTTTTATCGCTTATCTCACGACACATATTTTGTATATCTATCAATGAAACGACTGAACGCGCGCCACTTCATCAGGCATTTCTCAAACAAGAAAATTCCTAAGCAAGCACAACTTGCACCAAGTATCACATCTATCACATAATGATGGAATGAATACACTGCAGTAAACCATATTCCAAGTACAATCACAAAGAATATTACACGTAACCAATTATGACATTTTGCCTTCAGAGAATAATAGAATGCTACCACCATATAAGCAGAATGCAATGAAGGTACAGCAGCAAACACATTTGAATTTCGTGAATACAAAAAATCAAAGATAGGTAATCCTGTCATTTCATCGAAACGACCTAACCCGGCTACATTTCCTGGAGTACCAAGTATTGCTTCAAAACCATAATTAGCAACATACCATGGTGGAGCCGCAGGGTGAATGTAATATCCCGCAAAACCTATCAAATTTACAAAAAGGAATATAAGTGCAAAGTGCAAATATATCTTTTCTTGACGATTGAAATACAACCATATTCCGAAAATTATAGGTACAGGCACCCAACATAGATAAAATACGCCTGCCATAAAATCCATAAATGCACAATTATGTATTCCAAAAAATTCGTTAGGAGTAAGCACGCCTTGAGCAGTAGCTACACCAAACAACGATTTCTCAGCATCATACAATCCTTTCACATCTACAGGGTTCACTTCGTAGTTAGGCAAAATATTCATCCAATCATATGACACTGCAAACACTGCAAAAGGCATTAAAGCCATCACAAGTTTTCTACTCTTTTCACTTGCCAAAAATAGCGATGCTATGAGCAATGCCAACACAGGATGCTCAGGACGGAAACCAACGAAGGTCATCGTCACCACAAGCCATGCCACAAGGCACACCACTAATGTAGTGAATTCTTTTCGAGTAGGAAATGATTTCTTATTAATAAACATCACTTACTTTTCTTTTCTAATTCTTTTCTACAGTGAGCAATACGAACAAATGCTGTGATATTAGCAAACAATGCAATCACACTCATAGCCACTATCATTATTAACATAGGATCGAAAGCAGGAGTAGAAGCTGATACGCCATACACACCACAAGCAATAGCACCAAGGCAAGTCACAACCACTCGCTCTGGACGTTGCATAAAGCCTACCTTACACTCTATATCAAGACCTTCGGCACGGGCACGTACATAACTTACCATAAGAGAACCTACAAGTGCGGCAAATGTAATAATAGAACCAGCAAGGTAACCACCTTCCATAAGCATATAACAAATACCACCAAGGGTTACAAGTTCACTATAACGGTCGAGCACCGAGTCATACATTGCACCGAATGTAGTTTGCATATTACCAATACGCGCTACTTGACCATCAAACATATCAAGCAACGAAGACAAAATCAACACTACACCAGCAATCCATACAAGGTCAAAATCAATCACTCTATTTCCACCTAATGCAGCATACACAAAAATCACAGCTGCAGCAAGATTACCCAAAAATCCCATTGTTGTCACCACGTTGGGTGTAATACCCACCTTAATCATTCCGTGAACAAGAGGATTAATCACCTTATAAATGCCCAATTGCAATGCATCGCGCATTTTATTGAATAAACTTTTATTCTCCATTATGATGTTTTATTTTGTTCGTTACTTTTTTAACTCTTCCTTTAATATCTACATTATTGAACACAAAATAGCGTTGCAACATAAAATTCCAACAAATAGATACTATCAGCGACACTGCAAGCTGTGCCACAAAGAACACAGTATCCTTTGATATTCCCCACTCTGCAAGAAGTGGAATATCACTCACAAAACCTGTAACAAAAGCTGTACCAAATGAATTTAATAGCAAACTACCAAGCCAAACCATTGCATATTTCACTGCCACAGTACGCTTGCTACAGCCTTCGGGACGAAAGGTCCACTTATAATTGATACAACAATTTATAACACCTCCAGTAGCAGCACCTATGGCTTTTGCAAAAAAGCCATCGTAGATAGTGAGTTGCACCACACTAAATAGCACAAAACTAAGCCCCATATCCACCCAAGATGCAATCTGTGAAGATACCGATGCCTTCAAGAAGAGAAATATACCTCTGCCCTTTTTCTTTATTTTTGTATTTGTACTTTCCATTTCTTACAAAATATAACTTGCAGCAAATAATATTATTGCAGCGTATACCCCCGAGAGTATATCATCGGCCATAATACCATAGCCACCTTTAAATCGTTCCATTGAGCGTACTCCAAGTGGTTTCGCTATATCAAAAAAGCGAAATAGCACAAATGAAGCAAGCACATATCCCCAATGTCCCGATGCAGGCACTGCAAGAAGTGCTATCCACTCACCCACTGTTTCATCCATCACCACACGCTTAGGATCTTCACCCCAAAACTTTTCGCTCACCGATGCCGACCACACTCCAAGTATGGTGAACACCACTATCAATGCCGCCAAAGTGCATTGTAGTGCAAAATAATCAAGCGTGAACCATAATGCATACCACACCACTACGGCAGCCAACGCTCCCATAGTACCCGGTGCTACTGGCGAGTATCCTGCGCCAAATGTAGTGGCTATTAATTTATGAAACAACGGAAATTTCTCCATTTTCATTATTTTCAACTTGCAAAATTACTTATAATATTTCAATTAAGTTATATCTCTTTAAATAATATTTATCGTTATAAACGATTTGCAAGATATTTCTTAATTTCAGTTATCACTCGTTTAGCTATATATGGAGCAGCCTCTACTGCACATGGTGCATAACTTGGCCAGTCATTGAAATCGATAATAGTGAGCTTGCCATCAGGTCCCACAATACAATCTCCACCATACATAATTACATTCATTTCTTCGCACGCTTGTGCACAATAATTCTTCAGCAATTCCTCATCCACCTTTCTATCTTCCTTCAAATCTATGTCCACTCCATAGTCTTGCATCA
Organism: Muribaculaceae bacterium; assembly: GCA_045656705.1. Classification (GTDB taxonomy): domain Bacteria; phylum Bacteroidota; class Bacteroidia; order Bacteroidales; family Muribaculaceae; genus RGIG4576. The sequence goes on along the minus strand of JAZORR010000031.1, from coordinate 10,139 downwards.
CATGACCACGTTCAAATGGAAAGAACCAATGGAAAAACGATGAATCATTGACACCGTAAAACTTCACAAGGTCGCCCACAATATGCTTATTTATCACAGCACGATTTATTCCTCGATAGAAATATTCCTGAAGAATTTCCTGAGTTTCGTCGCTATGTCGCACATAACTCACATCTTCCTTATGTTGAGAATGTCCTCCACATTTCACCCAACAGTTAGTCATTCCCACACGAGATAGCAAATCCTTCACATTCTCGTCGGTATTTACTATAATACTTTCTGGATATGGAATACCACTTCCCAATAATATGCGAGCCATACGCTCTCGCGTACAATTCTCAATGCCATAACCCGAATTTATCACCAATTTACCAGCATCTTCAAGTGCCTGCAGTTTAGCAATAGAAGCTGAGTCGCGACACATATTTATTATTACATCTTCTTCTATCTCGCAGGATTTAAACTTCTCTTCACTATACACATTCACCACAAACCCACGTTTACGCAATTGGTCGGCAGTGGCATTGAATATAGCAGCATCATTCCCTATTCTATTAGGAGAATAATCTCTCGAGCGCATAACTCCTGCTATTTTCACTTCCCACATAATATTCCTTTATCTAAATGATATTTGCTATGTATCATAAATGACACATAGCAAATATTTATAATATTAATGATGGTCGTCTTCTACCTTTGTGAGGTCGAGCACCACATTATCAGCACCCTTATTCACATACTGACGGCGCAATGGATTGCTCGTAATTTCTTCGTAAATCAAACGATTGCGATAAATATCAATAGCTTGATAAATAGCTTCACGAAGTGAAGTTTCATCGGCAAGATTCTTGCCTGCAATATCGTAACCCGTACCATGATCGGGAGATGTGCGCACAAATGGCAATCCTGCAGTGAAATTCACACCCGATTCCATTCCCAAAGTCTTCAAAGGAGTAAGACCTTGGTCGTGATACATTGCAAGCACACCATCAAAGTGTTCGTATTGTCCACTACCGAAGAATCCATCAGCTGCATAAGGGCCGAAACAAGAAATCTTCATATCATTAGCCTCATCAATTGCAGGAATGATGGCCAATTGCTCTTCTTTTCCGATAAGACCATTGTCGCCAGAATGAGGATTTAAGCCCAAGACAGCAATACGAGGGTATTCTATCGCAAAATCTTGCTTCAACGAATTATTAAATTGCACAATCTTTTGCAATACACTTTCTTTAGTTATAGCCGACGCTACTTCCGACAAAGGTAGATGAGTGGTCACAAGAGCCACCTTCACTCTATCGTTGTAGAGTATCATTAGAGATTTACTTCCATCGCCAGCCGATTCTTCAAGATATTCTGTATGACCAAGGAATCGGAATTCTTCGCTTTGAATAGTATTCTTATTAATTGGAGCTGTAACGAGTACATCTATTTTACCATCTTTCAAGTCGGCAACAGCACGTTCGAGTACGATAAATGCAGCCTCACCAGCAGCTTTGGATGGCTGACCGAGATCTACTTTTACTTCTTCCTTTATCACATCCACAAAATTATTCACATCATCTTTCACGCCAGCAGCATCTTGCACTACATTAAAGTTAACGCCTGGCATATCGATAGCCTTACGATGATATGTTGCAATTTTAGTGCTTCCGTATAGCACAGGAGTGCATAATTCGGCCAACATAGGATTTGATAACGTCTTCAAAATCACCTCATAGCCAATTCCATTGGTGTCCCCGTGGGTAATACCAACGCGTATCTTTTGATTTTCTTCCATCATTTCATTTTTTAACAATCTGCGAAATTAAGCATTTTTACGAAATTACGCCTTAATTTTTATCTTAAAAATTATTTCACAATCACTTTTTTACCCACTTCTCCACTTACGAGAATATAAACACCTTGAACGAGATGCATTTGATGAACACCAGGTTGCAAATCCATTTCATTAACCTTATCGCCATCAATAGAATACACCTCCATAGTAATATTCTTTGAAGTATTCACTTCAATTCCACCTTTCACTCCGTAAGCAATCCATCCTCCTACTTGCGTCATATCCACAGCCGAAGGTGTAACATAGTCGGTAATAGAAACGTCATCAATATTAAGTCGTTTTCCAGCAGTTTGCTCAAATTTTACTCTCACATTACCAGCCTTATTTATTGGGTAAGTATATTCAGTAAGAGCCTTTACCGACACTACTTCAGTAGCCACTTCGGTCCATGTATTTCCACCGTCAATAGAATACTTAATCTTCAGCGTAGCAGCATCATCGTTACTGAAAGGTGCAGCCACAAACGATAGTATTCCTATACCATTGATTTTATCTTCCACCATTTCGGCTGAGCGACTACCCGATTTACCTGTACACAAAGCCTTAGTACCATTGAATCTATCTTGTGCGGCACGACCATATGCCCCCACATTTGTAAGTTTCCACTTGCAAGCAGAACCTTGATATGTACCAGTAGCATAACCCGACACATCCATCGCCTCAAAATCTTCGAAGAATGCACGAGGAGTAGCCACAACGCCCTTGATATCGAGTTCTGTGCCATCAAAAGAAGCTGTATTCAATGATAACACCCCTGAATATTCGCCAGAATTTGCAGTAGCCTTCATTCTTAGATAGAAAGTTTCGCCATCGGCATCAATATTGCTTAATGTATTGCTCCAAGAAGAGTTATCCATACTTATCTCGAAGTTTCCGATTACAGAAACATTAATTTTCTCGGCGATATATTCTGTGTAAATACCTATTTCTTGCACAGCCGAAGGTTCTCCTAGTGCTGCACTAAATTTAAGCCCCCCTTCAGGCACATTATTAAATGTGAGAATACGATTTGGCGAAGCAGTGGTCACTTTCACCATATTTGATTTTCTTTCGCCACAAGACAATTGATAATAATATGTAGTTTCATAATCAAGACCACTCACCACATACTTTTCGGCATTTGAACTCACATTTACAGGGAAACCATCCACTATAGTTGTAGCATCACTCTCATACACTGTAAATGCATATGTGCCACCATTATCCACATCTGTCCAACGAGCTGTAAACCCATCATAGGTTACATTTGATGCATTCAGAGCAGAAATTCCGTCGGTACATTGTCCTTTCAATTCTACCTCTGTTGAAACCTCACCATTATAAATTTGCAATTTGGCTATATGACTTCCCGCATAAGTAGGAGCATACATTATAGTTAAATTTACACCCTTATTAGCATCGGCAACAAGCACCTCATTAGGAGTAACCGAGAAATTAGCACCACTCACTCTCACGGTTAATTCTTCAGTAAGTCCTTCAGCCTTCAAAGGCACACTCATACTCACACTTTTATTCACGGCAATAGTACCAAAATCATATACACTGCTTGCACTTGGGCTCACAATCATAGGTTCTACTACAGCACTTCCACTTGGAGTCCAACCCTCATCTTTTTTATTGCCCCATACATATTCGGCAAGCTCGGGATGGTCGATAAATGGATTTCTATTCTTTTGCCAAGCATATACCACCTCGTTACGATTGATTTCCTTTTCGCTCACAGGATCCTCACGATGCCATTTCATCAGCAAACTCACACTCCACGAACTGAAACAAGGATAACTATTACCTGCCAATTGAGGACTATCCCAATCGTCGATCAGGCTATTATATGCAACAGCCATATAGAAGTAAGAACGAGCGAAATCGCCCTTATATTGGTCATCGGGTTCGAACACTGTTCCACTATAACCTGAAAAAGAACTACTACCAAGGCGTCCGAGTGCCTTCACGCTACCGTTAGATGCCAACGAACTACCATTCGCACATTCACCATAAGGATAATTACTGCGTTGACCATTTACTTTGCCATCGGTAGGATAAATATGGAAAGCATCACTATACATAGGTGATCTATCATCAAACCAACTCTTAGGGAATGAGTGTTCACGATTGTAACAATCACCAACCTTTGAGTAATTACCACATTGTTTCTTGCCAGGTGTGAATTTAGCAGTAGAATACATATCCCAAATATAACCTTCGGCAGTGACATCACTCTCATAGTACAAATCCCACAAATCGCCGTAGCCAAGAGCCTTGTGTTCGCCCACAATATCCTCAAGAGCAGCAAGCAATGCCCCCTTATTTTTACCTTCGGCACCACTATAATACCCAGTCGGAGCAGCAGCATATACCATCAACGCTCCTACAGCACATATCACGGTGTATAATAATCTTTTCATATTGTTTTTTACTTATTTTTTATTCACTTTACCAGCAAGCATACCACATGCAGCAAAAATATCTTCGCCTCGACTACGGCGGATAGTGGCTATTACACCCTTCTTATTTAGATAGTCACGGAATGCCACCATTCGCTGTTCATCGGTTGTCTTTAGGTTCACACCTGGAATAGCGTGGAATCTAATCAAGTTCACACGAGAATTAGTACCAGCCAAAAGGTCGACAAGAGCTTGTGCGTGCACATCGTCATCGTTGAGTCCGTTCCACATAATATATTCTACCGACAATCGGCGTTGATGAGCAAAGTCATAACCAAGCAAACACTTCATTACATCACGCACAGGGAACGGTTTTTCCACAGGCATAAGGCTCAAGCGTTCTTCGTGATAAGGTGAATGCACACTTATAGCCACATGCACATGCGTTTCATCAAGAAGTCGACGCAATATATCAAGTTTACCGATTGACGACACTGTGATACGCTTTGGACTCCATGCAAAACCCCATTTTTCGGTCATCACTTGAAGCACCTTCAGTACCTCATTAAAATTATCCATCGGTTCGCCCATTCCCATAAACACCACATTGGTCAATGTTTCGCTTTCAGGAATACTTAGCACTTGATTAATGATTTCAGCCGCTGAAAGATTACCATGAAAACCTTGCTTTCCTGTCATACAGAATTTACAACCCATCTTACAGCCCTTTTGCGAAGATATGCATAGAGTGGCTCTATCTTCGTCTGGAATGTACACACTTTCCACAGCTTGACCATCGGCAGTAGTGAAAAGATATTTCACAGTGCCATCGATGCTTCTCATCTCACTGCTCGGAGCATATCGTCCCACACAATATTCTTGTGCTAATTTTTCGCGATTAGCCTTCGAGAGATTTGTCATCTCCTCTATATCAGTTACACGCTTCTCATATAGCCATTTAGCTATTTGTCCTGCCGAAAAGCCCGGCATACCAAGAGCAGTCACCACCTCTTTAAGTTGAGGCAATGTCATTCCTATAAGTGATTTCTTATTATTTTCAGACATAAAATTACAACAAAGGAATTGATAATATTTCCTTAAAAAGTACAAAGTTACTTTTTTTTTCGTGAAAACACAAGAAAAGGCTTCACACATCAACACAAGAAGAGAGTCAACCCCTCTCTTGGGATTGACTCTCTCAAATTTATTCACTTATAGCACTTATAAATTCATAATTACTTAACCACCTTAGTAGTCTTGTTGCCTTGCTTCTTGATGAAGATACCATTTGATGGATTTACCACCTTCACACCTTGCAAGTTGTAGTATTCTACAGGAGCATTTTCGTCAACATCCACAACTTCTACGCCTGTAAGTTCACCACCAAGGATTACATAAGAAGACTTAGCAGGAGTTACAGCCTTAGGAGCTTCTTGAGCCAATGTGTAAACTGCAAGACCTACACCACGAGCAAATACATACATATTGTTTGCAGCGTCGAAGCAGATTTCGTTGATTTCTGAAGCACCTGATACTACGATTTCATACAAGAAGTTGAATGTAGGAACACCATCAACGAATGCAAAGTCATAGATGTTTACATTAGCCGAACCGTTAGCGATAGCACAGATAGTCTTGTCATTAGTCAATGCAAAACCTGCACCATTGCTACCATCAAGATCCTTCAAGCTGTTACCAGAGTTGAATAACAAGTTGCCTTCATAGTCGGTAAAGATGAATGAAGGAACACCTGAAGTGTTTTGACCTGAATTACGGATTTGTGACCAGAAGATACCTTCTTCGTAAGCGTTTACTTCAACATTAGTATTGATAAGCAAGCCCTTAACGCTATCAAACACATAAGAAGGAGCACTTGCCCAATTGTCAGAAGCACCAAGTTCGTAGCCTACTGGAGTTTGTCCGTTAGTAGATGGGTAGTCTTCGCAGAACATGAACATCTTGCGATCTTCACCCTTACCAATGAATGATACACCTGTAGTACCACCACCAGTTACTGTACCATTAGAATTCTTGAATTCACCACCGCTTTGACGAGTTGATTCGTCAAATACATTCTTGATTTGGTTGCGATTAGCTGGATCGAATACCCAGATACCAGACTTAGCATCACTCCAGTCAGTAATATAAAGCTTACCATCGCTTGTAGCACAACGGAATGGAGAAGAACCATTACCTGAACCAAAGTTGCTGCCCATATATACACCTTCAGATTTGAATTGTTGGTCAACGATTTGGATACCCTTAGCGTAACCACCAGTTACAAATACCTTACCATAGTTAGCACTTTCAGGGTCAGCATCGATAGCCACACCACCACGGTTCCAGTAAGAACCTGGTTTAGAAGCGATAGTACCATCTACATGGATACGGTTTGAAACTGCGATAGCCTTACCGTTTACTTCTACAGCCCAAGTATATTGACCGTCGGCAAGAGTTGCACCATCTACCTTCACTGAGTTAGCACCAGCCTTCACTGCTACAGGAATAGCAGTAGTTTCTCCAGTTTCGATATTAGTCAAAATCACATTAGCATCAGTTGCATCGTCACCAGTAACATCAAATGTCAAAGTGTAAACACATTGATCATCGGTCATTGCAAGGTTGTAAGCATATTCACCACGAATTACAGGTTGAGCAGTGCCTGCTGTAGTCCACTTAGTTGCCTTACCGTCAACTACCAAGAATAGTTCCATTTCAGCACCATTAGTGATACCTGTCATAGCATCTATTGACAATGCCAATTCACCATGAGCCGATGCGTAAGTAAATTCAGTAGGTTCGATTGTAGCACCATTTAGTTCGATAGCCTTAGCATTGTCAAAACCATTAGTAATGTCGTACATTTCGATACCAACCACCTTACCTTCTTCGTTAAGTTTAGGAGCTACCATCAAAGACTTACCAGCATACTTGAAGTAGTTAGCACCATTCACCTTAGCATTAATCTTTTCGTTGCGACCAAGAACTTGAGGCTCTGAAGCATCACCATCAGCTGTCCATTCGAAAGGAGAAATTAGATTACCATCAAGAACGAAATTATTCTTACCAAGAGGAGAAATCATCATTTCATAATCATCACAATTACTCATTACGTCGCCATAGAAATTAGCTTCATTAGGAAGAGCAACCCAAGCATCGTAACGGATTTCACCAATCTTTTGACCATCAATGATACTGATTTGAGCAAAACGCATTGCTATATCAGATGTATGTTTACCATGAGGACAAGTTGTAGTGATAGTACCTTCTTCAAGAGTTCCAGAGTATGCAATAGTCTTACCAAGTTTACCACGGTAGAAGAAGCTACAGTATTTAGAAGAGAACCACAATTCACAAGTTTCAGGAAGACCTGTAACTTCGTTTTTTGTCCACTTATAGAAGTTTACAGAACCACGTTCAGTTCCATCAGCTTCAGCATAAGAATCGTCATAATGGTTAAGAGAGAAACCACTTGCTACAAGTACATGATCGGCAGTAAGAGCGATATCTGAAATCTTCAAAATACCATTTCCACCCATTACCACAGCAGCCTTGTCAAGTTCAGTTACAGCACCTGTTGCGATATCAGCAAGGTAGATGTAAGGTTCGTTAGCTGCGTCAAGAGCAAGAACATAAAGTTTGTCTTCGCGAACGATTTGACGGCGAACAGTCTTACCAGCCAATTGTTCAGCAAGAGTAGCAGTAGTGGCACCACCGAAGTTGTAAGCACCTGCCAAGATGTATCCACCCTTATCTTCAAGAGAGTCAGGATAGTTTACATAAACCTTTGTAGGAGGTTCGTAAGCCACATTTTCCAAGAATACTTCAGGATATTTGTTTTCGCCAGCAGCTACAGTTACAACTGTTTCTTCAGGAACAGCAGTTACATTTGTGCTATTGAATTGACCTGCCTTATAATCAGGGTGAGAACATTCGATAGTGTAAGTACCAGGAGCTACATGGAATACGAATGCACCATTCCATTCATCGTCGGTAGTATAAGTAGCTACTTCTACACCATCCTTCTTCAATGATACAGTTACACCATTAAGAGGTTTGTACTTATCGTTGGTTGATACATTAGGATTATAGTAATCGTGAGTAAATTTTTCATTCTTGTCGCGAACAATACCATAAATCACACCTGTAGTAATCTTCTTGTCCCAACCAAAGAAGTCAGCTACACCATAAGCATAGCCATGACCTTCAAGATGACATACATCCCAGTTCATATAACGGTGACGAGCTGGCTGATAAGTGTGGAAGTAACCTTCACTCAAGAAACCAGTAGTACCATGTCTCAAAACGCCAAGGTAACCGATGAACTTAACCTTATCTGCAGCACCATTAGTACCTTCGATATATTCAGAGAACTTAGTATTCGGATCATATTCATATCCACTACCTTCAGGAACTGTGAATGTGGTTGTACCTGTACTACCATAGAAATTGTGGTCACCACGCACATTCATTGAGCTCTTGTAAGAAGTCCATTGTTGGTGTCCCATACCAGTAAGATATGGCCAACAAGCCTTACTTGCTGCGATACTACCAGGGTTACCTTCTTGAGCATCAGTACCACGATATAGCACCAAAGGATAATTAGTACTTGTACCTTCGGTCAATGCATTAGAGTGAATAGAAATAAACAAGTCGAAATCATTAAATTCTACTTCGGCAGAAATTTCAGACAATGCACGATCGTAGTAATCACTTTCTGGATTATAAACATGATTTTCATAATCAATGTATGCAGGATATGCACCACTCTTCACACGGCTCATTACGATATTTTGGCTCATATCAAGAGCTGCACCGATACGATGCTGATTGCTATTTTCTTGATTCTTTGTGCGATCAAAAGGGACACCCATATCGATAAGCTTTTCAAGCATACCAAACGCCTTTTGAAGGTTAGTGTTTGATTCAAAGAAGTTAGCTGTATCGTTATTTACATCGCTATAAGCATTGTTAGCACCATGCTTCACAGTACCCATAGGGCGACTACCAGAGTCGAATGCACCATGACCAGGGTTGATATATATACGCACTTCTTCAGGATTGATAGCATAAGCACTTGCACCTACGCAAAGAGCCATAGCAGCTGTTGCAAATAATTTTCTTAGTTTCATATCTTATCCTCCCTATTATTTGTTAACATTCATAATGAACAATTCACCTGCAGGAGTAACGAAAGAAATCTTTTCACCGTTACCTGCTACTGAAGGATACATTGCCATAGAAGACACTTGAGTAAGGTCTTGCTTCATAGTACCAGCAGCATTTACTGCCACAAGCTTAGATGAAGTTACCACTTCGCCATTGTCTTGGTCATACATACCCACAATCACATTGTTGTCGTACCATTGAGCAGCACGCACTGTACCTACGTTCACAGCATTTGAACCATCAAGGTTGCAAACCCATGCACCAGAACCTACAAGATAGTAAAGCACCTTAGTGCCATCTGGAGAAACAGAAGGCCACAAGTAGCTTTGACCTGCAGTACCTTGAGGAGAGATGTTGCGAGTTACGCCATTCACAGTTACAAGCAATGCACCACGGCTGATAGAAGCAACAGGAGCTTCGGCAGCAGCAGTAGCATTAAGAGCCTTTGTAGAAAGTTTGCCCTTGTTCACTGCGTTAACACGATTGCCCACTACATTGAAACCTTGAAGGTTGCGAGAAGGAGCCACAAGTGTAGTTTCCTTACCGTTGTCCAAGTTTACGCTCTTAAGAGCAGTGTAGCGAAGCTTACCTTGGTAAGAAGGTTGTTTGAATACTACGGTTTTACCGTCTTCGCTGATTTCTACACCAGAGAATGTTGCAGAAGAAGCGATTTTCACTGTCTTGCCATTAGCAAGATTTAGTTTTTCAAGACCGTTGTTGCTATTGATAACAGCAAACGAACCGTC
>JAZORR010000030.1:0-8422 GCA_045656705.1 Muribaculaceae bacterium | reverse complement strand
ACACCTGCAAGTGCAATTGTTTCTATTTCTTCTGTGAAGAAGCTCTTCTGTAAGTTTTCTACTTTTAACATATCTATAAATTTTTAATTGTTTGTACTTAGTTGATTATTTTATTTCATTATTGATTGTGTTGGATTTTCATTTGCGGCACTCCATGAGCGAATTGTAACGGTGATAATAGTAATCAAAAGAATTATCCCAACTGCTAAGGCATATACCCACCACGACATAGGTGTGCGATATACATATTGTTGCATCCAGCCGTCGATGATGTAGTAGCTAAGTGGTATCGCCACAGCTGAGCAGATAGCAACGATGTAGATGTATTTGCGATTAAAGAGACTTAAAATTCCTTTCACTGATGCACCGTGTACGCGGCGAATACCAATCTCGCGGCGGCGATACTGAGTTTCGAACAATACCAAGCCAAAGACACCGATAATCGAAATTACAATAGAAAGGAACGAGAACAGTGTAATAAGTGTCGAGAGCTTGTCCTCACGCTGATAAACGAACTCCAACTCGTCGCTAAAGAACTGCACCTTGATTTTCTCGGGATCACTATTAGGCGAGAGTTCCAGAACCGTATCGGTGATATACTTCCTCACCTCTGCAATATCAGCTCCTGCTACGGTGCGTATATAGGCAATTCGTGGCAAATCGAAACCATACTTGCCATAGATTAGAAATGTGAATGGTCTAACATCGTAGTGTGCCGACTGGAAGTTAAAATCCTTGCAAATTCCTACGACAGGAGTTTTCTCACCGTCTATATGACCGTCTATTGAGGATTCGGCTGTTAGCTCAAACTCTTTTGCTGCTGTTTCATTGAATATCAAGGCTCCGGTTTCAGTAAGCTCATCAGACGGCATAAAGTCACGTCCCTCGACGATATCAATACCCATTTACCTGTAAGAAGTTATGTGAAACAACATGAACTGTAAACGCTTGGCTTTCGTTCAAACTAACTTGTCGAGTCCACGACATAACAGGGTTAGTGATTGAGCCACGGCTCATCGCAATATCTTTGATTTGCGGATTCTGCTTCAGACGATCAAGGAGTGCATCACGTTTGGTATAATCCAATACCTGACTCCATTGACCATTCACAGCCTCGTAAGGCAGCGTAACAACCAAAAGATTCTCTTTATCGAAGCCCATCTCTTTGGTCAGCATATATTGATGCTGACGATAGACAAACAGCGAGCAGATGATAAGCGCGATAGAGATTGTATATTGCACACCCACAAGAGCATAACGCAAGATGCGACCTGAGCGTGAGGCTGCAAAGTCACCCTTTGTAACAAACGCAGGCGAGAACTTGGTAATATACCACGCAGGATAGAGCGATACCACCACACCGAGCAGTACAACACACAATGCCATTATGCCTGCCAACGCCCAATTCTCGTTGATGGCGACCGAGGTCGAGATATACTCTTTAAGTGGTGTATCGGCAAAGAGCACCACAATAACAGCTGCACCAAACAACGATACGAGAATCAGTCCTACGGTCTCAAAGAGGAAATTTAGGCGCAATTTTGCTGTTGGCGCACCAAAGATTTTGTAGTTATTAACGGCTCGGATTCGGCTCGGTATCAACGCAAAGAAGAAGTTTACAAAGTTGATAAACGAGATAACGAGAATCAGCACTGCAATAGCAATCAGTGTGTAGGTCGTTGTGCGACTACCTTGCATCCATTCAGCTTGGGTGTCATCAGCGAAGTAGAGGTCTGCAATAGGTGTCAAACGAGGGGTGATAAGTGCAAGTTGCTGCTTGTATTCCTCTTCAGAAAATCCTCGTTTCTCGCAATCGTTTTTAAGATATTCAAGCATTCGCTGCTCAGCTTCTTTGGGCGATGCGCCTTCACGAAGCAGAACATAGTATGGAATTCCCCAGTTTGGCTCATCTTCGGGCTTGGCTTCGGGCATAATTATATATCCCTCACTATTTGATATTGTCGAGGGCTTTGGGAAATCCTTATAAATGCCGGAGATGACGCGTTGTGCCTGGCTAATGGCTCCGCGACCATAATTGATTCTGTCGCCTACATTCAAGTTGCAACGCTTGGCTATGGTCTCCGATATAATCATACCTTGATTAGCCTTGAACTCCTCGTCAATGCCTCCCGCGATAAACTCAAATGGAAAGACTGCCAAGGCACTGAGTTCTGCACTACCAATACTAATTGTGAAGTTCTCAATGCTTGAATTACGCTTTACAGAGTATTCGTCCTGATATTGTGGACTTCCCAACACATAAATTGCACCAGCTGATTCGATTTCAGGACATACATCACACATCTCTGTTGGTATTCGGCGATTCCATGAATATGTCCAAGTGCCATCCTCTGACCACGATGGATGCTCCAAACGATAGATGCGCTCCGAGTTTTTGATTACTCGGTTGTACGATAGGTCAAACTTTACCTGCACAGCAATAAGATATACCGCTGCAAAAGCCACTGCCATACCCACGATGTTGAGCACCGACGATGTGGTGTAACGGCGAAGTAGGGTTATAAAATTACGGATATACATAGTTCTCAATTATTTGTTCAAAATCAAAACTTCATTGTCTCCAAATTTGTCATATGAAGAGGTGATAACTCTTTCTCCAGGTTGCAATCCGTCAACCACCTCATAGTATTGTGGATTTTGACGACCGATGCGAATCTCACGACGATAGGCTTTTTCGCCTGATTCATCTACGACATAAATCCATTTGCCACCTGTGGCTTGATAGAACGAACCACGAGGGATTAAAACAGCTTCGCTTGCCTCGCCTAATTGCAAATTGAGGTAATATGTCTGTCCGCGACGAATATTCTCGGGGACTGCTCCTGTAAAGCGAAAATCGGCTTTAAACTGACCATTTCGAACTTCGGGATATACCTTGCGAAGTTGCATTTCATATTTCTTATCCTGACGCTCAAATGATGCTAATAGACCTGTTGTCACTCGGTCGATATAATGTTCATCTATTTGTGCTTGCACTTTGTAAGTGGTAAGGTCGTTGACCTGACCGATATTTGCTCCTTGTGCTAAAGATTGACCAAGGACAACTTCCAACATTCCCACTTCGCCGTCGATTGGTGCTTTCACTTTGAGATTGTCAACACGCTGACGAATCAACTCCATATTGAGTTGCATTGAGCGTAGGTTCTCTTCCATCTGTGATACTTGTGATGTGCGATATAGAGAATCTTGGCGTTGACGCTCCAACACTAAATTGCGTTTACGAACTGCCAAGTTGTAGTTTTCTTGGGCTTGCAAAAAATCTTCCTTAGCTATCAATTTGTCTCGATACAGATTTTGTTGTTGCTCAAAGTTACGCTTTGCTCGCGATACCTCCAAATCGAGTTGCAATTTCTCTTGACTGATAGATATACGCTCTTGCTCCATGGAAATCATCGTATTTCGCAAGATGTTTTGTTTCTCTGCCAAGTCTGCCTCTGATTGCAAAATCTGCATTGAGAGGGAATTGTTTGACATTTCAAGGATTACATCGCCTTTCTTGACTGTTGTGCCTTCTTCGGCTACGATTCGTTCCACAACTCCCGATTCCAATGGGGTGAGCTGAACGGTTGTCATCGGTTGGACGCTACCTGTAAGACGCACATAATCGTTAAACTGACCTTTCTCAACTTTTGCAATAGTGACCAATTGTGTATCAACACGCAAAGTTGATGAATGGTCGCGTAGCAATAGCCAAACTATAAATCCAAGTAGAACTACTCCCAACGCCCATGGAAGATTTTTCTTTTGGAATATGGCTCTAAGCCCTTTTTTCTTTTCAAGTTTTATATCCATATTGTTTTGTTTTTATTATTGTTCGTATCTGTTTTTTACTTTATAAGTGGTAACCCATTGTAGTAGTCAACCATTCGTGCCTTGATGATGTATTGAAGATAAGCACGAAGTTTATCTGACTTGGCTTGTAACAAGGTGTTGGCTGCTGTGTGCAAGTCAAGTGCCGAGACAAGTCCGTTTTCAAACTTTTTCTCTGTTCCGTCGTAGGCAAGTTGTGCAGCTCGCACTTTCTTATCGCCTTGCACATATTGCTTGCTGTAGCCTTGCATCTCTTGCCATGTTTGCGAAACTTCGCTCTCTACTGCACGCTCTACGGTCTCTTGCTCCAATTGTGCCACATGATAGGCATTCTTGGCTCGGCGACTTGATGATTGTATTGACAAACCGTTGAAGATAGGTATTGACAATGATAGCTGAATGTAGCCACCTCGGTTGTTGCGAAACTGTGTGCCAAATGGATCGTAAGCTGGTTTGTTGTCAAAGTCGATAAAATATGAGGTATTGTAACCACCATAAAGATATAGTGATGGGAGAAAACTGCCTTTAGCTCGTTTGAGATTCAAGCGTTGTTGCTCGGTAAAATGGCGACTGGCTGCAACGCGAGGATTGTTTGCCAACGCATAATCTACCAATGCTTTCTCTGATGTTGCTGTTGGAATTATTTCCAAATCGATGTCGGTTACAATTTGCAATTCCTGGTTTTGTGGATAGTTCATTACTTCACGCAACTTTATATATGCAAGAGCAAGATTGTTCTCTTCGGTTATGAGCAGATAATCATAATTTGCTTCTTGTGATTCAATCTCTGCTACATCTGCCGAACTTTTAAGTCCGAGGTCAAATTGTCGTTGAGTGAACTCTAATGTTTTGCGTGATGCTTCTAACTGCTCTTTTGCTATTTTTACGGCTTCGGTGTAATAAACCACATCCATGTATGCCGAAAGTGTTTGCATCGCTACTTCGTCTTGTGCTATCTGAGTATCGACCAAACCTTTTTTGCGAGCCACCTTCATTGCTCTCATGGTGTTGATACCTCGCAAACCATCGAAGAGGGCCATTTGCAAACTGACACCATACGAATTGCTGAATGTGGTCACATTAGTATAAGAGTTGGTAGCAGGGTCAATACCACGACCGAAATTTGTTGAAGCTCCGACATCGGCATTCAATGAGGGGAATAATGAAGCTACTGCCTCATTATAATTAGCTTGATTATCATCTGCCGAAAGACGTTGCTTCCCAACTGCTGTGGAATGCTCAACTGCATAACGCATGCAGTCGTCTATGGTCAGTGTTTGTGCTTTGCACATAAGTGTCAAAAAAATTGACATTAGTAGTATTATTCTCTGATGTGTCATAAAATTTAATGTTTTTACTTAAAATATAGCCAATGGCGTGCCAAAGTGTGCCAATTGTTGATTTTCAGCACTTTAGGCATTTCACCACTTTTGCGAAGTGTCTAATTATTAGACAATCGGTGTAAAAGGTTTGGACACACGGCGTTTTTGATGTAATTTTGTGGTTGTAAACGAGATAATTCGTCTCTGTTTTTTGACGAATTGGGAAGTATGTTGAAAATATGGCAAAAGCAGCAGGTAAATTATTGATTGTAGATGACAACCGTTCAATTCTTTCGGCTGTCAAACTATTGTGTGACGGTGTGTTTGAAGATATTATAACATTATCTTCACCCAACTCATTGATTTCTACTTTGCAAAAGGAATCGCCTGATGTGGTGTTGCTCGACATGAACTTTCACGCTGGTATCAATACCGGCAATGAGGGCATATATTGGCTCAGAGAGGTGTTGGAAAAATTTCCCGATACCAAAGTGGTGCTTTTCACTGCATACGCCGATATTGACCTCGCTGTGCGTGCCATGAAAGAGGGTGCTTTCGATTTTGTAGTGAAACCTTGGGATAACACAAAACTTATCGAGACTCTACAAAATGCCTATAAGTCAACCAAAGGTAAAGCGAAAAAGACTGCTAAAACTCCGACTGCCGAATCAAAACCTGATATGTATTGGGGCGAGAGTGCCGAAATGAAACGCATTCGCACTATAATTGAGCGTGTGGCTGTTACAGACGCAAATATTCTCATTACAGGTGAAAACGGTACAGGTAAGGAAGTGTTGGCACGAGAAATTCACCGTTTGTCTACTCGTTGCCGTAAAACAATGGTATCGCTTGATATGGGTGCTATCCCTGAAACTTTGTTCGAGAGCGAACTGTTTGGGCATGTCAAGGGGGCATTTACCGATGCCCGCACTGACCGCGAAGGTAAAATGGAATCAGCAAGTGGCTCAACTCTATTTATGGACGAGATTGCCAATCTGCCATTGCATCTTCAATCTAAAATGTTGGTCGTGCTACAAAATCGTGCTGTAACACGACTCGGTGCAAATGAGGCTAAACCGATAGATATACGCCTTATCTCTGCCACAAATCGAGATTTGCACGATGCTGTGGCTAAAGGAGAGTTTCGCCAAGATTTGCTTTTCCGTATAAATACGATACATATCAATATCCCACCTTTGCGTAATCGCAAAGATGACATCGTGCCTCTTGCTGAAATGTTCATGGCTCGTTATGCTCAAAAGTATAACAAAGAGGGATTATTGCTTTCGGGTGATGCTGCTGAGAAACTGAAAATTCACCCATGGGAAGGTAATATTCGCGAATTGCAAAATGCTATGGAAACGGCAGTGATTATGTGCGATAGCGATATAATCAGCCCTGAACATATTGAACTGCATACGCCAAGCCTACCGCTAAACGAGAGTCAAACACTTGAAGATATAGAACGACAAGGCATAGCTAATGCAATCGCTCAATGTGGCGGTAACCTATCTCAAGTTGCTCAACAACTTGGCATCACTCGTCAGACTCTTTACAACAAAATTAAACGCTACGGATTGTGAAACGACAACAGACCATACCTTACGGCAAAGTGCTTGCTTACATTGTAGTCATTATAGCTATGGCTGTATTGTCGGGTTATGTTTGGGCTTTAGGTCGCACTGCACATCTGATAGCCACCATTCCTGTTATTATATTCTGCATTTTCCGTTTGATAAAACTTTACCGAGTGGTTATCGATAGGCTGATGTTTGTTTTTAAGGCTGTGCAGAATGATGACTATTCATTCCGTTTCACAGAAAATCCAAACATCACTCGCCATGCTCTGATAAACCAATCTCTTAATCGCATAAAAGATGTAATGGATAATGCCAAGACGCAAATGCGTGAAAAAGAGAAGTACTTTGAGCTGATTATGGAGTGTGCCAATATCGGTATTATTACTATTATGGAAAATGGTGTCGTGGCACAAACGAACTCCAAAGTGCTTAATATCGTAGGCATGGAACGACTAAATCACATAGACCAGCTGAACGCTCTTAGCCCGGAACTGTGTGAGGTGTTGCGTAACATTCGCCCTGAAGAGCAACGCACTGCTCACTTTGCCAACGAAATGGGTGAGCAAAACCTTGTATTAAGTTGCTCGGCTATGACTTTTGACGGTAAGGAGTTGCGTGTTATATCTGTGGGAAATATCCATGATGAACTTGACCGCAAAGAAGCTGAGTCGTGGGAGAAACTTACGCGTATTCTCACTCACGAGATTATGAACTCGCTCGCTCCTGTAACTTCTATCAGCCACACACTACTCTCATCATCCGGCGATACCGAGACTATGCGTCAAGGATTGGAGACGATACATTCGACATCTGACAGGTTGCTTCGCTTTGTCGATTCTTTCCGTGCAGTAACACGCATACCTACGCCTCAAAAAGCACCATTCTATCTTTCAGAATTAGTATCGGAAGCTTTGGCATTGACACAACGCGACAATATTAAGGTAGAAGTGAATATCGAGCCTGAGGATACGATGCTTTATGCCGACCGAGCCTTGATGTCGCAAGTAATGGTTAATCTTCTCAAGAACGCAACTGAAGCACTATCAGAGCAAGAATCCGTTGCCGACAAAGTTATTACTATTCATTCAAGCATCGACTCCGAGGAACGCATTCAGATAGAAGTTACCAATAATGGTGCTGCAATACCTGACGAAGTCGCCGAAAATATCTTTACTCCATTCTTCACTACCAAAACCGACGGCTCAGGCATCGGTTTGGCAGTCTCACGCCAAATCCTTCGTCTCCACGGTGGCTCTCTCCGCCTAAAACACAACACCGACAGCCGCGTGACCTTCGCGATTGTTATGGAGTAATCTTTTACGATAGACATCCGATGATGTGCCGTTGATTCTTGGCTTTGGCTGTTCTATCGGTCGCAACCGACTTCGGTAAACATCATTTAATCCTCATACAAGACCACTTGGTTTTCTCCTCACAAGGAGCGAGCCGAGTGGTTTTTTTTATCGTTATCGGGCAATTCATCACTGCTCGATGCCCCATTACTGTGTCTTATTTTACAGCCTGATTTGATGATACAATGGCTGTCGATTTTCGTCACACTTTGATATTTCACTACGCAAAGTTCGGGTATCATTCACTACACAAGGACACTGCAAGTTATCCGAAATTTCTCCAGCCCTAAAGGGTAGTAAATTATCTGAGATAATCCTTGATGATTAACGGCTGATG
>JAZORR010000029.1:0-14823 GCA_045656705.1 Muribaculaceae bacterium | reverse complement strand
ACCACCCCAAAGAAGCGTGCCGATAAGGTACGCCATCTACAACTTCTAAATCCACTCTAAAATCAGTTTTATCCCCCGAAAGCGCTCTAAAAATGTAATTTGCGTACTATTTGCGTACTAATTTTCTTGTTTTTGCGTATTGTAGGGCGTAATTTTGTGCGAAAATAACCAAGATAAATGTATTGAATATGAAAACCAGACTTGCCATTATCGTTATGCTGAATGTGATTTGTTGCATCGGAATGTATGCAAAAAGCACTATGGAGATGCTCATCAATAAGGAATGGTATGAAATAGACATGAAGAAATTTGAGATACGAGAAGGCTATTATATAAAGTATACAGGTACACAACGCATGACGGTGGGAGCCGACGAAAACGGCAACACTAAAGCACGTATCCAACAATATTATCTCAGCAACGAAAAGACCGAAATTTTCGACCACGACAAAGTAGGCAAGAATCGTGATGGTAAGTACCTAATTCTTCAAGGCAAGAAGCATATCGGTTACACCGATGCAGTGTGTATGGAATTGTATCAACTCGATGATATGAATATGCGCATAGTAGATACCCGATACGATGCATCGCAACAGCATTGCTATGTGATATCACCCGAAATGGCAGGATTGGAAAAGGAGGAGGAGCACGGCACCGTGATATCCACCCAAGACTTGCTTGTAGGCAAAATGTGGTATGAGGTGGATTTGAAGACACGCAAACGCCTTCGCACCGAAGTGAAATACGAAAAAGATGGAATGGCATTGTTTTGCACAATGGCAGAGAATTATAAGCGAGAATTGCCCGATTGGCAAATGCGCGAATTCTACCTCAGCGACAATATCGAATATGAATTTGATCACTCACGGATAGGCGACCGCGAAAATGGAATGTATCTTGTGGTGAAAGAAAAAGGCACTGATGGCAAATGGTATGCAGCCAATTACGATATCACCACCTTATCGGCAAATCGCTTGGTACTTGATTGCGTGTACCCACAAAATGTACCCACCCGCATCTTTATGACTCGCTCAGCGTTGGAAGCCTCAAATCGCACCTCGGTGAAGCCTCAACAATGGCAATTGACCGAAAATGTGTGGCACCGACTTGATACCTTGGGCGATAAACGAGTGTCGGTAACCGAACGCTTCAACGATACTCAGCTCACAAGAGTATTCCCAATAATAAAGAATGGCATACGCGACACCCTTGTGATTACCAATTCATATTATTTGTCGAATGATATGGATAGCGTGTTCGATTTCAGTAAAGTAGGTAAAACAGCCGAAGGCGATTATTTGGTGGTTAACGAACGCACCACCGATGGCGACCGTATGGCAGTAAACTATATGATAGACTATCTCGATACAAAGAATATGATACTCAGCACGGTGATTGACAGCGTTGAGCATGTGTTGGCTTATGAACGAGAACTCAATACCTATGAACAAGAACAAATCCTTGCCGACAAGCAAGATTCGATAAAGGGCAAGACCACACTCGACCGACTTTCGGGCCGCCAATGGCGATTCGCCAAGAAACCATACGCCACAATGTCGAAATGGCATAGATGGTATTTCACCGATAGTCTGTGGGCAGAGGTGGATTTCGTATACGACGAATTTAAAAAGGAGTGGAATGCAAGTGTCAAGTCTAGAGAATTTTATGTTGCAGATTGGGTAGACCAAAATTTTGATGGTAGGCAAATGACGAAGAAATATGAAAATGGGAAGTATATTAATTTTTATTCATATCAAAAATATGGAATTCTTGTATCTAAAGCCCCAACTCGTGTAGATTCAAATGAGCCAATTCCAGGATTTAGAGATTTAATTGCAAAAGTAACTGCTAAAAGGTCATATTGTTATGAGATTAAGTATTTGTCTGATTTCTTATTTGTATACCATACAGTTCCAATAGAATTTAATCCTCAAAATAAAATATGGGAAGTGCCACCTAAATATAGAATATTTCAGTATACTTTGCGAAGTGATTAATTGTGTAGGTGTTCTAAATATTAGGTACGCCATCTTGAAGAAACTGTATAATATTGATTATCAAAAATATGTAGGGACTCACGGTTCGTGCGTCCGCAAAAAAAGCATTCACTAAAAGCAAATATAAGTCCGAAGGACTGTTTTTAAGCAACCTTTAGCTCGCTGAGACTTCGTTCGAAGCAATAGCCGTATGCTTCTAAATTTGCGGTAGACTGATAATCAAATAGTTGCGTCTACAAAGACGCGAAACCATTGAACTAAACTATGTCCTTTTGCCTTTTTGTCTAAAAAATGGTTAGCAATTGTTGGCAGACTATGAAATAAATATTATATTTGCATAGTATAAACTAAATTGCATTACCGATGAAATACATAAGCCTCAATGAAAACTCTGAGCATCCACTTCCATTCTATTTAGCAATGGAAGAATATGTTGCGAAGTGTATCGATGTAGATGAGGCTTTTTTCTTATGGCGTGTAAATCCTACCGTTATTTTTGGCAGAAATCAGTTAATTGAAAAAGAAGTGAACCTTGCTTATTGCAAGGAACATGGCATTGCCACCTATCGCAGAAAAAGTGGTGGTGGATGTGTGTATGCCGATATGGGAAATATTATGATTTCCTACATCACTCGCCAATATAATGTAACTGAGGCCTACAATGCTTATCTTTCAAAAGTGGTGGCGTTGCTCAAATCTTTGGGTGTGAATGCCGAGGCATCGGGGCGTAATGATATTCTTGTCGATGGCAAGAAAGTGTCGGGCAATGCCTTTTATCGTTGTCATGGTATGAGTATAGTGCACGGCACTTTGCTCTATGACACAGACATGCTGAACATGGTGAATGCTATCACTCCAGCCACAGCAAAATTGCAATCTAAGGGAGTGGCGTCAGTGAGAAGTCGCATCACCACTCTCCGTGAGCATCTCAGTATATCGGTCGACGAACTTATTTCACAATTGAAATGTGGATTGAGCGATGAGGTGGTGACTTTGAATGCCGACGACGAGGCTCAAATTCATCTCATTGAGAACTCCTATCTCACCGACGAATTCATACTTGGCAATAATCCTCGTTGCAATATCGACAAAGAAATGCGAGTGGAGGGTGTGGGTGAGTTTCGTGTGATGATTGAAACCTCTCGTGGCCGCATTCAGCACATCAATCTTATGGGCGACTATTTCATCAAAGAAGAATTTGACCAAGCCTTGCTTTCACCTCTGCGAGGTGTGCCTTATCGCGTGGATGATATAAGGCAAGCTCTCGCGCAGGTGGATGTGAGCCATTATATATTAAATCTTGACAATGAAAATTTTATAAAACTATTAATACTCAATTGATATGGAAACCAATAAGAGAACCTGTCTCTACGACAAGCACGAAGCACTTGGTGCATTGATAAGCCCTTTCGGAGGATTTGATATGCCTATTCAATACAGTGGTATCGTGGAAGAACACAACGCTGTGCGTCAAGCATGTGGTGTGTTTGATGTATCACACATGGGCGAAGTCACTATCAAAGGTCCTGATGCCGAAAAGTTTGTAAATCATATTTTCACCAATGATATTACCGACGCTCACGATGGTAAAATCTATTACGGAATGATGCTTTATCCTAATGGTGGCACTGTCGACGATTTGCTCGTGTATAAGCGTGGGCATAACGATTTCTTCCTTGTTATCAATGCTGGCAACATAGATAAAGATGTGGCTTGGATTATGCAAAACAAGGATGGTTATGATGTGGAAGTAATTCACGAAAGCGATTATTATGGCGAAATTGCCGTGCAAGGTCCGCTTTCCGAAGAAGTGGTGGAAAGTGTGCTTGGCATTCCTTGTGCCGATTTGGCTTTCTACACATTCAAGCAAGTTGAGATGGAAGGCGAAACCATCATTGTGAGCCGCACAGGTTACACAGGCGAAGATGGTTTTGAAGTGTATGCAAGCCACCAACTCACTCGCAAGTTTTGGGATCTTCTTATGGATTCAGGTAAGGCTGCTCCTTGTGGACTTGGTTGTCGTGACACATTGCGTTTCGAAGTGGGTTTGCCTCTTTATGGTGATGAGTTGAGCGAAGAAATTTCGCCTATCGAAGCGTGTCTTGGTATTTTCGTTAAAACCGATAAGGAAGAATTTATAGGCAAGGATGCAGTGAAGGCTCAAAAGGAAGATGGTGCTCCTCGCAAACTTGTGGGCATCGAACTTGCCGATAAGGCTATTCCTCGCCACGGATACGAAGTGCTTTCGGCCGACGACGAAGTGATAGGTTATGTCACCACAGGCTATCGTTGCATTTCTGTGGAAAAGAGTGTGGCTCTTGCTTTGATCGATGCTAAGTATGCCAATATGGGCGATTCTGTGAAAATCAAAATTCGCAAAAAAGTGTTCCCTGGCAATATCGTAGCTCGCAAATTCTACAAAAAGAGTTATAAAAAATAACGGAGTTATCCTTTTTAAGGAATAAATTCGTAATTTCAGGTTGTATCTTTGCAGTCGAAAATAATAGATAACATTAATTAAAACTTTATAAAAAAACTTAAAACTATGAGTAAGATTATTGAAGGACTCTATTATGCAGAGTCTCACGAGTATGTAAAAATTGAAGGCGAATTTGGTTATGTAGGTATCACCGATTATGCTCAAGAGCAACTTGGCAATGTGGTGTATGTGGATATGCCTGAAGTAGACGATGAAGTTACTGCTGGCGAAGAATTTGGTGCTGTGGAAAGTGTGAAAGCTGCAAGCGACCTTTATTCTCCTGTAAGTGGCGTGGTGGTTGAGGTTAACGAAGACCTTGATGGCGAGCCAGGGCTTATCAACAAGGATGCTTATGCCAATTGGATTATCAAGGTGAAACTAAGCGATCCAAGCGAAGTGGAAAACCTTCTCGATGCTGCTGCCTACGAAGAAGTGATTAAGAATGAACATTAATCTCTAATCTTTTTCGATTATGAATTATAAGTTTTTTCCACACACCGATGCCGAGCTTAATGAAATGCTTGCGGTGTGTGGAAAACGCTCTTTGGACCAACTTTTCGATGAAATTCCCGAAAGTATCCAATTCAAGCGTGATTATGATTTGCCAAGCGAAATGAGCGAAGTGGAATTGCGACGATTCTTTGCCCAATTAGCTGCTAAAAACACCTCTCTCACTTGTTTTGCTGGTGCTGGATGTTACGACCATTATGCTCCTGCGGTGATTTCGCATATTATTAGCCGCTCGGAGTTCTTGACTTCATACACTCCTTATCAAGCCGAAATTTCCCAAGGTACTTTGCAATATATCTTCGAATTTCAGTCGATGATGACCGAACTCACAGGTATGGAAGTGGGTAATGCTTCGATGTATGATGGTGCCACTGCTACTGCCGAAGCTATGATGATGACTGTGAGTGCTGCCAAAAAGCGAAACAAGGTGCTTGTGGCTTCTACTATCAATCCTAATGTGAAGTGTGTGCTCGAAACCTATGCTAAGTATCAAGGTATCGATCTTGAATACATTGCCGAGTGTGGTGGCGTGAGCGATAAGGCCGATTTTGAAGCTAAAGTGGCCAAAGGTGATGTGGCTGGTGTTATTGTGGCATCGCCTAATTATTATGGTATTCTCGAAGACTACGACGGATGGGCCGACGCTTGTCACGCTCAAAAGTCACTCTTCGTGATGAATTGTCAGGCTTCTGCCCTTGGTGCAGTGAAGTCACCAGGCGAATGGGGTGCTGACATTGCTGCTGGCGACGGACAAAGTTTGGGCATACCTATGAATTTCGGTGGTCCTTATGTGGGTTTTCTTTGTACTAAGAAGGCTCTTATTCGCAAAATGCCAGGTAGAGTGGTGGGTGCTACCAAAGATTTGAATGGTAAGCGCTCGTTTGTACTTACTTTGCAAGCTCGTGAGCAACACATTCGTCGCGAAAAGGCTACAAGCAACATCTGCTCTAATCAGAGTCTAATGGCATTGTATGTAACTATCTACCTTGCTCTAATGGGTGAGAAGGGATTGAAAGAAGTGAACGAGTTGGGTTATAGTGGTGCTCATTATCTTGCTGCTCAATTATGTGCTATGGGCAAATTTGAAATGGCATTCCCCGATGCTCATTTCTTGAACGAATTTGCAGTGAAATCATCACTTGATATCGATGCACTGCAAAAGACTTGTGCCGATGCTGGTATCCTTGCTGGTGTGAAAATTGCACACGACACTCTTCTCCTTTGTGTTACCGAATTGCGTAGCAAAGCCGAAATAGATAAACTTATTGATATTGTAAAACAATTTTAATCCCCGAAACGATTATGAACAATACATTTTATGGTAAACTAATATTCGAATTGGGCGAGACTGGCAGAGTGGGCTACTCTTTGCCTAAAAACGAATTGAACGATTACAATATGGCTTCATTGCCTGAGGGCTTGAAGCGTAATGAGAAAATGGGATTGCCCGAGGTAGACGAACTCACTGTGGTGCGTCACTACACCAATATGAGCAACAATAATTTTGGTGTCGACACAGGTTTCTATCCACTTGGTTCGTGTACGATGAAGTACAATCCTAAGATTAATGAGGAAATTAGCAATTTGCCTGCATTCACTTCGTTGCACCCTATGCAAAGTGTCGACACAGTGCAAGGTGCGCTCGAGGTTTATTACAATTTGCAACGCAGCCTATCCGAAATTTCGGGGTTGAGCGAATTTACACTTAATCCGTTTGCTGGTGCGCATGGCGAATTGACAGGTCTTATGGTTATCCGTGCATATCACAATAGCCGTGGCGATTTCAAGCGTGTGAATGTGATTGTGCCCGATTCGGCTCACGGTACCAATCCTGCAAGTGCTGCTGTGTGTGGTCTTAAAGTGGTACAAATTAAGAGTCTTGCCGATGGCACTGTCGATGTGGAAGACTTGAAAGCGCATCTCGACGACACTGTGGCGGCTATTATGCTCACCAATCCTAATACGCTTGGTATCTTCGAGCATAATATCCCTGAAATTGCAAAATTGGTGCACGATTGTGGTGGTTTGCTTTATTACGATGGTGCCAACCTCAATGCTCTTCTCGGTAAATGTCGTCCGGGCGATATGGGCTTTGATGTGATGCACATTAATTTGCACAAGACATTCTCTACTCCTCACGGTGGTGGTGGTCCGGGTTCTGGCCCTGTGGGTGTGCGTGCTGGTTTGGAAAAAATCTTGCCTAATCCTCATATAAAAAAGGCCGACGATGGTCGTTTCTATATAGATAACGATGAAAATGCTCTTGGTGCAGTATCGGCATTTATGGGCAACTTCGGCGTGATGATGAAGGCTTATTCATATATCCTTACTCTTGGTAAGGAAAACTTGAAATATGTAGGCCCATACGCCACTTTAAATGCCAATTACATCAAGGATTCTCTGAAGGATGTCTTTGAATTGCCTATCGATGTAGTGTGCAAGCACGAGTTTGTGTTTGATGGCTTGAAGGATAAGAGTCAAGGCGTAACCACTATGAATGTGGCTAAGCGATTGCTCGATTATGGTTTCCATGCTCCTACCATCTATTTCCCATTGCTTTTCCACGAATCTCTGATGATAGAGCCTGCCGAAAACGAAAGTAAGACTACGCTCGACGAGTTTATTGCCGTGATGCGTAAAATTGCGCAAGAAGCTGCCGAAGATCCTGAAATGGTGAAGGCTGCTCCGCATTGCACTCCAGTGCGTCGTCCCGACGACACGCTTGCGGCTACTCATCCTATCGTTACTTATCGCGAACTTTTAGCTGATAGTGCCGAATGAAAAGTGATTTGATAATAATAGGTGCTGGACCAGGTGGATACGAAACTGCTCACTATGCGGCTTCTCGAGGATTGTCGGTGACAATCTTCGAGGCTGCCGAGCTTGGTGGCACCTGCTTAAATCGTGGGTGTATTCCCACAAAGACTCTTTGCAAGAATGCCGAAGTTCTCAACCACTTGAAGGAGGCTGCCGAGTTTGGTATAAACGACGTGGCGTTCTCAGTGGATTTTGCAAAGATGATTGAGCGTAAAAATAATGTGGTGACTCAATTGCGTGAAGGGGTAGCGATGGCACTAAAGCATCCATCTATCACTCTCGTACAAGGTGAAGCCGTTATTTCTTCTGCCAAATCGGTGGAGTGCAATGGAGATATCTTTGAATGCGACCACATGATTATTGCCACAGGATCAATGCCTAAATACTTACCCGTAGAAGGTGCGCACTTGCCTTGTGTGCTTACGAGCGACGAAATTCTCGACCTCGACACTTTGCCCGAAAGTCTATGTGTGATAGGTGGTGGTGTTATCGGTCTTGAGTTTGCTTCTATCTTCAATAGTCTCGGTGTGCAAGTCACAGTGGTGGAATTTTGTAAAGAGGTGCTTCCAAATTTCGATAGCGATGTGGCTAAGCGTCTCCGTCAAGCACTCGCTAAAAAGGGCGTGACTATAAATGTGGGTGCAGGTGTTACTGCTATCCAAGCCGATGCCGATGGCACTGCCATCGTAAAATATGAGCAAAAAGGAAAAAATCTCGAAATTTCTTGCCAAAAAGTGCTTATGGCAGTCGGACGCGCACCTCGTCTCCCTCAAGGGCTCGAAAATGCGGGCATCATCCACTCTCCACGAGGCATTATGGTCGACGATAATATGCTCACCAATGTGGCAGGCGTCTATGCTATTGGCGATGTGAATGCACGATGTATGCTTGCTCACGCTGCTACTTTCCAAGGTAAACGAGCCGTGAATGCTATTCTTGGCGAAAAAGATAATATCAAATTAGAAATAATGCCATCGGCTGTGTTCACTACGCCTGAGGCTTCTATGGTAGGCGTCACCGACACCTATTGCAAGGAAAATGGCATCGAAGCCGTAGTGAAAAAAGCATTTTTCCGTGCCAATGGTAAGGCTGTGGCAATGAACGAAACCGATGGAATCTTGAAACTTGTGGTATCTGCCACCGACGGAAAGATACTTGGTTGTCACATACTCGGTGCACATGCAGCCGACTTAATACAAGAAGTAGCCGCATTGATGAATAAGGATGCCACCATTCACGAACTAAAAGACATTATTCACGCCCACCCAACACTTGGCGAAGTCGTGCTTTTAGCAGCAATGTGATTTTTGTTTTATTTATAGAGCAATGATAATAGGAGTTAGGAGTTTTCTTAACTCCTATTTGTGATTTAAAGTGGTGTAAAAAGCAATAACCAACAAGTTGGATAGGATAACAAGTTTGTCTCAATTTCAATTAAACATAGTTGGATATTCACTTTAAAAAGAGTTGATAAACAACGGCACGGTTGTGCCAATCATCCTCGCTGATGTTGGATATTCACTTCAAAAAGAGTTGATAAACAACCTATGGCAACCGTACCACTAACATCTACATGTTGGATATTCACTTTAAAAGAGTTGATAAACAACCTTTGCTCTATATATCTTCATCTTCAAAATGTTGGATATTCACTTTAAAAAGAGTTGATAAACAACTAATTGTATAGAATGTTGCGAATATCAATGCTCTATGATAAATAAGAAGCGAATTTTTTGAGTACTTAGATAATTAGAAAATCTCTATTTGCTAATTGAATGTGATTATATGCAATTAAAAAACAAAATAATTTTGTGTGATGTATTATGATAGATGGAAAAAAGTGTGCAAGAATAAATTATATGAATATATCTGATTTAATTTGAGAAAATATGATTAATTTTGCTTCTGAAATGTAGAATTTTAAACAAAAATGATATGAAAAATATTTGTTTTGCGCTATTGATGGCGTTGATGTTGTGTGGTAATAGTTGTAAAACTGCTACAGCTCTTCCCGAAGGTGAATTCACTTATAATGTGCCTTGTCGTGTGGTGAATATCAACACCGATAAACCTGGTAAGGCTATTGTGTTGCTTTGGTTGCATGGTGGAGTACACGATTATAAGAAGCATGATTTCTTTAGTTTTAATCACCTCGATTGTGTAGATGCCGATGAGCGTATTTTGCAATATTTGAGAGATAGTGGCACCAAGGCTATTGCATTGTTTCCGGTGTGTCATAAGTCGCATCTCACTCATCCTGTGGCTTGGCGTGATTGTTACGATGATGTGAAGCATATCATCGACGATTATATCAATAAAGGTCTTGTGGATACGAAACGTATCTATGTCACTGGTTCGTCAGATGGTGGTGTGGGCACTTGGGATTATGCAGAAAAGCATCCTGAGATGTTTGCCGCTGCTATTTCTATGTCTTGCTCATCGCCAAGAAAGGTGGATATTCCTATTTACTTCTTCAATACTCGTAGCGAACGCGATTGCACCGAAAAAGTGAACGAACTCGTGAAGCAAGGTGTGAATGTGAAATATAAGTATTGTCCACAATACAAGCATGGTGGTGATGCTGCAGAATGCACTCCAGAATTGCTGAAAGAATTTTTCTCTATTACAAAATAGGGCAGAATTGAGCATTTTCTTGGTATTTTTTGTTAATTTTGCAGAAACTACGTTTTTTGTAACTAATTCGTGGGATTTTTAGAAATTCCCTATAAAGAAGCAATATATTATGGCTGATACTAAAGCTGAATTTGACTATGTGATAGGATTGTGTCGCGAAATTTTCAAAAAGAAAATGCAAGACTATGGTGCATCATGGAGATTGATGCGTCCGTCATCGTTGACCGACCAAATTTTTATCAAAGCGCGTCGCATTCGCACTCTTGAAGTGAAAAAAGAATCTAAGGTGGGCGAAGGTATTTATCCTGAGTTTATGGGAATGGCCAATTACGGAGTGATGGCTCTTATCCAGCTCGAACTTGGCTATGCCGATAAAGTGGATATCGATGAAAAGCGTGCTCTTGAACTATACGACCATTATATGAAAGTCACTACCGAACTAATGTATAATAAGAATAGTGACTACGATGAGGCGTGGAGATATATGCGTGTGAATAGTTACACCGATATCATTCTCACCAAACTTGAGCGTATAAAACAAATAGAGGATAACAATGGCGAAACTATAGTATCGGAAGGTGTAGACTCCAACTATATGGATATTGTAAACTATTCTTTATTTGCGTTGATTCAGCTCGGAGATGATAAAGTTTAATCTATATAGCGAAAAATGGACACGATGGATCGTACTATTATTTAGATTGATAGTAGGTTTAGTGTTCATTGTTTCGGGTTTTGTGAAGGCTATCGATCCATGGGGCGTTCTATATAAGTTTCAGGACTATGTGAATGCCTTAGGTTGTGATTGGTTATCGCCTTTCCTTTTGTTCGGCTCATTTGCTCTATCTGTGGTGGAGTTTGTGGTGGGTGTATGCCTTATTATAGGTGCATATAGGCGAGTGGCTGTGTGGCTTGCTTTCCTTATGATGTTTGTGATGACGCCACTTACCGCATGGCTAGCTTTCACAGGTGCAGTACAGGATTGTGGGTGCTTCGGTGAGGCTTTCGTGTTGAGCAACGGGGTGACGTTAGCCAAAAATATAGTGTTGTTGCTCTTTACTTGGTACTTGCTCAAGTATAATGTAAGAGTGCATAATATATATAGCCCAAGTATTCAGTGGATTGTGACTCTCATCACCGTAGTGTATGTAGGTGCTGTGGCTTGTTATGGTTACTTTTACCAACCGATGCTCGATTTTCGTCCATATAAGGTGGGAACAAAATTGAATGCAGTACATGCCAACGATGATGAGTTTATCTTTGAATACGAAAAAGATGGCGTAGTGAAGCAGTTCACAATCGATGATGTACCTATTGATGATAGCACTTGGCACTTTGTGGCACGCAGAGAAGTGGTGAAACATCAGCAAAATACCGATTCATTACGCGTGGAAGTGCTTAATGTGTTTGATGGAGAACGCGATATCACAGATGAGGTATTTTCTACCGGTAAAGATAAACTTATCTTTGTGTTTTCCGATCTTGAGAACATTGATATTGCATACACTTATCTTATCAATATTCTCGATGACTATGCGCGCAAGTTAGGAGTTGAAGTCATAGGTTTGAGTGATGCCAATATGGATGATGTGGTTGAATGGAACGATATGTCGATGGCTACGTATCCTATGCTTACATCCACCGATACACAATTAAAAATGCTCGTGCGAGGTAATCCAGCTGTGGTGTATGTGAGTGATGGTGTGGTGAAGTGGAAACGAGTGCTTCAGTCCATAAATGCAGGTCGAGTGGAAAAGGCGATAACTCAAGGCAATGACTTTATGTGGATCGTAGACGACTACGATGCCAAGCAACGCCTGAATATGATTTCACTCGCCTATGTGGCGTCTATGATACTTATTTTGGTGCTTAATCGCAGCTATAGAGTCTATAAGTTTGGCGAAAAACTTATAGAAAAACGTAGGTTAACTGCGAAAAAAGTAAAAAAAGAAGTTAAGAATGAAGTGAAGTGACGAAAAATGCGTAACTTTGTATTTTGAAATGCAAAAGTGCGAAAATCACTGAAGCAAAAAATAATGAAATAACTATTTATTAATAAATAAAGAAAATGAGAAAAAATATCGTAGCTGGAAACTGGAAGATGAATACTACAGTTTCTGAAGGTGTAAAGTTGGCAACTGAAGTAAACGAAGCTTTGAACGCAGTTGACGCTAAGTGTGAAGTTGTAATTTGTGTTCCTTTCACTCACTTGACTTCTTGCAAGGCTGTTTGTGGTGAAAAACTACACTTGGGTGCTGAAAACTGTGCTGATAAGGTGAAGGGTGCTTTCACTGGTGAAGTTTCTGCCTCTATGGTAGCTTCTACTGGTGCTGATTATGTAATCCTTGGTCACTCAGAACGTCGTGCTTACTATGGCGAAACAGTTGAAATGCTTGCTGAAAAGACTAAGTTGGCTCTTGAAAATGGTTTGAAGGTTATCTTCTGTATTGGTGAAGTTCTTGAAGAACGTGAAGCTGAAAAGCAAAACGAAGTAGTTAAGGCTCAATTGGAATCTGTATTTGGTCTTTCTGCTGAAGAATTTGCTAACATCGTTCTTGCTTACGAACCAGTATGGGCTATCGGTACAGGTAAGACTGCTACTGACGACCAAGCTGAAGAAATCCACGCTTACATCCGTAGCTTGATCGCTGAAAAGTATGGCGAACAAGTAGCTGATGACACTACTATTCTTTACGGTGGTAGCTGCAACCCAGCAAACGCTAAGGGTTTGTTTGCTAAGCCTAATGTAGACGGTGGTCTTATCGGTGGTGCTTCTCTTGCTGCTGAATCATTTATGGGTATTGTAACTTCTTTCTAAAAATATTTTTAGATAAAAAATACTACAATTACATAAATAATGGGTTACAAAGATATTTTTTTGTTATCTTTGTAACCTATTTTATTAAGGATACTCCTATCTATTGTTTAAAAGGTGGGAATTAAAGTCTCTAATATGATGATAAGAGGATTAAGATTGTTTGTGCTTTGTGCGCTTGTGAATGTGGTGTGTATGATGACTGCCCAATCGTCGCAACCTGTGATTACTGATAATATCGAAATCAATAGTCAGGGACGAGTGAAGATTGTGCAAAAGGAGGCTTTGCGTCAGCGATTGATGTGTAAAGAGGTAGTGGATACTATTACCCAAGAGCCTGTAAAGGTGGTAGGGTATCGTATACAAGTGTTTTCTGACAACAATCAGCGTACTGCCAAGAATAACGCTCATTTACGCGAACAAAAGATGAACGAGCAATTCCCTGAATTGAAAACTTACATTATTTACAAATCTCCTACGTGGCGTGTGCGTGTAGGTGATTTTAAGATTCTTGGCGAGGCTGAATATGTGATGCATGAACTCAAGGAGGCTTTCCCTGCTTTTGCAAGAGAAATGATGATAGTGAAGGATAATATAAATGTACCCGAAAAATGATGTGTGATAGCGAAGATACATTCTATACTAATAATCGTGAGAAGATTGATGCTATAGCCGAGCATTATCGTGCTATTTTGGAACTTCTTGGCGAAGATGTGGAGCGTGATGGTCTGAAACGCACTCCTTATCGTGCAGCGAAGGCTCTTGTGGAGGTGACTCAAGGATATGAGCAAAATCCCGAACAGATAGTGAAGAAGGCAATGTTCGACTACGATGGAAAGAGCGTGGTAGTAGTGAAAGACATTGAATTCTATTCTCTATGCGAACATCATATACTTCCATTCTTTGGAAAAGTTTCGGTAGGGTATATTCCCGATGGAAAAATTATGGGACTTAGTAAAGTGGCTCGTGTGGTAGATGCCTTGGCTAAGCGATTGCAAGTGCAAGAGCGATTTACAAGCGAACTTTGCAATTTGCTTGATTCCACTCTTGGTGCAAAGGGTGTGATTGTGATGTGTAATGCTGGACACCTTTGTATGAAGATGAGAGGGGTGGAAAAACAAGATAGCACCACTTCTACTCTCGAATATACAGGCGAATTTGAAAATTCTTCGCTTCGTAAAGAATTTATGAAAATGCTTGATTGATAATGTGTAACGCGTTTTCTTTGTAAAACGCAATAAAAATATTTTCAAAAAAGTTTGCATAAGATTTGCGTATTTCAAAAATAGTTCCTAACTTTGCACTCGCAAAACGGAAATAGTGAGTTTCCTACTGCGAAATTAATTGCGAAAATAGCTCAGTTGGTAGAGCACAACCTTGCCAAGGTTGGGGTCGCGGGTTCGAGTCCCGTTTTTCGCTCAAAAGAGAGTTCTTAAACAGAATGTTGAGTTCAAATTGATGATAAGCGAAATTTGAACTTATAAATGCGAAAATAGCTCAGTTGGTAGAGCACAACCTTGCCAAGGTTGGGGTCGCGGGGTCGGGACCCGTTTTTCGCTCAAAAAAGAGTT
>JAZORR010000028.1:0-7571 GCA_045656705.1 Muribaculaceae bacterium | reverse complement strand
CTTTTTCATGTTGTGCCCAGAATACTACATGATAAGTTTGACCTTTTACAAGAGCTAAAGATACATTAGCTGTTTTTACATTCTTACCATCTATCACAGTTTCTTTTAAATCTACAACTTTATCATGTTGTGCCAAAGGTTCTTCTTGCACTGTGGCATTTGTACCCTTAGTAGCATACACTTCGTAATAAAGTTTGTTTACTAAAAGACCATCACTGATTGCACGACTTGCAGAACTGCCGTCGTTAAGTTCCACTGTGAATTTCACCAATTCTTCACCACCTACTTCAGGAGCAATGGTTTCATCGGAACATGATGTTGAGTACAACAATGCACTTGCACTCAACAAAGAAAATAAGATTTTCTTCATAGTTACAGTTGTTTTAATTTGTTAATAATTATGTTGTTTAAAATCTACTATACTTTGTTTAAAATAAAGTTATTGTATTTAAGGCTATTCATAGCCTTGAGGAATATGCACCATTTCCTAATTTTCACTTAAATCCTCGAACTTACACATTTATCATCAGTAAGAAAATAAGTGATGTACTACTATTTGTGCAAAGTTATAAAATTTTTACTAATTTTGCCCTACAAATCAAGAATAAAAAATTATGAAAAATATTCTATATCAAAACTCTATCAAGTTTTCGCAAAAAGTAGCGTTGCTTGTGTGCGCATTTATGTTGTGTTTGGTGGTCACCACTATGCTCAATGCACTTATTTTATCGGTGACAGGCGCTCAATCGTTAGTGTTTATCAACCTCAGCATTGCGAGTCAAAACCTATTGGCATTCATATTGCCCGTATTCATCACATTGGTATTCATCACTCCTAATCCGATGGAGTTTTTGCAAATTAATCGGTTGCCATCGGACAAACATCTACTACTGATGGTAGCCACATATATAGCTATGACTCCTGCTATGAACTGGATAGTGGAATGGAACGCAAGTATGAGTTTACCCGAAAGTATGCAGGCTATTGAGACTTGGATGCGTAACTCCGAGGACGCCGCCAAGGCAGTGACCGATCGCATTCTCAACGACAACAACATAGTGCTAAGCATCCTATTAGTGGGAGTATTGACAGGATTGAGCGAAGAATTTCTGTTTCGTGGGGCATTACAACGCATCCTTGCCACCAAACCAATGAGCATTCACGTGGCTATATGGGTGTCGGCATTCATATTTAGTGCCATCCACTTCCAATTCTTCGGATTTATCCCTCGCCTGTTGTTGGGTGCATTCTTTGGATATATGGCTTATTGGAGTGGTTCGCTATGGACAGCAATCATAGCACATGCCATCAACAATTCCACAGTTATCATAACACACGCTGTAAATACCAAATTTAATTGGAACCTCGACGAAGTGGGCACATCGACACAAGACTGCCTCCCTATTATGGCCATAGCAAGTGTCATCATCACCACTACACTCATCTACCACTTCGCAAAAACAAGAAAAACTACGTAAATCTCACAATATACCAACAAAAGAAGTCTTAATTTCGGGGATTTTCTCAGAGAAAATAAAAATGGAGGATTTATTGAAAATCCTCCATTTTTCTAATCACTACCCTTATTGAGTAGGCATAAATAATATTTTCTAAAGTGTGTATCTTTTAATCAAACTTCTTGCGATTGAAGATAAAGTTGCGGCCAAGATACTTTTCTCGCACCACCGGATTGGATGCGAGCTCCTCTGATGTGCCTTGGAACAATATCTTACCCTCAAACAACAGATATGCACGGTCGGTGATATTAAGCGTTTCGGGAGCATTGTGGTCGGTGATAAGGATACCGATGTTCTTATTTTTCAGTTTGTACACAATTGATTGAATATCTTCCACAGCAATAGGGTCCACGCCAGCAAACGGCTCGTCGAGCATAATAAATTTAGGATTAATCGCCAAACAACGAGCTATTTCGGTGCGTCGGCGTTCACCACCCGATAGTTGGTCACCCAAATTCTTACGCACATGGTTGAGGTGGAACTCGGCAAGCAAACTTTCAAGTTTTTCGGCTTGCTCCTCAGGAGTCATAGGTCCCATTTCGAGAATGGTGCGTATGTTATCTTCCACGCTAAGTTTGCGAAATACCGATGCTTCTTGAGCAAGGTAACCAATACCACATTTTGCACGCTTATACACAGGATATTTCGTAATGTCGCGGTCGTTGAGATAGATGCGACCTTCATTTGGAGTCACAAGACCTGTAGTCATATAGAAAGTAGTGGTCTTTCCTGCACCATTAGGGCCCAGAAGTCCCACAATCTCGCCTTGCTTCACGTTGATCGATACATGGTTTACAACTGTGCGTTGGCGATATTTCTTCACCAAATTGTCGGTGCGAAGCACCATCTGACCATCATCCACAAACACTTCGTCATCGGTTGCAATATCCGATGCCTCTTGTGGATTTTCTGTGACAGAAAATCTATCAAGCAAACTACCTATTATCGGAAACTTTATTTTCATTATTCAAATAATCTTCTTCGGAAATTATTTCTTCAACTGACTCTTAATAAAGTCAGTAATAAGATTAATAGCCACTTCATTATGTCCTCCCTGAGGCACTATAAGGTCGGCAAATCGTTTAGCAGGCTCAATGTGCATATTGTGCATTGGTTTCAGCACTTCTTCGTAACGATCAATCACCATCTGAGGAGTGCGACCACGCTCAATACAGTCACGACTTATCACGCGAATGAGGCGTTCATCGGCATCAGCATCCACAAACACCTTAATATCCATCATATCGCGCAAACGAGAGTCAGATAACACAAGAATACCCTCCACAAGCACCACATCGTGCGCTGCCATAGGTACAGTTTCAGCCTGACGAGTGCATGTGAGATAAGAATAGGTTGGCATTTCTATGGCTTTACCCTCGTTCAACTGCTTCAAATGCTCAAGCAGCAAATCCCAATCAAAAGCTGCAGGCTCATCGAAATTGATTTTTTGGCGATCCTCCACAGGCACATGGCTCGAATCCTTATAATACGAGTCTTGAGATATCACACCTACTTCGCCTTCGGGTAGGCGTTCCATTATCTTACGCACTACGGTGGTCTTTCCCGAACCAGTACCACCTGCTATACCAATTATAAGCATATCTTTGTCCTTATTTTCTTACAAAATTAGTGTAGATAATCCACAAATCCAAAAACCAATGAAATTTGGCTATATACAATCTGAGAATGTATCTCTAATTTCAGTTTTTATTCTGCACTAACTGTATCTTCTTCGTCATATTCTTCATACTCATCGTCGTCTTCGGCCACCACGTAGTCAAAATTACCTTCACCAAGGTTGCGTTCGAGAATAGGAAGATATTTACTCAATTCCAAATTACCATCGGCCACAAAGAAGTGCTTACCATCCTTTCCATACTCAAACTCGATTAGAGGAATTTCTTCGGTATCTTCTTCGAGGAAATATTGAGTAATCTTGTACTCTGAGTGAGGATTAATACCCGCTTCTTGTGCAAATTCCACTGCACCATACACCCAATTGTGTGCTTCATCATAAGATATTTCTTCTCCTTCAAATCTTTCTACCAAGTCGTTCATATCTTCCTGACTTATATTGAAGAAGAAATAAGTATTCTTCACTCCCAAACAGAATATATCGAGCAAATAACAACCTACCGAATAAGTTCCACCCTTATGGCAACGAGTCACCAACACGATGTGCATACCTTCTTCTTCGTTCTTATTGATGTAGCACTTTCCTATTTCGAGGCTTCTCATTCGTTGCACAATCACCTTATCGGGCGACATAGGTGCTGGATTTGATTTCTTAGATTTCTTAGCTTTCTTAGCCATATCTATTTTTATATAAATTTATCGTAAATTATTTTTTCAATAAACAAAAATACAAAATCTATCCCTAATAGAAAAATCCATTAGAGAATATTTCGCATATAAATAAAAAACGCAGATTGGCGTGCCATTCTGCGTTTTAGTTATTTCGATTTATTGTTCTTCCGTTTTCACTTGAGCCGAAGCCGTAGTCGGATATATCGGCAAGATAATATTCGTGCGATAGTTTGCATTAAGTGGACACTTAGGCACACTCACATTCACATTCACCACTTCATCACCAGCATTACCTACAACTTTCACACCGATAGTAGGATCATCAATATTTACATCCCACACAGGCAACACATATTGCGAAAAGATGTTTTTATCGGCATCTATAGTGACATTTGTTTTGGCTATAGTCAACGGACCTACTTCTGCAGTGTAGCGTTCTTCAGTTACCAAGTTGAGCACATTGGCATAACTGCTCACACTCACTTCCACCTTTTTAATATTTAGGGTTTTAGCATCTTTGTCGTTAGCATCTTTCGCCTTGATATTAAGTTGGGCAAACGGACGCTTCAAATCCACGCTTACACTCATCGAAGAATTAGTGAAAAGGATTGCTGATTTACCCCAGAATGCATCGGTAAGTTCTTTAGTGTAATCAATTTCAACCAATCGTTGACCATTGCTTGCAGTAAGATTATAAGCTTTACAGTCTTTATTTTGAGCCCAAAATACGATTTGGTAATATTGATTCTTCACAAGATTAAGTTTCACATAAAAATCACCATCGGCATTTTTAGTTTTAACGCTTCCTACCACTTTTGTCACAGCGCCAATTTCAGTAGCATTTGCCTTGTATACGGTATAATGAAGTTCATCCACATCAGTTGCATTTGAACGACTTCCCTCCATACCCAACATTGATGCCTTAATCTCCACTGCCACAGTTTCTTCAGCTTGTGGTTCATCTTTTTCGGCACACGCAGTGGCAAGCATTGCCACCATTATCATCATTATATATTTCAATGTCGCTTTCATATCAAATTCTAAATATTACCATAATTAAGGAATAATAATATTATGGTCACCATCAAAGTCAGGGTTAATACCCACACCACTTTGTTCGTTTTGAGTAAAGAATTTACCCTTCACGATTGTATACTTACCACGCACCAAAGGCACATTAATAGTGCTACTCATCGAAATCACTGTACCATCAGTATCGATAAGAGCCACCGAAACTGCCACACTCGATTCGCGACCGTTCACAAGAATGTAGTCAAAACCAAGAGTCGCTTCATTACCACTGATATCGGTAATATCCGATTCAAAAGTTACACCTGTCATTGAGTCAATCGGACGATTGGTGTGCATATTGAATACGCAAGGCAAATAACCAGTATAGTTGAATTTAATTCTCAACTTACTGTAGTCAATTTGGTCTGGTCCGATAATCGCACTTGGATCACCCTTAGTAGAGTGCTGTTCGAAGTAGCGTGAAGCAAATTCTTCCACGTCGGTAGTTACGAAGTAATACTTCGCAAGTGGACGATTCATTATGACTGTGCTTTCGAGTTGATTATTGTATGACAAGTTACTAAAGTCTACTTCCAAATCTTGAACACCCATAAATGCATCACGGAAATCGTTATTTCCATCATATTCAGCCGTCATATTGATGTGGTTAAACTTTGAAGGATTATAGAACTTATCTTCGGCTGTACCTTGAGGCACGAAGTCGGTCCACACCATAATCTTATACTTGGCAGGTTCGAGCTCGATAGTAGTTGAAGTATTCAAATCATCCACATCGTCACGCGTAAATGTCCATTGCGCATATGGTTCTTCGATATAATCTTCATCATTGACATATAGGTGTGCTTTCACCACATATCTCACATCATAATCCTCGGGCGAACGAGAAGCACGACCTTGGTCGGCATAGATTGTAAGATATTCATCGATATCGGTATTAAAGTCGAAATTCAACTTAATTTGAGCCTTTGCTTCTGCTTCTGGCCACTCGTGCACATTACATGCTGAGAGCGAAAGCAAAACCAATGCCACCACCGACGCTATGCTATATTTCATAATATTCTTCATCATCTTTCAGGCTTTACTTTAAGTCAAATGTATATGTGAACGACACCGCTGCATTATCTACACCGATGAAAGTACGCTTTTCGCTATATGCAAGTTTGCCGCCTTGCTCATTGATAAACTTATCATAATGCAATTGATAAGCACCTGCACCAAGTGAGAATTCAATGCCCCACTTTTTATTTTTGCTGATAGGCATCTTATAACCCACATTCACACCACCACCTATTGCAGGAGTGTTGCGACCGTGGTCTTGATAACGCCAATCACCATCAAATGCCACATTATACCATGCAAGACCAAAGTGACCACCAACAAACAAACCTTCTACCTTAGGTATGTAGTAACGCAACTCTGGTTGGATAAGGAATGTTCTGAACTTAAGTGTGCGAGTGAAATAGTTCATTGCCGAATAATATATAGGCAAATGGAACGCCAAACCACTCTTATGTTGGTATTCTACACCTAAATTGGCCATCATACCCGCCCAACCTATTGTATTGGTCTTGAGGATAAGTTTGTTATATGGGCCTTCTTGCACAGGAGTCACCACTACTGGAGTATCCACCACTTCCACCACAGGTTCTGGCTCTGGAGCTGGTTCTGGGGTAGGTTCTGGTTCTGGAGTAGGCTCTGGTTCTACCACTTGCAACTTTTCGTTAAGTTTAGGCATTTCAATACCTACGAAAACTCTGATTTCAGAGTAACGCATATCAGGGAACACATTATTCAAAAGATATCTCCAAGGAGCACCACCACGAAGGTTGCGCACGCGGCGTTCTTTTTGAGCATCTGAAAGAGACTTATTCTCAATAATTTCAAGAAGTTCATCACGATATTTCATATCACCGTGTTCAATGATATACTTATGCAAGTCATCCCATTGACTCCACATTGGTTCTATTTTTACAACCGAATCAGGGAACACCAAATCCTTTGCCAAACGGTCGACAATACTTTGCGCACGTTTATTACCAAGTCGTTCATTGATATATCGAGTACCTTCGGGCGATGTATTAGAGTGGAAAAGTACCCCTACGATTTTATGTCCGGTTTTTGTTTGAGTTTCTTTGATGCGTTGCACAAATTCTTTTGTGCGTGCCTCATTTTCCTTATAAGTCGCATCCCAATTGGCATTTCCTATCTTGAAATAGACTGTAAGAGTGTCTATTTGGACTTCTGCCGAAAGCGAGAATCCCAATGCCAACATACATATCAATAAAAATTGTCTCATTTTCATCTTTTTTCTACAAAAAGTATACACCACAATTGCGTTTGTCTCATTAATTTTAGCCAAGTATCCACATTTAAGTTTATTCCAATGAATTAATAATCACGCACTTAAACGCATTACCCACCTTAAATATCTCAACATATAATTATTCTAAGATACTAAAGTGTCTAAAATATTTACAAATATAGTGAGAATCATCGAAATAAGAAATATGGTTGTGTTATTTTTTGTTAAGGGAAACACATATCGGTGCTTATGTCTTAGATATTAGATTTCTTGGCAAGGTGGACAAAAAGTAGGATAAAAACGCTGTAATTAATTGAAATTCATATCTTTGTGTAGATTTTCATTGATATGGTAAAAAAAATGCTTTTTTTGTGGCTCGCACAACGTCGTTAGAAACGGCTTGAGAAGCCGAA
>JAZORR010000027.1:0-16537 GCA_045656705.1 Muribaculaceae bacterium | reverse complement strand
TCGGCTTCTCAAGCCGTTTCTAACGACGTTGTGCGAGTCACAAAAAAAGCATTTTTTTTACCATATCAATGAAAATCTACACAAAGATATGAATTTCAATTAATTACAGCGTTTTTATCCTACTTTTTGTCCACCTTGCCCTTTTTGTACACCTTGCCCACTTTTAGTACACCTTGCAAATAAAAAATCTCTTGCAAGTTATTCACCTACAAGAGATTACAAAAGTATTAATGTACCCGGAGCGGGACTTGAACCCGCACAGCTGCAATAGCCAAAGGATTTTAAGTCCTTCGTGTCTACCATTCCACCATCCGGGCAGCCTCTTTCAGCTGATTAAATGTGGTAAACACACTGTGTCGTTTGAAAAGCGGAACAAAGTTACAACTTTTTTCTGCTTTTTCCAAATATTATTCGATGATTTGTGTTTTTGCGTCGTCTTCGGTGTACCATTTTGAGTACATGAGGTAGTTATGGGCAATTTTTTGATTGATTTCTTTACCTTGCTCTGGTGATACCATCTTGATGAATTTGGCTGGTACACCACCCCAAAGTTCGTATGGTCCTACTTTGGTGCGAGCAGTGACTACGCTTCCCGCAGCAATGATGGCTCCTTCGCCTATCTCTGCGTCGTCGAGTAGTATACTACCCATACCGATGAGTGCATAATCGTGTACTTTGGCTCCGTGTATGGTGACATTATGCCCTACTGATACATGGTTGCCGATTTCGATTGTTGACTTTTGGTATAGGGTGTGAAGTACTGAGCCGTCTTGTATGTTGACGCAATTGCCAATGGTGATGGTGTTGACATCTCCACGAAGAACAGTGCCAAACCAAATGCTACAATCGTTGCCGATTGTGGTGTCGCCGATGATGGTGGCGTTGTCGGCAAGGAAACAATTTTTGCCGATTTTAGGGGTGAACCCTCTTACTGATTTTATTAGTGCCATGCTTTTTTTTTAGTTAGGAGTGAGGAGTTAAAGATGACTAAGACATCTGATAATTTCCTATAGTGGGTAAGTAGTGGACGCACGATCGTGCGTCCGTACTTATCTCTAAATCCTCGTTAATTTATTATAATGCTTGAGTGCGTGCGTTGAGCCATGCTCGCTCTTCTTCGTTGAGATATGGAGTGAGTCGAGTGCGAACTTCGTCGTGGTAAGCATTGACTTGTGCCACTTCTTCAGCGCTAAGCATTGTCATATCTATCAGGTTCTTGTCGTAAGGGAAGAGTGTGAGTGCTTCAAACTTCAAGAAGTCGCCAAACTCTTCGCTGTGTCCTGCAGGAACTGTGAGTACTAGGTTTTCGGTGCGAATACCATACTTGCCAGCTTTGTAAAGTCCTGGTTCGTTACTTGTGATCATACCTGGCTTGAGTGTGGTAGGATTTTCGTTCAGACGAATGTTTTGTGGACCTTCGTGTACGCCAAGGAAGTGGCCAACGCCGTGTCCTGTGCCGTGAAGATATGTCATCATTTCTTGCCATTGATAGATGCGTGCAAGTGCATCGAGTTGACTACCGCGAGTGCCTACAGGGAATACAGCACGTCCCACAGCCAAGTGGCCTTTAAGAACAAGTGTGTAGTCGTGCTTTTCGCTTTCGGTAGGATTACCGAGCGACATAGTGCGAGTGATATCGGTAGTACCATCGAGATATTGGCCACCACTATCTACAAGTAGGAGACCTTCTGCCTTGAGGGTAGAAGCTGATTCGGGCGATGCCGAGTAGTGAACAATAGCACCGTGTTCCTTGTATCCAGCAATCATACCGAAACTTTCGCCACGATACATATCGCTAAGAGAGCGATATTCGATAGCCTTTGCAGCCACATCCATCTCGTTGATAGTGCCTGTAGGTGCCATCTTTTCGATCCACATCCATAGGCGAACAAGAGCAGCACCATCGCGTTCCATAGCCTTGCGAGTGCCTGAGATTTGTACATCGTTTTTGATGGCCTTGAGAGGAGCCACAGGAGATGCACCAAACACCTTATAGCATTGCATAGCACGGAAAAGAGTATCGCTCACCTTATTAGGATCGAGAAGAACGGTGGTGTGTGTGTTGACTTCCTTATGCAACCATTTTTGCACATCGTCGTAAGGCATAAGTTTCACACCTACAGCCTTGAGGTGTGCTTCCACTTCAGAGTCAATCTTTTCGGCATCAACGAAAAGCACCTTTTCGTCGCGTGAGAGATAAAGATATGACACTACAAGAGGATTACATTCTACATCGGCACCACGAATATTAAGAGTCCAAGCAATATCGTCGAGTGCAGGAAGGAAAATAGCGTCGGCTCCCATAGCCTCCACTTCGGCAAGCACTCTATCAATCTTGCTTGCAGCATCTTCGCCAGCATATTTAGCATCGTGAACGAAGGCTTTAGTCATAGGACGAGCAGGACGATCGGTCCAAATATCATCGGCAGGAGCAAAGTCGGTAGCAAAACGGAAACCATTAGCCCCACAGAACTCTTCGAGTTGGTTGGCACGCACGATGGTAAACAAACGACCATCTACGGCAAGCACTTCATCTTCGCCTAATTGTTCGGCAAGCCATTCGGTGACAGTGGCCTCACCCGGAATATCTTCCTTGTGAAGGTCGAAACCAGAGTCTTGAAGTTGGTCAGCAGCTTGGAGGAAGTAACGTGAGTCGGTCCACAATCCCGCAGCATTCATAGTAACCACTGCAGTACCATTGCTACCAGTGAAGCCGGTAACCCAATCGCGTACCTTCCAATGAGGATTTACATATTCACTTTGGTGAGGGTCGGTACCAGGAATGATGACAGCACTCACTCTATTCTTTCGCATCTCTTCGCGCAAGGCTTCGAGATTTTTTACAGTATCTTTACTCATAGTAATATATGTTTTTAGTAGTTTTCATTCGTTATCACGCAAAGATACTTATTTTTTTCATACTATTTCACAAAAGATGCATAAAAAAAGGCAGAAACTCAATTGAGCTCTGCCTGTATTACACTTGTAATATTAACAGTGTAGATTAAGCTTGTTCGATAGCACCAGCTGGACATTCACCTGCACAAGTACCGCAATCGATACAAGTATCAGCGTCGATTTTGTAGATATCGCCTTCAGAGATTGCACCTACTGGACAGTTTGGAAGACATGTTCCACAAGCTACACAGCTATCAGTAATTACGTATGCCATAGTTGTAAATTTTTAAATGATTAAACATATATGTAAATGCAAAATTAATGTTTTTCCTTAATATAAACGCTTTTCTTGCTATAAATTTTCGCAAAGAGATGAAAAAATCTCACTTTTTAGTGGTTTTCGCCCCCTCTTTGCGATTATTGGTTTGCAATTTTTCGCTACCTTTGCAAAAAATAAGCGATAAAAATGACAAATAA
The DNA here is from genome assembly GCA_045656705.1 of Muribaculaceae bacterium. Lineage (GTDB taxonomy): Bacteria > Bacteroidota > Bacteroidia > Bacteroidales > Muribaculaceae > RGIG4576. The sequence continues at coordinate 13,162 of JAZORR010000027.1, read as the reverse complement.
AAAGCCTCTATTCAGTATCATCACCGTAACATATAATGCGGCCGAAGTATTGCCCCCTACTCTACAAAGTATCAAAGAGCAAACATTTACCGACTTTGAACACTTAGTGATAGATGGCGCATCGCGCGACAACACACTCGATGTGGCACGCAATGCAGGAATAGAGCAAATGGTAATTCATTCAGAACCCGACAAGGGACTATATGATGCCATGAATAAGAGTATCGCACGCGCACGCGGGGAATTTCTGATATTCCTCAACGCAGGCGACAGTTTCGCTTCATCGGATTCGCTGAGCCGAATGGCAGCACTTGCCAACGATGATGTGGATATCATCTACGGTCAAACACAGATAGTGAACAGTAAACGCGAGGTGGTGGGAATGCGTCATCTCACGGCACCAGAAGAGCTCACAGTCGAAAGTTTCAAAAGAGGAATGCTTGTGTGCCATCAGGCGTTTGTGCCTCGTCGCACGATAGTGCCTACCTACGACCTATCGTATCGCTTCTCGGCCGACTACGATTGGTGTATCAAGTGCTTACGCAAGTCGCGCAAGAATGCTTATTTGGGTGCTACCCCTATCGTGAGTTTCCTCACCGATGGCCTCACCGATAAGTATCACAAGAAATCGCTAAAGGAGCGTTTCGATATTATGTGTAAAAATTATGGAACAATAACCACCGTATTGCTCCATATATCGTTTATTCCTCGATATCTATTGAGAAAGATAAAGTCTTAATCAAATAATTGAGGTCGCTTTCCTAAAAGCGACCTCAACTTTTTTATAACATTATAAACATTTTAAAACCAACTCTGCTGCCTCAGGTGAAATCACTTGCTTGCCAGCATATTTACCTTTGTTTTTAAGTGTAAACAAGAATTTGTTGTAATCGTAGCCAGTGGTGTGAACCTCTGTTCTTGATATAGAAGTGGAGTTCATTCCTATAGTGGCAAACATATTTTGTGCCACATTTTCTATTGACGTATGATTGCGATATGTATTAAGCAAAGAACGCAAATAGTCGGCATTAACCTTTGACTTGTGATCGGCAAGCAATGACGATACTGTTAATGATTTGTCAACTTTCTCCAATCCGAGCAATTCGGCAACTGAATCAGATAGCTTTAATTTTCCTCCTGCCACAAGTTCGGCTACTTGTGGCAACAAAGTCAAAGCAGCACTTTTTTCTTTCAAATCCATAGGAACAAGAGCCAAAGAATCGGCTCGCGTACCTACATAGTGGAAATATTCTTCACGATATCTATCGGGAATGATAACAGATTCACCTGGTTTGTAGGATGCTGCACTTACTGGAAGAACACCTACAGCCGGAACACCACCAAATACGACTTGCGCTGCAGCAAAATTATTTGATTGAGTGTTGATGTGACCAATAACCCAAGCTGTAAAGTTTTTATAGTTAGGCACCTTAGAAATAGCATAAGGAGAGCCAAGATACACAGCAATCATAGGTTGCTCAGCAGCCCAATTGGTAATAAATTCTATCTCTTCGTGCACTATTCCATAATTTTTATAAGGGCGTAGATCCACACCATTGAAACCAAAAATTACGAGATCGTGATTACGCACTTTGTCACGGGCTACTTTCAATTCGGCAACAGAAGCATTGTCGTCTAACAAAATAGTATCCACTTGTCCATACCTATTAGCCAATACGCCAAACTCATGTCCTAAATGTGGTTGTTTGAAACCTACATACGCAACTTTCTTGCCCTCAAAGGAAACAGGGATACCATATCCAGCAGAATTATCATTGAAAAGCACTATCATTGTTTCTTTCGAAACCTTGTTGATTAGATCTAACTTCTCCTCCATTTGTGGAGTCATTAAGTTTTGATCGGTAAACTCATTAAGTTTATCTATGTCAACATAAGGGCTATATCCTTTGTCGAATACACCAAGACGAGCCTTCAGAGCAAGCATTTTCTTCACTCTCATATCAAGGCTCTCCATAGTGATCTCACCATTTTTTAGAGCATTCTCTATAACTGTAATCGATTCTTCTACATCCTCAGGCATAAGAAGCATATCCACACCTGCTTTGTAAGCCGCCAACGGAATATCTTTCTTTGCAAGACCACTCTCCTTAGATACACCAAACATATTCAGTGCATCTGTACAAATTATGCCATCATAGCCTAATTTCTCTTTTAAAAGTCCGGTAACGATAGGTTTTGAAATAGAAGATGGAGTGCCTGTAGGATCCAATGCAGGAATGCTCAAATGTCCCACCATCACCATCTCTATACCATCGGCAATTAGATGCTTATAAGGATACAACTCCAAACTATCAAGTCTTTCTATGGTATATGGTAACAGAGGTAATGCTAAATGCGAATCCACATCAGTATCCCCATGTCCAGGGAAGTGTTTTGCCGACCCTGCTACACCTGCAGCACGCATACCACGCATCATAGTAATACTATATTTAGCCACTATTTCTTTTTCTTCGGCAAAACATCGTGTATTGACAATATGTCGTTCGGGATTGTTGTTGATATCCAATACTGGCGAATAATTCACTTGCATTTTAAGCGAACGACATTCCTTCCCTATCAACTTTCCCACCTCATATATCAATGAATCGTCGGTAAGAGCTCCCATTTGCAAAAAGCGAGGAAATGCAGGTACATCTATATAACGCATATTTGCTCCCCACTCGGCATCAATAGTTACAAGCATAGGTATTTTTGCCATCTTGTTAAGTTCATTCATTCGCTTCATTGCCGAAGTGAAAGATTTTTCGCCAAGTGGAATAATTCCTCCGATTTTCTCTTTCTTGACAAGTTTGTTCTGAATAGCTTTCATTTCTTTAGTATCTTCGGCTCTAATGTCGATGACCATAATTTGAGCTATCTTTTCTCTTGTAGAAAGTTTACGGAATACAGAATCTACCTGCTTGTTAATCTTTTCTTGAGATGGATACTGATATAGCGAGTGCTTATTTGCATACGATGATGCTGGAAGCGATAATAGGAATAACAAAGCACCAATTAATGCACTATTAAAACAACTACGATATAAATTCATAATGATTTACATTTAATAAAATATTCTACAATGATGTTATTGATTATCCAAGATCACCGATTACTTTTTGAGGCTTGTGAGGTCGGTACCAGAAGGACTTTGGAATATACGCAAACCAAACTCAGGCATCACGGCAATGATGTGTTCGATCACGCGTGATTGAGTGTGCTCGAAGTGTCGCCATTCGGAATTGCTCACATAGCAATACACCTCGAGAGGCAGGCCTGTGGGCAAGGGTTTGCGCACACGCACCATAAAATACTTGTCCTTACGCACAAACGGTTGCTTGGCGAGGTAATTTTCTACATAACGCGAGAAAAGAGTAAGATTCACTTTTCGTTCGTCTTCCACATCGGCAATAATTTCTCCAGGAGCCACATATAGGCCTTTCTCCTTCAGAGATTGCTCGAGTTCGGGTGTGGCAAGACACACCGAGCTGAAATCGATAGAGAGGTCCATCATAATGCGACGAGCCTTCTCTTGCGACATCTTATTATAATTGAGGAATGAATCGGTCATAAGCACATAGGGAGGAATAGTAGCCACCGAATTGTCCCAATTTCGCACTTTAATAACATTGAGCGTAACTTCTTGCACGCTACCATCTATGCCATACTTAGGTAAAGCAATCCAGTCGCCCACATGAATGAGGTCGTAGGCAGCAAGTTGCACACCAGCCACCAATCCCTTGATAGTGTCTTGAAACACCAACATCATCAAGGCTGCAGCACCACCTAATCCGGCAAGAAGTTTCCAAGGACTTTTATCTATAAGGATGGATACCACCACGATGACCGACAGACACCACACCACCAAAGCAATCATTTGGAAAATACCAGCCGTAGGACGATTTGAGGCATCACTCGCCTGGATTTTTTCATTAACTCCACTGATGACTCTGCTCAACACGAATGCAAAAAGCACCACCATACCCGATAGCAACACCCTACTTGTGGCTTCGAAGAAAATGGTGTTGTGATTAAGGCAATAAGGCATCGCCAAATACACAATAAAAAGTGGAATAAAATACCCTACTGCACGCAACACTTTATCGCTAAGAAGATAGTCGTCCCAAGAATTATTAGAATGATTTATCACCTTCTCGATAATAATGCGTATCCATTTTTCATAAATTGCAGTGATAAGTAAGGCTACTAATACCACGCAAGAGGTAACCATCACTTGCACCCCTAATTCTGCTTGCCCAGAAACAAGCAATTCAAACCATTCGTTTATGTTCATCATAAAAAATAACATTTATAAAAATCGGCACTCTCCAATCGCACGAGCACCGAATATATAATAAGAATATATTTTAAAAACAAAGATATATCATTTTTGCTTTCTTTCCAAAATAACAATTCAAAAAAGAATTTGATACAAAAAAGTAAAGATAAATCACTCTGTCAAAGAAATGTGCTACAAAAAAAATCGATGCTTGCTAGCAAGCACCGATTTATATATAAGGTAATTCCTAAATAATTCCCTATAGTTTACACATTGAAACGGAAGTGCATGATATCGCCGTCTTGCACCACATATTCCTTGCCTTCTACACTCATCTTACCTGCTTCTTTCACAGCTGCTTCGCTACCATAGGTGATGAAGTCTTCGTACTTGATAACTTCGGCACGGATGAAACCCTTTTCGAAGTCGGTGTGGATAACTCCAGCACATTGAGGAGCCTTGCTACCCTTGCGATAGGTCCAAGCACGCACCTCTTGTACACCTGCAGTAAGGTATGTTTCAAGGTCGAGAAGTTTGTAGGCAGCACGGATAAGACGATTCACGCCAGATTCTTCAAGTCCCATTTCATCGAGGAACATCTTGCGTTCTTCGTAGGTTTCGAATTCAGCGATTTCGCTTTCGGTGCGAGCAGCAAGAATAAGGATTTCAGCACCTTCTTCTTTTACAGCCTCACGCACTTTTTCTACATATTGATTGCCGTTTACAGCACTTGCTTCGTCGACATTACAAACGTAAAGCACAGGCTTAGCAGTGAGTAGGTACATTTCGTTGAAACACTTTTGCTCGTCCTTAGTTTCAAATTCTACTGTGCGAGCCGATTTGCCTTGTTCAAGAGCCTCTTTCACACGCACAAGCACGCCATAAGCAAGTTTTGCATTCTTATCGCCACCTGTTTGAGCTTGCTTTTGCACCTTAGCGATGCGAGCATCCACTGTTTCGAGGTCTTTAAGTTGGAGTTCGTAGTCGATGATTTCCTTATCGCGAACAGGATCTACCGAACCATCAACGTGAGTGATATTATCGTCGTCGAAGCAACGAAGCACATGGATAATAGCGTCGGTTTCACGAATGTTGGCAAGGAACTTGTTACCAAGACCTTCACCCTTAGACGCACCCTTCACCAATCCAGCAATATCCACGATTTCTACCGTAGTAGGCACAATTCTTTGTGGATTAATAAGCTCGGCAAGTTTGTTCAATCTTTCGTCGGGTACAGTGATCACGCCCACATTAGGCTCGATAGTACAAAAAGGGAAATTAGCCGATTGAGCTTTAGCATTCGACAAACAGTTAAAAAGAGTTGACTTACCTACATTTGGAAGCCCTACAATACCACATTGAAGTGCCATAATTATTCTTCAGATTTTCTTAATTAATCAATTATTTCTATATACAAGGTGCAAAGTTACAAAAAATATATGAAATAGTAGACGCAAGCCGAAATTATTCATTACTTTTGTAGGCGTATGAGTGAGATAGTTTGTAGCATAATCGTTCCGTATTATAATGTGGAGTCTGTTCTTGTGGATAGATGCTTGAGGAGTATCGTATGCCAAGAATGGGGTGGCATATGCTATGAGGTGGTGCTGGTGGACGATGGTTCGCCATTGCCTTTGGCCGATAGCACAAAGGCAATTATCGATGAATTTGCACATTTCACTTTCATTCATCAAGACAATCGCGGACTGAGTGCTGCTCGCAATGCGGGACTCAATGTGGCACAAGGCAGGTATGTGTTTTTCCTTGATTCCGACGATTATTGGTTTCATAATGCCATATCACCTTTGCTCAAGATTTTGAGTGAGTCGGAGCATAGTATTGTAAAATTTGTGAGCGAACATATATCAGACTCAGACGATGTGCGACTTTCGACTAAAGATGTGCCTTCGCTTGCTACTACTCATTACTCATCGGGCTGTGAATATATGAGCAGGTGCAACATAATAAAGGGTGCTTGCACTTATTGCTATGAGCGACATTTTCTCGTTGATAACGAGTTGCTGATGCCTGAAGGGATTATTCACGAAGATGAGTGGTTTCTCACGAAGGCTTTTTTCGCGGCAAGAGATGTGCTCGTGACCAATGTGCCTCTGTATGCCTATATTCGCAGAGAGGGTTCTATCACATCGCTCAAAACGAAAGAACAGTGGCATCGCAGTTTCTCTCATTTCTTCCATAGCATCAGACTTGTGGGAGAATTACGCAGAGATGTGGCACGCACGCCCATTCAGCACTCGGCATTAGACTATAGGCTATCGTATCTACTGCTTGACTATGTGTATAATGTGATGAATAGTCCTCTTAGCCGTGATGAAAAACTTTCGCATCTTGATGCTCTGCACGAGGAAGGTCTATTGCCTCTGCCCAAGATAAAGGGCAACAGACGATACGCGATGATGCGTGTATGCTCCAAGTCATACTTTGGGTTGCAAGCATTTGCTAAAGGAGTGGCTCTCATTCAACGCCTACGCTCACACTCACGCAAATATTAATCCTATTTCTTGACTACAAATCTAATAAGTCGGTCGATGCCTCTGCCTCCTATGCCCACATAACGATAGATAATTGGAGCAAGGATGCGTAGTGTGGTGTCCGCTTTCACATCGGCAAGTGATGCACGGTAATATTCTTGTGCGAGATTGGCATTACCTTCTTTAAGATATAGCCCAGCAAGAACAAATCGGCGTGCTTTGAGCAGTCGTAGCAGTTTATGTTTAGAAGGATGGAGAGATTTCTCAACTTCGGCAATCGCCACCGAAAGAGCGTGTTCTCTACGCTCATGGTGCGACGAATAATCGGCTCCTGTGATTGACTGCGAATGCACATTCACATGCACATAGATACCTTCGGTAACCGACTGCACTCGAGGCTGAGACAAGAGGAGACGGATGCCGAGTTCCCAATCGTTCCAGCACTTCACAGCATTGTTCCACAGGCCCACCTTTTGCACCAAATCGCGACGCACAATGAAGCGTGTGGTGCTAAGCAGTCCGTGAAAAATGTGGTTTTCAAAATAGTTTTCGGTGGCAAAAAATGGGCTGTATCTACGCTCACCATCGCAGAAAAGCACATTGGTGGTGATGATATCCACCTCACCTCGACATTCTTTGATTTTCGACACATATTTTTCTACAAGATGAGGGTGCATAGTGTCGTCGCTATCGAAAAACATTATCCATTCGCTCTTCACCAATTGCAATCCACTATTGCGTGCTGCGCACGCTCCAGATGTAGGTTCCTGAATTACATCTACCTTGAAATCGTGTGAATGATGAGTATGCTTAAAGTCTTGAAGCACCGAAAGAGTGTGGTCGGTGGAATTGTTGTCGACCAAGACAAGATGAATGGGGCGATGAGTTTGTCCCACCACCGAATGAAGCGTATCCTTCACCATCTCAGCCCTGTTGTACACAGGTATCACTATCGATACTTCCATTTTTCAGTTTTTTATTTTAATCGTGTTTTCAGTTTTGCCCAATATCGGCAGAACTTGCTACCAAACTTAGAGCATAGCCAAGCCTTCAATCGCATAGAACGGTTCAAAGTGTCATCGTGCCATAAATAAGGATGCACCTTTCGCTCCGAAATCTTAGGTTCTTCGCCAAAACGCAACATTGTGATTTGTGCATTGAGTAGAAGCAGATACAAACGGTCTTGGGTAATTCTGTTCAATTCGATATACACAGCCCATTCGTATAGGTTGTGCATAGCACAATGATAGTCTTGCGCAGCCTTAAAGGAGACAGTGCGCGATATGGTGCCTTCTCTGCTGCAATAGTAGTACAAACCGTGAGGCGACATTATCATATAAGTGTCGTAGATAACGTAAGGCACTGTGAGAAGATCTTCCATAAGACGACCTTCGGCAAAGTTGCATTCTTCGTTGAAGAGTTCTCGGCGATATATCTTGTTCCAAGCATAGGCATGTGTATAGCCTTCTTCCTCGAGCCATTGCTCGGTGTGAATAACGCGATGTTCGAAGTTCAATTTATAGCAATGTTCCGAACCATAATCCACCATCACAGGAAATTCCAATGCTTTGGCTTCGGGAGTGCTGTCGAGCAGTGCTATATTTGGAATATAGGTGTCGGGGGCAAGAAAATCGTCGGAATCAACAAATGTTACATACTCGCCACAAGCCAATTCTATGCCACGATTGCGTGCCGCACTAAGTCCTCCGTTTTCGGGGCAGTGCAACACACGCACACGCTTATCGCGTTCTGCCCAGCGGTCGCACATTTCACCACAACGGTCGGGCGAACAATCGTCTACGAGGATGACCTCACAGTCGGTTATTCCCTGATTGAGCACACTCTCTACGCAACGATCGAGATATTCTTCAACCTTATACACCGGTATCACTACGCTCAGTTTCATATCCTTTATGGTTTGCTATTCCAAAACTCCACATAACGAGCCGCCACCTTACGACAATCGTGATGACGCACAATATACTCCACACTTTCGCGCTGACGGCGTGCCACATCGTCGGGATTGAGAACCAAAGCCTCTAACTGAGCATATACATCGTCCACATCGGGAAGAATATTCACAATCGGACGCAATTCTCGCTCGCCAAGTATCTCGTAATTCTCTTCTTCGCCACCTCCCACCACGGCAATACCTTTAGCCATAGCAAGCAGAGGATTCATCGACGGAGTGTAGGAGTACAATTGGTCGATAAGCACATCGCTCGAGTTCATCAATTCGCAATACTCCTTATATGGCACATTCTCCACTCTTATCACCTCCACCCTATCGGGATATGCATCACGCAATCGCATAAGGCAAGGTTCTATCACATCGGTGCCTTTATATTCCTCACGCCCACGCTGAATACCAATGAAAAAACGCAGTTTATCGGTCTCGGGATGAAGCACACGAGGAGTCACAGCAGCAAGGTCGATAGGAAACGGAATGTATTGCGTTTTCTCGGGAAAGTCACGCTGATAGCACACATCATTTTCATACAATCCCGACACTATGCCGTCGCAATCGTGAGCGATATACTCGTTGAGAGCACGCTTGGCACCGTGCATGTGTTCGGCAATGAATCGGCTGTTCATCTCGCACTCACGCAATTTGAGGCCAATATTGAAATCACCATATCGAAACACCTTTTCGAGACCGGTTTTCACCCAATAGTAGTCCATACCACACGCCGAAAGGAATACCTTGCCATTATGACGACGCAGATAGTCATACACTCGGCGAATGCGAGGCGGAGTGAGTTCGAGAAACATGGGGTTGATGAGTTGCACCACATCATATCCCCTCATTTTAGGTAAAGCCTTCAGCAGACGAAACAAGAAATCGGCAGTGCCAACGATTCCACTCTGATTGCGGTGCAAATCGATATCGCGAGGATAATTTTTCCAAAAATCCCCGTTGGATGCCACCGTCACCGAATGCCCCAAGGCACGCAGTCCGGTAGCCAAATTGCAATGCACACTACTGTATTCGCCTACTAATAATATCTTCATCACTACAAAAATAGATAAAAAAGGTCATACTTTCCTCGTTTTCTCGCTAATCTTTTGTAATTTCGCATAAGATAGCATAAATATATAGGCGATGAAGATACTTTTTGTAGGCGATGTAAGCAATTTTCACAATACTTTGGCATGTGCTTTGCGAAGTGCAGGTCACGAGTGTGTGGTGGCATCGGATGGATGCAAATGGCAACGCATAGCCTGCGACATAGATTTATCGCGCGAGGACGGATTGCTCGGCACTGCACGATTTGCTGTGCGACTTGCGAGAGCACTTACGCAGATGCGAGGATATGACATAGTGCATTTCATAAGTCCACATTTTCTGCCTCTCAAGCCAGCGAAACTCAAGAAAGTGCTTGCTTACCTGAAGAAGCATAATGGAAGTCTCTTTTACTCGGCATCCTGTACCGATTATGAATACTTGCAAACGTGCCACGATGGAAACACATTTCGCTATTCTGATTTCCTCGTTGGCGATAAACCTTCGCCTTATGTGCAGTCGAGCGAATGGGAGCGACACAACCATTGGCATATTGCCGAAGTGGTGGACTACCACCATCATTTCATCGGTGAGATGGACGGAATAGTGGCGTGTCTCTACGAATACTATATGGCATATAAAAATAGTCATAAACCTCTCGCCTATGCAGGTATTCCTATCGATTGCTCGGCTCTATCTCCACGCTACATTGAGAGCGAACCCGAAAAGGTGCGTTTCTTTATAGGTATTCAACGCAACAAGACTATTCTGAAAGGGGCTGATCGCTTGCTCGATACTGCCCGACGCATAGTGGAGCATTATCCACACCTTTGCGAACTCTCTATTGCTGAGAGTGTGCCTTACACGGAATATGTGCAGATGATGAATTCGTCGCATGTAATCCTCGACCAACTGTATTCCTACACACCAGCCACCAATGCTCTCATTGCTATGGCTCAAGGTATGATAGCAGTATCGGGGGGAGAAAAGGAATATTACGACTTTATAGGCGAAAACGAACTGCACCCGATAGTGAATGTGTCGCCTATGGAGGAAGAAGATATATATAACCGTTTGGAATGGATAGTGAAAAACAAGCATCTCTTGCCACAAATGTCGCGCGAAAGCCGATCGTTTGTGGAAAAGCACAACGATAGCCACACGGTGGCACAACGACACATCGATTTCTGGAACAAAATCATCACGAAATGACGCTCGAAGTATTAGTTTGCACCATAGATAATGGTATTCACAATGTGAAACACCTTTTACTTGCACCCATCGAGGGAGTGAGATACCTCATTTCGTGGCAACATTCCGATGGTTTCACTTCATCGGCTATCCCTGCCGAACTTGTTCGCGACGACGTGCGTGTGGTGCATCTTGAAGGTCGTGGATTGAGCAGAAATCGCAACAATGCTCTACGCCACGCCACAAGCGACATCCTTGTGATTGCCGATGATGATTGCACCTATCGTGCCGAATATCTCGCAGAGGTGACCGACACCTTTGAGCAAAATCAACATCTTGACATTGCTACATTCCAAATGCAAAACTCTTTTGCACAAAAGGCATATCCCAAGCACTCATTCTCACTCAAGCGATATGCAAAGGGATATTATGTGTCGTCGATAGAGATAGCAATGCGACGCACATCGGTGCAAGGCAAATTGTGGTTTGACGAACGATTTGGACTCGGTGCACCGGTGCTACAATCGTGTGAAGAAAATCTATTCATACACGATACTGTGAAAATGGGGCTAAATTGCCACTATTTCCCTAAAACTATAGTTGAGCATCACCATCCTACAACGTCATCTACGAGCATAAGCAGTCCTGGAATGATCAAGGCCGAAGGAGCATACATCAGCATCGCCTATCCTCTCACTTGCTTGCCTCGCCTTCTGCTCAAAGCCCACCGACTCAACCGAGCAAACCACCTCGGCTTCACCACCAACCTCACTCACCTCATCCAAGGCATCAAATACCTAAAGGAAAAGGAGTAACGATACAAACTACTTTTTTGAGCGACAAGTATTAAGTTTTTATATAAAAAAAGACAAGCGAACCTTCATTGAGATTCGCTTGTACTTTATAAGAAACGATAATATTATTCAAGGGTTATTACAAAAATTGAATCATTGAAGCTGAACAAACCACTATCATTGGAAATATGGCTTTAACAACTAACCCAACCATTTTCCAAGCCTTTGAAGCCAAGGTTAATGGGATTGATGATAAGATTAAAGATTGTAACTTCCTACATTATCCGTTGCGCTCTTGATTTGATTTGGATAAAAGGCATTCGCCTCATATATCACACCATCTTCTTCTCTAATGAAGCCATCATACCCTTCGTTAATGAGAGTATTCATCGCCACTTCACCAGCATCGTTAGTTACCCCTGCATTTAGGATATGAGGATTTTTTGCAGGATTCCTTAGATTCAAGAATGCTTTAATTGTTCGCTCGCCATATTCGTGATATTGGTCATATTCAGTAGCGAAAAAGAATGCTGGCATTTCTATCGAACGATGCGCTCTACGATTACTGAATTCAAAGAAATCTTCCTCCTTCCAATATTTATCCCAATCGTTACGCTCTTGCCATTTTTCTCTATCGCTCCAAGATAATTCTTCCCAAACCTCACCTGTCTTAATGTTTCTGTGGATTTTTGAATTTGTTTGATGATAAACCACCATCGGCTCACCATTTTCGTCAACGATTTTGCTACAATTTGTTTGGAGAATAGAAATTAACTTCTTATCTTTGATGCCGAAAAAGGTTTCCTGATTTTCAGCTACGGAGTTCGATAGTCCGTTAAGGTTGCTAATTAGTGAACCTTATTTCTATTTGTGTAAGTCGATGATCGTAGTATCTACTATCACCCTTTACCCCTATAACTATCTTTACTGTATAATCATCCCCATCTATTTTTGCGCCACACACATAATAACGATACGAATCATATTTATCATTATTTTTTGTGTTCTCTATTTCTTCTATAAAAAGCGCATTTTCAATAAGGTCAGGAATAGCTTTTAAGGAAATTAAATGCGCGATATCTTGCGATCCATGCGAAGTAACTTCATTAACTCCAATTCTACTAACCATAATCTTCTCGTTAGTATCTTTATTGGTATATCTGCCTCTAATGTTTTCTTTTAGCCATTGTTTAGCATTATCCGATTCAATTCATATTCATTATTGAATTTAATTTTGATAGGCTCACTTGAACGCAATTTCTGGTTACCTGGACAAAAAGTAGGATGAAATTAGAGTAAAAAACTCTTAGTAGACAAAAAGTATGATAGATATTCCCATAGGTGCGCGCCCCTATGGGAATATTTGCGCTTAATAGCGCCTTTTAATATACTCATCTAGTAA
>JAZORR010000026.1:0-119483 GCA_045656705.1 Muribaculaceae bacterium | reverse complement strand
CTTATTGAAAGTGCTTCATTTACAAATGTAGAATTTAAGCAAGGTACATACTATAATAACATCTATGGTCGTGTGCTTAAACCATATGTGAATACTACAATGACAAATTGTAGTTTTGTTGCACATATGAATTTGGACCTTTCTTATCTTAAAGCAGGTCATAAGATCACAATGAAGGATTGTACTGTGAATGGTCAAGCTGTAACAGCAAGTGTATTCACTATTCCTACTTCTGATGCTCAATATGATACAGAATTGTTTACAATCGACCTACCATCATGGGCTTCAAGTATTAATGATTGTGTAGTTTTTGAATAATAATTATTAGGGCATCTTGATGCCTAAAATAAATAGGCTTAGGGGGCTTGGTTGTCCCCTAAGTCACAAAGTCTCTCTTTGTTGTGAAACACGGGGAGCGGTTGTTTAAAAAAAAGTTGTTGGGGCTGCCTCATGCACAGGCAGCCCATTTTGTATCCACACACCTGGTAGAAGAAAAATACTGCGTCCTCTTCACTGTAGGGACGCGTCCGTATATTCTTCTATCCCCTCACTCCTCACTGAATATAAAATCTGTCCTTTTGTCTTTATGTCTAAAAAAATCTAACTTTTTTTCATGGTTATCCTTTTTAAGGAAACATTTGCCTCTAAGATGTAGTAATTTTGCAGAAAATTAATTCAAATAAGAAAAAAATAGTCTATCTTTGTAAATTGATTAAATATGTTTAAATTAGAGATATTGTTATCATACCTAAAACAACTAAAAAATATACATCACATGAGAAGAATTACCTTTATTGTGGCTTTTGCCTTAATGTGCTTGTTATCAGTTAATGCACAAGTGGTGCTGAATGGTAAAAACTGTTCGGTGGATACTATTTTGCATCGTCAGATTGGTCCTGGCGTGAAGCACACTATTGTGCGTGTACCTGAATATCCGCTTAATGCCTATGTGCTTGAGATGGATTTGAACAACTCCTATAACCGTGTGGAAACCACACAAGCCAACAACACTCTTGGCAAACAAGAACTCCTCACTAAGGCCTACACTCGCCACAAAGCAATGGGTAAGAAACCTATAGCTGCTTGTAATGCTTCGTTTTGGGTAGTGTCGGGCACTGGCAAACCTTACACCGACTTCATGATGGGCGTGCCTTTCGGTGGTGTGGTGGTTAACGACACACTTTACACTAATACCAACGATGCATCTATCGACGGATGGAATGGTGGTGGTGGTTACACTGGTTCGGCTATCATCGACAAGAATAAAAAGGTGCATGTGGGCCGTCACTTGTGGAATGGTATAGTGAAATCTGCCAAATTCTCTAAAAACCAATCTATCATTCAAGTGAATAAGCGTTGCAACACTGGTCAACTCACGCTGTTCAACCACGCTGTTGGTCGCTCTCACACTTTCTACGCTGTGGCAGATTGCCACTATATCTACCTTAATCTAAAGGCAGGCGAAAAGTGGGGTATTGCCTCTGATGTGAAATTTGAAGTGGCTGAAATTGCACTGAACGCTAATAATAAGTCTCTTGGCCAATATGATGCTTGTCTTGTGGCCGATGGCAATTACAAGACTGAAATGGAAAAACTTGCTGTGGGCGGCGAAGTGGTGCTCAACAACTATTGGTATACTGCCGATGGCGATGGCACTCCTATTGCTGTGGAAAACATGGTGGAAGGTAACGCCTATGTGATGCTTGGTGGCGAACTCACTGCTCGCAACACCAACGAGACCTACAACAGCCAAGTGTATTCTCGCACTGGTTACGGCTGTAATGCCGACGGCACAAAACTCTATATGATTGTTATCGATAAGGCTACTCACCCTGTATATGGCACATCGGCTGGATGTAGCACCACTGTGATGTGTAACTTATTGAAATATATGATTCCTGAAGTGTGGAATGTGGCTAACTTCGACGCTGGTGGTTCGGCTCAGATGCTTGTGGGCAACGAAATCGTGAATAAAACCACCGAAGCATCTCCTCGTGCTGTGGCAAATGGTTGGATGATGTTCTCTACTGCTCCTGCCGAAGATGCCGATGTGATTGCTGCATTGCAATTTGAACAACCAAACTTAAAATCACCTATCTATTATAATGTGTCGCCTAACGTGCTTGGCTACAATAAATATGGCGAATTGATTTCAGAAAATGTAGATGTCACTTACACTTGCTCCGATGCAGTGGGCGTTCCTTCTGCCGATGGTAAAGCTATCGAAGTGGGTGGCACTCAAGGATATGGCACTATCACTGCTCATTACAATGGCGTGCAAGTCACTGCTCCTATTCAAGTGTTGGGCACAGAGTTCGCAATTCGATTGAAACCAATGATTCTCATCGATGCCACTCGTGAATATCCTATCGAAATCACTACCGAAGTGAATGGCGAAACTTTGACTTATGATCCATCTCGTTTCACTTGGGAAATTGAAGACGAAACTGTGGTTTCTATTGAAAATGGTGTGTTGAAAGGTTTGAAGGAAGGTACAACAAAGATAAAGGCTTCTCTTGGCTCTTTTGCCGACGAAACTCTCGTGAAGGTGGAAATAGCTCCATCAGCTGTAATGTCACAATCTTGGGATGGCTGGACTGTTACAAGTGCCAATCTTTCTGCCAATGCAGTGCTTTCTGCCGATGGCACATTGACATTTGGCTATTCGGGTTCGCGTAAGGCTACTATCAAGGTTGAAAAGGACGCTATGATGTATAGTATTCCTGATAGCGTGATTTTTGAAGTCACCACCACCACTCCATTAAACGATCTTACCATAGATTTGCGTACAAGTGCAATAACCACTGCTAATGAGATAATATTGGGCAAAGATGGCTTGGCAGTAGGTACACACAAGTGGGATTTGCTCGACTGCGTGGGTGGTGCTAATGATATGGGAAGTTATCCATTGAATGTGAAGAGCATCCTTTATAACATCAGCTCAAAGAAGAGTGAATATGTATTGGGCGAAAACACAATCAAAACAAGATTATACGGTGTGTATAGCTCTTACACAAGTGGCATTGAAGCCGTAAATGGTGTGGAAAAAGCCATCAAGATCTATCCACATGGCGAAAGTATCTTGGTGAGTGCGTCGGGCATCAAAAATGTAGTGGTAGAAGTCTATACCCTTGCAGGTAGCAAGGTCTATGCCAACACTATCGCAGTGAATGGTGGCACAGCAGTAGTAAACCCTGATTTGGCAAGTGGTGTCTATGTGGTGAAAGCTATAGGTGCAGGCCAAACAGCAGTGTGCAAAATCATTAAAAAGTAATATCAAATAGAAAATAATATAACAATCAATAAATAAAAGATGAAAAAAATCGGAAAGAAAATTTTGGCTTTGATGCTCGCGATGAACTTCTTGCCAGTGTTCGCTGCTGAATCTTATGTCGAGATGAAGCACGAAATGCGTTCTACATGGCTCACCACGGTGTGGGGTATCGACTGGCCTACCGTGCAAGGTAATTCTGAAAGTGCAATTACTTCGCAAAAGAATCAAATGATTAAGATTCTTGACTCTTTGGCTGTGAACAACTTCAACTCTGTGTGTTTCCAAGTGCGCACTATGAGCGATGCGTTCTACAAATCAAGCTACGAACCTTGGTCAAACTGGTTGACTGGTACTCGTGGTCTTGATCCAGGTTGGGACCCATTGGCATTTGTTGTGGAAGAATGTCACAAGCGTGGTATGGAATGCTATGCTTGGGTAAACCCTTATCGTTTTGCAAGTGAAACATCGGCTTGGATCGATGGTAATGACGGCACCAACTATGTAGAAAATGGTTGGATTATCGATGCTAATTCGGGTACAAAAATCCTTAATCCAGGTAAACCTGAAGTAATCGAACACATCGTTAAGGTGCTCGAAGAAATCGTTGTGGGCTATGATATCGATGGTATGCTTTTCGACGACTACTATTATAATAGTGCATCAGATTCTGGCGACGCTGCCGACTATTCTGCTTATAAGAATGCAGGTGGTACT
This sequence comes from Muribaculaceae bacterium, assembly GCA_045656705.1. Lineage (GTDB taxonomy): Bacteria > Bacteroidota > Bacteroidia > Bacteroidales > Muribaculaceae > RGIG4576. Next base: position 115,495 of record JAZORR010000026.1, on the reverse strand, counting down.
ATGTCGAAGGCTGATTGGCGTCGCAACAATGTGCACACTTTCATTAAGGGCGTGTTTGATATGATTCAATCTCACAAACCTTGGGTGCGTTTCGGTCAAGCGCCTCCGGGAACCACTTACACTTCTAAGGATTTGGCAACAAAATATGATATCGATGCTTGTCCGGGTGGTTACGAACTTTGCTACAGCAGCCAATATGTTGATATTCTTCGCTTGATGGACGAAGGCGTTATCGACTTCATCTCTCCTCAGGTATATTGGGGTATTGGCTCAAGCCCATCAGACTATTCTAAGATTACTCCTTGGTGGGGACAAGTGTCTAAGCGTTTCAATCGTCACTTGTTTGTGGCTCAAACTATCCAATATCTAAAGAATGGTGGTACAGCAACAAGTGGTACTACATCTTTTGCTGAATACTACGACCAAACAATGATCAACCGTAAGTCGGCTCAATTGGGTTCGGCTGGTTCTATCTACTATTCTCAAAAGTATATGTATTATAAGCAAGGTGGTCAAACTTTCGGCAACTTTATGAAAGCTAAAGCTTACCAAAAGCCTGCTGTGATGCCAGCCATGACTTGGAAGCAAGCTCCTGCGCAAGGTAAGGTTACCAACTTGTCTTACGACGAAAATACTAATCTGCTTTCTTGGGATGCAAAAGAAAATGTGCGTTACACTGTATATGCAGTGCCTAATGGTGTAGAACCAAGTGCTTTTGCTAAGGAACAAGACTATCTTTTGGGTGTAAGCTACGATGCTTCTTACACTATTCCTGAAGAATATCGCAGTGGTTACTACTATGCAGTGTGTGTGTACGACCGCTATGGCAACGAATGGGATGCTCAAGCTTGGAAACCTGTTTATGACGAAACTTTGGCTAATCCTACTTTGGTGTCGCCTGCTACTGGCTTTGTTACCGATCAACCATTCGATTTCTCTTGGAATGTAGTGGATGGTGCTGAAAAGTATGCACTCGATATCGCTACCGATGATGCTTTCTTGAATATCGAAAAATCAGTGCAAACTACTGCTACTACTCTTTCTGTAAATGAAGTTTACAACTCTATTTCTAAGAATAAGACTCTTTACTGGCGAGTAAGAGCTATTGCTAAGGGTAAGAACGATGGTACTTCACTGAGCCACACATTCGAATACAAGCTTGTGCAAATGCTCACTCCAACCAATGAAGAAGAAAACTTAGATCCTAAGGTGAACTTCACATGGAGTGTGACTTCTGAAGGTGCTCCTATCACTTTGCAAGTGGCTGAAGATTTGAACTTCGAAAATATCGTACTTGAAAAAGTATCTACTACTGGTAGCTACACTGCTCAAGTATACGAATTGCACCCATTGATGACATACTATGCACGCGTATTGAAGGATGGCAAGTTATCAGATTACATCAAGTTCTCTACTAAGATGATGCCTTGTACTCCTCCTACATTCAAGTTCCCTCTAAATGGTGGTGTATGCTATGCTAATAGTATGATTGAAATCGTTCCTCAGGATGGTGCTCAAATTCTAACTATCCAAGTGGATAAGACTAATGCTTTTGGTGGTTCAAAAGGCCAAAAGAAGGTAGAAAACTTCGAGTATGCTATTCCTTCAAGTGAATTCAAACTTTCTCGTAAGAATCCAATGCAAGATGGCGAAACTTACTACGCTCGCGCGCAAGTCCAATATGCCGACGAAGATGGAAGTATGATTACAACCGATTGGGGCGAAGTGATTTCATTCGTTTATAGCTCGGCTCAAAGTGCTGTGGAAGATGTAGAAACTGGTACACAAGTGAATATTGTAGCCAACAATTTGGTGGTATCTGCTGGCAATGAAGCAAATGTTAAGGTATCTGCTGTTTCAATGCTCGGAAATGTCGTGGAATTGTATGCTGGTAAGACTGCTCTCGAAGAAATCTCATTGAGCGAATTGGCTAATGGTTTATATGTAATCAGAGTGATTGTAGATGGCAAGTCACACGCTGTTAAGTATATAAAGAAATAATAATAACTAATAATTAATAATCAAAAAAAGACTATCAAAATGAAGAAAATGCTATTGTCATTGGCTGTTTTGGTTAGTTCATCTGCGTTTGCGCAAGTGCTAAATGTGAACTCTATCGAGAAGGTAAACCTACCTGTCGATGGAGAACGCATTGTAGCAGGTATCAGCCCAAAGGGTGATTATATCCTTTTGACTGGTTCGCAATTAGATGGCTTGACTAAGTACGACCTTGCTACAGGTAAGAGCGAGGTGCTTACAACAGCTTGGGGTGCTGGTAACGGAGTGAAAATCACTGCCGACGGCAAGAATGTGGTGTATCGCGAAGATTGTTTCGTGAATGGTTTGCGTTACTCTGATGTGGTAAAGAAAGATCTTTCTACAAAAGCCGAAGTTTCTTTGGCTAAAGCTACTCGCAACCTTAATACTATCGCTCTACAAGGCGGTAATGCTATGATTGTAAATAGTGGTAGATTGACTAAAAAGGTGGTTACTAAATCACTTAATACTACAGCTACAGCTCCTGTAGTTTCTATCGACAACAAGCAATTGATGATTACAAAGAATGGTGCTACTACAGTACTTTCTCCTAATGGTACACAATATAGCTACATTTGGCCTTCAGTATCACCTGATGGCAAGAAGGTATGCTATTTCGTGTGTGGTGTAGGTTGCTTCGTGAGCGATATCAATGGTAAGAATGTGAAATCACTTGGTATTCTTCGTGCTGCACAATGGTACGACAATAATACTGTAGTAGGTATGAAGGACACCGACGATGGTCATGTGATCACTGCTTCGGCTATCGTGGCTAAGACTCTTGATGGCAAGTCACAAACTCTTACCGATGCTTCTGTGATTGCTATGTATCCTTATGCATCAAGCGAAAGCAAGAAGATTGTGTTCTCTACTATCAATGGTGAAGCTTATATTATTAACGTTAAATAATGGATAGAGCTATGAAGAAGATTTTAATTGCATTATTCGCTGCTACAATGTCACTTTGTGCATTTGCAGGACAAAATAAGTCTATTACTGAGGCTCGTATCTATATCAATCCGGGACACGGTTCTTGGACCGGTAACGACCGTAATATGGCTACAATCAATCATAATACAAGTGATACAACTGGTTTCTACGAATCAAATACCAACCTTTGGAAGGGTTTGAAACTTCGTCAAATCCTTATCGATTGGGGTATGCCAGCAGATCATATCTGTATGAGCCGTGTGAAGAATGGTCCATATCCTCACACCGATGCTGAAGCAGAAAAGTACAACCGTAACTTGACTGAAATTGCTCAAGAAGCTAACTCTTTCAACTCAGACTATTTCTTGAGTATCCACTCTGATGCTGGTCTTGAAAATCACACTTTGCTTATCCACAAGGGTTATACTACTCCTGCCGACGATAACTATATGTATCACGGTAGCAAGTATACAGCAAAGGAATTGATGCAAGTATGTAGCGATATGTGTCACACTTTGTGGCCTATCCTCACATCTAATGGTATCGATGTGATGAATGCTTCTTACATGCAACCAGGTAAAAAACCATATATCTATGGTGACTTCACTTTCTATTATGGTTGGACTGATCCTTCACAAAACACAGGTAAGAGTGGTTACCTTGGTGTGTTGAGAACCAATACTTGTCCTGGTTTGCTTTCTGAAGGTTATTCTCACCAATATATGCCTGCTACTCACCGTGCATTGAACCCTGACTATTGTGGTCAAGAAGGTATGCGTTATGCTCGTGGTATGCAAGAATGGTTTGGTTGGGAAAAGGATCCTAAGGGTTACATCATGGGTGCTGTGAAGGACGTTCACAATCGTTTGTATCACAACCTTTACAACTTTGCTGCTGGTTCTATCGACCAATGGAAGCCAATTAACAATATCGAAGTTACCCTTTATAAGGGTGGCGTAGAAGTGGCTAAATATCAAGGTGATGACGAATGGAATGGTGTATTCGTATTCGAAAAACTTGAACCAGGCAACGATTACTCTATCGAAGTTAATGCTCCTGGCTATAAGTCAAACTATGCTCTTAACGAAGAATATGGTCGTGAAAACGAAACTTATACTGTTGTAGCTAACGAAACTATCTATCCTATTATCTATCTTGAAGAAGCTGGTTACGAAGGAAATCCTTGCTACAACTATGCCGACCCTGATCAAGAAAAGTGGTTGCAATTGTCTGATAAGTACAATATGCGTCAAGACTATATCAATAAGCCTATCGCTGCTCTTGAAGGCAAGACTATTCGCAAGGAAATAGCTCATGGCGACTCTATCTATGTGCTTGCTATTGATGCCGATAAGAATCCTTACATCTACATTGTAAATGCTAAGACTCAAGAACTTTATAAGGAATTGAGCACTGCAGGTGTGGGCGATTCTAACGACACTCGCGAATTGATGAAGATTTCTGATATTGCATTCACAAGCGACTCTATTCTTGTGGCTTGTAACCTTGAGCACATGTCGCTCGATGATGCTGATAATGTAACAGGTTCATTCCGCCTATACAAGTGGGCTAAGGACGACGTAACTCGCACTCCTACTGGCGATCCAGAAATTTGGTTTACTTCAGAAAACCTAAATGCTGTGGGTAACTTGTACAATTCTCACACTGGTCAAACTTTGGCTATTTCTGGTAAATTGGAAAATTGTAAGGTGATTACTACTGCTCAAACTACTTCAAGTGCAGGTACTTATCGTTTCCCAATCTTCACTATCACTCGTAAGGGTGTGGAATCTACTGTTCGCAATCAAATCGATAAACAATTCAAGGTGGCTAATGTGGGTGAAAACTTCCGCATCATGGCTTCTCCATTCAATAATGATGGTATCATCGTAGACGGTACTAAGATCACTCCTACCGAATATATCCTTAACCCTGTGGCTGGTGGCGCTCTTTCTGAGGTGGCTGCTGTAAGCACAGATGTAATGCCTGTAGCTGCTGAAGGTGTTTCATTCTTCAAGTATGCTAAGCATGTGGTAATGGCTGCTCCTGCAATGCAAGGAGGTAAGAATGTGGGTGTAGCTCTATACGATGTAAATGCTGGTCTTGATAAGGCTACTCTTATCGAAACTACCAACACTGCTATTGATGCTGCTACTGCTTCTCACTATATGGTAAGTACTCACGTAGAAGGTGCTGATATCACTATTTACTTGAATAAGGATAACACAGTGTCTCGTTTCACTACTCAAGATGTGGAACAAACTTACTACAACAGAGTATATGCTTACGATTTGAATGTAACTGCTGCCGACAACAACTACACATTCTCATTCAAGACTAATGAAGATTGTCTAAAGGGTGGTAAGTTGATTTTCTATGCTGCTAACGGTGAAAAGATCGGCGAAATCGTTCTTAATAATGTAGTAGTTGGTGCTAACGAAATGGTGGTTGCTGCAACTGAGATCCCAGGCGAAGCAGGTCAAGTTCTTAACTGGAGCGTTGAAGTAGCAAGCAACAATGTTACTACTTTGATGCCAATCCTTTCTAAGGACGATTACAAACTTAACCGTGCTTATGCTACAGTAGACAACTCTACTGAATCTCCAAACTTCGGTAAGGTTTATGTATCTGACTTTGTTGGTGCTAATAAGGCTGGCAATGGTGTGTATGTATACGATCAAAACTACGTTAAGGAAAACGAAATTGCTTATACCGAAGGTGTGAAGTTCAATACTAACCAAGGTATCGCAGTAGATGCTAAGGGTAATGTCTATGTGGCAGATAATGCTGCTGCTAATTCAGGTGTTTGGATGGCTAACCCTAATAACTTTGCGTTCGCTCAATTCTTCGAAGGTACAAGAACTTCTGGCGTTATCAAGAATAACGATGCTGAGGTGGGTGGTGTTACATCAAGCATTGCATTCTATGGCAATAAGATGTATACTTACAACAAGAATGCTGCTGGTAAGTACACTCTAAATATTTATGATTTCGCTGATGCTAATGTAACTTCTTGGGCTACTACTCCTACTAAGGTGATTGAACTATTTGCTGGAATGACTGCCGACGCTTCTCTTGCTGCAGTGGAACATGGTGTATGGGTTTGCCAAACTCTTGTATCTTCAGGTAATGCTACTACTAAGCCTACATTGTTCTTCGTAACTAACGAAGGTGAAGTTACATTCAACCAAGGTGATGCACAAAACGAATTCCTATTGTCGGGTGCTGCTGGTAGTGGTTTGGCTGCTTCTAAAGATGGCAAGACTCTTGTAGTAAACGATGAAAATGGTCTTCTTCAATTCTACAATGTTACTTGGAATGGTAATACTCCATCATTGGAATCTAAGTATTCATTCGAGCATGGTGTGGGTGTAGGTGCTAAGCGTCTACAAGATGGTGTATCTGTAGAACAAATGGCATTTGACTACGCTGGTAACTTGGTTGTAGGTGGTCACTACCTTGGCGTATTTGCTATTCCTACAGAAAACAATGTATGCGAAACTCCTGCTCGTAAGGCTATGACTGTAACAAGTGGCAATGCTTCTGTTGCAGTAGAAAAGGTTGACGCCGACGAAAATGCTCCTGTAGAATACTTCAACTTGCAAGGTGTGAAGGTGGCTCGTCCAGAAAACGGTATCTTCATCCGTAAGCAAGGTAACAAGGTTACTAAGATTATCCTATAATCCATAAGTACTTGTATAAAACTAATAGAGTCAACCCCAATCAAGGGATTGACTCTATTTTTATGCTATCTAGTTTAAAACCTTTTTCTTATCTCATAAGTGAAGCAAGACTCAATGTGAAGTTTGCCATAAAGGTGGTGGCTCCTGTGTGTGGTTGAGCCAATGCGATGCCTACTCCCATTGAATTCGTTTTTAATCCTGCGCCTATTGAGAATCCCGAAATGAAATTGCGAGAGTAGGTACTCATATCGGTGCGTGTTTTGTGATTGTAACCTATGCCGATATAGAATTTTTCTGATGGCACATATTCTGCTGCGAAAGTGAGATGACGGAATAGGTTGCTGCCAAATGAATTCTTTTCTACGAGAGGCGAAGATGTGGAGTTTTGGTCTTCGCGAGTGTAGTATGGAAGTTTCCATTTGGTTAGGTTTACTGCCGTAACCGATAGACGTATAGAAGTGTTCTTAAGGAATTGTGAATAGCCCAACTGTATATCCCATGGCAATCGGTCTGTTTCGTTGTTGAATTTAGTCAACTGTCCTCCAAGATTTTTCACCACTACCGAAAACGACATTTCTTTCTCTGGATTGTAGTAATTCACACCTAAATCAGTGCATAATGCAAAGGCTGAATAGTCTTCATACTTCGATGATAGTGCTTTCACTGTGATACCGCCACGCCAACGCTCATTGATGTCGTGTGAATATGTGGCTGAGAAAGCCATATCGTTTGCATTGAATGTGCCGTTGATGTTTCCGTTTATATCGGTACTTTTAAATTCTCCATATCCATAGTATTGTATGCCCACAGCCCACGCATTGTGTTCGCCTATACCGTTACCAAATCTTGCACCCATAAGATTGCTTCCACCTATGTAATGCATATAGTTGATACCTATTTGTTTTTCAAATTCAGGACCGAGCAATGCGGGATTTTGTTCGGTAAGGTTGATGTCGTCGTCGATTACCGTAATATTATGACCACCCAATGCATACACTCTACTCGATACGGGAATGTTCAAGTATTGATAGGCATTAGTGCCGTCTTGTGCCATAGCACCCAATGTGCATGCAGTGCCAGCAAAGAATGATATGATAGAATGTAATTTCATCGTTTAAGTTTATTCTATAATAACGAAAATCCTTGAGAAATAGTATAAAGGAGTAGTTAAATGTAGAAATTGAGCGAAAAGGAGGGATAAAATAGGTATAGAAATGTAAAAAAATGTATCTAAATGGTGAGAGATGGGCGTTTTTTCATCTTTTTTGGTGTAAAAGTGTTTAAATTATTTACTAAAGTGGTGATTTTTAGCGGATTTTGTAAATAAATTAAAAACATTATTAATCATTTTCAAATATGACCTAATGTGATTGATTGTTTGAAAAATGCGAATTATATTTGTCGTGAAATTACTTGTGAGGTGTGTAGCAAGTGAAAATCATTATAGAGATGCAAAGAAACTTATACAAATCGTTATTGGTGATAGTATTGATATCGCTCGTGTTTCCTGTCATGGCGCAAATGCGACGTGTGAGAATGTGTGCTAATAATAGAGTGCAGTCGAGTTACGTAGAGGCGTATGAATACGACCAAGTAGATGAGCAACCTCAGTTCCCTGGTGGAGAGAGAGGTCTTGTGAATTACATCAACCAAACGAGAGAATATCCCTACGAAGCATATGCGGCTGGCATAGAAGGTAGGGTGTTGTGTAGTTTCGTTATAAACACCGATGGCTCAGTGAGCAATATTACTGTACTCAGAGGATGTAATAAACTTCTAAATGATGAGGCTGTGAGAGTCATCAGTTCAATGCCACGATGGAAAGCTGGTAAGGTAGATAGTAAGCCTGTGCCTGTATATTATATGCTTCCTATAGTCTTCCGCTTGTAATATCATGGCTGATTTGCACGAAAATTTCGGAAGGGCGGTGCTATCGCATTTGCCCTATACTCCCAATAGAGAGCAAAATCTTTTGATTGCTTCTCTATCTTTTTTTTGTATAGAGCAAGAACAAGACTCAGTAATGCTCATTAATGGTCATGCTGGTACAGGAAAAACTTCGCTCACGGGTGCACTTGTGAAGGCTCTTGCCTATTTTGGGAAGAAAACTGTGCTTCTTGCTCCCACAGGTCGTGCGGCAAAGGTGTTTTCAGAATATTCCGGACATTCGGCGTTTACTATTCATCGTAAGATTTATCGTCAGAAGAGTTACTCGCCTGAGTATGGCAATTTTCAATTGTCGGAAAATAAACATGTAGATACTTTCTTTATAGTAGATGAAGCATCTATGATACCAAATGCCTCGGCCGAAGGTGCAGTGTTTGGTACCGGGTGTCTGCTTGATGATTTGGTTCACTATGTATATAGTGGTGTACGATGTCATCTTATCCTTTTGGGCGACAATGCACAGTTACCTCCAGTAGGATTTACCGATAGCCCTGCGTTGAGCATTGAACAATTGCGTAGTTATGGACTTAAAGTGTATGAGTCGCGACTCACGCAAATTGCACGCCAAGCAGCCGAGTCGGGTATCCTATTCAATGCCACTACTTTACGCCGAAATTTAGAAAATACTGCCTCGCTTGTGAAACCGATGCTATCGTTGTCGCAGTTTGATGATATAGAGGTGTTGTCGGGCGAATATATGAGCGAAACCATTAGCGATTGCTATGGGCGAGATGGGTTGAGCGAAACCATTGTGATTACACGCTCCAATAAGCGTGCCACTATGTTCAATGCTGGTATTCGCAATCAAATACTTTATCGTGAAGACGAACTTGTGAGTGGCGATATGCTACTTGTGGCGAAAAATAATTACTATTGGAGCGAACAATATGAAGAACTTGATTTCATAGCCAATGGTGATGTGGCGAGAGTGTCGCGAGTGAGGGGTACACACAAAATGTATGGTTTGCGTTTTGCCGATGTCACGCTTGAGTTTCCTGACCATAATAATATTGAGGTAGATGTGCGTGTGGTGCTTGACGGATTGTTTAGCGATTCGCCTGCTTTGAGCCGTGAGCAGAATGAACGATTATATCAAGAAATATATGCCGAACTTGAGGGTGACAAGCGTTCACGCTACAAGGCAATGAAGCAAAATCCTTATTTCAATGCTCTGCAAGTTAAGTATGCCTACACGGTGACCTGCCATAAGGCTCAAGGTGGACAATGGAAAAATGTATTTATTGATATGGGGTACATTCCTGAAGATGCATTCTCTACAATTGATTTCTATCGATGGCTTTATACTGCTATCACGCGTGCTCGTAGCCATGTATATCTTATAAATTTTCCTCTTGATAGTGAGTAATTCGTCTACTTTTTGTAACTTTGTAGGATAAAACAATGAAATGCAGATATGAGTAGCTTATCAAGTCTTACACAAGATATAGAAATACATCGTTCCGAATTATGGACACTGATACTTAGAGTGAGCCACAATGCGGTGAAGTTTATTTTGTATAACGATGAGGAAGAGAACTCATTGATAAGTCGCGAACTGCCTATAGACACCAACACTACCGATTATCTCAAGGCATTGCAAAATTGTATTTATGACAATCCTGTGCTATTGCATGATTTCAAAAAAGTGGCAGTGCTTGTGGAGTCGCCACATTTTGTAATAGTGCCTGATGCATTGAGTGATGATGATTCTATGCACGACTTGATGGACTATGTGTATGTGACAGATAGAGGTGATTGTGAAATTTGTGAATTGGAGAATGGACGCTCGTCTATTGCTTACACATTGCCCAAGGGTGTGGGTGCTTTCTTTTGCCGAACATTCTTTTCGCCTCTTGTGGTGCATCAATTGGTGCCATTAGTGCGTTATTCTTGCGAAAAGAGTGCAAAAAGTAGTCTCGCCAAGATGATGGTGCATATGAGTGATGGTGTGATGGACCTATGTGTGTGCCGAAATGGTGAGCTAATGATGGCAAACACTTTCAAATATAAGGACACAGACGAAGTAGTGTTTTATATTCTTAATGCTTGGCAAAATCTATCGCTCGATGTGCGTAGCGATGAATTGCAAATAAGTAGCGAAAAAAATATGCGAGATGTGATTATGCCACAACTTCGCAAATATATATCATTTGTAATGCCTATCATATTCCCAGCTTCGGCTATGAAGATAGGACAAGATGCAATTAAAGCTCCTTTTGACTTAATTTTATTATCGCAATGCGTATTATAAGAGGAAAATACGGAAGACGAAGATTTGATGTGCCTTCCAATATTACGGCTCGTCCTACGACCGACTTTGCACGCGAAAACATCTTCAATGTGCTTGAAAATATTGTTGACTTTGAAGAATGTGAAGCTCTCGACCTTTTTGCAGGTACTGGTGCTATAAGTTTTGAATTTCTGTCGCGTGGATGTAAGCAAGTGACTTGCGTAGAAAAGAGTGCTATTCAATTTGGTTTCATCAAGAAAGTGAAAGAAATCTTGAAAGATGAAAACCTGCTTATGGTGAAAGGTGATGTATTTCGCTTTCTCGACACTGCTTCTCGCAAATATGATTTGATTTTTGCTGATCCTCCTTACGATCTTCCTAATTTTGGCGAAGTACCTGAACGTATCCTTGCATCTAAAATGCTCAAGGAAGATACTATCGTTATTGTTGAGCACTCAAAGAAGTTTGACTTCTCTCATTTGCCTCATTTCTATTCACATCGCACTTATGGAAGTGTCAATTTCTCTATCTTTAAGATGGATTACAATGGTGTGAATGATGACGATGAGGAAGATGATGAATAATAGGTAGTAAGAGAAAATGTCGGAAAATAATAATATTTCTGCCGTATCGACGTGGAAGGGTATCATTGCGGGTATATTAGGCGCAGGTTTCTTCGGATTTATTCCAGTTTTTAGCAAACCTGTACTCGCTGCAGGTGTGTCGCCTACTTGTTTGTTGTTTTATCGTTTTGCTATTGCATCATTACTTATTGCACTGATGAGTGGTGTGCAACGCCAATCTATATCATTGCCTCGCAATTGTTGGAAATGTATGAGCTTGATTGCAGTTTTATACTGTTTTTCGGGTGGTTTTCTTGTATGGGGATTCAATTTTATGAGTGGTGGTGTGACTGAGGTGTTACATTTCACATATCCCGTGTGGGTGATGCTTCTCTTGCTTGTTTTCTTCAAAGAACGCATCAGAGCATCGAGTGCTATTGCTATTATCATAGCCATTGTGGGCATATATTGCTTGGGTGTGCTTGGAGGTAGCGATGCATTTATGCCAGGTGCAAATAGAGTGGCTGGAGTGGTGATAGTGGTGGCTTCGGGTTTAGCTTGTGGTTCATATATCGTGGCCATTAACAAAAGTAATGCTCGCACATTGTCGTCTATGCGATTGTCGTTTTGGATGCTCACACTTAGTGCTTGCATCTTTTTCGTGATAAGTGTGGTGTGTGGCACATTTTATATCATCACTGATGTTGGTGTACTTGCTCATCTTGTAGGTCTTTCTCTTGTAGCCACAGTGTTAAGTAATGTATTTCAAGTTTATTCCATTAAATATATCGGAAGTACGCAAGCTGCCATACTTGGTGCTGTAGAACCTGCCACAGGGGTGGTGATGTGTGTGATACTATTTGATGAGGTACTGAATTTGCCTATTCTTGCTGGTATTGCACTCATATTCACTGCTGTGATGATTGTGGTGACAAGGAAAAACTAAAAAATAGCAATTACTGTCTAAATGCAAGGTCTAATTATCCTTTTTAAGGAAACATTTTTAGAAAAAAGTTAGTAACTTTGTACCCTTGAATTTATGTTGGTGAAAATAAACCTATTAAACAAAAATATATATGTTAAAATTTAAATCGCTTTTATTGACTTTATTTTTGGCGGTGGCTTATGCATTGAATGCACAAGTGGTATACACTGAGCCTCCGGTGATTCAACAATCAACCAAGAATTTCACAGTTTATTTCAATGCAGCCGAAGGTACTGCTGGATTGAAGGGATACACAGGTGATGTATATGCTCACACTGGTGTGATTACAAGTGCAAGTGGTTCTGGTAGCGACTGGAAACACGCTCCATCTTGGGGTGATAATGCCGACAAGTACAAACTTACTCGTGTAAGCACCAACTTGTATGCTCTAAAGATTAACGACATTAAGGAATACTATGGTGTGGGTGCATCAGAAGTGGTAAAGCAACTTGCTTTCGTATTCCGTTCAGAAGACACATCATTAGAAGGTAAGGAAACAGGTGGTAAGGATATCTATGTAGATGTTCACGAAGATGGTCTTGCTATTTCTCTTGTTACTACTTCGGCTAATGTGTTCTCTGTAGCTAATAATAAGGTGGAATTAACTGTATATAGCACAATGGATGCTGATATCGCTCTTTATCTTAACGATATGAATTCTACTCCTATTGCTACTGGCAAGGGTACTAAACTTACTTACACTCACACTTTCCCTCAAGGCGATTATACAGTATATGCTACTGTTTCTGCCGACGGAAAAACTTTGAGCGATAAGATGGATCTTTGCTGTCGTAGCAATTCGCAAGCTGTTAACTATAGTGGTGAATTGAAGCAAGGTGCTAATGCCAATGCCGATGGTAGTGTTACTTTCTGTCTTTACGCTCCAAACAAGAGCAATGTGATGCTTGTGGGTGAATGGAACGACTATAAGTTTACCAATGCTCAAATGATGAATTACCAAGGCAATCGCTACTTCTGGTACACTGTGCCTGCAGGCGTAATGGACTTGAATAAGGAATATGCTTATTGGTTTATTGTTGACGATAATATTCACGTAGGCGACCCTTATGCAAAACTTGTTCTTGACCCTTGGAACGATAAGTGGATTAACGAGTGGAGCGAAGTATATCCTAACCTTAAGGAATATCCTGCTAAGGCTAATGGTAACTTCATTGTATCGGTATTCAACGCTAAGGCCGATGAATATAATTGGGAAGTGAAGGACTTCAAGGCTCCTAAGAAGGACGAACTATTGATTTATGAATTGCTACTTCGCGACTTCGCAAGAAGAGAAGTTACAGTTACCGATGATAATGGTGTACCTACTACTTCTCAAAAGGCGGGTACTCTTGAAACTGCTATGCAACATCTTGACTACTTGCAAGAACTTGGTGTGAATGCAATCGAACTTATGCCTATCCAAGAATTTGCTGGTAATAACTCTTGGGGTTACAATCCGAACTGCTATTTTGCTCCAGATAAGGCTTATGGTACTCGCGATATGTATAAGAAGTTTATCGACGAATGTCACAAGCGTGGTATGGCTGTAATCCTCGATATCGTGTTCAACCATGCCGATAATCACCCATGGTGTACTATGTATTGGAATTCTAAGGCTACTCCTTATGCAAAACCATCATCAGATAACCCATTCTTCAATGTAGATGCTCCTCACAACTGGAGTGTGTTCAACGACTGGAAACAAGAAAATCCTGATGTTCAACAATACTTCTGCGATGTGTTGAAATATTGGATTGAAACATACAAGGTAGATGGTTACCGTTTCGACTTGGCAAAGGGTATGGGTGCTTCTAATAGCTATGGTAGCGATTACGATGCAAGCCGTTACAATTCTTCACGTATTGCTATTATGAAGAAATATACCGATGCTATCAAGTCTGCCAATCCTCACGCGCATGCTATCTTTGAATACTTCGTGGATGGCAACGAAGAAAATGAAATGGCAAACTATGGTGGTCTTTCATGGAATAAGCAAACTCACAACTACGCTAACGCAGCTTGTGCTTACTCATCTGGTAGCTCATTCGCAGGAATGAATGCTTCTGGTAAGGTGGGTTATATGGAAAGTCACGACGAAGAGCGTGTGAGCTTCACTGCTTCAAATAGCTCGGAAACTGCTGCTAAGAGTTTGTCAAACCGCTTGAAGCGTCTTGGTTCTGTAGCTGCATTTATGATTATGAATCCTGGTGCAAAGATGATCTGGCAATTTGGTGAATTGGGTTACGATATCTCAGGAGGTAACGGCGACACAAGCGAAAAGGATTCTCCATGGGGTTGGACCGACGAAAACTCTAAATCAGGTGACTTTAAGTATGCTAAGGCGCGTATGGGCTTGTACAATTCTTATAAGGAATTGATGTGGATACGCCGTCACAATAGCGACTTGTTTGATGTAGCAAACCAATTTGATGCAAGCAAGTATAGTTGGAGCGTATCAGACGCAAACTGGTCTAATGGTCGTTTCATCACAATGCGTAATTCTGCAGGTACAAAAGAAATGGTTGTAGCCATGAACCCTACTACTAAGAAGGCTACATTCACTTATAATTTCGACAAACCAAACGGCACTTATTATATCAATTCTCAATCTTATGCATCATCAAGTGTGGAATTCGATGCTGCTGCAGGTACTATCACTCTTCCTGCTCACGCTTATGTAGTGATTTCAAACATTGAAAATGCTATGAGTGGTGTGGAAGATGTAGAAGACGGTATGGCCGAAGCGCAAGTGAAGATTTACCCTAACCC
The DNA here is from genome assembly GCA_045656705.1 of Muribaculaceae bacterium. Taxonomy (GTDB): domain Bacteria; phylum Bacteroidota; class Bacteroidia; order Bacteroidales; family Muribaculaceae; genus RGIG4576. The sequence goes on along the minus strand of JAZORR010000026.1, from coordinate 100,351 downwards.
AGCAACCGACTATGTGAAGGTTGAAGGCGAAGGTGTACAATCTGTAGAAATCTATTCACTTGCTGGTGCTTTGGTGGCAAGCGAAAAGGCTGAAAACGCAATCAACGTAAGCAATCTTGCTAAAGGTACTTACCTTGTGAAGGTGGAAACTGCCGAAGGTGTGAAGGTGGAAAAACTTCTCAAGAAATAAATTCTCTCATTGAGATAACATAAATTTAGGCGATGTGTCACTATGCAGACACATCGCCTATTCTTTATATATAATGTAAAACTAATACGAAATGAGAGAGCGAATGGCTTGTAAACCGAGAATAATGGAGCCTATGATAAGAGCTATGATATATATGAGCGAACGCACCGTGATTACGTCAAAAAAGTCAGTAGTGAATAGGTAGCCCCAGCATAATCCACACAATACTGCGCCTATTGCATATATCCACTTCTCCATCGCGAAGATGTTCGATGTTTCATCTTTCTCGGGAAGGCGGTTGAGTACTCGGCGAGTGAACCAAGGATTCTCGTTGGGGTTGTGGGCTTTCTCCTTGAGGAGTGCGCGAAATTCTATGTCGTTGAAATCTTCCTTCATTTTATGTATTTTTAACAAAATAATTATCCTATTGTTTTAATACTTGCGCCATTTTGGTTCTTGCTCGCGAAAGGTGTGACTTGATAGTGCCTTCGGGCAAATCAGTGATTTCACATATTTTCTTAATTGCCACATCTTCGAGATAGTATAGTGTTACCACTGTTCGTTCGGTGGCATTGAGCCGTTGCAGAGCTGTATTGATGTCGAGGCGCGAGTTGTTGCTCTCTTCGTAGCAGCCGAGTGGTTCGTCGGGGGAGTCTTCTTGTTGAGTTCCTTCTAAAAGGCGTTCTTCGTGCCGTTTTCTTGTGTAGGAATAAAATTCGTTGTAGGCTATTCGATATAGCCACGTGCTGAATTTACTCAGTCCTTTGAAACTGCGAATACTTGTGTATGCCTTGATGAATGTTTCTTGAGCAAGGTCATCGCTAAGTGATGCGTCGCCAAAAGTAAGGTTAAGGAAGAACCGACGTATATCGCTCTGATATGCTTCGACGAGAGTGCCAAATGCTCGCCGGTCGTCGCCAAGCGCACATTGGGCAAGTAACTTCAGTTCGTCAAATTTGCTTAACATCAGTTTTCTTCGATTAAGAAATGCTTACTTTGTGTTGTTTGTGTTTTGGAATGGGGGAGGAGTAGGCACTGATGTGTCGTCGCTCGTGGTAGAGCTACTCACTTTAGCATTTGCACTCGTTTTCTGAATTTGATAGGCGGCAAAAAGTTTACCCACACCTGTGATTATAGGTATAAGAGCAAATACCCACACAGGAGCATTTATGATTATGAAGAAAAGTAGGAATGCTATACCCCATGCACACCATTTTATGCCACTACGGAAGTTGGCCCAATCGCTCACTTGAAATTCCCTTACCACGCGTCGGCTACCAGCTGGAATGTTCCCGTTTTGAGTCTGTGCAGTGGTATAGTGAATGTGTTGCACTGTGGTAGGGGTATGTTTTACGTTTTTGCCTATGAACTCGGCAGGCAGAGGATAGTTGTTTTCAATAGCTTTTTCTATAATTTTGTATTTTTGTCGGCGACTCACATAGTTACCTATAATGATGAGTATGATAATCACCGATACGAATATAAGAATGCCTTGGCCGAGTTTTTCAACGAAAGAAAAACTTTGTTCAATTATATCTTTTTTTGCATTTAACTTTTCCTGATTATATTGCGATATATAATCATACTGGCTTTGTTGTTGTGCCTCGCGAATTTTCTTTCCGTTGATTATGGTATCGTTGAGGCGATCGTCGATATAATTTCTCACTTCGCTCGATTTCTTTTTTGCTTTTTTTATCTCTTGCGTAGCAAGTTCTATAGATTCGGCAGCGAGTTCTTGTGCCGAGCGTTCGATGCGTTGTTCTGGTGTAATAGTGCTGTCGTTGGCAGCTATAACAGGAGCAGAAGAAGCCAAAAGCATTGCTCCCGATACGATAATTGAAATGATAGATGTCTTCATATATTGTTTTAGTTTATTGTTTTCTGTGCATTAGATGCACTGAGTGTGTAATTCGGTTGCATCCAATGCACATATTTGTAATATTAGATGTGTAAAGATATAAATAATTTTTAAAAATTTAGAAGAGGATATATAAGTTTGTCGTTATGGATTGCAACTTCTCACTTCACGTTACCCCTTGCCGGCGGCTTTCACCGATTCCGACGAACTATTATTGTTGAGGCGTTTTTGTCCACTATTATGTTTGCGTCCCCAATTAATATTCCATTTCACGCTGAACACGCAAAGTTTTTGAGTGGCTCGAAGGTAAGAAGTGCGTTTGTATCCAGCATATTGGTTTCGGTTTTCTGATTGCACTTTGAAATCGTTGGAGAATGGGTTCATACATCCAAGCATAAACATTGCGCGCTTGTATGTATAAATAAGTGCGATTACGTGAGCCGATTCACCACCATTGAGTGATTCTCCCCAAAAATAGTTATAGTTTTTGTTTATTTGTGCGCCAATACTCCATCCCCAATGCGATACTTCGATATATCCATTCCAATAGAAGTTGTTGTAGGTGTGAGTGTAGTTGTTACCATGCATTATGTAACGATTCAATCCTACATGAACATTTGCCGATACCCAATTCTTCCAATTATTTATAGCGAGGTGTGCCTCGTGATTGAAGATGTGTGCGTTTTTGTGATTGGCAAACGAACTGATGATTTTATCGTCTTCCCAATATTTATATTCCATAATTGGTTTATGGTTATAGCGATAAGTGGAGCGAAGGTAGCCATAGAATGGACCTTTAGATAATTCATATTGCAATTGAGTGCGATATGTGGTGTAATCTTTTAACTTGGCATTGCCCACGCTCGTTTGCACATTGTCTATTTGTTGGCGCACGTTGGTGAGTTGAGATAGAGATGGTGTGTTGCCATAAACTGAAAAGTTGAGTCGGAAAGTAGAAGCATTGCTTGCGCGATAACGAATGTTTAACTTAGGACGAACATAAAACGAAGTAGTTTTTATGTTGCCTGTTTTGTTTTCGTTATACACCATTCCTGCACCTGCGGTTAAATCCACTTTTTCTCCTAATCGATGCCAATATTCAGCGAAAGCATACACATTGTCCCAATGGGTGCGACTTTCTTGCAGTGATTCGGCATATTCACTACGGCTCCAACTGCCGGTGTAGCGTACGCCACTTGTGAATCTGCTTTTCTTCCAAGATTTTTCGTAGTCGACTTCGGCTACAAGATTATAGTTTGTACCTTTTACATTTGTGTGAATATCTACTATAGGGATATCGCTCACTATATCGTCATCGCTAATAGCGTATTCTGAATAAATGCGATTGCTCTCGCTCGGAGTGATAGTACCCACAACATTCAGCATAAGAAGTTGATTTTTCTTGAAATAGCGTTGGTAATAGATGTCGAGTGAAGGATTAATGTTCATATTTGAGTTTATATCGTTCATTTTAAATCGTTCGTCAGTGTCGGTATTTGTGAGAATACCCCTATAATCGCTATGTTTGTTGTTTTCGAGGAATGCCCTTGCTTGCACCCAAAGCAATTGTTTGTCGGGATCGGTAAAGCAGTAACTTATTGCAGTCCAATTGGTGATTCTTGTGGAATTGGCTTTTTCTCCCTCTTCCACTCGTTCATAGCGAGAACCATCTGGGCGAGTGAAATATTCAACGTTGTCGCGCCATTGTCCTAAATTCCAACGAGGTTGGAAATTGTTTTGAATAGAAAATTCCGATTTCTTATAATTTAGTTTAAGCGTGTGTTGGCTGTCGTGATATCCACGATTTAGCCCTTGAATGATGCCTGTGTAATAACTTCCACCTGAAGTGGGATTTTTTATGATAAAGTCTATCACTATCTCGGCGTCACCAAACCTAAGCGAAGGATTATCGTGATATTCTACTCGAACCACAGTATTAGGGTTGATTGATTGAATGTCGGTTTCGCTCACTGGTCGTCCATTTATACGTAGGTCAACCTTCCCACTTGAAGCGAGTTTTATGGATTGGTCGATAGGGCTTACAATGAGTGAAGGAACATTAAGTTTGCGAAGCAAATCCACTCCGTTAGTAGAGCCTTTAATTTGTTCGGCATTAGGAATAAGGAGTTTACGGTCGGCTTTGTTTATCACTGAATTGGCATTTACTACCACTTCTTTAAGTTTTATATCGTTGCCGAGAGTGTCGGCAGGAGTTTGCGCAAGGGCGCACAAAGGTATAGCAAGGCTAATAGCCCCGATAAGCAATGATTTCATATTTTTCGATGATTAATTTAGTTAATAATAAATTTGGAACAAGTCCATAGGCTGATTTAAAAGGAACACATGCATAGCCGCGCGCAAGGCTATTGTATTGTTCTGTTTTCTGTGCATTAGATGCGCCGAGTGTGTAATTCGGTTGCAAAGATACAACACATTTTATCGAAAAGTTTCCTTAAAAAGGATAACGGTGAAAAAAAGTTTTTATCAGTGAGGAGGGAGGAGTTAGGAATTAGGAGTGAGGAGTGTTAGATGGCGTACCGAAAAGGCACGCTTCCTCATGGATGGATTTGCCGGGCACTGAAGTACCCGGTTACCTTAGATGAAGCCCTACGGGCTTTTTTCTTTTATGACAATAGGTGAATTCCTCATTTGGTATTATAGTGTATATTCCTTTCGCGTCTTCGCAGACGCAACTATTTGATTATCAACCTACCGTAAGCTTAAAAGCATACGGCTATTAATAAAAACAGTCCTTCGGACTAAATTCATTGTGCCAACAAAGTTATAGTTCCCTATTTTTTGTGGCGGACGCACGAGCCGTGCGTCCCTACTTTCCTTTTGATAATCAACGACTAAAACACTCCTTCGGGTGGTTCTGCTTTAGTGGGTGGTAACGCGAAGACAAGAGTATAATAGGGCATCTAAGACAATTAAGACATCTAAAAGATAATAAGGGCTGTGTAGATGGTGGTGGTGTTTGAGATGGGTGTGATGGTGGGAATTGGGTTGGATATTTGATTTTTGGGTGGGTGAAAGGGGAAAATGTGTACAATTCTTCCGCGAGTTAACAGATATTAACTCGCGGGGGGGGTGGAGTGGACATTTTTTTGTATATTTGCCCCAATTATATTCTTATGTGTACTAATTGCTAAGAATATATGGTGCATGGGATATTTTAAACATTACAATAACTTTTTTTTATTAACGAATTAAAAACTAAAGAAGTATGAAGAAAGTATTATTTTCTTTGTTGAGCGCAGCGGCATTGTTGTGTTCAACTTCTTGTTCCGACGAAGCTGTCGTATCACCTGAAGTAGGTGGCGAAAGTTTGGTTCAGTTCACAGTAGAACTTAACGACGGCACATCTGCAAGTCGTGCTATCAGCGATGGTAGTGGAGTGAATAAACTTTATTATGAAGTGTATTCAGTAGCAAACGATGGTACAAAAACTCTACTTCCAGCTCTTGACAATTGGACAAACGAGATTAATGATCCAGAAACTATCACAGGTAAGACTGCTACTGTAGGTTTCCCTCTTGTTAAAGGTCAAAAGTATGACATCGTATTCTGGGCTCAAAAGGACAGTGTTTATAATGCGCAAAATTTGCAAAGTATTGCAGTAGGTACTACTGCTAATAACGATGACTTAGACGCATTTACTGCTGTTTATCGCATCGAAAGCGTTGAAGGTGCACAAAATCACAAAGTTTACTTGACTCGTCCTTTCGCACAAGTTAACTTCGGTACTACTACCGATGATATCACTTGGGCAGAGCAAGCTGGTATCAAATTTAATAATAATGGAGTAAGACTACAATCTCAAATCACTGTTGAAGATGCTGCACTAACTTACAATGCTTTGACAGAACTTCCAAACGAAGATGTAAAAAATTGTAATGCTGTAGTTTTCGCATGGAACAGAATCCCTGAATTCACTGAAACTCTTTTGGAATTAGGCGAAGATGTAAATAAGGTAACTTATAAATACATTGCTACTGCTTATGTTCTTGTTCCAACAGCAGAACAAATTGTAGCTAACCTAAAGATGGAAATGGAAACTGGTTTGAATGAAAATATCACTCTTACTGTTCCTAATGCTCCTATTCAACGCAACTATCGTACTAATGTAATCGGTAACCTATTGACTAACCAAACAGACTTCACTGTAATTGTTAACCCAATCTACGCTGGTGAAGAAACTGTAAATATTTGGGATGGTAAGTCAGTGGCTAAGCCTGAAAAGAACGAAGATAATGATTACATCATTACTTCAGCCGAAGAACTTGCTTGGGTTGCAAACCTTGTAAATGGTACACTTCCTGCAGAAGCTCGTGCATTAGCTCCAGCTGAAAGTCTTGCAGGTGTTACAGTGAAGTTGGCAAATGACATCAATCTTGCAAATCAAGCATGGACTCCAATAGGTAATGCTTCAAATCCATTCAAAGGTACATTTGATGGTAATGGAAAGACTATCCATAACTTGAATGTGCAAATGGCAGGCGATTCTAATGCTGGTTTGTTTGGTGTTACTCATGATGGTGAAATCAAGAACTTAACAGTAGAAAATGCAACAGTGGTAGCTCGCCTAAATGTGGGTGTAGTAGCTGGTCAACCTTATACTTCTAAGTATACTAATATCACTGTGAAAGGTCTTGTACAAGTTAATGGTATGGCTTATGTAGGTGCAGTTGGTGGTAAGAACGCTTATGCTGATTGGACAGACGTAAAAGTAGAAGCTGCAGAAGGCAGTTATGTAAAGGCTAACTCAATTGAAAATGGTACTGCATATCGCACATATGTGGGTGGTGTAGTTGGTTTCAATGGCGAAGGTACTCACACTTTCAAGAACATTACTTCAAATATTGATGTTAAGGGTTCTACTTGCGACGTTGGTGGTTTGTTTGGTATCGCTCACTATGGTAACAAGTTTGAAAACTGTGATTGCACAGGTAATGTAGAAATTACCAAAGCCGAAGAATCGGAAGAGGCTGAAGAAATTGGTGGTATTGCCGGTGTATGGCATAATGGTGGTCAAGATGTTGTATTTACCAACTGCGAGTTTACCGGTAAAGTTACAACCAATGTGGCGCGTGAGACTGTATGGTATGACAACCTCTTTGGTAAACCTTACAACAATAATGGTGCCGGTAAGCTCATCCTCAATGGATATGAGATGGTAGGAAACGGTGTAGGTATGAAAGATGGTGAGTACTATGTATTCAATGGTTATGGTATGAGATGGATTGCATCAACTGTAAATGCCGGTACATCGTCATTCAAAGATAAAACTATCAAGCTCGTTAATGATATTGATCTTAGTGGTATTCAATGGATGCCTATTGGTTATGGACAAAATCGTTTCAATGGTACATTTGATGGTCAAGGCAAAACTATCACTGGTATGACTATCACAGAGTATAATGGTCAACCTCAAGCTGCTTTGTTTGGCAATGTTGCTCTTACTACAACTTTCAAAAACCTTACTATTTCGGGTGCCAACGTAGTTATGCCTACTGGTCACACTGGTGACTTCTATGCCGCTGGTCTTATAGGTACATTCTATGGTACTGTTACGATAGATAATGTAACTGTTAAGGAATCTACTTTTGTTGGTAACAACAAAGTTGCCGGTCTTATTGCACACGACGGTGTAAGTTCAAATCTTTCTATTAACAACTGCCATATATTAGATTGTAACATTAGCTCGGCTAACACTGCCGATGGTGGTAACGTTGGTGGTATGGTTGGTTTGTTCCAAGGTGCTGCTAATGGTGAGTACATAATTGCCAATTCATCGGTTAAGAATTGTACCATCGTAGGTATCAACTCTTCGAATAGTGGTAAGCGTGCCAATGCCGAATTTGTAGCCTGTGTTAACTCTAAGGCCAATCAAACGCTTGTTATTGAGAATTGCGTTGTAGAGGATAATAACTTCTCGCAAACTATCAATGGTAGCGATGCTGTTACTTACGTAGGTCCATACGATAACGAATTTGTAGGTGGCCATCGTGAAGTTACAGAACCTGTCGGTATTGTGGTAATTAATGGTGTGCAATATCCCAATACTGCTGTAAGTACTTGGGATGAGTTTACTGCTGCACTTGCTGCTAATAAGACTTACATCGTGTTGACTGATGATATTACATATGATGCAAACTATCAATTGCAAAAAGATGTAACTATTGACCTTTATGGTAAGTCAATGACATTGCCTATGATCAACATTCATAAAAATGTAACTATTAAGAATGGTACAATCAATGGCAAGGTATATGCTCGTATAAATTCTGATATTGTATTCGATAACGTGAAATTTAGCGGAGCAGTTGCCGACAATCTTTCTACAGAGGGTCATCTTGCAATTCAGGGCGGTTGCAAAAGTTTATATGCAAAGGATTGCTTGTTCTCTCCGACATCAGTTTCTGGTTCACAGACCAAGCCTCTTTCATTTGAGGGTGGAAGCACAATTATGAAGTTTGAGAATTGCGAGTTCAAGAGCAGTCCTTACAAGAAGCAGGTATACTTCAACCCATTGTCAGCTACAGCGAAGTTGGATTTCACAAACTGTAACTTCAACAGCAAGACTCCTAACATTATGTTTGCTGCAGCTTGTCCATTGACAAATTTGACAATGAGCGGTACAACAAAGTTGAGTAGCGTAACACTTGAGACTAATCGTGCTAAGGATGCTGTTACTGCAGAGGATCTTGCATATCTTCGCGAGTCTTTGATTGCAAACAACTCTATGAGCAGTGTTCGTCTATTCTACGCTGGTGGTTCATCTGAATATATCAGATAATATATAAAGTTCAAACTTGCGTTTTTAGGCTTAGGGGGCTTGGTTGTCTCCTAAGTCACAAAGTCTCTTATTGTCGCGAGATAACGAGAGACCGGTTGTTTAAAAACAAGTTGTTAGGGCTGTTCCGAAAGGAGTGGCCCTTTTTGTGTGTTTTTTGTGTAGAAAGGTTTTTAGTTAGGAGTGTGGAGGGATATATAGTTAGGAGTGAGGAATTAGGAGTGTGGAGTTTTGGGACAGTGAGGCAGGAGAGACCTTATTTTAGGTGAGGCGAGTGCAACCTCGTCGAGGTTGTGGGAGTGGAGGGAGGATCGTGTTCCCTAAGATTCGCTTCGCTCATCATAGGGTTTACACTATGAAACGCATTCTGCGTTTTTTCCTTTCAGGTAGCGTTATCGGCGTACGCACGAGCCGTGTGTCCCTAATATTTGGTGTGGGGATTTATGTTGGGCTTACAGCCCGAATCCTTTGTGGGGGCATCAATACCCAGCGTGTCGCTTCGCTTGCACCGGGCTGTTTAATTTCTCGCTTTCAGCGAGTGCGTTAGATATTCCTTTCGCGTCTTTGGGTGTCGCGGAGGCGAGTATAATAGGACATCTAAGACAACTAAAAATAATTGTGACTGAAGTTCCAGCTCACCTTAGATGAAGTCTCGTGGGTTTTTAGTGGGTGTGGAGTTTGGGTGTTTTTTGAAAAAATAGAATTAGTTTCGTTGATTTCTTGTGTAAGGGTGTGATTTGGATTATCTTTGCAACACTTTTGATAAGTTACCTTAAATAAGAATATAATAAATAACGAGATAACGATGATTCGCAATTTTAAAGGACTAATCTTGGGCTGCCTAATGGCGGTCGTGGGTGGCAACTCTGCCAATGCTGCTCTTGTGGGCGAGGTGCTGAGTTTTGAAAAGAGTGGTAATTCACTTGTGGTGGTGTCGAAGAATGGCAAGCAGGTGATTACTCCTTATAGTAATGAGATAGTAAAGGTGGAAATGCAAGATGCTATGGCCGAAAAAGCATCGAAGAGTGTGGCTATGGCTTCTACCCGAGTGAAATATGATGTGTATGAGGCCGATGGCAATGTAGTGTTGGCTCTACGCAATGGTAATGCTGTGGTGGTGGATAAGGCTACTTCGGCTATTTCGTTCAAGCGTGGCAAGAATACTTTGCTCGAAGAGGCATCGGGAATAGAAAAGCGAGGCAAGGAGCGAGTGATTTCGTTTAAGAGTCGTGATGAGGAGTCGTTTTACGGATGTGGTGAGCGTGGTGTGAGCTATGACCTGAAGGGTGACACTATGGTGATGTTCAACAAGCAAAATTATGCCTATGGCAAGGGCGACCGTACATCGCAAATGAATATTACTGTACCTTTCTATATTTCATCGCTTGGATATGGTGTGTATTTCGATGACTACACTGCTTCGAAGTTGGTGTTGAAAAATCCTGTGGAATATATCACCGATAGCAAGACTCCTGTGTCGTACTATTTCATCGGTTCGGAATCGGGCGACATTGCAGGTGTGGTGAAGAATTACACTGCTCTCACCGGTCGTCAAGAGTTGGCTCCTTTCTGGGCATTAGGCTATATTACTTCAAAATATGGTTATCGCACTCAAGCCGAAACCGAAGGTGTGATAGATACGCTTCGCCGAGAAGGTTATCCTGTGGATGGTATTGTGCTCGACCTTTATTGGTATGGTCAGGAAACCGATATGGGACGCCTCGAGTGGAACAAGACTCAATGGCCCGACCACAGGGCAATGCTTGCCAAGTTGAAAGCCGATGGCGTGAAGACTGTGATTATTTCTCAACCTTATATAAATAAAATAGGTGCAATCGACAATTATAACCAATTTAAGGCTGCAGGTTATCTCACTTTTGACTCACTTGGCAACACTCACGATGTAACCACATGGGTGGGCGAAGCTGGTATGTTTGACGTGAGCAATCCTGCTACTCGCGAATGGTTGTGGAATAGATACAAACAACTCACTGATGAAGGTGTAAGTGGATGGTGGGGCGATCTTGGCGAACCAGAAGTGCATCCGCTCACAATTCGTCACCACAATGGTGAAACTGCAAGTGAATATCACAATGTATATGGTAATGAATGGAGCCGTATCATCTACGACGGCTTCAAGAAGGAATATCCAAATGTGAGATTGATGACACTTATGCGTGGTGGTACAGCAGGATTGCAACGCTTCTCGGTGTTCCCATGGAGTACCGACGTGAGCCGTTCGTGGGGTGGATTGCAAGCACAAGTGCCTATAATGATAAATAGTGCGTTGAGTGGTTTCGGATATATGTCGCACGACGTGGGAGGATTTGCCGTGGATCCTGCAAATCCAGTAAATGAAGAATTGTATGCACGTTGGTTGCAATTGGGATTGTTCACCCCTGTGTTCCGTACACATAGTACAGTGAAGGCCGAGCCATATCATTACACAGCTCCTGGCTATCAAGAAGCATTCAAGAATATAATCAAGGCGCGCTATGAATGGTTGCCTTACAACTATTCGCTCGCTTACGAAAATGCAGTGAGTGGTGCTCCGTTTGTGCGTCCTCTCAACTTCTACGACACAAAGAAAGATGCCACTACAGCCGATATCGAAGACGAATATCTATGGGGACGCAATGTGCTTGTGGCTCCTGTGATAGAACCTGGAAAGACTTCGCGTGAGGTGTATTTCCCTGCAGGCAAGTGGTATTCTATAGAGAATCCATCGGTGAATTTCGTAGGTCCTGTGAAGGCTGAATGTGCTGCTCCGTTGCACACCATACCTGTGTTTGCCAAGGCAGGTGCATTCATCCCTATGGCCGATTATGCAATGCGTAGCACCGAGGCCTACGATGCTTCTCGTTTCCTTGTGAAGTATTTCACAGGTGCAAAGAAGAGCGAATACTCACTTTTCGATGACGATCGCACAAGCACTCGCACTATCGAGGAAAAGAAATACCAACTTATCAACTTTGTAGCTCGCGAAAATGCTGAATATCTTGCTATCTCTATGGATACTGAAGGTTGGGGCTATCAAAATATGCCAGCAGAGCGTGATTTCACTTTCGAGATGATTGCAGTGGAAAATGCTCCTAAGAAAGTGGAGTGGGGCAATGGCGAAGTTGCTCGTGCCAAGTCGAAAGAGTCACTTGCTGATGGTACTTATTACTATGATGAGGCATCTCACACACTATGGGTGCGTGTGAAATGGAACTATAACCCTCGCACTATCACAGTTACAAAGTAAGTTTCTCGCATTGAGTAAATGATTAAGGCGTTGTGTCAGAAAAAAAACTGAATCACAACGCCTTTTATGATATATATAATAGTTTAATCAGCGAGATTGAACAGGTGTTTTGCGTTTTGGTCGGTGATGAGGGAGGCTTCTTCCTCTGATAGACCTAAGTGTGATGCAATGCAGCGACAGATATGTGGGATATTAGCACTCTCGTTTCGCTTGCCACGATTTGGCACAGGTGCGAGATATGGCGAATCGGTTTCAAGTAGTATTCGCTCAATGCCTATTTCGGGTAATATCTCTGGAATTTGCGATTTCTTGAAGGTGACGATACCATTGATGCCGAAATAGAAGTCGCCACGACGGCGAATGCGTTGCACATCCTCGCAATTGCCACAGAAACTATGAAATACGCCTCTTGGCAATGTGCCAGAGTATTGGTCGAATACTTCGAGAATAGTGTCCAATCCCTCACGGCAATGCAGAATCACAGGCAATCCGAAATCTTCAGCCCAATGAAGTTGGGTGTCGAGCACTTGCTTTTGCTCGCTGTGGAAGGTCTTGTCCCAATAAAGGTCGATGCCTATTTCGCCCACAGCCACATATTGGTTTTTGTCGAACCAACTCTCCACCTCTTTTAAAGCCTCACGCCAATCGGCATTCACTTCGGTAGGGTGCAATCCCATAGCCATAGATGTGCATTGTGGATACTTGTGGTGCAATGTGTGCATAGGCTCGATGGTGGTTAGGTCTACATTGGGTAATATGAGATGATGCACACCATTATCGAGTGCGCGTGCCACCACAATGTCGCGATCGTCGTCGAATGCGTCAAGATAGAGATGAGTGTGGGTGTCTATCATAACAGTCAATTATTTATTGCGAGTCATCAGCATTTCGGCGAATGCTTGGAATGCCATTTTCGCTTCCTCATCGATATTGATATCATTCAAAGTGAGCAGAGCCTTTGCAGTGTATTGTGCAATGCGTTCTTCGGCAGCTTGTTTTGCACCTGAGCGAGTGTAGATGTCGGTGACAGCAGCCACCTTTTCGTCTCTATCGGGATTTTCGGCATTAATCCAATTCATAAGATTGATGTGGTCGTTGCCTTGTGCAAGTTCAAGTGCCTTGATGAGCATAAAGGTTTTTTTATTATTCATAATATCACCACCAATCGCCTTTCCGAAAGTTTTCTCGTTGCCATAGACATCGAGCATATCGTCTTGCAATTGGAAAGCAAGACCAATGTATTCGCCAAAGCGATAGATGCGTTGAGCATCTTCGGGAGTGGCCCCACCGATGATAGCACCTATTTTGCAGGCACAGCCGAGCAATACCGACGTTTTAAGACGAATCATATTTATGTATTCGGCTTCGGTAACATCGATACGATTTTCGAAATCTACATCATATTGCTGGCCTTCGTATATTTCCATAGCAGTCTTATTGAACAACTTCATCACCTCAGGCATCACCTCAACAGGAGCCTTAGAAATGTATTGAGTGGCCATAGTGAGCATAGCATCGCCCGAAAGAATAGCAGTGTTGGCATTCCATTTCATGTGAACAGTAGGTTTGCCACGACGCACATCGGCCTTGTCCATCACATCGTCGTGAAGTAGTGTAAAATTGTGAAACAATTCCACCCCTACAGCAGGAGCCAAAGCCTTATGAGCATTCTTGCCGAAAGCATCGCTTGCCATAAGCACGAGCGAAGGGCGAATGCGTTTGCCACCGAGACTCATAGTGTAGGCTATCGGTTCGTACAATCCTTTTGGTTCTTGAGGGTAGCATATACTTGCCACTGCATCATTCACTTTATCGAGATATTCGTTAAAAGACAACATATCAGAAAATATATTTTTTAAAAAACCTTGTATTCGTATATTATTTTATCTATTGTAATATTTGAGGAAAGTGTTCATTTCTTCCTCATTATATATCAGTCGCAAAGCATTTACACTAGCTTGAATGGTGGAATCGGCCACACCACTATATCTGTCGATGCGTAAGGCATTGCCCATTTGTGCTGGAGTGGCAATGCGAGTGTAAAGTTTCATTTGTTGCTCTATCGGTAAACTATCGATGTAGCTTTGTACCCCTTCGGCGAACATTGCACTATGCTTGGGAATACCACGCTTGGCTATCACTTTGCGTAAGATGCTAATGCGATGGTTTAGGTTAGAGGCATCAACCTCGATAGTGTCGCATTCAAGCATTGCCACCGCCTCCATAGCAATGTCGCGACCAAAAATTTCGGGGCTGAGAATAGAGTCTAATCCAGCATAAATGCTATCGATGGCAATAGAGTCGATGTCTTGAGTGAGAAGTATCTTGCGACACGCCTCACGACTATAATCCACGGCACTGCAACTTGCCGATGTGCATAGCACTATAATGCTCATAATGATTCTCCACGCACCACGCATAATTCTGAAATAATAGCGTTAGAACAATTCTTTAGCAAGGATAGAATCGTTAGCCTCCACATACTGACGGAATGCTTCGTCGAATGCATTAGCTGCTAATGTGTCACCTTTCAGAATGTATTCGCTCTGTATGGCCTTTGCATCTAATATGGTGGCTTCGAGCTTTATCACATCGGTGCGCTTGGTTTCTATCAGAGCCTTTGCTGCAATGATGCCACGCTGACGGGCTTCGCTGTCAAGTTCTGACGTTTTAGCCGTTTTACTACTGCACGATGCCATAAAAAACATCAAAATAGCAACAAATGAGTATCTAATTTTTGAAATAATCATATCTCTTGCTTTCTCGTTTTCTAAATAAAATGCAAATATAACCAATTTGTGGCACAATCCATTCATATAATTTCAAAAAAAAGTGCGGGTGTTTCCCAACATCCGCACACACAAAAACCTTAAAAATCTAATCCTATGAAAAAACTTGTTCAAAATTAACAAATTATCTTTGAATTTGATTGTTTTTTAGACTAAAAAAATGTCATTATTAACATTTTATAAGTACTTTGGTTATAAATTGTTATCATTTTCCCTATTTTAGCGAAAAATGTTTATTAAATAAGCGTTTTATCGTTAACTTTGTAATATGGATAAATTTGAACTCAATATATTGGGATGTGGTTCGGCTACATGCACAATGCAGCATTTTCAGTCGTCGCAAGTGTTGAATATTCGCGATAATCTTTTTATGATAGATTGCGGAGAAGGAACACAATTGCAAATGCGTCGTTTCAAACTAAAATTTGCACGATTAAACAATATATTTATCAGTCACTTGCATGGCGACCATTGTTTTGGTTTGCTTGGTTTGTTATCTACCCTTGCTTTGCTCGGGAAGACAGGCACGATGACTATACACATTTTTGAGGAAGGAGCCAATTTTTTTAAGAATGCACTTGAATTTTTTGCCTATGATATGCCGTTTGAGGTGAATTTTAATGTGATTCCTAATGATAAGGCCGTGATTTACGAAGATGATGCCATCACAGTGAGTACTTTCCCGCTAAAGCATCGAGTGCCTGCAGTAGGATTTATTTTTCAAGAAAAACCTAAACGCCGACATATCAATCGCGAAATGTGTGATTATCATCGTGTGCCGATGTATAAGATGAACGATATACGCGATGGTGAAGATTTTGTGAATGAAGATGGAACGGTGATACCAAACTCTGTGCTTACCAAACCTGCCGACGTGTCGCTAAGTTATGCGTATTGCTCGGATACTGTAATGGCAAAGAAGGTGATAGAGGCTGTAAAGGGAGTAGATTGGTTATATCACGAGGCTACTTATGCCGACGATAAGCACAAAACTGCATCGCAGAGAGGTCACACCACAGCACGCCAAGCAGGCATAGTGGCTCGTGAGGCAGGTGTGAAGCATCTTATATTGGGGCATTTTTCATCGCAGTATCACGATACCACTCGTTTTCGCACCGAAGCTCTTGAAGAATTTCCAGATGTAACCCTCGCCAACGAAGGATTGAAAATTGATCTCACCCGATAGAGTAATAATTGTGTGTTAGTGAATAATAAAATAGCCGGGCATTATTTTGCTCGGCTATTTTATTGGTTTATATAGAGAAGGATTGTCAGATATTTCTGACTCTATCATCAAATGCAGTGAGTGCGGCTTTAGCACCTTCGCCCATAGCGATGATGATTTGCTTGTAAGGTACGCTCGATACGTCGCCGGCAGCATACACGCCTGGTAGTGATGTGCGACAATGAGCGTCGATTACGATTTCGCCTATGCGAGTAGTTTCAAGTTGGCCGGCAAAAGGTTTGCTATTAGCTGATAGTCCTATTTGAACGAAAATGCCATCGAGGTCGATGCGACGCACTTCGTCGGTGAGTCGGTCTTTCACTTCTATTCCCACCACCTTTTCGCCATTGCCAATCACTTGTGTAGTTTGTGACGATGTAAAAATCTCTACATTGCTTAGGCTGCGAGCCTTCTCTTGTAGCACTTGGTCGGCACGAAGACTATCGGCAAATTCGAGCACAGTGACTTTAGAACAAATACCTGCAAGGTCGATAGCAGCTTCGATACCTGAATTACCACCACCTATCACTGCTACATGTTTTCCTGCGTAAAGAGGACCATCGCAGTGAGGACAGAATGCCACTCCACGACCTATATATTCGGCTTCGCCTTCTACTCCAAGTTTTCTCCATCCTGCTCCTGTGGCAATGATGACTGCTGGAGCTGTGAACACTTCACCACCTACGGCTGTAATGCTCTTTTCTTTACCTTTAAGATCGGCACTTTCTATGCGACGATTTTCGAAAATATCGATAGGGTAGTCGGTGATATGAGTGCGAAGTGAATTGGCAAGTTGAGCTCCTGTGGTGTGAGGTACAGAGATTAGGTTTTCGATAGCCACAGTTTCTTTCACTTGTCCGCCTACGTTTTCGGCAACAATAGCCACCTTCAGACCTTTGCGTGCAGAATAGATGGCAGCAGAAGCACCAGAAGGACCACCTCCCACCACTACCACATCATAGTGGCGAGTTATGGCTTCGAAAGTGTTGTCGGTAGCTGAGCCAATCTCTTTTTCAAGTTTTTCGAGTAGTTCGCCAAGAGAGCCACGTCCCACATGGAGCATTTTTCCATTGGCGTAGACGGTAGGCACAGCTTGTATTTTCATAGCGTCGGCCTCATCTTGGAAAAGAGCACCATCAATCATCTCGTGTGATATGCGAGGGTTGATGATAGCCATAATATTGAGTGCTTGTACGATGTCGGGGCAATTGGTGCAAGTGAGCGAAACATAGGTTTGCAATTTTACCTCACCATCGAGTGCTTTGATGCGACGAGCAATCATTTCATCTGGAAGATTTTTCCCCTTACCATCGGCATTGAGAATGGCAAGCAAAAGCGAAGTGAATTCGTGTCCGTTTGGTATGCCACGGAACTTGATGCCAGTAGGAACACCTTCTTTGAGTATCGAAAATTCGAGAGTGTTGCCACTTGCATCATTAAATGCTGCCGAAAGTTTTGGTGATGTAGTTACGAAATCGTTGATGAACGCTGTGATTTCGCTTGCTTCTTCTCTGTTTTGAGATACAGAAGCCGAAAGAGTATAATTAGAGTCAAGGTTGGCAAATATGCCACGCACTTGGTTTAGTATGTTAGAGTCAAGCATAAGAGTAATTTAGTTAGGAGTTAGGAATGAGTAGTTAGGATTTGGGGTGATTTAGAAAGTGAGGCGTGATTTCCTGCAGAAAACCACGCCTCGAAACGAAACAATTAAATTTTTCCTACTAAATCAATGCTTGGTTTCAATGTTTCTTCACCTTTCTTCCACTTTGCAGGGCAAACTTCGCCATCGTGAGTAGCTACGAATTGAGCAGCTTCTACCTTGCGAAGGAGTTCGTCGGCATTGCGGCCGATATTGTTGTCGTGGATTTCGGCAACCTTGATTTTACCTTCTGGATTCACCACGAATGTGCCACGGTAAGCCATACCATCTTCTTCGATCATCACGCCAAACGCGCGGCTTAGTGCACCTGTAGGATCGGCAAGCATAGGATATTGAATCTTGCGAATGCTATCTGAAGCATCGTGCCAAGCCTTGTGAACAAAGTGAGAGTCGGTGCTCACTGAATATACTTCTACACCCATTGCTTTGAATTGTTCATACTTCTCAGCCACGTCTACAAGTTCTGTAGGACAAACGAAAGTGAAGTCTGCTGGGTAGAAGAAGAAGATTGCCCACTTACCAAGTACATCTTGAGATGTTACAGTTTTGAACTCGCCATTATGGAATGCCTTTACGCTGAACTCAGGAAGTTGTGAATTAATAATCGGTGTCATAATTTCTATTGTTTTTAAATTGTTATTATTTTTTTGTTTTATTTCTCGTTGTTTTGATTTTCTGATGCAAAGATATATGCATCTTTTCAGAGAATAACAAAAAATGCAATTGAATGGTTTTATAACCCGATAGATAGCGTCTATATGCCCACTTGAGTAGGTTTTATTTTGAGCATTGATTTAGGTATAGATGCTTGAACCTCAGCTTGTAAGGTGTCGATAAGTGAATGGCGGATAAATTTCTTATCGGTCATTAAAATAATGTGACGAGCTGGTGAAGGTATTGCAAAAGGACGCACAAGCTCCTTCTGTTGGTCGCTCATTTGGTCGATAGCGAGTTCTGGCACGAAGGTCATGCCTTCGCCTCGTTCCACCATACGCATGAAGGTTTCCATACTACCAAGTTGGTAGGTGAGATTATCACTGCGATTGGCATTGATGCTACAGAAACGCACCATTTGGTCGCGGAAACAGTGTCCTTCGTCGAGCAACCATAGAAGTTCGCCCTTGAGATCGGACGATTTGATGGTGTTCTTTTCAAATAGTGCATCTTCGCGCGCGATATAAGCATAGAATTCTTCGTAGAATAGGTGAGTGTGGTTGTACATCTCCATATCGTTGAGTTCGGCAAGAATTCCGGCATCGATTTCGCCTGTGAGAAGTGCACGTTTGATGTCGGGAGTCTTCATCTCGCTCACTGTGATATTAAGTTTTGGATATTTCTTCACCATATTCTGGAAGAAGCGAGGAAGCAAGTATGGAGCAATAGTGGGCAGGATACCGATGTGGAAGTTTCCGTTCACTTCTTCTTTTTGCTCTTGAATGATTTTCTTCACATTATTCACTTGAACCAAAATCTCTTTGGCTTGTTGTATTATATGCACGCCTATAGGAGTAGGAGCGATGGGTTGACGATTACGGTCGAAGATTTTTACATCTAATTCTTCTTCGAGTTTTTGTATCATAGCACTCAAAGTTGGTTGAGTGACGAAACATTGTTCTGCTGCCTTGGTGAAATGACGATGCTGGTCGACGGCAAGGATATATTCGAGTTGTTGCAGTGTCATATATATAATCTTATTTAAGTGTTTGTAATAGATAGTTTTTGTCTATACAAAGATAGATATTTTCAGTTTGACAAACGAACATTTTGATAATATATTTGCAACAAAAAAAGTATTAACCAATAAAATCGATAGAAATTATGAAAACATTAGATTATTTGCATTTGAATAGCTCAAAGCTTACGAGCTTGGTGAACGCATTGCACGGTTTGCTTGCCGATTTTCAAGTTCATTACACCAATCTGCGAGGTTTGCATTGGAATGTTAAAGGTAGAGGATTCTTCACTCTTCACGAAAAGTTTGAAGCAATGTACAACGATACAGCCGATAAGGTGGATGAGATAGCAGAACGCATACTTATGCTTGGCGGTGTACCCGAAAATCGCTTTAGCGAATATTTGAAACAAAGCGTGGTGAAGGAAGTGGGCGAAGTGTCGTGTGGAGGCGAAGCCATCGGTATAGTGCTCGACACATATAAGGTGCTTATTGCTAAGGAACGAGCACTTATTGACCTTGCTACCGAAGCCAATGATGTGGTGACAGCCGATATGCTCACTGGTTACTTGAAAGAGCAAGAAAAGATGGTGTGGATGCTTGTGGCTGTGAGCACGCACGATTGCGAAAAATAAATTGACCGAATACAATTGTTTGTTGAATACTTGAGCATCTCCATATAATATTAAAAAAGAAAGGCAATCAGCGAGTAAAATCGTTGGTTGCCTTATAGGTTTTGTGGTTGTCAATGTGTTATTTATGAAGAGGTTGCCAAGTGTAATTGTAGGTGGTGTGGCGACGACTCTTCATTCTGTAATACATCTCGGTGATTGGTTTTACGAGTGTAAAAAGTGGTGTGAATGCTGATATGTCACTGATATTTATAATGCGATACACTTTTCGCTTGATTATGAGGTGCAGAGTCACCGATAATATAAGCAATAATGCCACAGATGCGATAGCTATCCAATTGGTGTAGCCAAAATACAATGCTACAAGTGCCACCAATGTACTCGCTACAGGTAAGATGTCCTTGACTCTGTTGATAGGGAATGCTATAGAGCGTATCATTCGCTCGGTGAAATTGCGTCGCAATTTTTCGCTACGGAATTCGTGGCGAACATAATCGTATTCAGCAACTACAGTACTTTCTGTAGAGAGTTCTACATGAGTATTGGTTTTAGTGGTGATTTCGTTCACGAAAAGGTCGTCTTCGCCATGATGCAGGTGCATAGAGTGAGAGAAGCCTTTGTTTTGGAAGAAAAGTTCCTTGCTATATGCAAGGTTGTTGCTTGTGCCACGATAAGGCTTACCTGTGATGGCTTGCGAAAGATATTGCACGCAGTTTTCTTGAGTGATGAAGTTTTGATAAGCAGAGAGCTGTGAATTGTGACCTGTAGGAATAGAGTGACCAATAACCACCTTTGCTCCATCGGCAAAGTGACGCACCATCGATGATATCCATTGAGTAGTAGGGGTACAATTACTGTTTGTAGTAAGGATAATGTCGAAAGCCGCTGCTTTGATGCCAATCATTAGTGCCAATTTCTTGCGAGATAGGTTGCGCGCATCGTTCGGAGTGAACGAATAGTGCAGATTGGAATGAGTTTGTGCATATTTCTCCACCACATCTATTGAACTATCGTTTTTACCATTGCACACCACAATTACTTCATACAAGGGATAGTCTTGAGCAAGGATGATTGGCAAATTTTTGTCGAGCGATAAAGCATCGTTATCGGCATAGATAATCACCGAAACACCTTCTGTCATCGTCTTTTTTGTATTATTCAAGGATTGTGATTTCTTTTGGCTTTTCTTTAATGCACGAAGGTTGATGTATTCAAGCAATACGAAAAGCATTGCAAATAGAAATGAAAAACCAATAAGCACCAAAATACTTGGTTGTATATAATGAGAAATAGTCATAAAAATTGTATCTTTGCAAATGTTTTGTAAAAAAATGGCAATAAAGTATTGCCTAAATTGCGAAATGCAAAATTACGAAACATAACGCAAAGAAAACAAATAAAATAGCAAAAAACTTCACTGAAGAGTTTTTGTGAATAATATATGAATCAAGAAATACAACAAAATAGGACTAATCGTTTTTTTAAAGCCATAGGTTTGTATGCAATAGGGAATTTAGGCAGTAGGCTAATTACATTTCTTATGGTTCCATTGTACACCTATTTTGTTAGCCCCGAAGATATGGGGTTTTACGATGTGAGCTTGACTCTAATAATAGCTTGCATACCCATTATTACACTGCAAATGCGAGATGGGGCATATCGCTTCCTGATA
Organism: Muribaculaceae bacterium; assembly: GCA_045656705.1. Classification (GTDB taxonomy): domain Bacteria; phylum Bacteroidota; class Bacteroidia; order Bacteroidales; family Muribaculaceae; genus RGIG4576. The sequence goes on along the minus strand of JAZORR010000026.1, from coordinate 78,610 downwards.
AATGAATCTGAAGAGAGTAATAGGAAACGAATCATATCGTTTGTAGTTAAGGAATTGCTTATATCCACAGTGGTGGTGCTATTGCTATGGGGAGTGCTATCTTTCCTATATACAGTGAGATATATCAATGAAATATGCTTATTACTGTTGGTGATGTTCTATTCTGAAGTGTTGCTGCAAGTGGCGAGGGCAGTGGGCGGAACAGCTTGTTATGCTATTTCGGGGATAATATCTTCTTTTGGAATAGGTGGATTGAGTGTGGCTTTAGTGGTGTGGCTTGGATTAGGGCTGCAAGGAATCTTTTGGGCTAATATATTAGCACGCTTTATAGTCTTGTGCTATGTGGAATATAAGGTCAAATTATTTCGTAAATATCTATCATTTTCTATAAACATCGGTCCCATTAAGAACGAGATAATAAAGTATGTTGTTCCATTATTGCCTACGGCATTAGGATGGTGCTTATTGGATTGTAGTGGTAGACTCTTTGTACAGAAATATTTGGGCTTAGAGATGAGTGGTTTGTTTGCAGTAGCATTTAGATTTGCTTCGATAATCTATACTTTTGCAATCATATTCATTCAGGCATGGCAGGAAATGGCCCTTACACATTATGAAAGCGAGGATAGAGATTCGTTTTTTTCGGAAATGTATAACTCATATATCTACTATCTTTCGGTTGTGGTGGTAGGTGTATGTTTTATGTTGAAATTTAATTATAGTTGGCTTGTAGACGATGGGTATAACGAGAGTCTAAATCTATTGTTTCCTATGAGTATAGCCACTGCAATATGCACAATGTCGCAATTCTTAGATTTAGGATATCAATGTTCGAAAGAAACAAAGCGTTCTATTCCATCTCTCGTTTTGGCATTGGTGGTAAATGTAGGTGTATCATTTGCCTTGATTAATGTTTTGGGCGTGTGGGCAGTGGTGTTGGCTTCGTTGCTGGGATTTGGTGCATTGTATGTGTATCGTATGGTAGATGTGCGACGCTATTTTATTCTGAAAATGAATATTCGTTCGGTAGCATCAATACTTTTGGTAGTAACAAGTCTGATTCCATTTTATATGCTTGACGATAAGTGGAATTTAGCATATTTTTGCGTAGTAATGATGATTTTTGTAATGTTATTACCTAAGTCGTTAAAATCTAAGATTAAAAAGAAAATTTGATATAATAATCACATATAAAATCGCGTTATTAAATATTAGAAATCATAATATAAGAGATATGAAGAAAATTAGTTTTGCTATTCTTATAGTATTGTTAAATATGATGGTGATGTCGTGCTCATCATCAAAAGATAATCTTGCTTATTTTCAAAACATTGATGGCAAGTCGTTGGAGCAAGGTTTAGGTAGTAATGTATACGGCATAAAAGTGGTGCCAGACGATGAACTGAAGATTGTAATCACTTCAAAGGTTCCCGCAGCTACAGCTCCTTATAATTTGCCTTTAGCCAATTATGCTTCAGCTATAGAAGTAACTTCTACTTCATCTCCAGCTATTCAAACCTATGTGGTGGATAAGAATGGTAATATAATGCTACCAGTGATAGGTGAATTGAAGGTTGCAGGAAAGAGCACCGATGAAATTACTGCCGAGATTAAAACTATTGTAGAAAAGGATGTGAACGATCCTTATGTGATGGTGAAGTTATGCGGTTATAGAGTGAATGTGCTTGGTGAAGTGAAGAATCCTGGTGCAATGAATGTGACAAAGGAACGCTATTCTATACTTGATGCTATTGCCGAAGCTGGTGATCTTACTGAATTTGGTAAACGTGAAAATGTGCTTCTTATTCGAGAGGAAAATGGTGTGAAGAAGTATGTGAGACTCAATCTGAATGATGTAAATGTATTGGAATCTCCTTATTTCTATTTGCAACAAAATGATATTGTATATGTAGAACCAAACGAAATCAAGGTAGATAATTCAAAGTATAATCAAAATAATGCGTTCAAAATGAGCGTAGTGTCAACGATTGTAAGTGCATTGTCGGTGATTGCATCGGTTGTAATAGCATTATCGGTGAAGGTGAAATAAAAAAACGATGTTGTTAAGTATAAATAAGACATATTGCTGGATCTTTGTGATAGCATTCACATTGCTTGTGCCGAGTATTCATCTTGTTAAATTCTTGGATGAATTGATGGTGCTTGTAATGATGTGTCTTGTAATGCTTGATGTGTTGGTTAATAGAAATTATAAGAAATATTCTTTTTTGTTTGCGGTAATGGGTATTATGGCTTTGTACTTCATTTACTCATTGTTCTTGCCGTATAATACCCCAAAGTCATTTGTCTATGATTATATAGCCCAAATGAAACCTTATTGCTATTTTGGTGTGGCTTATGCTATAGTGCCAAGATTAAATGCAGTTCAAAAATATATATTGAAAAAAATATCATTAATAAATGGCATATTGTCGTTAGTGCTATTTGTGACAGGATTTTATGAAGTGGTGTTTTTTCATATTTCTCTGATAGGACATGTTACTGCAGTTTCTTTTATGATGTATATGTTGACTTCTGTAAAAGATGACGGCACATTAGCTAAAAAAGATTATGTTATAGCAATCTTAATACTTACGATAGGACTTACATGCACTCGAGCTAAATTTTATGGAGAATATATAATGGCTATATATATGTTGTTCATCTATCGTCCCACAATGCTAAAAAAAATCAAATTAAGTCACATATTACTTTTAGCCTTTTTTGTTGGGATAATTTTAGTAGTTGCATGGGGTAAAATAGATTATTATTTCATAAGTGGAGGTGAGGATGTTGCTTATGATTCTACTGCAATGGAATCTTTTGCGAGACCTCTTTTATACATAAGTATGATTATGATATTGATGATGCATCCTGTTTTGGGCAGTGGATTAGCCTCTTATGCATCACATGCTTCTTCGTCTAATATCAACTATTCTGGATTGTATTATGTACTTGGATTAGATGATATATGGGGATTGTCTCCAGATTATGATGCTTTTATCTGTGATGCTTTTTACCCCAGTTTAGCTCAATTTGGTGTAGTTGGAATTGTCTTGTTTATCGGATTCTTTGTTTGGTGTTATAAACGAATGAAACTAAATCAGCAAATTAATGGGAAAATACATTTTACTATAGGCATAATGTCAATCATTGTATTATTAATAGAAAGCATTGCAGCTACTACTTTTTGCCAAGGGGTAGGTGGTATTTGTATGATGATGTTAGGTTATGAAATGTCTATGGTTAAAAATGTAAAAAAAGAAAAGAATATATTAATTGAAGAAAAATAAACTATATATGGAAGATAAAATAGATTTAACTAAGTACTTGAATGCTATTAAAAAGGGATGGATATGGTATGCGATATCTGCAGTTGTTTTTTTGGGTATAGCTATAACATATTGTGCTATGAAGATGCCTCAATATGAATCATATTCAAGGATGTTGATAGAAAGTGATAGCGATAACGGAGCAAGTAAAATGGGAGGTATGGCAAGTTTTATGCGTACGTTCTCAATAGGTGGCTTTGGTAGTTCTTCTGTGGATAACGAAATTCTTATTGTAGATTCGTATTCACTGAAAAAAGAAATGGTGAGTCGCTTGGGGCTAAATCGTACTTATATCGAACGCAAAGGTTTGGGAAAGTCGTTGTTATATAAAAATACACCTATAATATTAGATGCTCCGTCTCAATTATTTGATACTTTGGAAAGTGCATTCAAGGTACGTGTCGAATTAAAAAATGGGTTAGCAAATATAAAGGCGACTAAAGGTCTTTTGGGTAAGGTGATTGCAGAAAAGAAAGATGCAACTTTACCTTGTGTTTTTGATACTCCTTATGGCAAATTTCAAGTGCTTAAGACATCTAATTATGATGAAAAAGAGAATAGTACTATCGATGTGATTGTGCAAGGGGATGCATTGGTTGTAGGAGGATTCTCGAAAATTCTAACAGTGGGCTATGCGTCGAAAAAAGCTGATGGAATTGACTTTGAAATAGTAGATGCAAGCAAAGAAAGAGGACGTGATATACTTAACACGATGATGTCTTTGTATAATGAGAAACGCAAAGGTCGTAGAAATGAAACAGCAGCATCGGAAGTGGAATTCTTAGAAGGGCGTATAACTTTATTATCTAAAGAATTAGATGAAGCGGAAAATAAAGTAGCTTCATTTAAGAAGGATAATAACCTTGTGGATATAGGTGCTGAGGTATCGGTTCTTTTCCAAAAAGATAAAATGACCGATGCTGAGATGTTGGCAATATCTGTGCAACGTTCGATACTCGAAACCATATTGGTGCAATTAAAGAATCCCGATAAAAAATATACACTTATTCCAATGGTTGAATCTTTGGGTGAGGCGGGTGCCTCTTCTGCAATAGGAAACTATAACGAACTTATCCTTAAACGTATGGCTATGAGTGAGTCGGCTAAAAAGGATAATGTGGCATTAAAAACACTTACAGAACAAATAGATGCTTTGCGTGAGAGTGCTATTGAAAATGTGAATAGAACATTAGATAACTTAACGATTAAGTACAACAGTGCAAACAAGGAAAATCTGAAAAGTAGAAATCGATTGAGTACATTGCCACAAAAGGAACAAGAATATGTTGATCTTTTGCGTGACAAGGAATTGAAGAATGCATTATATATGTTCTTGCTTGAAAAGCGTGAAAGTGCAATGTTGAAACTTAATAATAATCAGGAACTTGGATTTGTATACGAACCAGCATATTCTGCAATTAAGCCTGTTATGACAAAAACTTATGTTGCATTGGGTGTGGCATTGGCATTAGTTTTATTAACGGGTACATTTATTTCAATTATAAGATTTGCTAAGAAATAAGCCATAATAATTGAAATAGATATGAGAATTTTAATTGTTAACTTAATGCTGTTCACTTCAGAAAATGGACTGATAACAAGGCGTAAAACTAACATAGATTGTATGATTTATAATTTTGCAAGAGGCTTTGTGGAAAATGGTCATACTGTTACTTTATGTGCGTCTGAAGAATATCGAACATTAGAAGAAGAAACTTTACCATTTAAAGTTATATATTTTAAATCAAAATTCCCAAGAATATTTTTACCAAGATTAATTCCATACCCAAAAGACTTAAGAACTTTTGTGAAGGAAAATGTAGATAAGTATGATATGGTTATATCAAATGAAATTTTTCAATTGTCTACATTGTTAATTGCTGATATATGTAAAGAAAAGCTTGTGATATGGCAGGAGCTATCTCTGCATAATAAGTTTTTCTTTAAAATCCCGTCAAAGATTTGGTATAATTGGGTGGTTACATTGTCTCCATTGAAAAAGGCATTAGTTGTCTCTCGGTCGGATAGAGCAAAGGAGTTTATAAGACAATATTGCGATAATGTAAGTGACGAAATTGTGGAACATGGTGTAAATGGAAGTGTTTTAAAACCTTTAAATATATCAGAGTCCACATTTACCATTTTGTCACGCCTTTCTAAATTGAAAAATGTTGATAAAATTATAAGGATTTTTGCGAAGTTTGTTCAAAAGAATAATAGATATAAAGACTTTGTTCTGAATATTATAGGTGATGGACCTGAACGACAAAGTTTGGAGAAATTGGTAGAGTCCTTGAATATAAAATCGAATGTGTTTTTTTATGGGTATTTATCTCATGGGGAAATGTCTTCAATACTTGCAAAATCAAAGGCTTTGCTTGTGAATACATCAAAAGATTTGAATATGGTGAGCATTCCAGAAGCCATATCATGTGGAACTCCTATATTGATGAATACTCTCCCATGTACAGCTCAATTTGTAACCAAAAGTCATTTAGGAATTGCAAAAGATGACTGGAATGAGAACGATTTGGTGGAAATGGTTAAGAATTATGACCTATTTCGTGCAAATTGTATAAATGTAAGAGAGCAGCTTACAAATGTGGGTTGTGCTCGGAAAATGGTTGATATTTTTATCAAAAACAAGATGACTAATTGATGAACACAAAAGTTCTAATAGTAAATAAGTTTTATTATGCGCGTGGAGGTGATTGCGTGTGTACTCTCAATCTTGAGAAATTACTAAAGTCTCAAGGATGGGATGTGGCTATATATGCAATGACGTATCCTGAAAATATTGAGAGCGAATGGAGCCGATATTTTGCACCTGAAGTGAGTTTCGGTGGTGGAATTGGTAATAAAATTGCAGCAGCAAAGCGATTACTTGGAATAGGCGACATTCAGGCATCATTCAAGAAGATTTTGAAGGATTTTCGTCCCGATGTAGTGCATTTACAAAATATACATAGTTATTTGTCGCCAATTTTGGCCAAGATTGCAAAAGATTTTGGTTGCAAAGTGGTGTGGACGCTTCACGATTATAAACTTATTTGTCCATCATATTCTTGCTTGAGAGATGGCAAGCCTTGCGAATTGTGCTACACCGAAAAGAGCAATGTGCTTAAATATAGATGCATGAAGGGTAGTCTTGTGGCAAGTGTATTGGCTTATGCTGAGGCTATGAAATGGAATAGACCGATGCTTGAGCAATATGTTGATGCGTTTGTCTGCCCAAGTTCGTTTATGGCACAAAAGATGGCTCAGGGTGGGTTTGATAAAGCAAAGTTGAAAGTTGTATGTAACTTTGTGGATCCTGTGAAACTTGATGTGCTTAAAAACTTGCCTACATCAGAGCGTGGTGAGTATTATTTATATGTAGGTCGTCTATCTCACGAAAAGGGTGTGGGTACGTTGCTCGATGTGGCTTCGAAATTGCCATATAAGTTGAAAGTAGCCGGTGGTGGACCTCTTGCCGATGAATTTAAAACTAAATTTGCTGATAATACTAATATAGAATTTCTCGGCCATCAGAATGCGGAACATGTGAGTCAGTTGCTTGCTGGTGCTGTGGCGTCGGTTGTCCCTTCTGAATGGTATGAGAATAATCCATTGAGTGTAATAGAATCTCTTTGTGCTGGTACTCCTGTGATAGGTGCAAATATTGGGGGTATTCCAGAATTGATAGGTGTGGGCGATGGCTTTGTGTTTACTTCGGGTGATAAAGCCGAACTTGCCGAGAAGATAAAACAAGCATTCGTCACTCAGTGGGATAATAGAAAGATAAAAGCGAAATCGGTTGAACGTTTCTCTCCAGAGAAATATTTTGTACAAATTAAAGAAATCTACAAATAAAAATAAAATAGATATAATATTGCGGTATAGCCTTTCGTTAAGAAATATAAGGCTATAAGAATTGTTATGACAAGAAATTTACCTACAGATGCTTCTATAATATTGACATATCGTTGTCCTATGCAATGCAAGATGTGTAATATTTGGAAGAATCCTACTGATATAAAAGAAGAAATAAAACCAGAAGATTTGCGTTGCTTGCCAAAGTTGAAGTTTATAAACTTGACGGGTGGTGAGCCTTTTGTGCGTGAAGATTTGGAAGAAATTGTGCGAGTGTGCTATACAAAGAGTCCTCGCATTGTGATTTCCACCTCAGGCTGGTATGAAGATAGAGTGATAGCACTTGCAAAGAAATTTCCTAACATTGGTATTCGCATCTCAATTGAAGGACTGTCGCAAAAGAATGACGAATTGAGAGGTCGCAATGGTGGTTTCGATAAAGGACTACGCACCTTGTTGCGTCTCAAGGAGATGGGGTTGAAGGACATCGGTTTCGGTTGCACGGTGAGCAATAATAATAGCAATGATATGCTTTCGCTATATCAATTGTCGAAGTCGCTTGGTATGGAATTTGCTACAGCATCGTTCCATAATTCTTACTATTTCCATAAGGATGATAATGTAGTTACCAACAAGGATGAGGTTTGCGACAATTTTAAGACGCTCATTGAGTGGCAATTGAAGGAAACTCATCCAAAGTCATGGTTCCGTGCATATTTCAATATGGGACTTATAAACTATATTGAGGGAAATCGTAGAATGTTGCCATGTGAGGCTGGTACAGTGAACTTCTTTATCGATCCTTGGGGTGAGGTATATCCTTGTAATGGTATGGAAGATAAGTATTGGAAAGGATCTATGGGTAATATTCACGACTGTACCGATTTTGCTACATTATGGAATAGTGAGCAAGCAGAGCGAGTGCGTGAAAATGTACGCAAATGTCCGAAAAATTGTTGGATGGTGGGTACTGCATCTCCAGTGATGAAGAAGTATATCATTCACCCTGCAAAATGGGCGTTGAAAAATAAATTACGCAGTATATTGGGTAAACCGATATGCCTTGACAAAAAATGGTGTGATGTAGGACAAGATCCACGTCAAGGCGATTTGCGTAAGGAATTATAACATATTGCTATGGCTTGTAGAAATATTTTGGTGACTGATCAAAATTATATCGAAGATTGGGACTTCCAAAAAGGTCTTGAATTTGCTATAGGTGAGCCTTATGAGCAAATGGCTTTAGTAAGCAACCAAAGGCGAAGTCGATGGTATAATCTTGTGAGGTATTTTCTTTATTTTTATTATCCATTTATAATATTTCTAAATAGGAAAAAATACAATCGAATTTTATGTTGGCAGGCCTTTTATGGTGTAGTGTTAGCATATTATCATATTTTATTCCATATTAAGCCCATTAATGAGATAGCAGTAACACATCTTATTTATAAACCCAAAAAAAGCTTTCTTGGCAAGTTGTATAATAAATGGCTTTCGAAAGTGCTAAAATCGGGGTATATAACTTGCTATATTGGAGGTTCTAAAACTCATAGAGAATATTTGATGAAGGAATTTGGAATTCCTGAAAAAAATATTCATTTTGTCCCATATTGTAAGGAAGATGAGACTAAGAAGAAAATAACAGATAGGAATCCTTTAAATTGCGATTTCGTTCTTGGTGTGGGCCGAAGTAATCGAGATTGGGATTGGATTGTAAAATGCTTCTCTAAGTCAAAACGAAAACTTGTGATAATATGTGATGATTATAGAGTAGATTCATCTAATTTACCTGATAATATACAAGTGCTTAATAATATAGAAGGTGATGAAATGCTTATGTATATGAAGCATTGTTTTTGTCAGGTCTGTTCGTTTGAAAATCCTCAAGTAGCGTCTGGTGAGATAGTTTATGTGCAAGGTGCTTGTTTTTCAAAACCATTCGTGGTTACTGGACCGTGTTGTATCACTGATGACTATGTGCGAGATGGTATTACGGGTATTGTTGTAGAAAAAGATGAGGATAAAATGATAGATGCCGTTGAGCGTTTATTTACCGACAAAGTTCTATATGAAACAATGTGTCGAGATGCACGCAAAGTATACGAGGCTGAGCATAATTTGTTTCAATATGGAAGAAAGGTGGGTGATTGTATATTAAAATCAAATAATTGAATTTAGGTGTAATTTTATTAATTTGAAATCATGAAGGTCGTAGTAATAGGAACACGAGGAATTCCTAATATTCAGGGTGGTGTAGAGACTCATTGTGAAGAACTTTATCCTCGCCTTGTGGATATGGGGTGTGATGTTACTATTATGCGACGTTCTTGTTATGTAACCCCCGAAAATAAGATTTCTGAATATAAGGGAGTGAAACTTGTGGATATCTTTGCTCCACATAAGAAATCTCTTGAGGCTATAGTTCACTCGTTGTGGTGTGTAGTGAAGGCCCGTGCACTCAATCCAGATGTGGTGCATGTGCATGCTATAGGTCCTGGACTTTGTATCCCCTTTGCTCGACTTTTGGGCTTGAAAGTAGTGAGTACTAATCACGGACCAGATTACGACCGAAAAAAATGGGGACGATTGGCTAAAACTATGCTCAGATTTGGTGAATGGTGTCAGGCTCACTTCAGTAATGAGGTGATTGTGATTTCTCGTGTGATAGCCGATATTTTGAGCCATAATTATGGTCGTAGGGATACCAACTTGGTGTTTAATGGTGTGCCTATTCCCATCAAATCAGTGAAAAATGACTATATCACGTCTTTCGGATTGGAACCGAAGAAATATATCCTTGCTCTTGGACGATTTGTAGAAGAGAAAGGTTTCCATCATCTTATCGAAGCGTGGGGCAATGTGGTCGATAAGAAAGGGTATAAACTTGTGATAGCAGGAGATGCTGACCATGAAGATGATTATTCTCTCCGCTTGAAATCATTGGCTCGTGAAAGTGGAACTATTCTCACTGGTTTCATCAAAGGCGATAAACTTAATGAAATCCTCACTAATGCAGGACTTTTCGTATTGCCTTCATCACACGAAGGACTTCCTATCTCTTTGCTCGAGGCTATGAGTTATAATATCGATGCCCTTGTAAGTGATATTCCAGCTAATAAAATTCCAAGCTTAAGCCCTTCCGATTTCTTTCGATGTGGTGATATTGCCGACCTTACTAATGCACTACAAAGAAAAATAGATACGATTCAGATAAACCGTATCTATGATTTAACTCCATATAATTGGGATACTATTGCAGCCCAAACACTTGAGGTGTATCGTAAGGTAGTAAAGAAATAAGTTTTCTTCCTTATTCCAATTCATACGTTTTGCGTTCCATAATTCCAGCTGCGAGCGAGTCGGCAGTGTGAATGATGGTGACAAGTGGATAAAGTTTCTTTGCCACTTCGTAATTTCGTTCCTCTTCAAAGTTGTTTAGGTTGAGCGCCCATGCTCCCATATGCCATCTTATGGCAAGCATTTCTTCGTCGGTGAGTTCAAGGCCACCACACAGCACCATAATCACAGATTTTTCGCCGTGTCCCATAGGAAAACTATTATAAGAGGTCTTGTAGCCTTCCGAATCTTCCCATTGTCCTATAGCATTTTTGCGTTTTTTTACGCTACGCACATATATGTCACTTTTGCACACATCGTGAAGCAGAGCCGAGATGATGATACTATCTCTACTTATTTCTTTATCGAGACTTGGCTCAAGTGCTTTCATTGCTTCCCAAATGGCAAGAGCCGCCTTACAAGTATTAAGTGAGTGTTGTGTGAGTCCTCCCTCAATGTTGAGATGATGTCCGGCCGAAGCTGGAGCGTTGAAAAAATGCAGTCTTTCAAGTTCTTCGATAAGTGTGTCTACTCCATCGCGATTGGTAGATTTAAGGAGTTCAATAAATTCTGTTTTGTTTTTTTCGATATCAAGTGTCATAATACAAGATGTTTTTAGTGTCATACTTTTCTCTGTATATATCCTATACAATTTTTGTGCCAAAAACAAATCTTGACATAAAATAAATAACTGATAAAAGCATTATTACATAAATGTAATCGCAATTTATTTATTACATATTTTGTAATTACATATTTTGTGGTTAAATTTGTGAAAACAAATTGAATATTTTACGAAATGGAACCAAAATATAAAAGAATATTGCTGAAATTGAGCGGTGAATCGCTTATGGGAGCGCAAGGTTATGGCATTGATGCTCAACGAGTAAAGGATTATGCTGAGCAAATCAAGGAAATAGCTCAAAGTGGTGTGCAAATAGGTATTGTGATAGGTGGGGGAAATATCTTCCGTGGCTTGTCGGGTGCTGCTAAGGGTGTAGACCGCGTGAAAGGCGACCAAATGGGTATGCTTGCCACTGTAATCAATTCACTTGCTTTGAGCTCGGCTCTCGAAACTGAAGGCCAACCAGCACAAGTGTTCACTGCTATCAATATGTTCCCAATTGGCGAACACTATAGCAAGTGGAAGGCTATTGATGCTATGAAGGCTGGTAAGGTGGCTATTATGGCAGGCGGTACAGGTAACCCATTCTTCACCACAGATACAGGTTCGTCGCTTCGTGGTATCGAAATTGAAGCCGATGTGATGCTAAAGGGTACTCGTGTTGATGGTATCTACACTGCCGACCCTGAAAAGGATCCTACTGCCACTAAGTTCGATAAAATCACTTACGACGAAGTGTACACTCGTGGACTAAAGGTGATGGACCTCACTGCTACTGCTATGTGCAAGGAAAATAATCTTCCTATTATCGTATTTGATATGGATACAAAGGGCAACCTCAAGAAGGTGCTCGATGGCGAACCAATAGGTACTCTTGTTTATTAACCGAAATTAATTAAAAACGATTATATATGAGCGAAGTTAAAGATTTTTTGAATCCTGCTGAGGAAAAGATGGAACTTGCTGTGGAATACCTAAGCGAAGCTCTCGACCACATCCGTGCAGGTAAGGCTAATGCTAAGATTCTTGATGGAATCCGTGTTGAATATTATGGTAGTCATGTGCCTATCAGCAATGTGGCAAACATCTCAGTGCCAGATGCTCGCACTATCGCCATCACTCCATGGGAAAAACCAATGTTTAAGGAAATCGAAAAGGCTATTATCAATTCAGAACTTGGTATTATGCCTGAAAATAATGGTGAAGTGATTCGCATTAGCATTCCTCCATTGACAGAAGAACGCCGTAAGGCTCTTGTGAAGCAATCTAAGGGCGAAGCAGAAAACGCTAAGATTTCTGTGCGTAATGCACGCCGCGATGCTATCGAAGGCTTGAAGAAAGCTGTTAAGAACGGTATGCCTGAAGACGTATCAAAAGATGGCGAAGATAAGGTTCAAAAGATGCACGATAAGTATATGAAGAAAATCGATGACATCTTTGCTGCTAAAGAAAAAGAAATCCTTACAGTGTAATCTCCATTTTCTGTTAGGATATAATAAAACCACCGCTCTATCTCAAATGATAAGGCGGTGGTTATCTTTTATTCTATTCCTATTGAGGAATAAAAGAGATTTTTAGTCTTCAAGTTTATTCTTGTCGAAGTAGACTTTCATTTCCTTTTTCACTCTTGGAGCGAGGCGGAATAGGGCATACATAGTAGGGATAGCCATAAGAGCAAATGCCATATCCATAATGCTCACCACCAAGTCAAGCGAAATCACGCAAGCCACCACAATCATTGCAAGGTAGAAATAATCGTAATATTTGCCATTCTTATATCCGAATAGATAACCCGCACATTGTGTTCCGTAATAAGAATATGAGAACATTGTAGTTACTGCGAAAATGAATACAATCACCATCAATGCATATTCTCCCCATCCTGGAAGCATAGTTTCAAATGCGTTGAGTGCGATATAAAGTCCCTTCACACCTTCCACTTCGATAGGCGAAACTTGCATAGCCATAAGGATAGGAATTGCAGTGAGTGTACACACAAGACCTGAGTCGATAGCAGGACCTATCATTGCCACAAGACCTTCACGCACAGGCGAAGTGTTGCGTGATGCACCATGCATAAGAGACGCAGTACCCACACCGGCCTCGTTCACATACATTGCACGACGAGCACCAGTAAGAGCAATGAATGCCAATGCACCAAAACCAGCCTCGATATTGAACGCTTCACTCACGATATTGTAGAATACTTTAGGAAGTAATTCTATGTTCATAGTGATGATTATAAACACAAGCAGGAAGTAAAGTCCCACCATCACAGGCACCACCTTTGTAGCAATCTTTGAGATGCGTGTGATACCTCCAAGCACTACCAATGATACTGTCACCCCCATAATAATACCTGTAATAAGGCGGAATTTAAATGTGTCGGGAGCATCGAGCACTGTGATAAACGACTCTGTGAGCTGATTGGCTTGCATAAAGCAGAGTGTACCTATCATCCCGAAGAATGCAAAGAATATAGCCATTGGCTTGTATTTCTTGCCAAGACCTTCGGTGAGCATATACATAGGACCTCCGTGTACATTGCCTTCTTTGTCTTTACCTTTGTACATGATGGCAAGTGTACCTTCAAAGAATTTTGTGGCCATACCGAGTAATGCACTCACCCACATCCAGAATATAGCACCAGGACCACCTATCGAGATAGCGATTGCTACCCCAGCGATGTTACCCATACCCACTGTTGAGCAAATACTACTCATCAATGCTTGGAACGAACTGATTTCGCCGTCACCGCTTGGCGTTTTAGAGCGAAGTGCTTTCATCGACCATTTCAAACGACGCAAAGGAATTGCTCCTGAGTATATAAATAGGAATAAACCTCCACCTATAAGCCAAATGAATAGAGGATAACCACAAATGAAATCGCTGATAGTTACGATTCCTTTACCTAAAACATCTAATAATTCTGTCACAATTAAATCATCTATGGAAACTACGCATAGTTTCCTGTTAATAAATTAATATGCAAAGTTAGTGTAATTAAGGCAGAAACGAAAATTATTAAGCCTTTTTTGTTTCTATTTGCGTTTAATATGAATTAAAAGTGAGTTTTTTGTTAAAATTATGCTATCTTTGTATGTTTAAGAAATGATTTTTAGGATTGACTTATGAATTATAAAATAACAGCCCCAGAGGAATTGCACACAGCTATATGTTTACCTGTTTCTAAGAGTATTGGCAATCGTTCGCTTATATTGAAGGCGCTATCGGGTATGGATTTAACCGATGAATATGCGACGCATTGCGATGATATGGAGGTCATGCTTAAAGCATTGCAGAAACCTAAAGCCAAAAAGGTGAATATAGGTGCAGCAGGCACGGCAATGCGTTTCCTTACAGCATATTTTGCTGTGCAAGAGGGACGTAAGGTTACGATAGATGGCACAGAACGTATGCGCCAACGTCCTATTAAGGTGTTGGTGGATGCCTTGCGTGAATGTGGTGCAGATATACAATATGAAGGTGAGGAAGGTTTACCTCCACTACTTATCAAGGGTAAGCAGTTGCAAGCCGATGAGATTTCCATCTCTGGAGAAATCAGTTCGCAATACATATCGGCCATTTTGATGATAGCTCCACTTGTGAAGGGGTTCAAGAAATTACATCTCACAGGCGAAGTGGTGTCGCGTCCGTATATCGATATGACTCTTCGTATGATGCGCAAGTTTGGTGTGAAAACTCAATGGGAAGGGAATACAATCGTTTTTGAAGAAGGTACTCAATATATCGCAAGATATTACTTTATTGAAGGCGATTGGTCGGCTGCATCTTATTGGTTTGAGATAGCATCGTTATATTCAAAAGTTTGGGTTACCCTACACACATTATTTCCTTATGGATCAAGTGTGCAAGGCGATTCGGTAATATCTGAGATTTTTGAGAAGTTTGGGATGATTATATCATATGGGGGAAGTGGTGCTGATATTTTAAACACCGATAAGGAATTTGCTCTTCCCGAAAAGTTGGAATTAGACTTGAGTAAAACTCCCGATTTGGCGCAAACCGTGGTGGTGACTGCTTGTCTGCACGAAGTACCTTTCCATATTACCGGACTTAAAACACTTAAAATCAAGGAAACCGATCGCATCGAAGCCTTGCGTACCCAATTGCTCAAAATGGGATATGTGCTTACTGTGGGCGATGATTTGTCGCTTAGCTGGGATGGCACAAAGTGTCCTCAAGAAAAGGTGATACGCATCGAAACTTTCGACGACCATCGCATGGCCATGGCATTTGCTCCAGCTGCTATCAAGTTCAAAGGGATTATTATCAACGATGTGGAAGTAGTAAGTAAATCGTATCCTAACTATTGGAGAGATTTGGATGAATCAGGATTTACTCTTGAAGAAGTGAAATAATGGAGATTTTTCAGTATACATTTTTTCAGAACGCACTTTTGGGCGTGTTGATCGTGAGTGTGATGTCGGCAATGATAGGCACTTACATCATCACTCGTCGCTTGATGTTTATCACAGGTGGTGTCACCCATGCGTGCTTTGGTGGACTCGGGTTAGGTTATTTCCTTGGCGTGTCGCCTATACTCATAGCAGGTGTCTTCGCTGTGGCATCGTCGCTCGGTGTGGAATGGCTCACCAATAAGCAACAAGTGCGTGAAGACTCTGCTATCTCGGTGATGTGGGCGCTTGGGATGGCAATTGGTACGCTATTCATATTTCTCACACCGGGATATGTACCCGAACTCAATTCGTTTCTTTTCGGTAATATTCTCACTATCACAAGAAGTGATTTGATGGCATTTGCCATATTCACAGCCATATTCATTGCATTCTTCTTTTCGTGTTATCGTGTGATAGTGTCGTGCGCATTTGATAAGGACTTTGCTCGTGCTATGGGCCAGCCTGTGGCATTGGTGAATACTATAATGACTGTGGCTATAGCCATTTGTGTGGTATTGACTATCAGACTTATAGGTATAATGCTATTGATGTCGTTACTTTCTATGCCGCAGATGATAGCCGAACTCTTCACTGTGAAACTGAAACCGATGATAGCAATATCGGTGGCAGTGAGTATCGTTTGTTCGGTTGCAGGACTCTTTGCATCTTATCTGATGGGAGTGCCAGCATCTGCCACTATTGTGCTTGCCCTTGTGTCGGTGTATATTGTGGCAAGAGTAGTGAAGATATGTAATAAAAAGGGATAGTATTTCGTTTAATATAATTATAAAGGGATAAAGCGTGAAACTGAATAGAGTGATATTGATATGCGTTGCTGTGGTGATGGCATGTGGTATGTTTTCTTGTAGTACAAAGAAAAATACTGCAGGCTCACGCTTTTGGCATGCCTTCAATACGCGATACAATGTGTATTATAATGGCGAAACACATTACGATGAGCAGATTCACGAACTCGAAAACAAATACGAGGACAATTATTCTCAACTCCTTTTCATGCACCCGGCTGAGGCGTATTCCAATCCTAAAGCACCTCAACCAAGTGCAAATTTCGATCGTACTATTGAGAAGATGCAGAAGGCTATCCAACTGCACTCTATAAAGAAACGCCCAAAAAAGAAATCGGGCAAACTCTCTAAGGAAGACAAAGAATGGCTCAAGCGTGAAGAATATAACCCATTCTTGCATAATGCGTGGTATATGATGGCCAAGTCTCAATATATGAAAGGCGATTACCTTGCTGCTGCATCCACCTTCCACTACATTTCGGGCCATTTCTCTTGGTTGCCCGATTTGGTGATGGATTGCAAACTATGGGAGATTCGCTCTTATTGTGCAATGGGCTGGCTTACCGAAGCCGAAAATATGCTTGCCTATATCAAACCCGATAAAATCACCAATTCACACACTAAGGAACTATGTAACTTTGCTTTTGCAAGTTATTACGTGAAAAGCAAGAAATATCGTGAGGCTACTCCTTACCTCGAGGCTGCGGCTAAAAGTGCTAAGGGGGCTCAGCGTGTGCGTTTGCATTTCCTTTTGGGACAGATTTATACCGATTTGGGTGAGAATAATCTTGCTTATAACGCATTTAAGACAGCAGGCAGTGCATCGGGCACTACCTATCGCACTAAAGTGAATGCTCGCATTCGCCAAAGTGCTGTATATGCTGGCTCTAATGTGGAAAGTGAAGTGAAATCGCTCAAGCGAATGACTCGATACGATCGCAATAAGGATTATCTCGACCAGATTTACTATGCAATAGGTAATCTTTACCTTTCGCGCAATGACACTTTGCGTGCTATAGAAAATTACACTCTTGCTGTGAATAAGAGTACTCGCAATGGTGTGGAGAAGGGTATTGCTCAATTGGCTTTGGGTGAACTTTATTTTGCACAAGGAAAATATGTCGATGCTCAACCTTGTTATTCCGAAGGTATCTCGCTTGTGAGCGAAGAATATCCCAATTATAAGACTCTGAAATTGCGTAGTGATGTGCTTGATGAATTGGCTGTGTACTCGCAAAATGTGGTGTTGCAAGACTCGTTGCTTCATCTTTCGTCGCTTTCGCTCGAAGAACAAACCAAGGTGGCTGAACGCATCATAGACGAACTCAAGAAGAAGGAGAAGGAAGAAGCCGAAAATGCCGCTCGCGAAGAACATCGTGCCAACCAAGCGGCTGCTGGTAATACTATAAATAGTAATAACGCGGCTGCTCCGTCTACATTCCAAATCAACAACGACAATTCTTGGTATTTCTATAATACTGCCACCAAGAATGCCGGTAAAACTGCATTCCAAAAGGCATGGGGTAGTCGCAAACTTGAAGATGATTGGCGCCGTCGCAATAAGACTGTGATTGCTCAAGAGTTTGAGAATGACGACGAAGTCGAAGGCGAAAATGCTTTGGCTACTACCGATTCGGTGGCAGGTGAAGTGAATAAGGAGGAACTTGCCAAAGCCGACGATCCTCATTTCGTTGAATACTATTTGAAGCAAATTCCTAAGACCGATGAGGAACGACAAACAAGTCACGAAGTGATTCAGGAAGGCTTGTATAATATGGGCGTAATCTTGAAGGACAAACTCGAAGACTATAAGAGTGCATCCAATGAGTTTAATGCACTGCTCACCAAGTACCCTGACAATATATATCGCTTAGATGTGTATTACAATATGTATCTTATGTATATGCGTATAGGCGATACTGCTAAGGCCGAAACTTATCGTCAGCTTATACTCTCTGAGTTTGCCGACTCTAAATATGGCGTGGCTATGCAAGACGCGAATTATATCGACAACTTGCGTAATATGGGCAAGGTACAAGAGCAAATGTATGCACAGGCTTATGATTATTACTTGAATAATAACAACGATGAGGTGCATAAGGCTTACGAAGAGATGATGAAGACTTATCCTATGTCGAAGATTATGCCTAAGTTTATGTTCATCGATGCGCTTGCTTATGTCACCGAGGGCAATCAGGATAAGTTCAAATCTACTCTTAAAGAGATGCTTGAGCGTTATCCCGAAACCGATATGACTCCGATGGCTTCGGCTATGCTCCGACAAGCTGAGCAAGGTCGTAAACTTGAAAATTCGGGTGGAAATGTGCGTGGTATGCTTTGGGCTACTCGATTGACCAACGATACTACTGCAATGGTTAATGAGCAAGTGACTCCTTTCAAGAGCGAAACAGATGTGCCACATGTGTATGTGATGGTATATCCTACAGATACTGTTTCGCATAACGAATTACTCTTTAATATAGCGCGTCACAATTTCAATCACTTCGTGGTGAAAGATTTTGACCTCGAACAAATGACCTTTGGACGACTTGGATTGTTAGTAATAAAAGGATTTACTAACTTTGAGGAGTTGTCACACTATAAGAGTGTGCTTTCGCAAGACACTTCGCTCGTAATACCAGAGCAAGTGCGTCAAGTGATGATAAGTGTGGATAATTTCAACTTATTGCTCAATGAAGGACGCACTTTCGAGGAGTATTTTGAGTTCTTAGAGCAAGACAATGTCGAAAATGTGGAGAAATCGGCTGAAAACCAACAAGAAAACATTGATTGACTATGACAAACGGATTGATACTATGGGCTGACGACGAAATAGATTTGTTGAAGCCACACATAATGTTCTTGAATGCTAAGGGATATGAAGTGGTTACGGTGTCTAATGGGCGAGATGCTCTGGATGCTGTGGCCGAGCATCGTTTCGACCTTGTGATTCTCGACGAGAATATGCCAGGCTTGAGTGGTCTTGAAACCCTTTCGCAAATTAAAATCACTCACCCCGATGTGCCTGTGATAATGATCACTAAGAGCGAAGAAGAGAATATTATGAATCAAGCCATTGGCAATAAGATTGCCGATTACTTGATTAAGCCTGTAAATCCTAATCAAATCTTGCTGTCGATCAAGAAAAACTTGCATTCTGGGGCTTTGGTGTCGCAAAAGGCTACTCTCGACTATCAACAAGAGTTTCAACGCATTAGTGGAATGATAAATTCTGCCGATAGTTTTGAGGATTGGTGTGAGGTGTATCGCAATCTTGTGCATTGGGAGCTTACTCTTGCTGGAGCTGATACTAATATGGACGAACTCTTGAAGATGCAAAAGGTGGAGGCTAATTCCACTTTCAGCAAGTTCATAAAGAAAAACTATGAAGATTGGATTACTACCGATCGCCATCCGTTGATGAGCCACGAAATCTTTAAGACTAAGATTTTCCCTCTTCTCGATGCTGGAGAGAAGGTGTTCTTTATTGTGATAGATAATTTCCGTCTCGACCAATGGCGTGCCGTGAAACCTCTGTTTAGTGAGTATTTCACTATCGACGATGACGACTTGTATTGCAGTATTTTGCCTACTGCTACTCAATACGCTCGCAATGCTATTTTCTCGGGACTGATGCCTATCGATATTGCTCGTATGTTCCCCGATTTGTGGGTAGATGAAGACGAGGAAGAGGGTAAGAACTTAAATGAGTCTCCTCTTATCCAAACCATCCTCGACCGTTATCGCAAACCGTATAAATTCTCTTATAATAAGATAAATGACAGCGTGGCTGGCGATAAACTATTGCAAAATTTCCGCAATCTCGACAATTACGACCTCAATGTAATAGTGCTAAACTTTGTGGATATGCTTTCGCACGCTCGCACCGAGAGCAAGATGATACGCGAACTTGCATATAGCGATGCTGCCTATCGTTCACTCACCGAAAGTTGGTTCAAGCACTCAAGTGCTCTCGAAATCATCAAGAAAATTGCCGAAAAGAATTGTCGTGTAGTGCTTACTACCGACCACGGCACTATTTGCGTCGACAATCCAGTGAAGGTGATTGGCGATAAGGCTGTGAACACCAATCTGCGATATAAGGTGGGTAAAAACTTGAGTTATAACGCAAAGCAAGTGTATGAAGTGAAGAAGCCTAAGGATTTCGGACTTCCTGCTCCTAATCTCTCATCTACCTATATTTTTGCGATGAATAGAGATTTCTTTGCTTATCCAAATAACTACAATTACTACGTACAATACTACGACAACACCTTCCAGCATGGAGGTATTTCTCTCGAAGAAATGCTTGTGCCGGTGGTCACTATGACAAAGAAATAGCGTGCATTGCGATGAAGAGAATTGGAATTTTATCTGATACGCATTCGTGGTGGGACGATAAGTATATTCAGTATTTCACTGGTTGCGATGAAATATGGCATGCTGGAGATATTGGCGATGAGGCCGTAATCAATCGCTTGGAGAGCATTGCTCCTGTGCGTGCTGTGTACGGAAATTGCGACGGGGCTATGATGCGCCGACGATTTAAGGAGGTGGCGTGCTTCACCATCGATGGCGTGAAGGTGTGGATGACTCACATTGGTGGTTATCCAGGCAAATATTCTCCAGGCGTGAAGGCTCACTTGCTCAATGAGAAACCTCAATTGATGATTAGTGGACATTCTCACATTCTCAAAGTTGTTCCCGATCGTATGCTTAATTTGTTGCACATCAATCCGGGAGCAGCTGGCAAACAAGGTTGGCATGTGGTGCGTACGCTTGTAATTCTCACCATCGACGAGGGCGTGATAAAAGATTGTGAAATAATAGAATTAGGTAATAGATAAATAACAGAAATATATGAAAAATACTTGGTATATAATGACATTTGCTTTGGTGGCTCTATTGTTGACATCGTGCAAAACCACCGAAGAAAATTATCGTGCGGCCTACGAGATTGCTGCCGAACGTAAGGCTAACACTTCTGTCGATAGAAATATGAGTGGATTTATTGAACGCGAAAAGCGATTGGGACAAATCCAAGTGGTGGCAGGTGATTCGGTGCGTGTAGTCACCGAACGAGTGAATATTGTCGATGGCGAAACAGCCAATCTTCATAAATATTGCGTAGTAGTGGGCGATTTCAAGCAAGTGTTTAACGCACGCTCGTTCAGCAAGCGCATCAACGAAGCCGAAGGCTCTGCATATTCTTATGTAATTAAGAATTCACAAGATGTCTATTATGTGGTGTATAGAGGTTTCGACTCTAAAGATGCTGCCGCAGAATTTTTGAAAAATAAGAAGAATTTCAAGATTCTTGTGGCCAATAAAGAACCTTGGATAGTAGAAGTGCCTTAATGCTTACCTCTCAAGATGTTTTAGCACTCAAGCGTGGCTGGAAGATAGGTTTCGGCGATGACGATGAGTTTATCGATTATTTCTTTGCTCACTACGATAGCGATACCACTCGTGCTGTGGTGAGAAATGAGCGAGGCAAAATCGTGGCTCAGATGCACTATTTCATTTTCAACGATGAAGTGTGTGGAGCAAGAGGGTGCTATATCTATGGTGTTACCACCTTACCTCAGTATCAAGGAAAAGGCTTAGCACGAAAGATGATTAACGGAGTACTTGAGGACTTGCGTGAACAAGGAATAGCGTATGCCGTGCTTATAGCACAAGAAGAAGGACTGCGAAAATGGTATGCACAAATGGGCTTTGAATTACGCCCCCGCACCATAGAAGTGCGAGGCGCTGAAGACGATATGAACTTCGCTATGGACACCCCTTCCCTCAATCAAGGAATGTACCACCTCCTCACTCCCCCAATCACCACCTTCACACCAAAGATACTGATATCACATAAAGCATGAATCATTTAAGGGAAATATATGAAATTTCCTATGTTGATGACAGGTAAATATATTGTTGAGTTTGAGCAAGGCGGAAAAGTAAGAGCGGGATATGGGAAGCAGTTACTAGTAAATCTTGCTAAAGACCTTACATTGAAGAATGGAAGGGGCTTTAGTCGTTCCAACTTGCTTTATATGAGAAAGTTCTATCTTTCATTCCCAAAAAGTGAGACAGTGTCTCACATATTGACTTGGAGCCACTATTTTGAAATACTCAAATGTGATGATCAAACCAGTTATTCGCAGCAAAGTATCAATTGTATTTGCCTAAACGTGAAGAATTGCAAGCGCAGTTGGATGCTCTATTGAGCAATGAAGAATAGATTACTAACGAAAGATTGGTCAAATATACAAACGTGAGTTAATCTTAAAGTTTTATGTATTCAATGAATGTGCGTTGGTCTTTCTTATTATACTTTTATCTTTCCCTCACTGCATTTCGAAGTTAAGGACTTGGAATTCGGTGCGACGATTTATTTGGTCGGCGGCATCTTGGTCCTCTTCGCTCAGAGTAAGAATGTATTCTTCGGTTAGCACATCCCCCTCTTTAAATTGTGGGTAAAGGCGTGCAATACGTTTGGTTACGGTCTTTGGTTGAGTCTTGCCATAGCCCTTATGTTTGAGTCTTTCAGCAGGTATACCTTGTTCTATAAGGTAATCCACCACCGATTTGGCGCGTCGTTCGCTCAATTTGTTGTTATATCGGTGACTACCATGGCGGTCGGTGTGTGACGACATCTCTATTGTGATATTCGGATTATCACGAAGTATTTGAGCTATTTCGTCGAGAGCCGTTTTCGATTCATCGCGAAGCACTGCCTTATCGAAGTCATAGAAAATATTCTCAACCACTTGAGGTTTTTTCATAGCCGCAAGAATGAAATCAATATAATATTCGGCATCTTCCTCTATGGTGTCGCTTTCAAACTCTTGTTTTCCGTTTAGATAATTTTTGGCACTTGCCAACATTGCATATTTTACTCCGCGTTGCAATTTGAAACGGAATGTGCCATCTGGTTTACCCACAGCCTTTTGGTTAGAACCATCGTTGCCCACGATGCGGATGATGGCATTAGGCACAGGTTCTTCGTCTTTGTCGAGCACCGAACCCGAAATCCATATTTGTAATTCAGGTAGCACGAAACTATAAATGTGGTCGTAACCACGAGCATCATTTCTATTTGAGCTGAAGAAACCCGATTCACCTTTCTCAAATGTGATACCGAAATCGTCGGCTGCCGAATTCATTGGTGTGCCAAGGTTTACTATGTTCCATCCCCCCGAAGGAGTCACTTCAGCACAGAAAAGGTCGAGACCTCCCATACCAGCGTGGCCATCGCTTGAGAAATAGAATGTACTATCGTCGCGCCAATAAGGGAAACGCTCATCACCAGGAGTGTTGATCACATCACCAAGATTTTCGAGCGACCCCACACGCTCCTTCAGATTGATACGCCAAATATCCTTGCCTCCTTGTCCGCCGGGCATATCGCTCACAAAGTATAGCCAATTACCGTCGGCACTTACTGCAGGGTCTCCGTATGCCGAGATGGTGTCGGCTGTGATTTCCAATTTTTGTGGAGCACTCCATTTTGCCTCAGAGCGTTGCGATGTATAGATTTCTACCGAAGTATTGGCGTTGGCATCTCTGCGAGCCTTTGCAAGATACATAGTAGTGCCGTCTGGCGAGAATGCTGTGATACCCTCGTCAAACTCGCTATTTAGTTCACCTTCTGCGAGTTCGGGGCGTTGCCACACTCCTTTCTCGTTTTTCTTGGCCACGAAGATGTCGCTTTTCTTAGTTCCTGTGATTTCGCTTTTATGAGTGCCTGTTGCTTTCTCGCTCGATGATGTGAAGTAGAGTTGGTCATAATCGCCACCTGGCAAAAACATCGGTGCGAAATCGGCACGACGAGAATTGAAAAGTTTGGCACTCTTCACTATGTGTCGTTTCGGATTAGCTTTCCATTTAAGTGCAAGATTACATCCTCGTTTGCCGTCGCGTGCTTCCACCGACTTAGGATTGAATGCAAGATAAGTGTCGTAACTTTTCAATGCAGCGGCATATTTGCCTTCTTTGTGTTGCGACTGAGCAAGATATAAGAAAAGTGTACTATCGGGATATTGATAGCGAGCGGCATTTTGGTAGGCTGCCACTGCACGCGAAGTCATATTGATTTTTCGGTAGCATTCGCCCATTTTGAATGCCACTTCGCCTCTCTTGGGGCGTTCTTCGCGTTGAGTGAGTTTGTTATACACCTTGCGATAGGTGTTGGCGGCGTCGTGATATTCGCCGCGTTCCATTTGCTCATCAGCCACACTAAGCTTCGCACCACCACAACTTGATAGTGCCAAGCATAATGCGCCAACAATGGTATATAATATGTAAAAACACTTCTTCATTATAGTTATACTAACGAAAAAGCCTTCCTTTTATTGTGTTATCGCAAAAGAAGTGAGCTGTCGCCGTAACTCAAGAAGCGATAATCGTGAGCAAGGGCGAAGTCGTAGATTTCGGTCCAATTACCATCCACGAATGCCGACACGAGCAGAAGCAATGTAGACTGTGGCTGGTGGAAATTGGTAATCATGCCACGAATTATGCGAAACTTGAACGAAGGAGCTATCATTATCTGCGTGCTACCGAGATATCTATCCAAGTGGTTGTTGTCCAAGTGGTTGATGATAGCCAGCAAAGCATCGGCAGTGCTTATGGTGTATTCTTCCTCATACGGAGCCCATTGCTTCACGCGAAGTTCTTCTTCCGTAGCATTTGGATTACGCAAAAGAGTTACACCAATGTAGTACAGACTCTCAAGTGTTCTCACCGAGGTAGTACCCACTGCTATCACATTGCCATCGGCCTTGATAAGGTCTGTGAGCAGACTGCGTTCCACCGAGATGAATTCTGTGTGCATATCGTGCTCACCTATGTGGTCGGCCTTCACAGGTTGGAAAGTTCCTGCACCCACGTGCAGAGTGAGTTCGCGTCGGGTGATGCCTTGACGGTCGCACTCGGCAAGCACCTCATCGGTGAAGTGCAATCCTGCAGTAGGAGCCGCCACGCTGCCTTCTATGTGTGAATACACCGTTTGATAGTCGGTTGAGTCTGATTCCTCTGTGCCACGATTCAGATAAGGTGGAATAGGAATTTCGCCAATAGCGTCGAGGATAGAGGCAAAAGTGATTCCTTCGCCGTCCCAAGAGAAAATTACCTCGAAGGCATTGCCGCGTTGTTCGCCACGAGTAGCCGATAGAGTCACTTCAGTGCCGTCCACTTTCACCACTTGAGTGAGGCTTCCTGCCTTCCAGCGTTTAGAGTTACCCACGAAGCATAGCCAAGTACATTCTTTCGTAGTTTGAAACACCTGCGCATAATCGCGAGGAGCCAATGGCTCGAGGCAGAATATTTCCACTATGGCACCTTGGTTTGGCTTTTGGAAGCGAAGGCGTGCGTTTATTACTCGTGTGTTGTTATACACGAGCATAGCTTTTTCAGGCAAAAACTGAGGCACTTCATAGAAGTGACCATCGTGGATTTCTCCATTCTTATACACGAGCATCTTGCACTGTTCGCGCTCGGCGAGAGGGTGCTTGGCAATGCGTTCGTCGGGAAGGGGATAGTTATAATCCTTTATTTGAATGTCTTTGATTGTCATGTAGTTTCGATAGCTTCTTGTAGTTTGTGTAGAGCGCAAAGTATCATATCGCGTGAGTTTGCCACATTTAGTCGCATGTGACCTTCACCGCCTTTGCCAAACATTTCACCATCGTTCAAAGCCAAGTGAGCCTTATTCACGAAAAGGTCGATAAGTTCTTCGTGCTTCAATCCGAGGCGTGAGCAATCGAGCCAGATGAGGAACGAAGCCTGAGGACGCACAGGATGAACAAGAGGCATATTCTTTGCGCAGAAGTCTTCTACTGCTTTGATATTTTCTTCGATGTATGGCACAAGTTCGTCTAGCCATTCCTCGCCGTGATTGTAAGCGGCTTCGGTGGCAACGGTAGCAAACCATGTAGGCACGCTGAACTCGTTCACTTGCAACCAATGGAAGAAATCCTTGCGTAATTCAGGATTCTTCACCACACACCACGAACTCGATACTCCAGGTATGTTGAATGTCTTTGATGGAGCTCCAAACGAGATTGACACCTCTGCTGCCTCTTCGCTTACCGATGCAAATGGAGTGTGCTTATGCTCAAATAGAGCCAAATCGCTATGGATTTCATCGCTGATTACTATCACATTATATTTTTTTGCCAAGCGAGCCACTTCTTTTAGTGATTCCTTGTCCCAACAGATACCGATAGGGTTGTGAGGGTTGCAAAGCACCATCATCTTTGGCTTTTCATTTGCGAAAATCTGCTCAAGTTCTGGCAAATTCATATAGTAATTGTCGCCGTCTTGGATAAGGTCGTTGCTCACCACTCTGCGACGATTGCCCACTGCTACATTGCGAAATGGGTGATACACAGGTTGTTGTATTATGATAGTATCGCCAGGAGATGTGAAGAAATTGAGAGCATAGGCATAACCTCGCACCACACCATTCACATAGGTGAGTTCCTCACGTTCCACTGTCCAGTTGTGGCGACGCTTAATCCAGCCGATAATCGACTCCCAATAGCTTTCGGGTGCTTGTGAATAGCCATAAATATGATGGCTTGCTCGTTTTTCGATAGCCTCGCTGATGGCAGGACACACTTCAAAGTCCATGTCGGCTATCCATAGTGGAGCAAGGTCGGTTCTGCCGAACACTTTGCTTAGGCAATCGGTCATCATTGAGCCTGTGCCTTGACGGTCGATAATTTTGTCGAAATTATATTTTCCCATGAGTATCATTCAAATTTTATGCAAAAGTACAAAATAGTTAGGAGTTAGATGGCAGTAAAAGGATATATTTTTAAGAAATGCTCGAATTTAGAGAAATTCGTGGCAAAAACGAGTAAAAAACCTACCTTTTTTTACCATAATAAAGAAAAATATATTTAAATTTGCATTCTAAAATTAACCACACCTATGATTGAGAGAGATAGATGAAATGAAAAACGGGCAACGCGTGAGAAAGTAACTTGCTTTTTTGCGTGGTTATTTGTGTATATAGGGGTATAATGCAAAAGATGGACCAAAAGTTTTCGTTTTGGCACACTTTAATTAAACTTTCACACATTTTTGCTTGTTTTCACATCATAGACGGTTGATTGATTTTTTGAGAGAGAAAAATGAGAGAATAATTAAATAAATTAATGTAAAACTTTTAAAAAACGATTTTTGTATGAAGCACTCATTTCTTCAAATGATGAATCGGAAGACATTGATGGTGATGTTCCTATCACTATGTATGGCTCTTCCTGCTTTAGCTCAGAAAATTACCGTGCAAGGTACGGTATTTGATGAAACTGGTGAGACACTTATCGGTGCG
The DNA here is from genome assembly GCA_045656705.1 of Muribaculaceae bacterium. Lineage (GTDB taxonomy): Bacteria > Bacteroidota > Bacteroidia > Bacteroidales > Muribaculaceae > RGIG4576. The sequence continues at coordinate 50,903 of JAZORR010000026.1, read as the reverse complement.
AGCGTTATGGTCAAAGGCTCTGCTGTAGGTGTGGCTACCGACTTCGATGGTAACTTTAGAGTAGATGCCGACGCTAAGGGCACTCTTGTGGTGTCTTATGTTGGTTACCTTACTCAAGAAGTGGCTGTGGATGGTAGAACAGAAATCAAGATCACGCTCAACCCTAACAGCGCTGTTCTTGAAGAAGTTGTTGCCATCGGTTATGGTACTGTTAAGAAAAACGACGCTACTGGTTCGGTTTCTACTATCAAACCAAGCGAAATCCAAGCTGGTCTTGCTACATCGGTTCAAGACCTTCTTGTAGGTCAAACTCCAGGTGTGGTGGTTACCACAAGCGGAGGTCCTGAAGGTAGCGGTCAAATCCGTATTCGTGGTGGTGCGTCTCTTAACGCAAGCAACGACCCTCTTATCGTTGTCGACGGTGTGCCATTGGACAACAGTGGTGTACAAGGTATGGGTAACTCTCTTTCTATGATTGCTCCTGACAACATCGAAAACATGGTTATCCTTAAGGACGCTTCTGCTACTGCTATCTATGGTAGCCGTGCTTCTAATGGTGTCATCATCATCACCACTAAGAAGGGTAAGAGCGGTAAGCCTCAAGTTAACTTCTCAGCTAATATGTTTGTTAACACTGCTGCTAAGAAGTGGGACGTGCTTGATGCAAAAGAATATCGCACTCTTGTAACTAAATATCATGGTAGCGATAGCGACGCTGTAAAGGCTATGGGTAGCGCTAACACCGATTGGCAAGACGAAATCCTTCGCACTACTGTTTCAAGCGACTACAACTTGAGCATCGGTGGTACTACTGGTTTCCTTCCTTACCGTGTGGCTGTGTCTTACACTAATAACAATGGTATCATCAACACTTCTAAGATGGACCGTATGACAGTGGGCTTGAACCTTTCTCCTGAATTCTTCGGTGGTAAGTTGAAGGTGAATGCTAACGCTAAGGGTTACTACATCAAGAACCAATTTGCCGATGGTGGTGCTATCGGTGCTGCTATTGCAAGCGACCCTACTCGCACTGTATACAAGGATTGGAAGACTCTTACATATTCTGATGTAACAGGTATGCCAATGATGACTGCTCACGAACTTTACAATGGTTACAATGTGTGGACTGCTGCAGGTGTACTTAATAGCAACTCTACTATGAATGCTGTTAGTATGCTCAACGATCGCAACAACTATTCTGATGTATTGCGTAGCAATGGTAACTTGCAACTCGACTACGAAGTTATCTCAGATTTGCACTTGAACTTGAACCTTGGTTACGACTGGAGCCGTTCTGAAGAAAACAATATTGTAGCTTTCAACTCACCTCTTGCATTTAAGAATGCTTACAATGATGGTGCGTCTACAAACTACTACCAATTCCAACGCAAGTTGAACACTCTTCTCGACTTCTATGCTAACTATAAGAAGGAAGTTGAATCTATCGCTTCTTACTTCGATGTAACTGCTGGTTACTCTTGGCAAAGATTCACTGCTCGTGGCCACAACAATGGTACTGAGTTCTTGACTCCTGGTTTCAACGTTATCACTCAAGACAAGAACGGTTTCAACTACTTGATTGAAAACGCTGAATCTATCGATCGCGTGGGCACTACATACTCTAAGCCTTACTACTGGGACAATGGTAACCTTCAATTGGTGTCTTTCTTCGGTCGTTTGAACTACACTTTGAAAGATCGTTACCTTTTGACTTTCACTATGCGTGGTGATGCTACTTCTCGTTTCAGCAAGGAAAATCGCTGGGGTGCATTCCCTTCTCTTGCTCTTGGTTGGAAGATTATCGACGAAGCTTGGGCTGCTGACTTGAAGGAAGTAATGAACGAATGGAAACTTCGTCTTGGTTGGGGTGTTACTGGTCAACAAGATGTAGGTGGATACTTCGACTATATGGCTAAGTATCTTGCTTCTCAACAACAATCTAACTATCCAAGCATCAAGGACGGTCAATTCACTACTACTCTTTATCCTCAAGGTTACAACCGTAACTTGAAGTGGGAAGAAACTACTACTTGGAATGCTGGTTTCGACTTCGGTTTCTTGAACAACCGCATCACTGCTGCCCTTGATTACTACTATCGTCAATCTAAGGACTTGTTGAGCGAAGTGGACGTTCCTGCTGGTACTGCTACTACCAACCGACTTGTTCAAAACTTCGGTTCGCTCGAAAACCAAGGTGTGGAATTCAATATCACTGCTCGTCCTATCGTGAAGAAGGATCTTACTTGGACTATCAACTACAATATTGCTTACAACCAAAACAAGATTACTAAGTTGAACAACGACGGTACTATGGTGAAGGTTGGTGGCATCAGCGGTGGTACAGGTAACTCTGTTCAAGTTCACATGGTGGGCTATCCTGCTAACTCGTTCCTTCTTTACGAACAAGTATATGACGCAAATGGTAAGCCTATCGAAGGTGAATATGTCGACCAAAATGGTGATGGTACTATCAACGACGACGACCTTCGCATCCGTTACAGCAAAGATCCTAAGGTGACTATGACTTTCGGTACTACTTTGAACTGGAAGAATTGGGACTTGGGTATCAATATGCGTGCTAACCTTGGCAACTATGTTTACAACAACGTAATGTCTACAAGCTCAAACGTAGCTGGTGTATTCAAGAATGCTAACTTGAGCAACTTGATTGATAGCGATGTATATTTCCAAAGCGAACAATACCTAAGCGACTACTGGCTTGAAAATGGTAGCTTCTTGCGTTGCGACAATATCACTGTAGGTTACACTTGGAGCGAACTTTGCAAGAACTTCTCTCGTCTACGCCTATACGGTGCCGTACAAAACCCATTCATCATCACTAAGTATAGTGGTCTTGATCCTGAAGTGGCAAGCGGTATCGACAACAATGTATATCCTCGTGCTTTGACATTCACACTTGGTGTTGTGGCTACATTCTAATGTTAAACCTGCATAAACAAAGAAATAATAATGAAATCATATATTTATAAATCACTTTCAGTTCTTACTTTGACATTCTCTCTCGGAATGGCTACTTCTTGTGTGGGTGATTTGAACCAAGAACCAAAAGATCCAAATATCACTACTTCGGCTACTTTTGGTGAAGAAGAAGTGCGTCAAGCTCTTGCTAAATGTTATTCAGTATTGGGTGTTTCTGGTCAAAGTGGACCTGGTTCATCTGATATCTCTGGTCTCGACAATGGTACAGGACAATATATTCGTGCTATCGCTATGATGAACGAATATCCTACCGATGAATTGATGTGGATCTATGCCGACGACGGTGTAGTTGACCTTGTTACTGGTACATGGGGTAAGGATAACGTGAACGTTTTCGGTACTTACTCTCGTCTATATGTGCACATTGCTATCTGCAACGACTTTATCCGTCTTATCGATAACGGTGCTGCTGGTGCTGCTGCCGACCTTGCTCAATATCGCCTTGAAGCTCGTGCTCTTCGCGCTCTTAGCTACTATTGGGTTATCGATTTGTTCGGTAAGGGTGGTTTCGTTGACGAAAACACTGTTAATCCTAAGCAATGGAGTCGTGTTGAACTTTACAACTGGCTTGTAGTAGAACTTGAAGACATCGTTGCTAACTTCAGCGATGCTACTCCTGTGTATGGTCGCGTAGGTAAGGACGGTGTTCAAGCTCTTCTTGCTCGTCTTTATTTGAACGCTAAGGTTTATACCGATGGTGTTGTGAATGGTGCTGCTGATTGCCAAAGACATTGTGAGGCTATCATCGGTCGTCACCAAGGTACTGGTTTCCAAGGATCAGGTCTTGTTGAACACTATATGTACCTATTCTGTGGCGATAACCACGTTTATTTGCCAGGTGGTGGTGATGTGAACGAAGTGCTTTGGGGTGTCCCTCTTGATAGCGACGAAGCTCAATCTTATGGTGCTACTACTTTCTTCTCTGCTGCTGCTACAAGCAACCTTACTTGGGCCGATAATGGTGCTTATATGAACCAACTCGACTATGGTATGGGTTCTAACTGGGGATGTATGCACGCTCGTAAGGAATTCTCTGATAAGTTTGTTGATGGCGACATCCGTTGGTCTATGTGGAAGAAAGAAACTGATGGTTTCACAAGAGACAATTCTAACTTCTCTAAGTTCACAAGCGGTTATGGTGTTGTGAAGTATACCAACCTTCTTAAGGGTACTAATGGTGAATGGAGTGCTCAAAATGGTGGCACTTTCGATCCTGAAGGTAAGATTGCTGCTCGTTCTGAAGCTTTCTCTGATGCCGACTATGCTATGTTCCGTCTTGCCGATGTTTACTTGATGTATGCTGAATGTAATATCGTCGACAATGTTGGTAATGCATCTAACGCTCTTACTTATGTAAACTATGTACGCGCACGCGCAGGTGTAGATGCTTGGACTACAGCTGAAATGACTGCTAATAATATCCTCGACGAACGTTGTCGTGAAATGTATTGGGAAAATACTCGTCGTTCAGACCTTGTTCGCCACGGTAAGTTCACTGGTAGCAGCTATGTGTGGTCTTGGAAGAACAACATCGAAAAGGGTGGTGCTATCGGCGAACATATGAACCTATTCCCAGTGCCTTCTAATGTGATTGCAGCTCAACCTGAATTCACTCAAAACCCTGGTTATTAATAATTAGATAAAATAGGACTAACATGAAAAAATTGAATTATATATTTTTCAGTCTTCTTGCGCTTATTTTCGCCACTGCTTGCGAAGAGCCAAAAGATATAAATCCTGTGCTTCAAACTCCTACTGAGTTTGTGCTTAACAATCCTGTGATGTCTACTCAATACATCGAGTTGACTCCTACCACTACTGTGAACATGTCTTGCTCTCAACCAGATTATGGTTATGCAGCAGCTGCTCAATACTTTGCTCAAGTGTCTTTCACTGAAGACTTCGCTGAATGGGCTGAAGTAAATGAAACTCCTTACACTAACTGTGCTAAGATCGAAATGAGTGGTGAAGAACTTGCTATGGCTATCTGTAAACTTCGTGGTGTAACCACCGAAGAATCTTATGTCGACGAACCTGCGTGTCCTCTTTACGTGCGTCTTCGTGCTGTAGTTAAGGGTGCTCCTGAACAAAGCACTATTTTCTCTAATGTTGTAGTATTTGGTCAAGTGAAGGCTTACTATGCAGTGAAACTTCCTGGATACATCTACCTTGTAGGTCAACCTTCTGGTTGGACAGAACCTTCTGCTTCTAATCTTGGTCACTACGAAAACTTTAAGCTTCTTGAAGCTGAAGATGCTATCGGTAGCAAGATCTACTCTGGTACTTTCGAAGTGGCTGCAGGTCAAGCTACATTCCGTTTCTATCGCAAGCTCAAAGGCTGGGATGCTCTTGATGATGATGGCGTAATCTATTCACTTGGTCTTCAAGTTGAAGATGCTGCTATGGATGTAGCGTTCACCGATGGTATTTTCACTTCTGCTATTGTTAATGGTAAGGGTTCTTTGAACTTCCCAGATTGGCAAGGTGGTAAGATGAAGATGACTGTAGACTTGAATTCTTATAAGGTAACAGTTCAAGTGGTTGAATAATCAAGGTTGTAACAAATTTAATTTTAGAAGTATATGAAAAAGTTGAATATATTCTTTATGATGGCTCTTGCCCTTTGCTTCGCTTCTTGTGAAGAAGAATGGGTAGAGGCGTTGCCTCAACAAAATGAGCAAGAAGCTTTGTTTACAGCCGATGATTTTGTGGCTAACAATGCTCTTGCTGAGGCTATCACACTCACCGAAGCTACTGCTGAGGATGCATTGGAAGTGGCTAACTTTGTGAGCGTATCTAATCTTCCTGCTGGTGCAATCGTAGAATTCGGTATGCAAATGGCTAAGAATGCCGATTTCTCTGATGCTGTGGAAGTGAAGGTGAGCAATGCTGCTAATGCGGCTACTGCTAAGGTAGCTGATTTGCAAGCTGCTTATCTTGCTGTTCAAGGTCGTAACCCTGAAGCTCGCACTGTGTATGTGCGTTATGCTGCTTATGTAGTTAACGGCACTGAAAAGGTGCGTGTAAATGGTCTTGATAAGTTCTATGGCGAAGCTCAAGTAGTGCTAACTCCTTACGATCCTGGTTTCCGCATGGAAAACAAGTATTACATCATCTATTCTGAAGATGCTGATGCATTGGCCGAAGAAGCTACTGTAGTAGAGCTTAGTCACTCAGATAAGGATGTGTACGACGATACTAAGTTCTCTGCTGTTATCAACGTTGAAGCTCCTTTCTATTGGATGGTAATCGGTGAAACTGCTCTTAATGCTCAAAACTTCGATTTGGCTATGGGTACTGAAGAAGGTATGGAATACGAAACTGCAGGTAACTTGTTCGCTGTTAACAACGAAGATTTCCCTGGCTTCGCTATCTACCAAGAAGGTACTGGTAAATATCAATTTGAAGTGGATATGTACTGCAATATCGAAAATGAAGAATATCCATTGTATAGCGTTTCTTCTGCATTTGATTACTTGTATACTCCAGGTAACTCAAACGGCTGGAATCACACTAATTCAAACTTGTTGTTTACTGCCGACTATGTGAACTATAAGGGCTTTGCTTACTTGAATGGCGAATTCAAGTTTACTAATGCTCCTGACTGGTCTCATGGCAACTATGGTTCTTCAAGCGTTGAAGGTGAATTGGTGAATGGTAGTAATAACAACTTCCCATGTGAAGAACCTGCTTTGTATTGGGTAGTTGTTAATATGACCAATATGTCTTTCACTAAGACTAAGATTGAATCTTTAGGCTTGATTGGCGACTTCAATGGTTGGGGTTCTCAATTGCCAATGACTGCACAAATCACTGCTGCTAACGATATTAAGTATGTAGGCGAAGTGACTTTGACTGCTGGTCAAGGATTCAAGTTCCGTTGCAACGATGATTGGGGTATCAACCTTGGTGGTAATAGCTTCGATGAGTTGACTAACGATGGTGCAAACCTTTCTGTAAGCGAAGATGGTACTTATGAAGTAGTTCTTGATCTATCTACTCTTCCTTACAAAGCTACTGTTACTAAGAAGTAATTTACTCTGAGATAAATTATAATTCTTATAATTGGGGTTATGGCAGCAATGTCATAACCCTTTTTGTGTCTGTTATCTTGTAAGTAAATGGGAAATGTTGTAGTTTTGCATTTAGAAACTAATAATTCAACGATACGATATGAAGAAATTTATGACTATGATGGGCAAGGTTCTTTCACTTGCCGTAATAATGGCATTTGCTGTTGGATGTGCTGGTGAAAAGAGTGGTAATGCCAATGAGCAACCTAAGAAACCTGAAGTGGTGCATGATTTGGTACAAGTTCAACCAATGTATGTAGGTGGAGGCAGTGCTATGCAGAAGTTTATCGATGAACATTTGCAATATCCTGCCGCAGCCAAAGAAAAAGGCATACAAGGCAAGGTGCTTGTGAAGTGTAAAATCAGTAGCGAAGGCAAAGTTAGCGAAGTCACTGTGGCACAAAGTGTAGATGTCGACCTCGATGCCGAAGCAGTAAGAGTGGTCAGCATGATGCCTACATTCAATCCCGGAATGATTGACGGTGAATGCGTAGCCATGTGGCACACAATCCCTGTCACCTTTCAAATCAAATAAAACCTCCACATAACTTACCAAATTGCGGACGCACCACCCGTGCGTCCGCAAAAGCATATAGTTTGACTAATAGTTGATAATTAGTAGTTCATACGTCTGCAAATATCATCAAAGTTCATCTATCCTTTTTCCTCACCATTTAATATCTAATTCCTAATTTTTTTTCATCGTTATCCTTTTTAAGGAAAAAAATGGGGCATTTTGGTATTATCTTTGCACAAAATATGTGTTGTATGAATAAAATTGTCTAAATTTACAATAGAATAAAAAGCGTATTACTATGAATGTTCAATTACCCGATAGAATTGATGGCACTGCTTCTCCGGTGTTGGAAAATGTGAGGCAGATCACACTCATTGGTGCCAATGGTTCTGGAAAGAGTCGTTTTGCTCATTGGCTTGTAGATATATATGCCCACAATGCTTTCCGTATCTCAGCATTGAAGGCATTATTTCCTTCTACCGAGAAGAATGAGTTGGCTGGGTCTATCGACTTGCTTTATGATGAGGCTGTCGACACTTCTTCGTTTTATAAGAAAGAGGCTCCTACCGAATTCCAACGACTTATTTTCTTGCTTTTGCACGATGAATTTCTCGATTTGCTGAAGTTCAAGGCTCAAGTGCGATTGGGTGATGGCAAGCAAGTGATACCTGAAACTAAGTTCGACAAGGTGGCACGAATGTGGCACGAGGTATTCCCTAATAATAAGGTGATGCGCGATGGTGGTAGACTATTGTTTAGCAATGACAAAAACGACGACACCTTTTCCGAACTAAAACTATCTGATGGCGAAAAGGCCGTGCTTTATTACATCGGTGCAGTGCAATATGCTCAGCCAGGTGCTATAATTTTTGTTGACGACCCCGAAATATACATCCACCATTCCATAATGAAAGCACTTTGGAATGTGATTGAGGAAATGCGTCCCGATTGCACCTTCGTTTACAATACTCACGATATAGACTTTGTGTCGTCGCGTACCGAGAATGTGTGCGTCTGGGTAAGAAATTACGACCTTGTGCATAATGCTTGGGACTATGAGATTGTTGGTGCTGGTGAAACTCTGTCGGAGCAATTATATTTCGACCTTCTTGGTAGCCGAAAGCCTATCCTTTTCGTGGAAGGTGATGCCTCGCATAGTATCGACTCAAAACTTTATTCGCTTATCTTCACAGACTACACAGTGAAACCTCTCGGTAGTTGCGAAAAAGTGATTGAGGCTACGCGTGCCTTCAACGATTTGCAGAGTTTTCATCATCTCGATAGCACAGGGATTGTCGATCGCGACCGACGGAGCGACAAAGAAGTGCAATACCTTCGTGAAAAGAAAATCCTTGTGCCTAATGTGGCTGAGATCGAAAACATTCTTATGCTCGAAGGCGTGATAAAGGCTGTGGCTAAATGGAGGAATAAGGATGCTCAGCAAGTCTTTCTAAAGGTAAAGACTTCTATAATGAACCAATTCCGTAGTGAATTGCGTAAGCAGGCTCTTGAGCATGTGCGTCACCGTATGAAACGCATGGCGGCAGTATGTATCGATAGGCGATTTAAGGATATCGGTTCGCTTGAAGATCACATCAGCGACCTGCTCAACGAACTCAATCCTCGTGCATATTACGAGGAACTATGTAGAAATTTCCACAAGTATCTTGCGGCGGGCGATTACAACGCTGTGCTTAAGGTGTTCAACGAGAAAACTATGCTTGTGAATAGCAATGTAGCGGCTCTATGCGGACTAAATAGCAAAGATGCCTACATTCGCACTGTACTGCACATCCTCAAAGGCGACAGTATGTTGGCCTCTGAGATAAGAAATGCTGTAAAAGTATGCTTTGGAAACGTTGATAACGAAGAACTTAATAATAAAACAGAATAAAAATAACTACTAACTACTCATTACTAATTATTAATAACATGAAAGATATTGAAATTAAATCTATAGGTTTGATGTCGGGCACGTCGCTCGACGGATTGGATGTGTGTCATTGTACTTTTCGTCGCACTGATGGCAAGTGGTCGTTTACTCTCGACTGTGCGCGTGGATATAGTTACCCCGACGATTATAAGTATAAATTGGGTACGGGCGCACAAAATATGAGTGCCTACGAGTATGTGGCATTCCATAGCGAGTATGGCTTTTTCCTCGGCGAAAGAGTAAAAGAATTTATGGAAGAATTTGGGGTGAAACCTGATATCGTATCTTCGCACGGACACACCATCTTCCACGAACCTCATAAGAAGATTATGTATCAGATAGGTGATGGTGCTGCTATTGCTGCTGTTACACGAGTACCTGTGGTCAGCGATTTTCGCCGACTCGATATTATGCTCGGTGGGCAAGGTGCTCCTCTTGTGCCTATTGGCGACCGCTTCCTGTTTGGTGAATATGATTTTTGCTTGAATATTGGTGGATTCTCTAATATCTCGTTCCAAAAGGGCGAAAAGCGTGTAGCTTTCGATATTAGTCCTGTAAATTATGTTATCAATCACTATTGCCGTCAGATAGGACTTGAATTCGACCGTGATGGCTTGATTGCTCGCAAAGGCAAGGTGTGTCAGGAATTGCTCGACGCTCTCAACGATATGGACTTCTACAAGCAAGAAGGTCCTAAGTCGCTTGGCCGCGAATGGGTAGAAAAATATGTATATCCGTTGATCGAAAGTTACGACCTAAGTTTGGAAGATCGCCTGCGCACCTTCTACGAACACGCAGCTATGCAAGTGGCTATTGTGGTGAAGGCGAATGCCGAAAAGGTGCGTCCTACATTGCTCATCACAGGTGGCGGTGCATTAAATATATTCTTGATAGAGCGTATTGCTGAGTTGAGTGGTGCCGAAGTGGTAATTCCAGATAAGAAAATCATTGAATATAAAGAAGCAATTATATTTGCTCTGCTTGGAACTCTTTATATGGCCGATCAACCAAGTTGCCTTTCTTCGGTAACAGGTGCTCCATTCGATAATATCGGTGGTATGTTGTTCAAGATTTGATAGGCATGGGTAGACTTAAAGTTTGGATTGAAGCAGCGAGATTACGCACATTGCCGGTGTCTATTGCCGGTGTGATTGCTGCTATGGGAGTAGCCAAGTGGGAACATCGCTTCTCTTTGCTCCCTGCATTGATTTGCCTTGTGTTTGCTATCTTGGCACAAGTCACAAGTAATTTCGCCAACGAATATTATGATTTTAAGCGAGGCTCCGACAAAAAAGGGCGCGCAGGACATCGCCGTGGCGTAACAGAGGGCGACATCCTCCCCGAAACTTTGAAACGAGTTACTTACGCCACTCTTGCTCTTGCTTGCGTGGTAGGCTGTTGTCTGATTCCTTTTGGTGGATGGTGGCTTGTGCCTGTGGGTATACTCATCGCTGTGTTTGCCTTGGCATATAGTGCCGGACCATTCCCTTTGTCCTACAATGGGCTTGGTGATGTGGCAGTGCTTGTTTTTTTCGGTCTTGTGCCTGTAAATTTCACATATTATGTGCAAGCTGGTGCTTGGAGTCCATTTGCTGTGCTCGTGTCGGTTACCATAGGGCTTATGGGAGTGAATGTGTTACTTGTCAACAACTATCGTGATATGGACGACGATAAGGAAGCCAACAAACGCACCACTGTGGTTCTTTTTGGTAGAAAGTTTGCTGGAATGTTCTACCTCGTCTCGGGATATTTTGCAGCCTTTTTCCTTACACCTATTTGGTTTATGTTGCCAGCATGGGCTTTAGTGATACCTATACTTTACCTTGCAATGCACACCATCACTTGGTATCGACTTATCCACAGCGAGGGTAGTGCGCTCAATCCGTTGCTTGGGGCCACAGGACGCAATATGCTTATATTCTCCATACTACTTGCCACGGCAATGATAGTAGGAAATTAAAAAACGAATATAAACATATACACTCAATACATAAAAATACCCCAAAAGAAAAGATTACTTTCACTTTTGGGGTATTTAAATCGTATTACTTATTTTTGTTTAGAATGATTAGAGCGGCTATTACACCTGGAATCCATCCTATACAAGTGAGAATTAATACGATAAGAATAGAACCACAACCTCTGTCATATACTGCAAGAGGTGGGAAAATAATAGATAGAATTACTCTGAATAGTGACATAATATTAATTATTGATTGATTATAAGTGCAAATTTAGATTTTTATAATCACACTTGCAAATATTTTTTTGTAACTTTGTAAGTTGAGGGCTTACCTTGTCTAACTGATAGGCTGTAAGCACTATATTGGCATAAAATTGGATATTACTAAGGCTATAATTTTACGATATGGCAGAAGCAAATGAAATAAATGATGCAGAATTGCAGGGCGTAGCGAGTGATTACGACAAATTGGAAACTCTCGAACCTCTGGAACACATTCGTCGCCGTCCGGGTATGTACATCGGTAAACTTGGCGATGGTACGCAGAGCGATGATGGTATATATGTATTGTTCAAAGAAATTATGGACAATGCTATCGACGAACACGCGGCTGGATATGGAAATGTGATAGAGGTGGAAGTGAACGAGGGTATGGTGAGCGTGCGCGACCATGGTCGTGGTATTCCACTCGACTATGTTACCAAAGCAGCTACGCTTATGAATACCAGTGGTAAATTCGATACTCAAAACTATCAAAGTTCGGTGGGACTTAATGGTGTGGGTTTGAAAGCTACCAACGCTCTTTCTGAATGCTGTTTCGTGCAAAGTGTGCGCGACGGCATGACTTCGTATGCATCTTTTGAAGTGGGCCGCCTTGTGAGCGAGAGTGGTATAGTTCCTGCCGAAGAGGGTGCACCTAATGGTACTCTTATCCAATTTAAGCCAGATAATTCAATTTTTGTAAATTATAAATATCGTGAGGATTACATTGAAACGATGGTCAAGAACTATTCGTTCCTCAATACAGGCCTCACTATAATATATAATGGCAAGAAATATCATTCGCGTCACGGTCTTTGCGATCTTGTGAACGAATATATGACCAACGATCCTCTATATCCTCTTATCCACTTCAAAGAAAAGGATATAGAAATAGTAATTACTCACGCAGCTCAATATGGCGAAGAATTTTACTCATTTGTAAATGGGCAGCACACCACTCAGGGTGGTACTCACCAATCGGCTTTCCGTGAGGCATTGAGTCGCACCATTAAAGATTTCTTCCAAAAGAACTTCGAGTATTCAGATATTCGCAATGGTATAGTGGCTGCTGTGAGTATCAAGGTGGTGGAACCTATCTTTGAGTCACAAACCAAGATACGACTTGGTAGTACGGTGATGTATCAAGATGGACCTACTATCTATAAATACATCAACGATTTCATCAAGAAAGAACTTGATAATTTCCTACATAAAGAGCCTCATGTGGCTGAGGTGATGCTACGCAAAATCCTCGAAAGCGAAAAAGATCGCAAGGCTATGGCTGGTGTCACTAAGGCTGCACGCGAAAAGGCTAAGAAGGTGGCCTTGCACAATAAGAAATTACGCGATTGCCGTGTCCACTTCAACGATAATAAAGGCGATAAGCGTGCCGATACTATGATATTCATCACCGAGGGCGACTCTGCAAGTGGTTCTATCACCAAGATTCGTGATGTGGAAACGCAAGCTGTGTTCTCGCTCAAGGGTAAACCGCTGAATACTTTTGGTAAAACACAAAAAGTGGTGTATGAGAACGAGGAATTCAACCTCTTGCAAGCTGCTTTGAATATTGAGGGTGGGGTAGACGGATTGAGATACAATAAGGTGATTATCGCTACCGATGCCGATGTGGATGGTATGCACATTCGATTGTTGATGCTCACATTTTTGCTTCAGTTCTTCCCAGAAATTATCAAAACCGGTCATGTATACATTTTGCAAACTCCTCTGTTCCGTGTTCGCAATAAGAAGGAGGCTAAACGCAAATCGCGTAAGGGTGCTGCTCAACAAACTCTTCCCGAGACCTACTATTGCTACACTGACGAAGAACGCATTGCTGCCATTGAGCGATTAGGCGATAATGCCGAAATCACCCGATTCAAAGGTCTTGGTGAAATTTCGCCCGAAGAGTTTAAGGGATTCATTGGCGAAGATATGCGTCTCGAAAAGGTGACACTTCGCAAGGAAGATAGCGTGCGCGAAATGCTTGAGTTCTACATGGGTAAAAACACTATGGAACGACAAAATTTCATTATTGATAACTTGGTTGAAGAAGATGACACAAACTTGTTGTAATGAAAAACGGGTGGCAATGTTCGCCGGAACATTCGACCCATTTACTATAGGGCATGAGTCTATCGTCACTCGCGCATTAGCACTTTTTGATGAAGTAGTGGTGGCTGTAGTGAACAATGCCGAGAAACGCTCGTTTCTCTCATTAGAGAAGCGTCTACAATTCATAAAAAGTGTATATGATGGAAATAAACGCGTGAGAGTAGTAGCCTTCGATGGTTTACTTATTGATGTTGCCCGTGCCGAAGGTGCTACTTGTGTGGTGCGTGGAATTCGCACGGTACAAGATTTTGAATACGAAAAAAATCTTGGTGATATATATCGCGAGATTGGCAATCTTGAGACGGTTCTGCTATGCTCATATCCCGAATTGGGCTTTGTAAGCTCTACTATGGTGCGTGCACACTTGGTTCATGGCTATGATGTGAGTGCTTATCTGCCTAAAAATGCCGATTTATCGCTTTTAAAATAGAATATATTAGAATTCATCTGCATTTGTAAGTTGAGTTCACCTATTGATTTACTGAATTTAATAAATACATAAATATGAAACAAATTAGTAAATTTGGTTATGCAATGATTGCGATAGCGATGATTGTATTTTGTGGGTTTACTGCAAACGCAGAAACCTTTGAAGTTGATGGCGTATATTACACCATAAGTAGAAAGAATGTTTCGGCTGTAGCAAAACCTGACGGAACAAAGTATTCTGGAAGTATTGTTATACCTCAAAAAGTTGTTTATAACAATACAACATATAACGTTATAAGTATGGCAGATACTATCTTCAAAAATAGTCCTCAACTTACATCTGTGGAAATTCAACCAGTAAAAGTTACAAGTTTAGCAAATGAATGTTTCGTGGGTTGTACAGCTCTTGAAACCGTTGTATTACACAATAAAATTAAGACAATAGGAAGCAATGCGTTTAATGGTTGTACTTCGTTGAAAAACATTGATTTATCTAATGTTACAAATATTGTAACATCAGCCTTTTATGGTTGTACATCATTGGAAAGTGTAACTTTGCTTAGCGCAAAAACTATCAGCGAAAATGCATTCGGAAACACAGGTCTTAAAGAACTTACCATAGGTAGCGACTTCGCAATAAAGAATCAAAATGGTGGTGATGTTACATCAAGTTCATACGTACCAGTATTCAATAATGGACTTGAAAATGTAACGTTTAATGAAGGTGTAACAGCAATACCTGTCGGTGCCTTTAAAAATTGTACATCATTAAAACCTATTACAACATTCCCATCTACTCTTGTTTCAATAGGTGATAATGCTTTCCCATCTTGGAAGTTAGCCGATTTATATATTCCCAAAAGCTTGAATTCTATCGGTAGCGGAAATTTATCTACTACTTCTTTAAAATCTATTACTATTGCTGAAGGTAATGAGTATTTTACAGTAAAGAACAATGCATTATATAGCAAAGATGAAAAAACATTACATTGTGTAATAGGAGCATCTTATGCCGAACCTACCGAATTTAACGATGACGTAGTGGAAGTAATAAAAGCATGGGCTTTTGCTGATTGTGCAATAACAAAATGTAATACGCCTAATATCAAAAAAATAGAAGACCGTGCATTTTGTCGAACTTTATTGACTGATGTAGTAGTAAAAAAAGGTGTGCAATATGGCGTAGTTGTATATGGAGGTTGTTCTCAATTAACATCTGTAACTATTGAGGAAGGCGTAACAGCATTGACTGCTGGAATATTTTCAGATTGTCCTCTTAAATCAATTTCTTTGAGTAGCAGTATTGAATATATTAAATCATATGCATTGCCTTCTGAAATTGAATCAATCAATTGTGATGCAATGTTCCCTCCTGTCTTAGATGGTACACCACAATTTGCCAATGCCACTTTGACAGTGCCTGCAAGCAGTGTTGCTTTGTATAAAGCACATCAATATTGGAGTGCAATGAAAGAAATCAAAGGTAATGAGTTATTAGTGGGTTACACTGAACGCACCGAATTACCTGTTGGTGTTTATTTTGCCGAAAGAAATGGAAACATAAAATACTATCAAGGAGGAAATGTTTATGATACAGGAGTGTACTCTGGGTATCATGCATTCAATATGCAAGCATATGATAATGCACTTTATGTATCTGACGCAGGTGAAAAATATTTGTATCACAGTGATGGGAATAATACAGGAACAGGTGATGGCAGTATTTATAAAGTGGAAAAAATGGGTGACAAATTCGTTAAAGTGAAAATGATTACATCTCCAATATCATATAGAGACCCTTATACTTTATGGATTGACAATAACACTGGAGATTTGTTGTCTTGTAGTCGCAATACAGGTATTTATAAGTTCAATATCAACGATAAAAATTGGTATATAGAAAAGATTGCAACCGACACCATTCCTTCTCTTGTCTCAAATTGGAATACTTTGCCATATTATAATCGCGGTATAGGTTATGGTGCATTCTGTCGCAGTGTACAAAAAGATAGTAATGGAGTGTACTGGGCGTATTTAGGATATAATGCTAGCGGAATTTATCGTTTCACTGAAAATGATATATATCCTACATCTGCCGAAGCCGCTGTTGCGCCACTTCCTTATTCTATTCTGATGTCATTTGCTAAAATTTCATCGACTTATCTTGATGAAGCAAACGGATATTATTATGCTTATGTTTTAGAAAAAGGTTTATACCGTATTGCATTAAATGATATTGAAAATGCAAACGATGATATGTCAAATTGGGAACTGTTAGACTCATCGGTAGCAGAAGTAGGAAGCACCACAGACGAGCCTGAAAGTGTAAGACAAATCATTAGTGATGGTAAATATATTTATTGGAGCTTGATAGCACCTGAAGGAGCAGAATATAAGAGTGGTATAAAGTATGTAAATGCATCTGGTACACCTGAAGTGAAATATTTGGTGGAAGGTGTAGAGGCTTATGGATTGGCTCCTTATAAAGTTGATTTGTCAGGAGTAGAGAACGTTGAACAAAATAATAATCTTGTAAATATTTCAGATAATACTATTGGTGCTTTAGCTGATGTGAAAATTGAAGTTTATGGTATGAATGGTACTGTATGTAAGTTCGCTGATTTATGTGCAGGTCAACAAATTTCTCTTGATTTGGCTCATGGAATCTATGTTGTAAAAGCAACAGGTAACAATGGTGAAACTGAAATAGCTAAGGTCGTAGTAAAATAATCAGTATAAATGTAATAGAGGAAACAGCCTATTGCATTGCAAAAGGCTGTTTCTTATTTGTTTTCGGAGATAAGGAATTGTAAGTTGAATTCACTAATTGTAAAAAATAGGAATATGAAAATAGTGAGAATATTATTCTCTCTCGTAGCACTTTTTGCCTCAGTATTTTCACTGAATGCAAAAGATAGAGCATCAAATATGAAAAAATTGATGCACGCTCAATATGCTATTGGAGAGTTTTATGTGGATAGTGTGAACAATGATAAACTTGTGGAAGATGCTATCAAAGGTATGCTCGACAAACTCGATCCGCATAGCACATATAGCACTGCCGAAGAAACTAAGGAGTTGCAAATGCCTTTGCAAGGCAAGTTTAGTGGTATTGGTATATCTTTCAATATGAAACAAGACACTTTGTATGTGATTTCACTCATAGCAGGTGGACCAAGCGAACGTGTGGGCTTGCGAGCAGGCGACCGTATTGTGAGTGTGAACGATACTGTGGTGGCTGGTGTGAATATGAAGAGTAATGACATTCGCAAGCGTCTTATGGGAAAGAAAGGCTCGCTTGTGAGAGTTGGTGTGAAGCGTCCTGGTCTGGCTGAAAACATAATGTTTGGTATTACACGCGATGAAATACCTATTTATAGCGTAGATGCCTCATATATGGCCGACGAGCATACAGGCTACATAAGAATAAGCCGTTTCGCTGAGTCCACTGCCAACGAATTTGCCGAAGCATTTTATAAACTCAAAGGTCAAGGTATGAAACAACTAATTCTTGACCTTAGCGACAATGGAGGAGGATATTTGAATACTGCGGTAGAAATTGCTAATTGGTTTCTTCGCCGTGGCGAAACCATCGTCTATACCGAGGGTAATCGTTCTCCTCGATTTGATGCCGATGCCGATGGTCGTGGTGAGTATAAAGATGGTAAATTAGTAGTAATTGTAAATCAAAACTCTGCTTCGGCGAGCGAAATTGTCTCTGGGGCAGTGCAAGATTGGGATCGTGGTGTATTAGTGGGACGTCGCACCTTTGGCAAAGGACTTGTTCAGCGTCCGTTTGTGTTTGAAGATGGATCAATGATTCGCCTCACCACAGCTCGCTATTACACTCCTTCGGGGCGTTGCATTCAAAAGCCTTATAAAGCTGGCGACAAAGAAGGGTATGCTCGTGATGTGTACAATCGTTATAATGCTGGTGAATTGATGCATGCCGATAGTATTCATGTGTCTGATTCGTTGAAATATAATACTTTGAAATCGGGTAGAGTGATATATGGAGGCGGTGGTATTATCCCTGATGTGTTTGTGCCTGTCGACACTACCGAATACACCAATCTCTATGGCGATCTGAATGCGAAAGGTGTGCTTATTCAGTATACACTCGGCTATGTTGATAAGTATCGCGATCAATTGAAGGCTAAATATGCCGATGTAGAGTCTTTCGATAAAGGTTTCGAGGTGTCGGATGAAATGCTTAAAGACCTTATAGAAATGGGTAAAAAAGAAGGCATTAAATACGACGAAGAGCAATTCAATGTGAGTAAGGCTCTTTTGCAATTGCTTGTGAAATCGCTTGTGGCGCGTGATGTCTACGACCAAGAAGCATTCACTATTATTTACAATCAACGCAACGATCTCCTTAAGGAAGCATTGCGAGTAATCAACGATGATAATTTATACCATTCGCTACTAAAAACAAAGAAATAACCCTCTCATAAAGGTTCTTTAAATGGCATTTATAGGTATATAGGTGCTATTTTTTTGCCTCTATTCAATCATATAAGCCTTTCTTTAATAGCGCTATGTTTTCCCATTTAAAGCGATGTTTAGTAATTGGAATATGTATGAAAGGTATTAGGTTATATTCCTATAGTAAATATACTTTATAGGCATAAAAAAACAGATTACAATGCCGAAGCAAAGTAATCTGTTTTCTATTTACATACCCTGTGATGACTCACAGAGTCGCATTAAATCTATTAGATTATAGAGCAAGGTTGAATTTTGCAAATTCAAGGTCGTTAGCAGCGCGAGCAGCCATTGACTTGTCAAGCTTAACAGCTTCTGCAAGGTTAGCAGTTACCATTTGTTCGTTGTTAGTGCGAGCACCAAGAACAGCCTTCAAATAATAAGTAGTAGCGTCAGCCTTTTCTACAGCGTTAAGAGTAGCCTTAGCACCATTGTAATCCTTAGCAAGGATTTGTGCAAGAGCAGCGTTGTTTGACTTAACACCCTTAGCTACGTTAAGAGCAGCGTTTACGTCACCATTTTCGATGTAGTAAGCTACAAGAGCATCGTTAACTTCAGCAAGACCTGTTGCGTTACCAAACTTCACGTTTGCTGCAGCGTAATCCTTGTTAAGAAGTGCGATAAGACCTTGGTTGAATTGAGCTTCCTTGCTATCCTTGTTAAGTTTAGCAGCCTTATCGAAGTTTTGCTTAGCAGCATCGTAGTTGCCAGCAGCATATTGGCAAGCACCAAGGTTGTTGAATGTACGGAAATCGTTTGGATAAAGTTCAGCAGCCTTAGCGTAGATTTGAGTCTTCTTGCTGTTGTCATTAGTTAGAGTAGCAGCATAAAGGATTTCTTCTACAGAAAGAGTAGCAGCGTTCTTTTCAAATGCTTCCATGATTTCGCTATCGCTCTTACCGATAACATCGATAGTAGCAGTTAGACGAGAGTAACGAAGTTGTGGAAGGATTTGCTTAGCAAGTTGATCAAATACAGAAGAAAGGTTGCGGATTTCGCGTTCGCGTTCTTCTGGATCTTTGTACATAGAAAGTACGCTTAGGATAAGTTCCTTATCTTGGATATCGCTTTCAGATACCAAACGTTGGAAACCTTCCCAATCTTCAGCAGTGAAATCTGCAGTCATTGCAC
Source organism: Muribaculaceae bacterium (assembly GCA_045656705.1). Taxonomy (GTDB): domain Bacteria; phylum Bacteroidota; class Bacteroidia; order Bacteroidales; family Muribaculaceae; genus RGIG4576. Next base: position 30,993 of record JAZORR010000026.1, on the reverse strand, counting down.
CGAATTCAGTGATTTCGTTCTTCTTGAATTCCTTGTTAAGATACTTTTGAGTGTTCTTTTCACGACCTTCTGCCACCTTAGTGTTCCAATCTTGTTCACCATCTGGAGATGCGTAAGAAGAAATGTTGATTTCCTTGATTTCGCGACGAGCATCTTCGTTAGCTTCCTTCACAGCACCGTGGAATTCCTTGATTGCTGCAGAGTTGATTTGGTTAGCACGCACGTTAGTTTGGTTGATAAGGAACATGATGTCTGCTTCAACCTTTTCAGTGATGATGCGTTGGAATGCGTCGTTAGCGATTGCTGGCTTCACGCTTGCAGCGCTTGCAAGAGCAGCTGTTGACAATACACCGTCAGCAACCTTTACGCGTGGAAGAACATAAGTCTTTTTGCCTTGTTTTACGTCAAAAGCAAGCCATAGGTTACTCTTGATCATTTCAGGAACATACTTGTAACCTACAGGAAGTGTCACAGTAGCACCTGTTTCGTAAGGAACTACTTGAGCATTACCAGTTACCTTTTCACCTTGAAGCTTTAGAGGAGTACCTGCAGTTTCTTGGTCACCATAAACCAAGTAAGGAGTTACAGTTACTTCTGCATTCTTTTGGAAATACTTAGCTGGAATTTGACCAGATACAGTAGCAGGAACCATTTGACCTTCCAATTCAAGTGGAGATGGGTTCACTGTGAAATAGTCGCTTGAAAGCTCTGTAAGTTGCTTGTTACAGCTTGTACCAAGAAGAAGCACAGAACCAAGAGACAATGCAATAAAACTTTTCTTGTTCATAATTTAATTAAATTAATTATTGATTAGTAATTTTAGTATTCTCACTGTTATTTGCAATTAACATACAAAGATATTGTTAAAATATGGAATGTGCTAATACTTAACATTTTTTTTGTAAGATTTTGGGCACTTTTTTGTCTAAATGCTCAATTTTACTCAATTTTGTCCAATTTACATTAAAAAATGTCCATAAGTGGGGTGAATTTAATTGTTAAATTCCCTCCACCTATAGACACCCGTTTTTCTATATATATTAATATATATTTATAGTGTACTCACTACTTTTACCTTGCTGCGTGTGCTGTCTATTCGGCTCACTTGTATTTGGGTGGTAATGCGTTCCTTTAAACTTTCAACATGTGAAATAATGCCCACCTTTTTACCTCCCATCTGATGCAAGCGTTCAAGTGCATCTATTACGGTATTTAGATAGTCGCTATCAAGAGTCCCGAAGCCTTCGTCTATAAACAATGTATCCATCGACATCGCGTTATTGCTCAACGATGACAGACCTAATGCCAACGATAGTGATAGCAAGAAACTTTCACCACCCGACACATTGCTAATAGGGCGTTCTATTCCTCTGGCTTCAATGTCTCTGATGAGAATGGTTAGCGAATTATTTTTGCTCAACAATTCGTAGCGAGACATAAATTGTCTCAAGTAAGTATTTGCATTGCGAAGCATATTATTCATAATATAACTTTGAGCAATGGCACGGAATTTTTTGCCTTCAGCGCTACCAAATAATTCGCTTAATTTAGCCCACGAGTTATGCTCTTTCTTTGCTTTGTCAATCTCTTTTTGAATGCTTTCAAATTGAGTCTTATTCTTCTTGTCTTGCTCGATTTTGTTGTTCTCAGCACCTTTTTGAATGTTTGCGTTTTCTTTTTGAGTTTTTACATCTTCAATAAGGTTTGACACAGATTCGATAGTGGCATCTTCGCTCATTTCAGGGCGATTTTGGGCCAATTTCTCAATATCATCTTTTATTTGATCCATTTGAGCTTGGATGCGAGTGGTTTCATCGGATATTTTTTCTTTTTTAGTTCTAAACTCATTGATTTCGTTTGCTCGTTGTATCAATGAGTTAATTCTTTCTATAGTGATTTCGGGATGTTCCTTGATGTACTTGTCGATAGCTGTCGTTAAGTCATCAAGATGTTGTTGCTTATCCTTAGTATTAGTAGTGTTGTTATCTACCATTGTTTTCAGATTGTTGCAATTTTCTTTCAGTCCTGCATTGTATCTTTCTGCCGTAGGTGCATAGTCTGCCCAAGATGGTCGTGATTGGGTGATATTGCACATAGTACCATCTAATTCAGCGAGATTATTGGCTTCTAATGTGTATTGGGTGATTAATTGGTTTCGCTTATCATTTGCACTTGTAAAATCTTTAGCCTCTTTTTCAAGATTTTCTTCAAATTCCTTAGGTGCATTATTCCACTCCACTCTCCAATTATCGTGTGTAAAAATTTCCGATAATTGGGTTTCAATGTTGGAGATGCTATTCTTGCAATCTGTAATGCTGTTATTTTTTCCCTTTATTGAGGTTTGTGATGTTACTATAGATTTCTCGATAGAATTCAATTCCTCTTTTTGCGATGCAATAGTTTTTTCTATCTTATTTTTCTCTTCCTGAAGAGTATTGATAGATTTGAGAATAGAGTTTAGTTTTTCACTTTGCTCATTTGTCTCAGATTGTAGTTTTTGTTTGCTTTCAATATCTTGATTGATTGCATTCGCAGGATCTACCTTATCCTTATATTGCTCCCAAATTGTAGCGGCATTAAGAAGTTCTTCATATTCTTTGATATGAAGTTCTATTTCAGAGTATTCTTTTTGATAAGTATTGAGAGTCTTTTTAGCCTCATCTTTTGCGGCCTTTTTGTTGCTTGAAAGTTTGTTTGCAGTTTCAAGTTTTGATTCAATTTCCTCTAGATTCTTTTTTAGAGGACTGATTATAGCGAGGAATGTTTCATCAGAAGTGAGTTCTATTATAGTTTGTCCACATAAAGGACACATGTCACCTTTAGAGAGAGTTGAACGCAAATCTTTCAAGTAGTTCTCGCCTGATGATTTGATTCGTTCGTAACTATCTCTTGCCCTTTTTTTAGCTTCGTCGAGTTCTCTGATTTGAGAATCTAAATCATTGCAAACTATACCCAAATTTGTTATTTCGTTTTGCTTATGGATGATTTGGTCGTTTTTCTTTGATAAATCATCTTTAGCCTTGATGTACTTTTCGCAATTTGTTTTCAACGATAGTAACTCGTTGAGTTCTTGTGTTAGAGATTTTTGAAGAGCAGTTATCTCATCTTGATTGAATCTATTAGTCTCTTCCTCTCTTTGCTTTATTTCAGATGCTTTTGCTTTCTCTTTTTCTTCTTCTGCGTTTAGTTCACTTTTGATTGATTCTGCTTTAGTGAGATTGTTTTTAATAGAAGATGCCAAATTTGCACACTCGTTGTTAAGAGTCTCAATTTCTCTACGCGATGTGATGATTTGAGAAAATAAGTTTTTGATAAGTTCTATTCTATTATAGATTTCACTTTTTGACTCATTTTCGGCAATGAATTGTTCTGTTTTTTGCTTTTCTTGCTCAACAGATGCAACGTAATTACGGAATCCGAGCACTTGATTGGCTAATGTTTGATATTTAGTTCTCAGATTCTCGTTTTCGGTATCAAGAGCCACTATCTCTTGTTGTAATTGTGATTGAAGGGCAAATTTAGTACGCACATCTTCGGTCGCATCCCAATCACGTATGATATTTAGGAGCGACTTGTATTCTTCTGAGTTGAGAAATTCTTGATGCTTATTCCATTCGCTGTCACATTGTTCTTTATTATAGTTAGCATCTTTCAATTCATTGAGCCATTGTAGTTGCTTGGTGAGTGTGATTTCTCTCTTACCAAGAGCTGCTGTCTCTGTATTGAGTTTAGCGATAGTTTCACCTATTTGTTTTAGCTCTTCTTCTGTGAGTAGAGTGATGCCTGAAGTTTTGGCTTCAAGTTCTTTTACTTTGCTTTCCTTTTCTTTGGTTATTTCATATATTTTTGAGCTGATTTCGCTGTAAATATTTGTGCCAGTAAGTTTTTCAAGAATTTCCGCTTTTTCTTTTTCGTTGGCTTTAAGGAACTTGGTAAACTCACCTTGTGCAAGCATAGATGTGCGACAGAATTGGTCAAAAGTAAGACCTATTCGCTCTGCTATGATTTTGTTAATCTCTGACGATCTTGTCGACAGCATTGTTCCGTTTTCAGTCTCAATACTCCTTTTAGAATCTTGAATCTTACTATCTATTTTTTTGTGGGCTCTTTGGCAATACCATTTTGCAATAAGAGTTTCCCCATTATTATCGATGAAAGTTACATTACTCCAGCACTCAGTACTACCATTACGCATAAGATTGCGAGTATCAGTGATAGATATTTCTTGAGGGTTATTGTTATTCTCAAATGAAAACCTTTCACTATTTTGTATAGCCAATCGAGGAGTCATATTAAATAGTGCCAAGCAGATGGCATCGAGCAATGTGCTTTTGCCCGAACCTGTTGGTCCTGCGATGAGAAAACGAGATTCTTCGGCCAATGGACCGTTAGCGAAGTCGATGACTGCATCTTCTATAGATGCGATATTGTGTATTTCGAGTTTTAAAAGTTTCATAACTATTATTGATTAAGATTCAGCGTTAGCATTTTTGTCTTTGTTCACTTCTTGTATTGCAAAATCAAGCATTTCCACATATTCATCGTTCATTTCTGAATTGAATTTTTCGCGATAATAGCGTTTTGCTAATTCAATAGGAGAAATTTGTTGCACTTCTTCAATGTTTAGACTTTCTATTTCTTCGGTTTGTTCTTGATGCTCGCGTTCCCACTTGATAGTGCAAAATCTTATTTGCTTGTCTTTAAGTGTTTGCACTATACGCTCTCTTGCATTAGTGGGTGCCACATCAGTGAGTTTCACATTAAGCCTTAGATATATTTTCTCATCTTTGAGGTTTTCCAATTCTTTAAGAACATCCTCAAATTCCTTAGCCTCTTTTGGGAATGTAATTATAGGTATAGGATTGTTGATTTCAATAGTGCGAATTGTAGGTTTACATCCTTTATCTACCTCTACTATTGATACCGAGTGCTTGTAATCCTCATCAAAACTTACTGGTATTGGTGTACCACAATAACGAGCATTTGCTCCTTTTATATCTTGTGGACAATGAATGTGACCAAGTGCAAGATAGTCAAAATCAACCTTGATATTAGAGATGTCTTCATAATCCATATTTCCACGAGTAAGGTCGTGACCTATAGTGTCGCTTCCTGTTATAGCCATATGAGCCATCATCACCACTGGCAGATTTTCGGTGTTGATTTCGTGAAGGCGAGTGTTGAGTGCCTCCCAAAACATCTTTTCTCTTTCATCGCGTGGGGTATCGGTTGTCATTAAAGGGTATGCTTGTGGAAATACATGAGGCATTGCTACAATGTAGCCTATGATTTCATTGCTTGCGTTGTTTACAGGGATGATGAGGCGGTCGAGATTTACTATATCGTCTACCTTTTCGATTTTGCCCACAACATTTACATCGGCAAGTTCCCAAAGTTTGCGCGTGATTTCAAGACGCGAACTACTATCGTGATTACCTGCTGTGATTATGGTTTTCATTCCCTTATGGGTGTTTGCAATTTCGAGCAAGTGTTCGGTAAATAGAGTCATCGTGGCATTTGATGGAGTGCCATTATGATAGATATCGCCACACACCATAAGGACGTCAGGTTTCTCTTCTGCAACGATGTTCTTGATTTGGTTGAGGAATGATTTGTGCTCCTCTATGCGGTCGTAATTGTAAAATTCTTGACCTAAATGCCAATCGCTTGTGTGTAAAACTTTCATATTTTTAGTTTTTAGCGTTTATAACTCAATGTTTGTGATTTCCATTTTATTCCTTAAAAAATAAGTTTTATCATGATTTTTCAAAGTTATGAAATTAAATGCGTATTCACAATGATTTCATTGTTAAAAAAACTTTTAGATTCAATTCGTTAATAAATTCTTTAATGTTATCCGAATATTTTTTGTAATTTCGGAGCATCAAATAAAAAATATAATCTGTTATGAAGATAAAGAGCATTTTCCTATTGATGGTTTTGTGTTGTGTATGTGCTACTTCGCTGGCTCAAAACAAACGTAAGGATTGGGCACAATTCTATCGTTATGAGGCTAAAAACGATTCTCTCACTAAAGCTCCGGCTGTGGTGTTTATGGGTAATTCTATTACCGATTTCTGGGCGAAAACGCGTCCTGAATTCTTTGCGAAGCACAACATTGTCGGTCGTGGCATCAGTGGTCAGGTGTCATCGCAGATGCTTGTGCGTTTCCAGAGCGATGTGGTGGATTTGAAGCCTAAGGCTGTGGTGATATTGTCGGGTACCAACGACATTGCACGCAACAACGGACTTATTTCGCTCGAACATATCGTGCAAAACATTAAGTCGATGTGTGAGATTGCAAAGAGCAATGGCATTAAGCCTGTGATTGCTTCGGTGCTTCCTTGCGCTGGATTTAGTTGGATGCCAGAGTTGCAACCTGCCGACGAAATTCGCAAACTCAACGATATGTTAAAGGTTTATGCAAAGAAGAATAAAATAGCATATGTCGACTATTACACTCCTCTTGCCGACGAGCGTGGAGGACTACCGATATCTTTGAGTAAAGATGGTTGTCATCCTAATGCCGATGCTTATGCTATAATGGAAGAAGTGGTAATGAAGACCATAGGTAAATATGTGAAATAACTAATATAATTTATATATAAAAAAGGCGAACCTCACACAATGTGAAGTTCGCCTTTTGATTTTCTGTATGGTATATTTTTTATTACATCCAAAGGAATGTAGTTACACTTTGCTTGCCGAGGTAGAATGCGCGTGCTTTCACCACTTTAGTGCCAGCAGGAATAGTCACAGGAGCATTCCATTCTGCCGATTTTTCGGTAGGTTCGCTTCCGTCGAAAGTGTAGCGTATCACCACACCTGGATATTGCTTATTGGCAAGAAGTTTGCCATCTTGAGCTATGATACCTGGTTGACCGATACGGAAGTTTGTACCACGCTTAGCAAGGGTAGGCAATTCCTTCACACCTATCTGTAGGTTGTAGTGAGCGCGTTCATTTAGGTAAAGAGGAGAATCCTCATTGTCGGCACCCCAAGCAGGATTTGCGTTCCATCCTCTTTCTACGATACCAAAAATCTTTGGGAAAGTGTAGTATTGCACTGTGTTGTATCCACGAAGTGTTTCAGCCCAAAGTTGACCTTGAATACCTATGATATTTTCAGGCTTTTCTATAGCAGGTTTGCCATTGCCTATAGTTTCGAGGTTGTTTCTCTTGCCCGAGATAGCAAAGCGAGCCGAGCGATACACATGGAATGGTTGAGCATCCCACGATGTGAATTCATCCACAGCACCACCCCAGTTGTGTCCAGGTTCGTCTTGGTGACGGCTATACACGAAGTCGAGGTAGAAGTTATTGGCATTACTTAATATCACAGGATAGCCATGGTTGGCAATGTGATAAGGTATAGAGTCGCGAGCGCCCACAGTTTGCCATCCGTTTATCATATAGAATCGGTTAGCCACTTTGTTGTGGAATTCTTCAGGATGTTTGAGGGCTGCTTCTTGCCATGCACCAGCCTTGATGCCTTTCTTTTCGAGATAAGCAGTCATCTTATCAAGATAATACTCTTCAATTTGGCGTATCTTGGTGTATTTCATTTCCTCCATCATATGCTTGATAGCAGGAGAATTGTCCCATGCACCATCAGCCACTTCGTCGCCTCCAAGGTGTACTGTCTTTAGCTTCACACCAGCCTTGGCATACATAGCATCAAGTTCGTCTATCACCTTTTGTACGAAACGATAAGTGCCTGGCACAGCAAGGTTAAGCACATTGTCGTTGTAGCCTTGAGCCGAGATATAATTGTTGGTAGTGTCGGTCATATCCCACACCACAAATTCTTCAGCCTTTTGGCGGTCGGTGTCGATGTAGTTGCGATAACGCTTCTTCATAGATAGGATTACTGAGCGAGCGTGACCGGGAGTTTCTATTTCAGGAATTATTTCCACACCACGAATGTGAGCATACTTCACAAGTTCCACAAATTGGTCGGCTGTGATATATCCGTTGGCACTTGTGCTTAGGTCGTCGGGGTTACCATTACCAGCATAAGTTTGCATCAAGAAATCCTTTTCGTCGAGAGTCATACCCTTGCGTGAACCGTAAGAGGTAAGTTCTGGCAATCCTGGAATTTCTACACGCCAAGCCTCATCGTCGTTGAAGTGGAAATGGAAAATGTTGATCTTATACGAAGCGAGAATATCGATATAGTCCTTCACACTTTCATATGGAGTGTAATTGCGCGAAATATCAAGCATCATACCGCGATGAGCCAAATCGGGATAGTCGGCAATCACCACTTCTTGAAGAGTGTTTGTGCCATTTGTGCGTTCGAGTGCAGCCACAAGAGTTTTCACACCATTTAGCACACCAGCAGGCGAATTACCCGCAATCTTCACACCTTTTTTGTCCACCTTGAGTGTGTAATATTCGCTATTTTTGCTCTTGTCATTGATAAGTGATAGTTCGATAGCAAACTTAGCCTTGTTGGCAATATTTATGCCACAAGCATTCATCTTTTCAGTAAGGTAGATTTGAGCATTTTCAAGACTCTTGTCACCAAGTTTAGTCTTTACTTCGGTTGGCACTACCACATCTTTACCAAGTTTGCTCACGTTCTTTGGCAAAGGTAGAATGTCATATACTCCTAACTGAGCACTTGCATCAGATGGATTGATTGATGCATTCTTTTCATACATAAACTTTCCATCAGGGTAGTTTACATATTCCTTACCCTTCGCTGCCCATTGCAATGGGTTGTTCATTGTTGGGCGAACGAATGGTGCTGCCATTGCCGCTTTACCATGGAAAGCAAAGTGGCCGCCATCAGGACCGAAGTTGATAGCTGGATGCACACCATTCTGTATGATGTCTATCACGATAGAATCACCAGGAGCCAATGGCTGATATTTTTCGTTTGGAGTGAAATAGTAATAACCCTTTTTTACTGTTTTAAGCGAAAGTGGAGCATCATCGTTGATTTTCATTGTGCGAGGAAATTGGTTGTAGAAAAACGACCAATCGCTACCCAATTCCTCTCCACTTGTGTTGATAAACACATACTTTCCACTATATTTGTTTGGTTGCACACCGTTTTCGCCCATTATCCATTTCACTGTGATAGGGGCTTGTGCCACTGCGTTTGCACTGAAAGCAAACGCTGAAGCAATCATTGCACCTTTAAAAAGTTTTTTAAGCATAAATGTTTATTAGTTTGTTGTTTAATTTGTTTACAAAGTTACGCAAAAAAAAATAAAACTCAATGAAATGATTTAGAATGATAAAAAAATAAGCAAATAGCAATTATATGAGGTGTGTATACGAAAACGGCAAGCCAATAAATGACCTGCCGTTTTATATTATCGAGAAAGTTTCATATCTCCATTTTTCACCCATCCAAAACGTTTCATAATAGAGTGAAAGAAAAGACTAAGTATGGCTGGAGCAATGAAGTAAAGGATGATGATTTCGGCTATAATGATACTATGGTAGGTAGTAGAAGCCATTGTGTCCCAACAGCCTAAAGGACCAACCAACCCTGCAGTACCCATACCTGCACCAACTGCATTGTTGGTCATCTTAAACCACATAGTCGACACAGGGCCTAAGATAGCCGATGTCAATGTAGGTGCTAACCATATAATGGGCTTGCGCACAATATTACCAATCTGTAACATCGATGTGCCTAACCCTTGTGAGATAAGACCTCCAATTCCGTTGTCTTTATAACTTATTACGGCAAATCCTATCATTTGCGCACAACAGCCTGCTGTGGCAGCTCCCGCAGCTAATCCTCCAATACCAATGGAGATACATAGTGCAGCCGAGCTGATAGGAAGCGTAAGCAAGCAACCTACGGAAACTGATACAACAATTCCCATTAAAAATGGTTGAAGTGTGGTGGCACGATTGATAACCTCGCCTAACGACATTACCCACTCGTTAATGGGCGCGCAACAATACTTGGCAAACAGACCTCCCACTACCACCGCCACCATTGGGGTAACGATGATATCTACAGGGGTACGCTTCGATACGAGTGATCCTGACTCAAGTCCCACAATGGATGCCAAATATGCTCCAATCGGACCTCCGAACTTGTAGCCGAGAGCACCTATTGCTACGGTGGAAATGGTGACCAATGGATCGCGTTTCAGCCCGTAGGCAATAGCCAAACCGATGGAACCTCCTACAACGGGAGCCGATTGCAATAAAGTGGCAATGTCACTGAGAAACTCCATGTGTGGGAGAAGTGCTATCTGCTTGATAATAAGTCCCAAAATGAGTGAGCAGAAAAGCCCCATTGCCATATAACTGAGAGCATCTACTATGTAGGTCTTAAAATATATGCCTATCACTGATTGCTTTTTCTTATTCATTGTATTGAGCTTGAGGTTAAATTATATAATTAACAGGGCAAAGTTAAACATTTTCAAATAGTTTAATACATAAAACTTTCAAGTATTTATTATTTGGTCCCTCAAAAATAGTAAAAACGCAGTTATTGATAAAAAATAGAGCTATATCAAATAAATGATGTAACTCTATTTTTGGGTATTATAAATTGAGGTTTATTCCTCTGGTGTATCGTTGTGCTTGTTGCGAAAAGCCATCGGAGCCAAACCTACAGCTTTCTTGAAATATTTGCCAAAACTTGATTGGTCGCAGAAGTTAAATTCGTAGGCTATGCGTTGCACCGAACTACCCGACACCATTAGTGCACTCTTGATTTGTGCTATCACGGCACGAGTTATCACCTCTTTTGCTGTCTTTTGTGTCTTCTTTCGGCATATCTCGTTCAGATATTTTGGGGTGATACATAGTTTGTCGGCATAAAATGCCACATTATGCTGAGTCTTGCTATGTTGTGATAGCAGTTTCATAAATTCGCGGAAATAATTGTCGGTAGTGGAGAATGTGTTCGCCGAGAATCTCTTTTCTGCATTCTTGTGTGTAAATTCGGCAAGTGTGAGAATGATATTGCGCACGTTGCCATATACGAAATCGGTGTTTCGCTCGAAGCGTTTCTCCAATAGCGAGTACGTGTGGAGTGTATCAAATAAGTTGCTGATAATGTTACGCTCTAATGGATTGTCGAGTTTCTTGAGTGGAGTTACAAAAATATTTGCAAAATACTCAATCTTGAATCCTGTGGTGCTATCTATCACTGCTTCTTGCGAGAATGCAAGTGCTATACCTTGAAAGTCTTCGCTCACCTCAATTGGTTTCAGTGCCACATTGGGATATATGCATAGTAGTGAATCTTTGTGTAAGGTTAGGTTCTCGGCATTGAATTGCACCTTTGCACTTCCGGCGTGGCAGAGTATAAACACCGGGAAAGGTACTATGAACGAATGGTCGAGTTGGTTGGAGTGCTTATCGCCCGATAGACTTATTATTTTATAATTCAATTTCGTGTCGAAATACAAATCGTTGTTAGTCATATTATGTGTTTTTATTTGAAATAATATTGTGCTTTATTTTCGGTTCAAAAGTAGTACAAATTATTGAGAGTATCTAATGATAGTGGATAAAATAACCAATTTTAGTGAAAAATAACCAATTAAGGGCTGATGTTTGAATTTGATGGGTAGAAGATTATGGAATTCGTGGCGTTTTTGTATCTTTGCATAGAATATTTTGTGAGGGGGATGTCCCTTGCAACTAATGTTTAACCAATTTCGTGGATTTTTGTATTTCCACTTTACTATTATTTATGGCATCGAAACTTTGGGAAAAAACTGTGCAAGTAAATCACGATGTGGAAACTTACACAGTGGGACGAGATAGAGAAATGGATATGTATTTGGCTCCTTACGATGTGTTGGGGTCTATGGCTCATATCACTATGCTCGAAAGCATAGGATTGCTCACTGCCGATGAGTTGAAACAGCTTACTGTGGCTTTGCGTGAGATTTATGCCGAGATTGAGGCGGGTAATTTCGTTATCGAAGACGATATAGAAGATGTGCATTCGCAAGTGGAACTTATGCTCACTCGTCGACTTGGCGATGTGGGTAAGAAGATACATTCTGGTCGTTCTCGCAACGATCAGGTACTTGTGGACCTTCGTCTTTTCATTCGTAGCGAACTTGAGAGCGTGGTGGAGAATCTCACAGCTTTGTTCAAGACTCTTGTAGCACAAAGCAATAAGTATCAAAATGTGCTTATACCGGGTTACACTCACCTTCAAGTGGCTATGCCTTCATCGTTTGGATTGTGGTTTGGTGCTTATGCCGAATCACTTGTCGACGACCTCACTGTGCTTCAGGCTGCATATAAGGTGGTCAATCGCAACCCTCTTGGCTCGGCTGCAGGATATGGTTCTTCGTTCCCTCTCAATCGCACTATGACCACTCGTTTGCTCGGTTTCGAGTCTCTCGATTACAATGTGGTCTATGCCCAAATGGGACGTGGTAAGACCGAACGAATAGTGGCTCAAGCACTTGCTAATGTGGCTGCCACTGTGTCTAAGTTGGCCTTTGATGCTTGTATGTATAATAGCCAGAATTTCGGTTTTATTAAGTTGTCCGATGAATTTACCACAGGTTCGTCTATTATGCCACATAAGAAAAATCCTGATGTATTTGAACTCACTCGTGCCAAGTGTAATAAATTGCAAGCATTGCCTTACGAAATCACTCTTATTACCAATAATCTGCCTTGTGGATACTTCCGCGATTTGCAGATGATTAAAGAATCGTTCCTTCCAGCCTTTGCCGATTTGAAAAATATCCTTGCTATGGTCATTGCTATGGTAAGCCAAGTGAAGGTGAACGAGAGTATTCTCGACGATTCTCGCTACGATTTGATGTTCTCGGTTGAGGAAGTGAATCGTCTTGCAAGTGAGGGTATGCCTTTCCGCGATGCATATAAGAAGGTGGGACTTGATATTGAAGCAGGTAATTTCACACCTGTCAAGGAAGTACACCACACTCACGAAGGTTCTATCGGCAACCTTTGCAATTTGCAAATCGAAGAAATGTATTGCTCGATTCTCGATGGTTTCGACTTCGATACTTATCACAGTGCTTTCACCTCTTTATTAGGAAAATAAGATGATTGATAATAATTATAAAGCAAGTACCGATAGATATGCCGATGATAAAATGAGTTATCGTCGCAGTGGAAATTCAGGCATTAAATTGCCTCAATTGTCGCTCGGTTTCTGGTGGAATTTTGGCGGCGTAGATAGTTTTGAGGAAAGTCGTGCCAAGATGCGTTATGCATTCGATAATGGTATTACTTGTTTCGATCTTGCCAATAACTATGGACCTCCATTTGGTAGTGCCGAAGAAACTTTTGGTCGTGTCTATGCTCAGGATTTTCGCCCATATCGTCACGAAATGATTGTCACCACCAAGGCGGGATATAATATGTGGGATGGTCCTTATGGAGTGGGTTCGTCGCGCAAGATGATGATCACCAGTCTCGAGGAGTCGCTCAAGCGTATGAATCTCGACTATGTAGATATCTATTATTCTCATCGTTATGACGGTGAAACTCCTGTCGAAGAAACGATGCAGGCTCTTGTGGATATGGTGCGACAAGGCAAAGCTCTTTATGTAGGATTGTCAAACTATCCTGTAGATGTGCTTGCCAAGGCTGTGGCTTATCTCGAAGCAGAAAAGGTGCATCCTCTCATCTATCAGGGTAAATATAATATGATGGTGCGTGATGTTGAATGCGAACATTTCCAATTCTTGCAAGATAAGGGTATTGGATTTACTGCCTTTTCGCCTATAGCACAAGGTGTGTTGTCCGATAAATACCTCAAAGGTGTGCCTGCCGATTCTCGCGTGGGACGTGGTCGCTATCTCACCAATGCCAATGTTACTCCCGAAATTATCGAAAAGGTAGCACGCCTCAACGACCTTGCCATGCAACGTGGTCAATCACTGGCACAAATGGCTGTGGCGTGGATACTTGCCCACGAGCCTGTCACTTCTGTGATAATTGGCCCTCGCACTGTAGAGCAATTGAAAGATAGTCTCGGTTGTGGCAATATTATTTTCTCCGACGAAGAAAAGCAAATAATAGATAGCATTTTACTATGAAAAAGTGGTGCTATATATATATAATGTATGTTTTGGTGGTTGCATTAGCGTCTTGTACCAAGATTAGCGACAATGCTGTGCCATCTTATCCCGTAAATATAAATCTTAGCACAGTTGGATATTGGCAAACTTATGGCGTTACTTCGCCGGGTATGTATAAAATGTTTATCAAGGCTGAGCGAATTCCTGCCAATTATCATTACACCGCACGCACCTACACGGGATTTGGTGGGGTGTTGCTCGTGAGCGATATATACACAAGCACCCCTATGGCCTACGATTTGAGTTGCCCAGTGGAACGTCGTGCCGATGTACGAATCGCTATCGATGAAAAAAACTACGATGCAGTGTGCAGTAATTGTGGTTCGCGTTTCGATGTTATGGGTGGTTGGGGCGCACCCGTTTCGGGTAAAGCTCTCACGCAGAAAGTGGGGATGAGCCGATATTCAGTTGTAAAATCCGGGGCTGGATATAATATTATTAACTAAAATAAAAGTGTTTGGCACAGCCAAGCACTTTTATTTCTTTCTTGGGAAAAGGAATTTCTTGGAATTTGGTGAACTGCTACCTCTCGAAGATGACGGATTAGATATATTTTGCGTGTTTTTGCCCCACCGTTTTCATTGATATATCCAGTTGTGCGAAACACTTGATAAAGAATGAATCCGAGATCAAATCCGAGTTTAGTGCCATTCAAATTGTAAAATGGGCGAATCATAGGCATAGTCGTCCATTTGCCTTCTTGTTGATTATAATCACTTCTTGCACCCACATCTACTCCCCACAGGTTGTTGTCGGTCATAGCAGTGAGATATCCTCCTATATTCTTGCCGTAATTGTGACGAAAATAAATGTTGTTATTGAAAAAGTTGTTTGATTCATAGCCGCCATAAGCAGTGATGCTAAGATTGTCGTTGAATTTATAGGTGAATTCCCCACTAAATGCGTAAGAATTGTACACATTGCGTGGAAGTGTGTATTTGTTAAATGACACTTTACCTGTAAAATTCAATTTCTCAGTGAAATTGTGCGAAACTCCCACACCTCCTGCACCTACATTCCCAAGTGTCGGGTAGGTGGCATAACTGCTAAAGCCGAAAATGTTACCATTTCCCCAAGATGTAATTGCTCCTTCTTGTTTGAAATCGTGAGAATAGATGTTTCCGTGTAAGTTGTAAGGGTTTTCTATTGGGTAAATTGGTTTATTGAATTTGAAATCAGTCACACATCTATAATTAAATAATGTGTCACACTCAAATTTCATATCTTGCTGAAGATAGATACTCAACGAATTATTTCTTGGCAACTCAAAAGCGGGTATATCCATATTCTCCCAATTGGGTGTATAGCTATAATTTGAAGCTGATTCCTGAGCCTTGATGGTAATCATAGGTAATAGTGCTATCGCAATTAAGATAAATAATTTCGTTTTCATAACCATATGATAGACTGATTTCGATGCTAAATTATAAAAAATATTGGTAATTAGGCATTAAAGTTAATGCAGATTAAGAAATTTTATGTATCTTTGCACTCGATTTTAAATGAGAGGAGGTTGTGTATACCCTTATTTAGACAGTTAATTAGTTGACATATAATCAGATAGACGCATCACTATGGCGTATTTTCGTTTCGGGTAAAGTTGGCTTGGAGCGAAGATGAATAATGGTGAATACTAAAATAGCAAAGTAAAAACATTTAAAAATTGAAATAAAATGATTATCGTACAAGTAAAAGAAGGTGAAAACATCGAAAGAGCTCTAAAGAAGTTCAAAAGAAAATTTGAAAAAACAGGTATCGTAAAGGAATTGCGTAGCCGTCAAGCATTTGAAAAGCCATCTGTGGCTAATCGTAAGAAAATGATGAAGGCTGTATACGTACAAAAACTTCACCTTAACGAAGATTAATTATAATTTTCTTATCTGAACGATAAAAAAGTTCGATGAAAATTTGGATAATTCAATCAAATGATGTAAATTCGTAAGCGTAATAATGAAAAACGCTTGCTTATGTTGATTGAATCGTTCATAAAATATATACGGTATGAGTTGAATTATTCAGCTTGTACCGTTTTGTCTTATAATAACGATATTAGTCAATTTGCAGCGTTTCTTACAAAAGGTGCTGAAGAATTTGATGCTGTGACCGTTACCACTTCTGATATTCGTGAATGGATGGTGCAATTGATGGCAGAAAAGAATTCAGTGCGCACGGTGAAGCGCAAATTGCAAGCCTTGAGAGCATTTTATAAATACTTGATGCGAGTGGGCAAGGTGGAGGCGAATCCAGCTTTGGAGGTGGAAACGGCAAAAACTCCACGACGATTGCCCGATTGTGTGAAAGTGGAGAATGTGGAGCAGATGTTTGAAGATTCTGTCGACTACGACGACTTTGAAGCTGTTCGCGATCGTTTGATACTTCTTATGTTGTATTCCACCGGTATTCGCCGAGCCGAATTGATATGTTTACGCGACGATGATGTGTCAAGTAATGAACTAAAGGTGCGAGGAAAGCGTAATAAAGATAGAATAGTGCCATTTGGCGAAGAATTGCACGCCGAGATAGCTATATATCGTAAACTTCGTAGTGAGCAAGTAGGAGACACTGAGTATTTCTTCGTAAGAAATAACGGCGAACCTCTTTATCCTACTTTAGTATATAGGTTAGCAAATAAAAAACTCACCGAAGTGGGAGGTTGTAGCAGATATAGTCCGCACGTGTTGCGGCACACCTTTGCCTCGTCGATGTTAAATAATGGGGCTAAACTAAATAGCGTAAAAGAATTGTTGGGGCACGAATCGTTGGCAGCAACGCAAGTGTACACCCATATTACATATAGAGAACTTAAATCAAATTATGAACACGCTCATCCACGAGCATTAAAAAAAGGAGGATGATATGGAAGTAAGAATTAAATCTATTCATTTTGACGCAAGTGAAAAATTGGAAGCATTCGTAAGCAAGAAATTGGAAAAATTGGCGCGTCGTAATGAGGAAATCACCGAAGCCGAAGTTACCTTGAAAGTGGTGAAGCCTGAAACAGCTATGAATAAAGAAGCCGGAATTAAATTGGTACTACCTGCATGCGCCGACTTGTTTGCATCGAAAATTGCCGACACATTCGAAGAAGCAGTGGATTTGGTAATCGAAGCACTCGAACGCCAATTGGAAAAAACAAAGAAAGATAAATAAATAACTAAGGAAACTGATGAGTATGTCTCAAACTGGTTTGGGCGATGCTTTTTCAGGATCAGATTCACTCCACATTATTAATAATACAGCACGCTTATATAATAAGATGTATGTTATAGATAAAAAAGCAGTGAATTGTAGAAAACAAGCAATACTGAGTTAAGTGAGCTGCACAGTTTCTATGATATTCCCTTTGATTAACTAAGGGGTTTTTGAATGATAAAAGTGAAGTAGGTTTGCCTGCTTCACTTGCTTTTTGGAGCAAGAATAGGATGTTTTTATCCTTAAAAAGAGTGAAAAATAGAGATAATGCAATTTTTTTTGAAAAAAAGATGTGAGTTTCTTTTGTGATTCAAAAATTATGCTTAACTTTGCACCCGCAATGAAACCCAAACGGGTACTTGAACGCCTCTTTAGCTCAGTTGGCCAGAGCACGTGATTTGTAATCTCGGGGTCGTTGGTTCGAATCCGACAAGAGGCTCAAAAGTAGGGTAGGTAGGTAAGTGGTTAAAACGGGCAGACTGTAAATCTGTTGGCTTGCGCCTTCGGCGGTTCGAATCCGTCCCTGCCCACTACTTTTTTGCGGAAGTAGCTCAGTTGATAGAGCATCAGCCTTCCAAGCTGAGGGTCGCGAGTTTGAGCCTCGTCTTCCGCTCTAAAAATTTGATTGCCTGTGTAGCTCAGGGGTAGAGCACTTCCTTGGTAAGGAAGAGGTCACGAGTTCAAATCTCGTCACCGGCTCAAAATTTTTTCAGTACAAGGTTAGCTCTGCTGGT
Source organism: Muribaculaceae bacterium (assembly GCA_045656705.1). Taxonomy (GTDB): domain Bacteria; phylum Bacteroidota; class Bacteroidia; order Bacteroidales; family Muribaculaceae; genus RGIG4576. The sequence continues at coordinate 13,002 of JAZORR010000026.1, read as the reverse complement.
CTTGTTGAATTTGTAAAATGAATTTAGATAAAGTTAATCATTTAATCAAAAATAGCAATTATGGCAAAAGAGAAATTTGAAAGATCACTACCGCACGTAAACATCGGTACTATTGGTCACGTTGACCACGGTAAGACTACTTTGACTGCTGCGATTACTACTGTATTGGCAAAGGCTGGTCTTTCTGAGTTGCGTTCATTCGATTCTATCGACAACGCTCCAGAAGAAAAGGAACGTGGTATCACTATTAATACTTCTCACGTAGAGTATAAGACACAAAATCGTCACTATGCACACGTAGACTGTCCAGGTCACGCCGACTACGTTAAGAACATGGTTACTGGTGCTGCTCAAATGGACGGTGCAATCATCGTTTGTGCTGCTACTGACGGTCCAATGCCTCAAACTCGCGAACATATCCTTCTTGCTCGCCAAGTAAACGTTCCACGTCTTGTTGTATTCTTGAACAAGTGTGACATGGTTGACGACGAAGAAATGTTCGAACTTGTTGAAATGGAAATGCGTGATCTTCTATCTCAATATGAATATGATGGAGATAACACTCCTATCATCCGTGGTTCTGCACTTGGTGCATTGAACGGTGAACCACAATGGGAAGAAAAGGTTATGGAACTTATGGAAGCAGTTGATACTTGGATTCCACTTCCTCCACGTGATATCGATAAACCATTCTTGATGCCAGTTGAAGACGTGTTCTCTATCACAGGTCGTGGTACAGTTGCTACAGGTCGTATCGAAACAGGTATCATCAAGGTTGGTGAAGAAGTTCAAATCATGGGTCTTGGTGCTAACTTGAAGTCAGTTGTAACTGGTGTGGAAATGTTCCGCAAACTTCTTGATCAAGGTGAAGCTGGTGATAACGTAGGTCTTCTTCTTCGTGGTATCGACAAGAACGAAATCAAGCGTGGTATGGTACTTTGTCACCCAGGTGTTGTTAAGCCACACGCTGAATTCAAGGCTTCTGTTTACGTATTGAAGAAGGAAGAAGGTGGTCGTCACACTCCATTTAAGAATCACTACCGTCCACAATTCTACATCCGTACTCTTGACGTAACTGGTGAAATTACTCTTCCAGAAGGTGTAGAAATGGTAATGCCAGGTGACCACGTAGAAATCATTGTTAAGTTGATCAACCCAGTAGCTTGCGATAAGGGTCTTCGTTTCGCAATCCGTGAAGGTGGTCGCACAGTAGGTTCAGGTCAAATCACTGACATCATCGACTAATCTCTCGGTTAGACGACGAATATAAAACTACTAAGCCGGTTGTTTCGGCAACCGGTTACTTACGGGAATAGCTCAGTCGGTAGAGCACTGGTCTCCAAAACCAGGTGTCGGGAGTTCGAGCCTCTCTTCCCGTGCCAAAGAATTAAGAGTAATGAAGAAATTGAAAATATTTACGGATATCGAGGAATCTTATAACGAACTTGTTTATAAGGTTTCTTGGCCAACCAAGAGTCAACTGGTCGAAAGTAGTGTCGTGGTTATGGTAGCTTCCATCCTAATCGCAATTGTGATATTCCTTATGGACCTTTTGATTGACAAGATGATGCACTTGATTTACGGTTTGGGATTCTAATCAGGTGATAGTGGCTATGGAAAATAAAAATGTAAAGAGAGCTGAAGCTCCTGTGAGATGGTATGTATTGCGTGCGATCTCTGGTAAAGAAGCTAAAGTGAAGGAAATCATCGAAGCTACTATGAAAAATGGTAACTTGGGTGGAAAGGTTTTCCAAGTGCTTATCCCAACAGAGAAAGTCTATACTACTCGTAACGGAAAAAAGGTTTTGAAAGAAAGAAATCTTTATTCTGGTTATGTGTTTATAGAAGCTCGATTAGATGGAGAAGTTGAAAGTACATTGGTAACTACAACTAACGTGATTGACTTCATTCGCGATAGAAGTAAGGAAAGAAAACCTGAACCAATTCGTGAGAGTGAAGTTGCTCGTATGCTTGGAGCTGCCGATGAACAACAGGAAACTGATGATGCAATTGCTAATGACTACATCGTAGGTGAAACTGTGAAAGTGAATTACGGACCTTTCAGTGGCATGTTTGGTGACATTGAAGAAGTAAATCGCGAAAAACGCAAGCTTGTGGTGATGGTTAAAATCTTCGGTCGTAAGACCCCTCTTGAATTGGATAATTCGCAAGTAGAAAGGGAATTGAAGTAATTTGTTACGCTACTGATTTTTCCCTGAAAATTAACAAAACAAAATTTTAAAGAAAATGGCTAAAGAAATTGCTGGACAGATCAAATTGCAGATTAAGGGTGGAGCAGCAAATCCTTCACCACCAGTAGGACCTGCGTTGGGTTCTAAGGGTATCAACATTATGGAATTTTGCAAGCAATTCAATGCCCGTACTCAAGACAAGGCAGGTAAAGTGCTTCCAGTTGTAATCACTTATTACACTGACAAGAGCTTTGACTTCGTGGTTAAGACTCCTCCAGTAGCTGTTCAACTATTGGAAGTTTCTAAGCAAAAGAGCGGTTCTGCTCAACCTAACCGTAAGAAGATTGCTGAAATTACTTGGGAACAGGTGAAGACAATTGCTGAAGATAAAATGCCAGATTTGAACTGTTTTACTTTAGACTCAGCTATGAAGATGGTTGCAGGTACAGCTAGAAGTATGGGTATCACTGTTAAGGGTGCTTTCCCTGAAAACAATTAAAAAACTTAAATTGACATGGGTAAACTTACAAAGAATCAAAAGTTAATTAAGGAAAAGATTGAGCCAGGAAAAGTGTACACTCTTAAGGAAGCAGCAGAGATGGTTAAAGAAATTACTTTCACCAAGTTTGACGCTTCGGTTGATATAGATGTACGCCTAGGTGTAGATCCTCGTAAGGCTAATCAAATGGTTCGCGGTGTGGTTTCATTGCCTCACGGAACAGGTAAGCAAGTACGCGTGTTGTGCTTGTGTTCACCAGATGCAGAAGCCGCTGCTAAGGAAGCAGGTGCTGATTATGTAGGTCTTGACGAATACATTGAAAAGATCAAGGGTGGTTGGACCGATATCGACGTAATCATCACACAACCTGCAATCATGGGTAAGATTGGTGCTCTTGGTAGAGTGTTGGGTCCTCGTGGCTTGATGCCAAACCCTAAGAGTGGTACTGTTACTCCAGATGTAGCTAAGGCTGTTAAGGAAGTAAAACAAGGTAAGATTGACTTTAAGGTAGACAAGAATGGTATCGTTCACGCTTCAATTGGTAAGGTTTCTTTCGATCCTGAAAAGATTAAGGATAACGCTAAGGAATTTATCAACACTTTGATCAAGTTGAAGCCATCTGCTGCTAAGGGTACTTATCTAAAGAGTATTTATCTTTCAAGTACTATGAGTTCAGGTCTAAAGATTGATCCTAAATCAGTCGAAGAGTAAAAACTTAATTTAGATTAGAAAGACAATGAGAAAGGAAGATAAATATACAGTAGTAGAGAATATCGCGAATATTCTAAAGGAATACAGTTGTGTATATTTGGCTGAAACAGCCGGTCTTAACGCAGAAAAAACAAGCCAATTCCGTCGCGAATGTGCTAAGGCTGATGTTAAGTTGGTGGTTGTAAAGAACACATTGCTTAAAAAGGCAATGGATCAGCTTGATACTGATTATTCAGGTTTGTATCCTGCGATGAAGGGCGCAACTTCTTTGTTGCTTAGCAACACTGGTAACGCTCCTGCTAAGCTCCTTAAGAGTTTCATCAAGAAGGGTGACGAACTTCCTGCATTGAAAGCTGCTTTCGTTGAAGAAACTGCTTACCTTGGTGCAGAACAATTGGATTTCTTGGCAAGCTTGAAGAGCAAGAACGAACTTATTGCAGATATCGTTGCATTGTTGCAATCGCCTGCTAAGAACGTTGTCTCAGCTTTGCAATCGGGCGGCAATAAGTTGCACGGTATACTTGAAACATTATCAAATAAAGAATAAAAACAAACTAATAAAATTATACAAAAATGGCAGATTTGAAATCTTTTGCAGAACAACTTGTTAACCTTACAGTAAAGGAAGTTAACGAACTTGCACAAATTTTGAAAGAAGAATATGGTATCGAACCAGCTGCTGCAGCTGTTGCTGTTGCTGCTGCTCCTGGCGCTGCTGCTGCAGCTGAAGAAGAAAAGACATCATTCGATGTAATTCTTAAGAATGCAGGTGCTGGTAAGTTGGCTATCGTTAAGTTGGTTAAGGAACTTACAGGTCTTGGCTTGAAGGAAGCTAAGGAACTTGTAGACGGTACTCCAAGCGTTGTTAAGGAAGGTCTTGCTAAGGCTGATGCTGAAGGTCTTAAGAAGCAACTTGAAGAAGCTGGCGCAGAAGTTGAACTTAAATAATATTGCCTGAATTTCAGGTAATTAGGTTAAGAACCTTTAATAAAAACGGTTCTTAACCTTTTTGTGTTATTATTTTATTTTGAGTTCACTTAATATAATATTCAATGTCAGTTACTATAAAACAACCTCGCATTAATTTTGCGTCTGTCAAGAATCCTCTTCCATTTCCGGATTTCCTTGACGTGCAATTGAAGTCATTTAGAGACTTCTTGCAATTAGATACTCCAACTGAGAAAAGAAAAAACGAGGGGTTATACAAGGTATTTGCTGAAAACTTTCCTATTGCTGATACTCGCAATAACTTTGTATTAGAATTCCTTGATTATTATATCGACCCTCCTCGCTACACTATTGAGGAATGTTTGGAACGTGCATTAACTTACAGTGTGCCTTTGAAGGCTAAGTTGAAATTGTATTGCACCGACCCTGACCACGAAGAATTTGATACTGTAGTTCAAGATGTTTATCTTGGACCAATTCCATATATGACCGATAAAGGTACGTTCATCATCAATGGTGCTGAACGTGTTGTTGTATCTCAACTTCACCGTTCGCCTGGTGTGTTCTTCGGTCAAAGCACTCACGCTAATGGTACTAAGCTTTATTCTGCTCGTATCATTCCTTTCCGTGGCTCTTGGATCGAGTTTGCTACAGACATCAACAATGTGATGTACGCTTACATCGATAGAAAGAAAAAATTACCTGTAACTACATTGTTACGTGCTATCGGTCTCGAAACTGATAAGGATATTATCGAAATTTTCGGACTTGCTGAAGAACTTAAAGTAAATAAAACTAATCTTAAGAAGGCTGTCGGACGTCGTCTTGCTGGTCGCGTGTTGAAGACTTGGTACGAAGATTACCACGATGAATATACTGGTGAAGTCGTTTCTAACGAACGTACTGAGATTGTGCTCGATCGTGAGACTATGATTGAAGAAGATCACGTACAAGAAATTCTTGACTCTGGTGCTCAAACTATTCTTGTGCACAAGGAAGATGTGAACGTAAATGATTACTCTATCATCTTCAACACTCTTCAAAAGGACCCTACTAACTCTGAAAGTGAAGCCGTACAATACATCTATCGCCAATTGCGTAATGCAGAGGCTCCAGATGAAGCAAGTGCGCGTGAAGTAATCCAAGGTTTGTTCTTCTCTGAAAAGAGATACGACTTGGGTGAAGTAGGTCGTTTCCGCATTAATAAGAAATTAGGACTCACCACATCTATGGATGTGAAGGTGCTTACTAAGGAAGATATTATCGAAATCATGAAATATCTTATCGGTCTTATCAATTCTAAGACTGATGTGGATGATATCGACCACTTGAGCAACCGTCGCGTTCGTACTGTAGGTGAACAATTATATAACCAATTTGGCGTAGGTTTGGCTCGTATGGCTAGAACTATTCGTGAACGTATGAATGTACGCGACAACGAAGTGTTCCAACCTATCGACTTGATCAACGCTAAGACAATTTCGTCGGTTATCAACACTTTCTTTGGTACCAACGCATTGTCACAATTCATGGACCAAACTAACCCATTGGCTGAAATCACTCACAAGCGTCGTATGTCGGCTCTTGGTCCTGGTGGTTTGTCTCGCGAACGTGCAGGCTTCGAGGTGCGCGACGTTCACTACACTCACTATGGTCGTTTGTGTCCTATCGAAACTCCTGAAGGTCCAAACATCGGTCTTATCTCTTCACTTTGTGTATATGCTAAGATCAATGAACTTGGATTTATCGAAACTCCTTATCGCGTGGTTAAGGATAGTTGTGTAAACTTGAACAACGATGAAGTAGTTTACTTGACTGCCGAAGAAGAAGAAGGTCAAATGATTGCGCAAGGTAATGCACCGCTTAATGATGACGGTACATTCATTCGCACAAGAGTAAAGGCTCGTAACGATGCTGACTTCCCAGTGGTGCCACCTGCTGAAATCCAATTGATGGACGTGTCGCCAATGCAGATTTCTTCTATCGCAGCTTCTATGATTCCTTTCTTGGAACATGACGACGCCAACCGTGCGCTGATGGGTTCTAACATGATGCGTCAAGCAGTGCCATTGCTTCGTAGCGAAGCTCCTATCGTGGGTACAGGTATCGAAGCTCAACTTGCTTATGACTCTCGCACTCAAATCCAAGCTGAAGGTGCTGGTGTGATTGAGTATGTCGACGCTAATGTTATCCGTATTAAATACGACAGAACAGAGGAAGAAGAATTTGTAAGCTTCGATTCTGCTGTGAAAGAATATAAGTTGCCTAAGTTCCGTAAGACTAACCAAAGCACTACTATCGACTTGCGTCCATTGTGTAGCAAGGGACAACGTGTAGAAAAGGGTGATATCCTTACCGAAGGTTATTCTACTGAAAACGGTGAATTGGCAATCGGTCGCAACCTTAAGGTGGCTTACATTCCTTGGAAGGGTTACAACTACGAAGATGCTATCGTACTTAACGAACGCGTAGTACGAGAAGACATCCTTACTTCGGTTCACGTAGATGAGTACACTCTTGAAGTGCGCGAAACTAAGCGTGGTATGGAAGAATTAACTTCTGATATCCCTAACGTGAGCGAAGAAGCTACTAAGGACCTTGACGAACGTGGTATCATCCGCGTAGGTGCGCATGTAGTACCTGGTGATATCCTTATCGGTAAAATCACTCCTAAGGGCGAAAGCGATCCAACTCCAGAAGAAAAACTTCTTCGTGCTATCTTCGGCGATAAGGCCGGTGATGTGAAGGATGCTTCTTTGAAGGCATCTCCATCTTTGAAGGGTGTAATCATTGGCACTCACTTGTTTGCTCGTGCTATTAAGAAGCCAGGCAAGAAGGGTAAGGCTAATGCTCAACTTCCTCTTCTCGACGAAGAATACGATGCTAAGAAGTCGGCTTTGAAGCAAGAATTGGTGAAGAAGCTTCTTGTTATCACTAAGGATCTTGTATCTGAAGGTGTGAAGGACTTCATGGACACTGAAGTAGTGGCTAAGGGACTTCCTTTCGCAGCTTCTATGCTTGAAAGCATGAGTTACGAAATCGTAAACTTGAGCAAGTGGACTGCCGACGAGCACGCAAACGAAATGATTGCTGCTACTATCAGTAATTACTTGCGTAAATATAAAGAACTTGATGCTGAATTGCGCCGTAAGAAATTCGACATCTCTATTGGTGACGAACTTCCATCGGGTATCATGCAAATGGCTAAGGTGTATGTGGCTAAGAAGCGTAAGATTGGTGTAGGTGATAAGATGGCAGGTCGCCACGGTAACAAGGGTATCGTTTCGCGAGTTGTTCGTCAAGAAGATATGCCATTCTTGGAAGATGGTACTCCTGTCGACTTGGTTTTGAACCCTCTTGGTGTGCCTTCTCGTATGAACTTGGGTCAGATTTTCGAAGCTGTTCTTGGTTGGGCTGGTCGCGAACTTAATGTGAAGTTTGCTACTCCTATCTTCGACGGCTGTACTCTCGACGACTTGAACGAATGGACCGACAAGGCTGGTCTTCCACGCTACGGTAAGACTTACCTTTACGATGGTGGTACTGGCGAACGCTTCCACCAACCTGCTACTGTGGGTGTGACTTACTTCTTGAAGCTTGGTCACATGGTAGAAGACAAGATGCACGCGCGTAGTATCGGTCCTTACTCATTGATTACTCAACAACCTCTTGGTGGTAAGGCTCAATTTGGTGGTCAACGCTTCGGGGAAATGGAAGTGTGGGCGCTCGAAGCTTTCGGCGCATCTCATATCCTTCAAGAAATCCTTACTGTTAAGAGTGACGATGTAGTGGGACGTAGCAAGGCTTACGAAGCTATTGTTAAGGGTGATCCAATGCCAACTCCAGGTATCCCAGAATCATTGAACGTGCTTTTGCACGAACTTCGTGGTTTGGGACTAAGCATCAAGTTAGAATAATAAAGTAAAAGAAGAAGATTAAATATGGCTTTCAGAAAAGATAACAAAGTAAAAAGCAGCTTCTCGAAGATCTCAATCGGTTTGGCTTCGCCCGACGAGATTTTGGATCAATCGAGCGGTGAGGTTTTGAAACCAGAAACCATCAACTACCGTACCTACAAGCCTGAACGTGACGGTTTGTTCTGCGAACGCATTTTCGGTCCTGTAAAGGATTATGAATGCCATTGCGGTAAGTACAAGAGAATCCGTTATAAGGGTATCACTTGCGACCGTTGTGGGGTGGAAGTAACCGAAAAGAAGGTGCGTCGTGAGCGTATGGGACACATCCAATTGGTAGTGCCTGTGGCACACATTTGGTATTTCCGCTCGTTGCCAAATAAGATTGGTTATCTTCTTGGTGTGGCTTCTAAGAAGCTTGATGCAGTGATCTACTACGAACGCTACATCGTTATCAATCCAGGTCCTGTTGAAGGTGTACAAGCTCTCGACCTTTTGTCTGAAGATGAATACCTCGACATTTTGGACACTTTGCCAAAGGAAAATCAATTGCTTGATGACAGCGACCCAGATAAGTTCGTAGCTAAGATGGGTGCTGAAGCAATCTACGAATTGCTTAAGAAGCTTAACCTTGACGAACTTTCTTACGAATTGCGTGATAAGGCTGGTCGTGAAGGTTCTCAACAACGCAAGACCGAAGCGTTGAAGCGTTTGCAAGTAGTAGAAAGCTTCCGTGCATCTAAGCATCGCAATAAACCAGAATGGATGATTCTTAATGCAATTCCGGTGATCCCACCAGAATTGCGTCCATTGGTTCCACTTGATGGTGGACGTTTCGCTACAAGCGACTTGAACGATTTGTATCGTCGCGTGATTATCCGCAACAATCGTTTGAAGCGTTTGATCGAAATCAAGGCTCCTGAAGTGATCCTACGCAACGAAAAGCGTATGCTTCAAGAAGCTGTAGACTCTTTGCTCGACAACTCTCGTAAGTCGAGTGCAGTGAAGACCGACGCAAACCGTCCTCTTAAGTCTTTGAGCGATAGCTTGAAGGGTAAGCAAGGTCGTTTCCGTCAAAACTTGCTCGGTAAGCGTGTCGACTATTCTGCTCGTTCGGTTATCGTCGTAGGTCCTGAATTGAACATGCACGAGTGTGGTCTTCCTAAATATATGGCAGCAGAACTTTACAAGCCATTCGTTATCCGTAAGTTGATCGAACGTGGCATTGTGAAGACTGTAAAGAGTGCTAAAAAGATTGTTGACCGTAAGGAACCTGTAGTTTGGGATATCCTCGAACACGTAATGAAGGGACACCCAGTGCTACTCAACCGTGCTCCTACTCTACACCGTCTTGGTATTCAAGCGTTCCAACCTCGCATGATCGAAGGTAAGGCTATCCAACTTCACCCTCTTGCATGTACTGCGTTCAACGCCGACTTCGACGGTGACCAAATGGCGGTTCACTTGCCTCTTGGCAACGAAGCTATTGCCGAAGCTCAATTGTTGATGCTTGGTTCACACAACATCTTGAACCCTGCTAACGGTGCGCCTATTACCGTGCCTTCTCAAGACATGGTGCTTGGTTTGTACTACATCACTAAGCTTCGCGACAACGATAAGGGACAAGGTTTGAAGTTCTACGGACCAGAAGAAGCCGAAATCGCTTACAACGAAGGTAAGGTATCACTTCACGCTAAGATTAGTGTGATCGTGGACGATTTCGACGAAAACGGCAATCTTGTAAAGATGCTAAAGAACGAAACTTCAGTAGGTCGTATCCTATTCAACCAATACGTGCCTAAGGAAGTAGGTTATGTAAACGAAATTATCTCTAAGAAGTCGTTGCGTACCATCATCGGTAAGGTAATCAAGAGCTGTGGTGTGCCTCGCTCGGCTAAATTCTTGGATGATATTAAGAACTTGGGTTATCAAATGGCATTCAAGGGTGGTTTGTCATTCAATCTTGGTGACGTGCTTATCCCTGCCGAAAAAGAAGCGCTCGTTAACGAAGGTTACGCTCAAGTTGAAGAAGTGATGGCCAACTATAGTATGGGTTTCATCACCAACAACGACCGTTACAACCAAATTATCGATATCTGGACGCATGTTAACTCAAACTTGACCGATATTTTGATGAAACAGTTGTCAAGCGACAACCAAGGTTTCAACTCTGTATATATGATGCTCGACTCGGGTGCCCGTGGTTCTAAAGACCAGATCCGTCAGCTTTCAGGTATGCGTGGTTTGATGGCGAAGCCACAAAAGGCAGGTGCCGAAGGTGGTCAAATCATCGAAAACCCTATCTTGGCTAACTTTAAGGAAGGTTTGAGCGTGCTTGAGTACTTTATCTCTACTCACGGTGCTCGTAAGGGTCTTGCCGATACTGCGTTGAAGACTGCCGACGCGGGTTATTTGACTCGTCGTCTTGTCGACGTGGCTCACGACGTGATTATCACCGAAGAAGACTGTGGCACATTGCGTGGTCTTGTTTGTAGCGAAGTGAAACGCAACGAAGACGTTGTGGCAAGCTTGAGCGAACGCATCGAAGGTCGCATCTCTGTTCACGACATCATCGATCCTCTATCGGGCGAACTTATCGTGAAGAGTGGCGAAGAAATCACCGATGCTGCTGCTAAGCGCATCGAGGCTTCTCCTATCGAAAGCGTTGAAATCCGTTCGGTACTCACTTGTGAGTCTAAGAAGGGGGTATGTGCTAAGTGTTATGGTCGCAACCTTGCTACTAACCGCATGGTACAAAAGGGTGAATCTGTGGGTGTCATTGCCGCTCAATCTATCGGTGAACCAGGTACACAGTTGACACTTCGTACTTTCCACGTCGGTGGTGTGGCTTCAAATATTGCAGCCGTATCAAACATCACATCTCGCTACGATGGTATCCTCGAAATCGACGAATTGCGTAGCGTAGAAGCCGAAGGTTGCAGCGTAGTAGTGGGACGTATGGCCGAAATGCGCATCGTAGAGCCTAAGACAGGTATGGTGCTTACTACAGCCAACATCTCTTATGGTTCTAAGCTCTACAAGAAGAGTGGCGACGAAGTGGCTAAGGGCGATTTGATTTGCGAATGGGACCCATTCAACGCCGTTATCGTATCGGAAGTAGCTGGTCGCATTCAATTCAACAACCTTGTAGAAGGTGTTACATTCCGCACCGAAACCGATGAAACTTCACGCGTAAGCGATAAGATCATCATCGAATCTAAGGATAGAACTCGCGTGCCAGAAGCTCAATTGCTCGATGCCAACGGACAACTTATCAAGACTTACTCACTTCCAGTGGGTGCACACTTGATGGTAGACGATGGTGCAGAATTGAAGCCAGGTGAAGCATTCGTTAAGATTCCTCGTTCGGTAGGTGGCGCAGGTGACATCACCGGTGGTTTGCCTCGTGTGACAGAATTGTTTGAGGCTCGTAACCCATCTAACCCTGCTATCGTGAGCGAAATCGACGGTGAAGTAGCATTCGGTAAGATTAAGCGTGGTAACCGCGAAATCTCCGTTACTTCTAAGCTTGGCGAAGTGAAGAAGTATCTTGTGCCTATGAGTAAGCAAATCCTTGTTCAAGAAAACGACTTCGTGCGTGCTGGTACACCTCTATCCGATGGTGCTATCACTCCAAGCGACATCTTGAACATCAAGGGTCCTACTGCAGTACAAGACTACATCGTAAACGAAGTACAAGACGTTTACCGCTTGCAAGGTGTGAAGATCAACGATAAGCACTTCGAAGTAATCGTGCGTCAAATGATGCGTAAGGTGAACGTGCTCGATCCAGGTGATACTCGCTTCCTCGAACAACAAGTCGTAGACAAGCGCGAATTCATGGACGAAAACGACCGCATTTGGGGCAAGAAGGTAGTTGTGGATGCTGGTGACTCACAAAATGTGAAGCCAGGTCAGATTATCACAGCTCGCAAACTTCGCGACGAAAACTCAGCATTGAAGCGTCGTGATATGAAGCTCGTGGTAGTGCGTGACGCTGTCACAGCTACTTCAGAACAAGTGCTACAAGGTATCACTCGTGCTGCACTTCAAACTACAAGCTTCATGTCGGCTGCATCGTTCCAAGAAACTACTAAGGTTCTCAACGAAGCTGCTATCAATGGTAAGGTCGACTACTTGGAAGGTATGAAGGAAAATGTAATCTGCGGTCACTTGATTCCTGCTGGTACAGGTCTTCGCGAATACAACCAACTTCAAGTAGCTAACCTCGAAGAAGTAGAACGCGCACTTGCAAAGAAAGATAGCGTATACGACGAAGAGTTAATCGGCTAATCTTATAATACTATATATTACTAAAAATCACGGAAGATGCCCATCTGCATCCTCCGTGATTTTTTTGTATCCCTACCATCCCCCACAAAACAATTCCTAAATTCCATCGAGATTTGCTTTTAAATTCGTATCTTTGACATATTAAACACATCATAAAGTATTTAGTTATTAATGTTGTTTTGTTGTGATTTGCTTTTAAATTTGTATCTTTGACATATCAAACACATCCCTAACCTAACGGGTAAAAACATAACTTTGTTGTGATTTGCTTTTAAATTTGTATCTTTGACATATCAAACACATCCTCATCAAGCAAATATTTGCCTTTATCGTAGGATTTTTCAACTCCATCAAGTAACTTTGCACCATCAATAGAACTGTTAGAACGATTCATATGTCTGTGGTCGTCATTTTTACGAGTAGCGGAGCGGTCTTCTATCGGTTC
>JAZORR010000025.1:0-62010 GCA_045656705.1 Muribaculaceae bacterium | reverse complement strand
ATGGTGCAACGGTTAAGATTGAAGTAAACGGCACTAAAAGGGGGATTATAGGAGCAACCGAAGACAAAATGTTATGCGATAAAGCACAACAAGAGTTTAGTATGGCTTGTAAAGCTCGAACTGTTTCGTATTCTCAATTATTGGTGGTAAGACAACTGCAGCATTGAGTCGCCAACACCCAAGAGACTTGTTCGATTGCAAGCATATAGAAATATCATCCTTCAATGATGTGAAAGATGGATTTATGTTATGCCTACTCGGTAATGACAAGCCAATCATTGGATCTTTGCAACCAAATAGTATCGATAAAATGGAGGCATTAGAAAATCAATTTAAAGGAATGTCTGACGTCGAATTTAGTTATGCCGATTACGAAGAAGCTAGAATAAATCTCCTCTCTCAAATCAATGTGGCATTAACTGAAACGGATAAGGATTTTATATTGTCGTTTGAGGATGGTACTCCAGATTGGGATAAGTGTTGTGCTGGAGATTTGAGTGATTACCCATCAGTAAAATGGAAATTGCAAAACATCAACAAACTAAAAGAGACCAATTCTCAAAAGCATAAACAAGGCATTGTTCGGTTGATGCAGTTCTTTGGCAGAGCATCGGAAGATTGAAGTCACGTTGATAATTGATTCCTGTAATTACTTTATAGAGGTTCTCCCACCTTTGCCCTTATGAGACCTTCATTGGCTTCGTTGTTGTCGCATTCGCTGTAACATCAAAGCCAATGGAGGCTCGGTCAAGAGTAAAAGAAAAGCAGTAAGTCGCTCCGTTGGCGACACACTGCAACAAGAATATACGGCTGTGCCATTGAAATATTTGGTTATCAGGTCAATCTGTTTCTGCTCGGCACTAACGCTTCGAGTTCGAGGTGTAGCCGATACGCTATCGAGCAATACCTCGTGCATGGTCTGCAACCTCTTCGCTCTTTCGCCTACATTCATTCCTCTTTGAAACCTTCGTTTCTTTTCGGCTTCAAGGTTTCATTCCTTTCGGCTTCCGGCTCTTTGGTTTGTCTATGCTCTACATTCCGTTGTGAAACCTACGCTTCTCTTCGGTCTTCAAAACTACGCTACGTTTTATCCAAACATTCGCCTTGCTCAAAGGTTTTGACCGCACAACACGCTCAATAATACGCATCGTCTTGTACACCTCAAGTTCTGCACGCACGCCGAGCGACCACGCCTTGCCCTTATTTTGCTCGCGCAAAAATAATTTTACCAAACATTAATCTTATATTGGCTGACTGACCGAACATCGTTTTACATATTCCGATATGAAAATTCGTATTTCTCAAATTTGCGATACGAGGGCAGTCGGGGGCTGTGAACACGCTGAAGTTAAAGGAAATCCCTTAACAATCCCTTTAATTCGCTCAAATTAAGCAAATTAACTTTTACAAGCCTTAACTAATCGTAAAGTTCTGTAAAAATAATGCCTAAATTTAGTATTTAACACTATTGTAAATCAATCTTTTACATATCTAAAATTTAAATCAAATCTCGGACTATATGCAAACTCATTTAAGAGTAGCAACTAAATAGAACCTGGAAACTGATACAATGTTAAAGATTGTTCTATTATACCCATTTGGATGGAATTTAGTTAAAAGATGTTTACTTTTTCAACATCTGCAAAACCTTCTAAAAATTAGAGATTTTTGAGTGTGATTTGTGGTACATTTTGCCCCTTTTGTGGTACAATTAAATTTATTTCATTTGCATAATATCCTATGCTACAGTTAGTTGTAAAATAATACGAGACCACTTTCGGATCACAAATCAACAAAGCAAAGCCACTCAATCGAGTGGCTTTTTTTATTTTAACTCCTTTAAGTTTCATTGAGGATACAAAGGGCAGTGTGTGGAATATAGTCTGATGTTGTACACATATTTTTCGCTATATATATCATACAATGATAAGTTTTTGCTATCTTTGCTTTAGCATTATGCTGATGGCGAGATGCTACCCTAAAAAACTTATAGACTCTGAAGATTATGGCTAAAGATATTCAATACACTTGTGTAGATTGTGGCACACAGAATTGCAAGTTTAAAGATCGCACTTATCCCGAGTTCTGTCCTACCACCAACCTCAAAGATGAAGACCTTCAATGGGCTTTGGAACGCTACGAGGAGGGACGAAACCACGACATTATGGTGGCAAGTGCCGAAGTTGAGTTTGAAGGCTATTGCCAATGGACTCGTGTGCAGGAAATTATGGAATTTGCTCGTAAAATAGGGGCGAAGAAGATTGGGATTGCCAATTGCATTGGTCTTATCAATGAGGCTCGCATTTTTGCTAAAATCCTTCGTGCTAATGGATTTGAAGTATATGCCGTAATCTGTAAAGTTGCTGGCAAAGCTAAATCATCTATAGGAATTCCCGAGAAATGCGAAGGCATAGGAGCAGCTATGTGCAATCCTATTTTGCAAGCGCGTTTGCTCAACGAGGCAAAGACCGATCTGAATGTGGTCATCGGTCTCTGCGTGGGACACGATAGCCTATTCTACAAATATTCCGAAGCATATGTTACCACACTTGTAACCAAAGATCGAGTAACAGGCAACAATCCCGCCGCTGCACTCTATACAGCCCAATCATATTACAAAAAGAAATTCGGCATATAAATACTTTCGTTGAAAATCTAAAAAATGAAAAATGGATAACGATCTAAACGAATTCTTGGAGCGTATTTGTGAGCGTTGTGACAATGGCGTTCACAAATGTCCTAATAGCGAACAGGAATACCACCAATCAACAACTACATACGACGAACCAGATTACGAAGAATGCATCGATGATTTAAATAACTGGGATCAGTAATCACAAAAGCGGGTATTTCCCAAAACCTTATTTCTTTCATTTCACCCACCACTATGAAGTTTTATGTAAAAATACGCTAAAATATTTGCATATCTCAAAAATATTACATATATTGCACTCGATTAAAGTAAACAAACACTAAAACCCTGAAAAACAAAATAGTTATGAATATCATCGAAAAATTCTTCAAAACAAACACAGTCACTAAACAAGACGAATTCACAAAACGTTATCCCACTTCAAATGCACATCTTTCAGATGCTGAATTGTTGGCTTTTTTCAGAAACATTCTGAAAACCGATTTTTCTGAATACACAATTGAGGAAGATGTACCAGTCACCACACTTGTGGGTGATGTGAGCGATTCGTTTAAGTTATATAAGACTCGACCAAATCGAGAGTATAAAGCAGAGTGGGGCAGACCTTATACCTTTGTTATGTCGCAAGATGGTGTGATTAAGGCTGTAGTGATGCTTGGAGGTATAAGATCGCACAACTCAAATGTGAAATATTTGATTGCTCGTATGTTTGCCAAGAAATTAGATATCCCATATATCGGATTCTACACTCACAAGCCCAACGATGCTCAATATGTGAAAGATCGTATAAATAAATTCTTGCACGGAGAAGCATAAAAAAACTCTTTTCGTAAGAATCTAAATATAGAAAAAGGGGATGCGACATTGTCGCGTTTGCGGGGATAAGCAGCATAGCACATTTTTAAAATATCTTGCAGACGATAGTGCTATGTACCTTGTCGGGAATTCGCACGAAGTGCGAATTCAAATTCCACTCCCCTTTTTCTTTTATTACTTGATTAATAATAACTTAAAATAATTTTAACAGAAATAAAGGGGACGCGACCGTGTCGCGCCTGCGGCGGATGCAGCATAGCACATTTTTTAATATCTTGCAGGCGATAGTGCTACCGTACCATCCAAGAATTCGCACATTGTGCGAATTCAAATTTCTTCCCCTTTTCTTTTTATTGATGAAAAAATTATGAGTATTATCAGAGAACTTACATCGCAATCTACTTGGGAACGCTTTCTTGCCTATCGTTTAGAGAAAGACCGTTTCACCTGGAAACAATTTGAAGAAGCCGACGACTATGTGGAGCGAGAGCAATACCTTCCCATAGCCAATAGCATCATCGCTGGCAACTCGTTTTCTATGCCTGTCAAGAAATTAGTGAACAAAATGGGTAGCACTAAGAAGCGAGTGGTGTATTCCTACACTGCCGAAGAGATGACCGTTCTAAAGGTGATTGCACATATGCTATATAAGTACGACTATTATTTCGCCCCCAATTGCTATGCCTTCAGAAGAGGCATTAAGGCTTCCGACGCAGTGCGAAAGGTGCATCGCCTCACTCGCAATAAGCAATTGTGGGCCTACAAATTAGATATAAGCAATTATTTCAATTCGGTATCAATACCTAAGTTATTGCCTGTATTGGCTGAAGTTTTAAAGGATGACCAAGAGCTATATCAGTTTTTTGAGACATTGCTCGATGATGATTGTGCCATTTTCAATGGTGAGATTATTCGCGAAAATCGTGGCATAATGGCTGGACTGCCTATTGCCTCGTTCCTTGCCAATGTCTACCTAAGCGAGATGGATCACTATTTCCATAGCATCGGGGCGATATACGCTCGCTATTCCGATGATATAATAGTATTTGCCGAAGACGAGGACACTCTCAACCAATATAAAGCTAAGATTACCAATTTCATAGAGGAGTTCCATCTTTCTGTTAATCCTTCAAAGGAAATAACATACGAGCCTGGCCAACCTTATGAGTTTCTTGGATTCAAGTGCGATGGCAATAAGGTGGACATTTCATCGGTGGGTATAGAGAAGATGAAAGGTAAGATTCGTCGCAAGATGAAGAAACTCTTGAGATGGAAAAAGCGTAAAAATGTGAAGTCGGAGTGTGCAATGTCGAGAATGATCAATTATTTCAATTGTTGTTTCTTCGAAACCGATGAAGAAACCGATAATCTCAATTGGTCAAGATGGTATTTCCCTATCATCAACCAAGTAGACGGATTGCGTGAAATCGACCACTATCTCCAACAATACGTCCGTGTGTTGAGCACTGGTCGACACACCAAGATCAATTACCGAGTCACCTACGACCATCTCAAGCAAATGGGATATCGCAGCCTCGTTCACGAGTTCTACATATATGCAGAACAAAAAAACGCATAAACAATGCAAGCAAACAAGGAGATATTCTATCATGGCACTTGTTTCTTGTTTGACAAGTTTTCGCTCTCGTTTTTAGGTGCGGGCGAAGGTAAGTCAAAGTTTGGGCAAGGCATATATATCAAATCAAGTTATAAAACTGCAGCACTCTACGCCTCAAAGGCTGCCAAAGCCAATGGTGGAAATTGTTGCTATGTTTATACCGTTGAGGTGCCATTGCACACCGAAGACAACCACATATTCTCCCGATTCGTGGGGAGCAGTTCTCGACACCTCCACAGGCGAATACTATGGCAAAAATATTATGGGCCGCCTTCTTATGGAGTTGCGAGAAAAAGGTAAATTAGAATATAACGAGTTCAAATTATAATTGTACTAAAATAAATAACTAATCTGAAATTACTACTATTATGTTTTATATGACCGACGAGGAGTATCAAGAATGGGGCGAAATAGGCGAACCTATCAATGCCTTGCAAGAGTTGTTTATACTATGCGATGAGAATGGTTATGATTGGTTGGTGAATAATTCAAATCAATTACATCCTTATTTAAATTATCTTCTTGGCAAGATGACAAAAGAGCAATTAGAAGAGTACAAACATACCTACAATCAGATTGTGAGCGATCAGTTTGAACGAATGGAAGAAGATGAAGACTATGATATGTTTTCCGACACCTCTGCAGATGATAAGTTAAAAGAAATTTTGCAAGTGGTTTTGGACGAGGAGTAAATATGTATCTAAGCAAGAAGTGTAAAGATAGAATGAGTTATGACAAAGGTTCAATATATAAAAGATTGTATTTGCGACACAAAATTGCGAGAGGCTTTATCTCAAGTAGTCGTTGATGTCGGCACACTTATTCCTCAAACTGAAGAGGAATTTCTGTTGGTGCAAAAAATGGGACTCTATCCGGCCGAGCAATGTGTGCCGTTTATCACCAAGCAAGGCACACCATTCTATCATCTCGATAATATGTCGTTAGTGCCGAAAGCCGACGCTGCAAACCTTATCCACTATGGTGATTTCTCTTTTCGTCAGCTCGAAGTGCTATATATTATGGCGAGAATGGATAGCAGCGAAGCTCATCACTGGCTCAAAGACAATCTTTTCCAAGGGAGTAGAGTAGATGCTCGCAAGAAGACGGAGTACAAAGCCAAGTTCAAGGGATGTGAGCGAACCGATTGGCGAGAGATTCAGACAGAGTGGATGAAGTATTGCCTAATGCTTAAATATCGCGATAATGCACTCTTTCGCAAAGACTTGTTCGCCTCTCGAGGTAAACAACCAGTAGAGGATGCAACGGGGACAAACTATGCTTCAAACCTCTTTTGGGGAGCAAAACTAATCGAATTTGAAGGCAAAAAATACTACTTTGGTTGTAATGTACTCGGCAAACTCCTCGCTCTACTACGCGATAACAATAGCAAACTCCACTATAGTCTGCCAGAAGATATGCATCTATTTGGGGAACCAATATTAGATATTTAAAACTTTAAAAATAAGGGAATGAAAAATTGAATAAAATTATGAAAAACCAAGTTAAACAAGCAATTATCGCCCGTCTTCGTGCTACTAAGCGTGAAAATATCGAAACCGTTATCGACTATATGAATAAGAATGGATTCTTTTCTTATCATTGTCATCGTCACCATCGCTATGAAGGTGGTTTGGCCCATCATGCTTGGCAAACTTATCAGATAGCATTGAGATTGGACGAAGAGCGTTGTGCCGATAATCCTTCAGCACAACGCCTCGATGAGGATAGCCTCGCAATCTGTACTTTGCTTCACGACTTTTGCGATTGCTCAGGTATGCACGATATTTCAGGTCACGGAAAACGCTCGGCTGAGATGCTTAAAGCCTTAGGATTTATGTTGAACCAACAAGAATTCCTTGCCATTCGCTTTCATATGAGTCTGAAAGATAAAACCGCTCATTTCCTATATAATGATGCATTGAAAAGCCAACTTAGTTATGTGGTTCACAAAGCAGATGGCTCATCTGCCAAGCTCCACGATGGTTATGTAGATCCGTCGAAGATTCAGATGAAGATGACGCATTTGCCGAAAATTATATTAATGCATTACAATCATTAGGCATCAAAGTAGTCAGAGACGGAACGCATGAGGAAGTCGATAGAACCGAACTAAAAGATAGTGTAAAGAACCAACTACGTTCATCCAATTGACGAATAAGATGAGTTAAACTATCTGAGATACACAAAAAATCACACCAACTGATAGGCAATGAAGCCATCGGTTGGTGTGAAATATTTTATATTAGAAAACCCTTTGGATTTATCCCCTCATTAGTGAGTTTCGGCTGCTTGTTCAAATCCTTTGCTGAAGAATAGGATTTGATAGTCGATAGAGTTGCACCAGAAATCCCATGTGTGACGGCCAGGACGGCTGATGAAGTCGTGAGCGATTTTCTTTTCAAGAAGTGTTTCGTGCATAGTGGTGTTCACCTTGTAGAAGAAATCGTCGATACCACAATCTATGATGATGCGTTGGTCGGTAGATTCGAGTTTTTCTATGATGCCTTGCACGCTGTGTTCTTTCCACGCTTCTTTGTTGGTTTCGTATTCGCCAAGACGAAGTTTTATCTTCCAGCTCTTAGGGAAAGGAGTGATATCAAGACCACCACTCATACTTCCACATTGCCAATAGATTTCAGGGTGTTTAAGAGCGAGGCTCATAGCACCATGTCCTCCCATACTTAATCCTGTGATAGCGCGGAATTTTGGATGAGCAATAGTGCGATAGTGGTTGTCGATAAATTCCACCAATTCCTTAGTCATATAAGTTTCGTATTGCATTTGAGGATCGATAGGTGAGTCGAGATACCAACTGTCTTGACCATCAGGGCAAACGATGATAATACCATATTGAGTAGCAAGTTCTTGAAGTTCTGGTTTTTTCTTGATCCAGTCCTTGTAAGTGCCACTATATCCGTGTAGAAGGTAAAGCACGGCATATTGTTCTTCTTGTTGATTGTGGTCGTTGTAGTCGGCAGGCAATATAACCACATTCTTGATTTCGCGTCCCATCTTAGTGCTTTTTACGGCCACAGTGTCCACAGGAGCTATTTCGGCAGCATTGATGCCGAATGAGAATACAAGCGCAAATAGTAGAGCGCAAGTAGCGATTAATTTGTTTGATGTTTTCATATTAGTATGATGTTATATTTGTTTATTATCGTTTGTTTTTGAAAAATGTGGTTATGAGTTGAGCACATTCATCGGCAAGCACACCTCCCACCACTTCTGTTTTCTTGTGGAATGGACTTTCGCAGAATGTGTGATAACCTCGTTTGTCGTCGGCTGCTCCATACACTATTCTCTTTATTTGACTCCAACCCAATGCACCAGCACACATAAGGCAAGGTTCCACTGTTACATATAGAGTGCAGTCGGTAAGATACTTTCCACCGAGGAAATCGGCTGCCGAAGTGATGGCTTGCATCTCGGCGTGGGCTGTCACATCGGTAAGAGTCTCTGTGAGATTGTGTGCGCGTGCTATCACTTGATTATTTGCCACAATCACTGCACCTATTGGCACTTCATCACGCTCCATTGCTTTCTCTGCCTCTTGTAGTGCGAGCCGCATAAATCGTATGTCGTTTTTCTCTTGTTCTGCTAAATCAATCATAAATCTATGATATAAAGTTATCAAATGTTATTATTCTCTATAGTAAACTCGTTTCACCCGATTCGATATAGAGGTGAGGATTTCGTAAGGAATAGTGCCTCGAGCTTCGGCAAGGCGTTCCACTGGGATATTTGTGCCGAATATTTCCACACTATCTCCCACATTACACACGGCGTCGGTCACATCTATCATACATAGGTCCATACACACATTCCCGATTGTAGGGCAGAGTGTGCCGTTTACCCACATTTGTGCATTCCCGTTGCCAAAACATCTTGCAAATCCGTCGGCATAACCTATCGGGATGGTGGCTATGCGCGATGGTCGCGAAAGCACTCCCTTCCTGCCATAACCTATCGTAGTGCCTTCGGGGAGTTCTTTTATTGAAATCACCACTGAGTGTAGCGACGATGATGGTTTCAAATCGGCCTCGGCATCATCATCCACTGTGGCTATTCCGTGCAATCCTATACCCACTCTCACCATATCATACTGATGTTCAGGGAAACGCACTATGCCTGTGGTGTTCAGTATATGGCGTAGAATGTGATGTTTGAATCCAGCCTGTAGCATATTGCAGCATTTCTCGAAGTATGCAAATTGCTGCATTGTATATTCGTCTTGCAAAGGTTCGTCGGCCACGCTCAAGTGCGAAAATACGCTTGCCGGAGTGATGGCATCCTGACTTTGAAGAAGATTTATCAATTCGGGAAGTTGGTTTTGCAAGAATCCGAGACGATTCATTCCTGTTTCTATTTTTATGTGTACAGGATAGTTCGTGATGCCGCATTTTTCGGCCTCTTTGATAATTTCTCGGCATTCTTCTATGGTGAACACCTCTGGCTCAAGATTGTAGGCAAACATAGCCTTGTAATTCTTGATTTTAGGATTAAGCACCATTATCGGCATAGTTATACCAGCCTTGCGTAGTTCTGCACCTTCGTCGTGAGCAGCTACAGCCAAGTAGGCTGCACCACGGTCTTGCAGAGTTTTTGCAATTTCGTCAGAACCTGCTCCATATCCTCCTGCCTTCACCATACACACTATTTTTGTGTCAGGGCGTAATTTCGAACGGAAGAAATTGTAGTTGTGAGCCACTGCATCAAGGTTCACTTGTAGCACGGTTTGATGTTGCTTGGCTTCAAGCATATCTATGATTTGCTTGAAGTCAAATTCGGGAGCGCCTTTCACCAAGATAATCTCGTTTTCGAAGTCGCTTTGTGTCATATCGTTCAGAAACTCCTTGGTTGATGTGAAAAATTGCGAATTCACATCAAAGAAACGCTTATAAGCCGTAATATCTTCGCCTATACCTATCACTCGAGTGATATTTTTCGAGTCCATAAGCATAGCGATGCGACGATAAAGTTCGGTTTGTGAGAATGCTCCACATTGCACATCCGAGAGTATCACAGTCATAGTGCTGTCGGGGGTGCAGCGTCGAGCCATAAAGTCGAGTGCAGGAGCAAGCGAATTATAGTCGCTTGTGTAAGAGTCGGCTATCACCATACAGTTGTTGGTGGCCTCTATCACATTCAAACGAGTGTCGATAGGAGTGAGGCGAAACATTCGTTCGGCTATGCGTTCACGGTCCACACCAAGACACAGCATCACTGCCAAGCAATTTAGCACATTCTCCACATCTCTGCTACGAGTGAGTGGTATGATTATTTGCGATGTTTCTTCCTCATATTTATATATGATATGTGTTTCGCCTTCTTTCTTTATTATTTGCGATATATAGATATCGGCTTCGGGATTGGTTGTTGACCATCCCAATCCGTGCGATATATTCAGAATAGGTTGCACACTATTCCTTATTAATTCGTCATCGGCACAATAGATTATGTGGTCGCACGCCGTGAGCAGTTTCGCCTTCTCTTCGGCCTTTTGGTATACCGACATAAATCCGTCGCTATGTTCATCGCCAAGATTGGTCCACACACCTATCGTAGGGCGTATCATCGATTGCAATGCATACATCTCTCCGGGTTGTGATATACCTGCCTCTATGATGCTCAGTGTGGTACTATCGTCTATTTCCCAAAGCGATAGTGGCACACCTATTTGTGAATTGAAACTGCGAGGACTGCGCACTATATTGTAATCGTCTTTGAGCAATTGGTTGAGGCGTTCCTTCAGTGTGGTTTTGCCCTTGCTGCCAGTGATGCCTATCACAGGTGTCGTGAATCGGCGACGATGATAAGCCGCTATTTCTTGCAGAGCCACACACGAATTTCCCACCACTATAAAATTGGCGTCACCATACTCTATAGGAATGCCTGCTATAGATTCCACTATGAAATTTCTCACTCCTTGGTTGTAGAGGTAAGGAATGTAATGATGCCCATCGTTGCTATTAGTGCGTATCGCGAAAAATAGCGTCTCTTCGGGATAAGTGAGCGAGCGAGAGTCGGTAAGCAATGCACTCACCGATGCTTGAGGCTCGGCAAGAGTATTCACATCTACATGCAGAATGTTTGCTATTTCTTGAATGGAATATTTCATAACTCTTTCACAAATTATAGTGGCTTAATGTGTTCTTTATGTAAGGGTGCTCGGCTATGAGTTCGTCGAGTATGCGTTGTGTTTCCGATTGAAAACGCGCTATCTCGGCAGTGTTATCGGTGAGTGGTCGATGTTCGAGGCGTTTGTATATGCGTTCGCATCTCAGTGTCATCTGTGCTGTGCTGTCATCGAAATAGGTAGCCTTGAAGGTGTTCCATATATATTCGATTGCCACATCGCTTGGGTGTAGCATATCCGATGCATAGAAGCGATAATCTCGCAGTTCATCCATCATTATCTCATAAGCTGGGAAATAGGCACAATGTGCGGTCATCTTGTCGGTCACTTCTCCCACTGCGGCACGCAATGTGCTTTTGCTCAACTGATTTTGCACAAGGCCATCGCCTAAATGTCTTATCGGACTCACTGTGAATAGCACCTTTGCCTGTGGATTGAAATCTACGATTTTCATCACAATCTGCTGCAACAAATCTCGCACATTGTCATATGAGAGCATATATCGGTCAAATTCCTTTGCTGGAATTTTGTGGCAGTTACTCACCACTATTCCTCCCATTTTATGCTCATACACAAATGCTGTGCCAAGAGTCACTATCACGAGTTTACACTCTTTCAGTGCCTTGTGGGCTTGTGTTATTTGTGAATTCATCTTGGCGAGAGCCTGCTCTTTGTCGCGACTTGAGTATCGTGAGTGAAAACTGAAGTGGTTCCACAGTCCCTTATATTCAAATATTTCACTTTCCTCTATAGGCGTGTTGCCTATGATGTGTTCTATCTCGTTGAGTATGCTATGTGGATTATAGACTGTGCCAAAGGGATTGATTTCGGTAAGAAAAAGCGACTTTTTCATTTTCATCCCGATGTTATCGGAAAAGCACGAACCTATCAGGAAAATACCATCAGAATGATGTATCTTCCCGAAACTATTGATGTATCCTATTGCTGTCCTGAATTCCATATACTCCCGAAAATGAATGTTTGAATATACAAAGATAGTATCTTGTGATGAAAAAATAGTGTAAAGGTGAGATTTTTATGTAAAAATTTGGAGATTATTGTGAATGTGACTACATTTACATAAATTATGGGAAATTGTATACATAGACCAAATGTATCACACCCCTATGGCAACTATTTAAGGAAATAATAACTAATAAACATATAACTATGAAGAAAATTTTACTTTCTGCATTGTCTGCAATGACAATCCTTGGCGCATCTTCGGTGCAAGCCAAGAACACAATGACTGTGAAGGGCGTAGAGTATTCTGTGGATACTTTGTTCCATAGCAAAGTGGGTCCAGGTACTACTCAAACTCATCTCGAACTTATCAACGGCAGTGGTTCAAGACTGCAAGTGTTTTATCTCACTGTAGATAAGACTACTCCAGGCGTGTCGATGCGTGCTGTGTGTGCTACCGACAAGGTGGCCGGTAACGAACGCCCAAGTACTATGGCTAAGCGTAAGAGTGGCAATGGTGTACTTTACTTCGCTGGTACCAATGGCGACTTCTATTCTACAAGTGGTACTGCTACCAATGGTAACTCTAAGGTGGGTTCTCCTACTACAGGTTGTACTGTAGACCGCGAAACTTATAAGACTTCTAACGGCAACTACCAATTCTCTGTAGATACTGCTGGCGTAGCTCGCGTAAGCCGTTTGTACTATTACACTGGTACTGCTAAACTTGGCGACAAGAGCACTCTTTTCAAGGGTATCAATGTGGCTTCTCCTAATAATGGTATCACTATCTACACTCCTAAGTATTGGGGTAGCACAAACCAAACCGATAAGGCTGGTAACTGTGCTGAAGTTACTGCAAAACTTGTGGAAGGTGATAAGATGTATGCTGGTTGTAAATTCCGTCTTGAAGTAACATCAACTTCAAATGACACTGGTGACACTACTGTTCCAAGCGATGGTTATGTAATCCACGGTCGTGGTACTTCTACAAGTGGTGGCATCAACACAGGTTCTTTGGCATTCGTTCAATCGCTTCAAGTTGGTGATATCGTAGAATTTGAAAACATTGTTTTGCTTCAACAAGGTAGCACCGAACGTATCGTGCCTGCACAAATCGTTTCGGGTAACCCAAAGAATGTGGGTGGTGGCGAAACTCTTGATACTGAAAGCGAACGCAACGACGCCGATGAATTGCACCCTCGCACAGGTATCGGTGTGAGCCAATCGGGCGATAGCATCATCATGATGGTTGTAGATGGTCGTTCATCTATCTCGGCTGGTGTTCGCACTTCTCAATTGGCTGATATTATGCGTTATGCAGGTGCTTATGAAGCCGTTAACCTCGATGGTGGTGGTTCATCTTGCCTTTACACATCGGCACTTGGCGTGAGAAATAATGGTAGCGATGGTAGCGAACGCGCTGTGGGTAATGGTATTTTTGCCACTATCACTGCTCCTGAAGATACTGAAATCGCCGAAATTCGTTTCGTGGATTGGGTAAAGGAATTGCCAAAGTATGGTTATTACACTCCTAAGTTCTACGGTTACAATAAGTATGGCGTGATGGTAGATTCTAACCTAAAGGGTGTTACTCTTGTTCAAAACGATAATCTTGGCGTGATTACCAACGATGGCACTACTCTATACGCTAATGGTGGTGGCTGCCATGTTTTGGAAGCATCTTACAAAGGTGTTAAGACCAATTTGGTGGTAACTGTCGATGATAAAACCGATCCTATCTTCCGTCATTCTAAAGTGCTTCTCAACTCTTACGACGATTATAAGGTTGATATCTATGGCACAGTGAGAGGTCACGACATTCCTCTTGAAAATCGTGAGTTCATTTGGAGCGTAGAAGACGAAACTATTGCTACTGTCGACGAAAATGGCGTGGTTAAGGGTGTGAAGAATGGTACTACAGTGGTTAAGGGTATTTTAGGCGATAAGATTACCGAAATCGAAGTCACTGTCGAAATCCCAACTAAGCGTTACCAAGGTATCGACGAAAACCTTGATCCTTCTACTTGGACTCTCGAAAGTTCTAATATCGAAAACTTCACTGTTGCTCCTCTTGGCGTAGAAGGTATGATTGTAAATTACACTACTTTGAAAACTCGTAGTGTGGAAGCAAGTATGATTAAAGACATCACCACTTGGAGCCGTCCAGACTCTTTGTGTATCGATATCAATCCGGGTGATGCTCAAATCAAGAATATCTCGCTATATTTGTTGAAAGAAGGCGAAACTGAGCCTTGGGAGTGTGTCTTGGAACCTACTTTGAAGGCTAACGAACTCAATCGCATCGAAATGCCTATGGACACATTTGTCAACATCAGCGATATGGGTGCTTATCCTATCAAGATTACTAAGATCAGATTCGTGCCTAAGGGTTCTGTAGGTACAGCTTCTTTGCAAATCCCTCGTTTCTCATGGGTTTACAATGCAGTTCCTGCCGATGCAAGTGGCGTGGAAAATGTCGTAGCCGAAAACAACACTTTGGTGCTTACTCCTAATCCTGTAAATGTTGGTGCAGTAGTGCGTCTTGGTGTAACCGAACCTGTTCGCTACACAGTAAGTGCTCTTAATGGTGCTATTGTGGCCGAAGGCGAAGGCGTGGAATTCTCTACTGCTGCAATGAGTGCAGGTGTCTACATTGTGAAGGTGGGCGACAAACAAGGTAAATTGATTGTTAAGTAAGAATAGTTTCAATATGAAAAAGATATTTTTATCATGCGCTATGGCATTGGCAGTTTTTTCTGCCAATGCTGTGGGCAAAACATGGACATTGCAAGGTGCTTCTTATAATGTAGACACTCTATATCACGCAAAGGTGGGTCCGGGTACTACTCAAACTGCTTTGCATGTGAAAGGCGATTTGGATTTACGCATATTCTACACCACTACCGATGTCACCAATCCTAATGTGGAAATGCGAGTGGCTAAGGCTAAAAATATGATTAAGGCTACACGCTCGGTGTCTAATCTGTCTAAGGACAATAGTGTGGAAGGTGCTCAATACTTCACTGGTGTAAATGGCGACTTCTTCGATATGAGCAATGGTCAACCTCTTGGTACTAATGTGCTTAATTCGGAAATCTACAACACTACCACCAATTCCAATTGGCTTGAACTATCGTTTGATGCCAATGAGAAACCTTATTTGGGCAAACTTACCTTCTCAGGCAATATCACCAAGGCCGATGGTAGTAGTTACAATATTGCAGTCAACACAGGTCGTGGCGAGAACGATTTGATTGTCTTCACTCCTCGATTTGGATCTTCTACCGGCACCAATCAATGGGGTATCGAAATATTGGCTACTCCTATCGAAAGCGATGCTACTATTGCATTGGGAAAGACTGTGAAGATGAAAGTGGTGGGCACTCATGCCACTGCTGGAAATATGGCTATCCCTGCTGGTAGTTATGTATTGTCGGGACACGGACTTGGCAACACTTTCGTGTCTTCTATGAAAGATGGCGATATCGTGGAATTGACTCTTAATGCCTCTGCCAATGGCCAACCTATCAATCCTGTGTGGAGTATTGGTGGTTGTCCAGCTATCTTGAGCAAGGGTGTAGTGCTTGAAACCGAAGATGCAAGTATCATCAGTCACCTTCCAAGCAAGGAACCTCGCACGGCTGTAGGTTACGACGAAAGTGGCACTAAGGTAGTGATGCTTGTGGTAGATGGTCGCTCTGAGATTTCAGATGGCTGTCGCACAAAGATTCTTGCCGACATTATGCGCGAAGTGGGTTGCTACGAAGCAATGAACTTCGACGGTGGTGGTTCTACCGAATTGTATCACCAAAAACTTGGTATCCAAAATGTGCCAAGTGGTGGCACTGAGCGTTCAGTTACCAATGGCTTGTTTGCTGTGGCTGTTGCTCCTACCGATAACGAGATTGCCGAAATTCGTTTCGTAGATTGGGTGAAGGAAATGCCTCAATATGGATACTACACTCCTAAATTCTATGGTTACAATAAATATGGTTTGTTGATTAATACCGATTTGAAGGGTGTCACATTGTCTTGCTCTGCCGAATTGGGTGAAGTAGTGAATAATGGAACTACTTTGTTTGGTAATGGAGGTGGTACTCACGCACTCACTGCTACCTATAATGGTATCTCTACTACTCTTGCCGTATCGGTCGACGATAAGACCGAACCTATCTTCCGTCACCCTAAGGTGATGCTTAATGGCTACGACGATTACACTGTCGATGTGTATGGCGTGGTCAGAGGTGCCGATGTTACTATCGACAATGTTGCATTCACTTGGGAAACAAGCGATGCTTCTGTGGTTACGGTCAACGAACTTGGCGAATTGAAGGGTTTGAAGAACGGAACTGCCAAGGTGAAAGCTACTGTGGGCGATTTCTCTAAGGAAATCGAAGTCACTGTCGAAATTCCTACTGTTCGCTACCAAGATATCACTTCCAACGAAGGTTGGGCTATCGAAGTTTCAAATCTTTCTAATCAGAGTATAACTACTCTTCCTGCGGGTGGTTTTGCTATCGACTACACTGCCGATGCTGCTCGTAAGATTTATCTTACTATTGCTAAAGATGCTAAGAGTTGGAGCCGTCCCGATTCTTTATTGATTGAAATCAATCCAGGAACTTCTTCTTGGAAGACTCTTAACATCAATGTTGAGGACTATCGCTCTGCCGATGTAGTTACTTATGAATTCGATCCAAATCTCACTACCGAGACTATGAACCGTCTAATGGTGCCTATGAGTGCTCTTGTAGATGTCAACGATATGTCTACCTATCCACTTGTATTCAAGAATTTGTATGTAGTGTTGGCCGATAAAAAGGGTTCTTCTCACCACATCGAGATCAAACGCATGGCTTGGGTTTACAACGCTGTTCCAGCCGATGCAAGTGGCGTGGAAAATGTAGTATCTGAAAGCGAAACACTTCACCTTACTCCTAACCCTGTGAATGCTGGCGAAATGGTGCGTCTTGGCGTTTCTTCAGCTGTCAACTACACTGTTTGCTCTCTCAATGGTGCTGTTGTGGCTCAAGGTGTAGGTTCTGAATTCTCTACTCAAGGATTCGCACCAGGTATGTATGTGGTAAAAGTAGATAATAGTGTAGCTAAACTTATTGTAAAATAATAGATTATGAAAAAGTATATATCATTATTAATGCTTTCGATGATCGCTTTTGCTATGTCGGCAAAAACTACATGGTCATTGTGGGGCGATTCTTATTCTGTTGATACCATTTATCATGCTAAGGTGGGGCCAGGTACTACTCAAACCTCGCTCATAGTGAATGGTCCTGTGCAATTGAGAGTGTTCTACACCACTACCGATATCACCAATCCTAATCTTGAAGTGAAGCATGTGATGGCTCAGGACAAATTGGCTGGTCTTGCCACTGTGTCATCTATGGCTAAGTCTAAAAGCAAGGAAGGTGCGCAATATTTTGTGGGTATCAATGCCGACTTCTTTGCCAATTCTAAGCCTGTGGGCTCGGCTGTGGTAGATAAGGAAGTATATTATGCTGTACCTTGGCGCACTCAATGGGCTATGGATGCCGATCGCACCATTTTCCTTGGCGATATGACTTTCGGTGGTCATGTGCGTAAGGCCGACGGCACTTCTTATCCTATTACTGCTGTCAATTACGATCGCAACGAAAACAATCTTACTATCTACACTCCTCGTTTCGGCTCTTCTACCTATACCAATGAATATGGCACCGAAGTAGTGCTCGTTCCATTGGCCAATAATGGTATACTCACATCGGGCGAAAAGCAAAAGATGCGTGTGAGTGGTACTCCTTCTACTGCAGGTAATATGGCCATCCCTGCTGGTGCTGTGGTGCTTTCAGGTCATGGCGCTGGTAGCAATTTCGTGGCTACTCTCACCGATGGCGAAGAAGTGGAAGTGGAAACTATCGTGCAAATGCCGGGTGGTCAACAAATCACTCCTGTGCAATTGGCAAGTGGTTGCCCTATGATTTTGTCCGATGGTGTGGTATTGAACAACGACCACCTTCTCGAAGCCACTCCTAATCGTCACCCTCGCACTGCAATAGGTTATGACGAAACAGGCACTAAGATGGTGATGCTTGTTGTGGATGGTCGTTCTTCTATCTCGGCAGGTGCTTATCCTCAAGTATTGGGCGATATTATGCGCGAAGTGGGTTGTAAGGAAGCTATGAACTTCGACGGTGGTGGTTCGTCTACTCTTTATGTGCAACAACTTGGTGTGCGTAACGTTCCAAGCGAAGGCACCGAACGCACTGTCACAAATGGTGTATACCTCGTATCGAATACTCCTACCGACAACGAAATTGCCGAAATCCAATTCGTAGATTGGGTATGCGAAATGCCTAAATACGGTTATTTCCGTCCTAAATTCTACGGTTTCAATAAGTATGGTTATCTTGTAGATACCGATGTGAAGGGCGTGAAGTTGAGCTGTGATCCTGCTCTTGGCGAAGTGGTAGAAAATGGTGAAACACTTTTCTGTAATGGTGGTGGTTTGCATCCTCTCACTGCTACCTACAATGGCATTACTGCTACTCTTGCTGTTTCGGTCGACGATAAGAACGATCCGATATTCCGTCACGATAAGGTTGTGCTTAATGGCTACGACGATTACAAAGTCGATGTATATGGCAAGGTAAGAGAATCTGATGTGGCTATCGAGAACTCTGCACTCACTTGGGAAACAAGCGATGCCTCTATTGCATCTATCGACGAAAATGGTATCGTGAAAGGTTTGAAGAATGGCAAAGCCTTCATCAAGGGTACTGTGGGCAGTTTCTCTGATGAAATTGAAGTCACTGTCGAAATACCTGCTAAGCGTTATCAAGGTATCGATGAAAACCTCGATCCTTCTACATGGACACTCGAAAGTTCATCTAATGTCGAAAACTTCACAGTGGCACCTCTTGGCGTAGAAGGTATGATTGTCAATTACACCACTAAGAAAGCTCGTCAAGAAGTGAGTATGATTAAGGATATAACTACATGGAGTCGTCCAGACTCTTTGTGTATCGACATCAATCCTGGTGATGCTCAAATCAAGAATATCTCGCTATATTTGTTGAAGGAAGGCGAAACTGAGCCTTGGGAATGTGTTTTGGAACCTACTTTGAAGGCTAACGAACTCAATCGCATCGAAATGCCTATGGACACATTTGTCAACCTCAGCGATATGGGTGCATATCCTATCAAGATTACTAAGATTAGATTCGTGCCTAAGGGTTCTGCGGGTACTGCTTCTTTGCAAATACCTCGTTTCTCTTGGGTTTACAACGCTGTGCCTGCCGATGCAAGTGGCGTGGAAAATGTTGTATCCGAAGGCGAAACTCTGCATCTCACTCCTAACCCTGTGAATGCAGGTGAAGTGGTGCGTCTTGGAGTGGCTCTTCCTGTGGCCTATACAGTTACTGCACTCAACGGAGCAGTAGTAGCAAATGGCGTAGGCGTTGAATTCTCTACCGAAGGTTTCACTCCAGGAATGTATGTGGTAAAGACAGCCAATAGCGCAGCCAAGATGATTGTGAAATAATAATGCTAATGAATCTAAAAGGCTTAAAATATGCAGTAGCATTGCTATTGCTTAATGTAGTAGGTGCACAAGCATCTACTACACTTCTTTTGCAGAATAAGGAATTTGAGGTGGATACCTTGAGTCATGTAAAAGTGGGACCAGGAACGGTGTATACATCGTTGAAATTGTCATCGGCCACTAAGGTTATAAATGCGTTTGTGATGACGCTCGACCTAAAGAATAACCACGAAGTGGAGTATCGTATGGAGATAGGGCGAGACACCACTCTCAGCACAGAAAAAATATCAAGTATCGCAAAACGAAAATCCGACGAGAATACACACTATTTTGCGGGAATAAATGCCGATTTTTATATTACAAGCTCTTATGTGGCTACCTATGCAGGACAACCCCACATGGATTGTATTATAGATGGTGAGATAGCCAGCACAGGTTATCTGAATGCTGCAGATTATGGACATTTCTTTATGGATTATGAAAATAATGTGTGGTGTGACAATCCTACTCAATCATTTGAAATCACCTACCCCGACGGCTCAAAGGTTTTGTTGCCTCGAATCAATCAGGATATCTACGACAATGAAATAGTGCTGTTTAACTCAAAATATGGCAAGCAAACTCGTGTGGCAGGGTGTACCGATGTGCAAGTAGCTCTTGCCGACGGCGAAACTTGGGGCGTAAATAAGCCTATAAAGTTGGTGGTAACTTCTTTGCCAAACACTTTGGGCAATACACCTATAGTCAAAAATGGAGCAGTATTGAGTGCAAATGGAACTTATGCAGCCAAAGTTGCATCTTTGGTTCCTGGTGATACTCTGACTGCCAATTTCGCTATCTCCTTGCAAGATTATGGTGTGTCGCCAAAAATCAAGGAATGTAGTGGCGGTGATGTGGTGATATTGAAGCGTGGTGAAGTGGTATATGAAGCGCATCGCTTTATTAACGGCATAAATTCCAACAATCCTCGCACTATGGCTGGATATACCGAAGATCGTAACAAGATGGTGTGGTGTTGTGTTGATGGACGAAGCACAGCATCGGCTGGGTGTACTTATCCCGAAGGAGCTGAATTGATGAGATTCTTGGGTTGTTATGATGCTGTAAACTTTGATGGTGGTGGCTCTACAGGTATGTATATTGAGCAATTAGGGATTGTAAATAGTCCGAGTGATGGAAGCGAGCGTGCTGTCGCAAATGGCTTGTTTGCTGTATCTAAAACACCAGTTGACAACACAGTAGCAAAGATTGAATTCGTGGATTGGGTAAAGGAAATGCCTCAATATGGATATTATACCCCTAAATTCTATGGTTACAACCAATATGGAGTGCTTATCAATACTAATCTTCAGGGCGTTAAGTTAAGTTGTTCGGCCTTACTTGGTGAAGTGATTGAAAATGGAAGCACTTTATTCTGTAATGGAGGAGGTACACACGCACTTACTGCCACTTATAATGGTGCAACAGCAACATTAGCTGTAACTGTTGATGATAAAGTGGATCCAATATTCCGTCACCCAAAGGTGCTTCTAAACGGTTATGACGATTATACAATCGATGTGTACGGAGTAGTGAGAGGAGCAGATGTAACCATCGACAATAAAGCCTTTGTGTGGGAAAGTGACGACGAAAGTGTGGTTACAGTAGATGCTAATGGTGTGATGAAGGGTTTAAAGAATGGAACAGCTAAAGTGAAAGGTACGATAGGTTCTTTCTCTAAAGAAATAGATGTAACAGTAGAAGTCCCAACAGTTCACACACAAGATGTAACAAGCAACGATGGTTGGAGTTTGGAAGTGTCAAACTTGTCTAATTATAGCATAAATCCATTGAACGATGGCGTGGTTGCAGTGGATTACACTGCCGATGCAACACGTAAGATATATCTAACAATTGCCAAAGATGCACAAAGTTGGAGTCGTCCCGACTCGTTGTTGATAGAGCTAAATCCGGGCACATCATCTTGGAAGACATTGACAATCAATTTAGCCGATTATCGCACACCTGATGCCCTTGTGTCTTATGAATTCGATCCAGAATTGAAGGCAAACGAAATGAATCGCATCGTTGTGCCAATGAATGCAATCGTGGCTGTGAAAGATATGTCGGCTTATCCACTTGTGTTTAAAAACTTCTATGTGGTATTAGCTGATAAGAAAGCAAGTACCCATCACATCGAGATAAAGAAACTTGCTTGGATTTACAATGCAGTTCCTGCCGATGCAAGTGGCGTGGAAAATGTTGTATCAGAAGGCGAAACTCTGCATCTCACTCCTAACCCTGTGAATGCAGGTGAAGTGGTGCGTCTTGGTGTGGCTCTTCCTGTGGCCTATACAGTTACTGCACTCAACGGAGCAGTAGTAGCAAATGGTGTAGGCGTTGAATTCTCTACCGAAGGTTTCACTCCGGGAATGTATGTGGTAAAGACCACCAATAGCACAGCTAAGATGATTGTGAAATAAATGATTATCAAAGTGATGTAGGTACGCACTTTGTTAGTTATAAAAATATATCAGAAAGCAAGTCTCTTAAGGGTTTATATCGTTAGCCGTGGATAGATTCCACGGCTTTTTTATTCCACCCCAAACTCTTCATTTCTTATTGAAAAAAATCTCCCTATATCTTTGTGCCTAAAAAACTAAAATCGTATCTTTGTAAAATTATTAACTTGGAATAAAAGTATAGATATATGAATATAGGTAAAAAGATTTTAGTTGCTGCAAGTTTGTTTACTTGCGTTATGAGTGTTAATGCTCAAAATAGTGGTGTGCAAGCCGCTATCGATAAGTTTGTTAATCACACTTCTTTGCGTCATGGCTCGGTAGGGGTGCAAGTGGTTAGTCTCGACAGTATGAAAGTTGAAGGTGAGGCCAACCCTCACCAATCGCAAATCACAGCTTCCACTATGAAGACTGTCACATCGGCCACAGCTTTGCAATTGCTTGGTAAGGATTTCAAGTTCAGCACTAAGGTGTATGTTGATGGCGTTATCAAGAAAAATGGAAAGATGGAAGGCGACTTGATTATCGTAGGTGGCGGCGATCCTACTCTTGGTTCTCGTCACATGGAGCCTCAAGTAGATTTCGTAGCTACGGTTATTTCTGAACTCAAGGCCAAAGGTATCAAAGAAATCAGTGGTAACATTGTTGTAGACGAAAGCGTACTTCCTGAACCTAAAGTGCCTGCAAGTTGGATGATTGAAGACCTTGGCTATGGCTATGGTACAAGTATCCATGGATTAAACTTTGCCGACAACGAATTGAAACTTAACTTCACTATCAACGAAAATGGTTTCAATTACTACACCGATCAAACTCAATCTTACTTCAAAGTAGAAAATCACTGCGTAGCTTTGACCGAAGAAACCGATAGCCTCGAATTCGACGGCGTTGGTCTTCGTCTTGATATCGAAAACGACATTCTTCACCTTAATGGCAATGTAAAGTTCCCTTGCAAGCGAAGAATGACTGTTGCCAATCCTTCGCCAGACCTTCTTTTGCGTGATAGCATGGAAGTGGCTCTTAAGGCTGCTGGCATCAAGGTGGCACACAAAACTATCAAGCCAAGCAAGAAAGTCGCTCACACTTTGGTGCTCGACCACAAGTCACAAGAACTTTCTAAGATTGTAGAATCTTTGCTTATCCGTAGCGATAATATGTACACCGAGTGTGTGCTTCGTGCTATTGCAAGAAATGCAGGTAAGCAATCTACTTCGGGCAATGGTGTGGCTGTTGTGAAAGAATTCTGGAAAGATCGTGGTGTAGATGTTGAAGGTTTGTTTATGCTCGATGGTAGTGGATTGTCACGCACCAATAAAGCTCCTGTTTCATTCTTCACTCACATGCTTGCCGAAGCATTGCCTATGCTCAAAGAGCAAGGTGTAGACTTCCACCTTCTTTTCCCTGTGGCTGGTAAGAACGGTACAGTGCGTAAGGTGGCGGCTGGCACTCCTGCTGCTGGTAAGTTTGCTGTGAAGTCGGGTAGTATGAGCCATGTGCAATGCTATGTAGGATATTATCCAGTAGAAGATCCTAAGTACACTGTGGCTATACTTATCAATAGTTTCACAGGTGCTCGTTCCGAACTTGTGAAGATTGTAGGCGAAATGCTTGTTGGCATCGACGCAGCCCTTACAAAATAAAAGGGCCCCCAATCATTCCTAACTTCTAACTTTTTTTTAAGGGTTATCCTTTTTAAGGAAACTTTTGGGCTTTTTTATATGTAACTTTGCAATGAATTCGAAAATACAAGAAATATTGGCTAAGGTATACGACCTTGAGGGTATTCTCCACGTACTCGACAGAAAACGTGGAGAAGCCCCTGAGGTGCTATTTGAAATGGCGCGTAGTCGTATGGAATTTTTGGCAAATCTTGCCCCTATGTGTAAACCTGAAATGTTTGCACATGAGAAAGATTGTATCAGCGAACCGGTTACACCCGATACACACGAAGAATGTAACTGTGACGATTGCGAGGATATATATAACGCTGAGCACATAGTCGAAGTTGGAGACGAACCACACGATGATGCCATTCAAGAACCATCTCCTTCTCACGATGAGTTTGTTGATGAAGAGCCGCTCGATGAAGACATCTTTCACGATGATGGATTCGATTTTGTTGATGAAGAACGTGAAGACTCTGTATTCGTCGATTCCAACGAAGAGGTTGTAGATGACTATCCTCTTTTTGCCGACGAGCCGAAAGAAGAAGTTTCTCTTACCGATGATTTTGTAGAAGATATTGAATCTATCGATGAGGAAGCCTATACCGAAGAATACGAAGAAAAGCAAGAGCCTGTCGCTGTTAATGACGATGATGCTGATGCTGAAGAAGAGGAGGACATTGAAGATCTGCCTATCGAAGAAATCATCACTGTCGAGGAAGTCTTGCATCGTAGTATTTCTAAGAATTTGTCGAAAGCATTTTCGCTTAACGATCATTTCCGCTATCGCAGAGAACTTTTCGGTAATAGCGAGATGGAAATGCGAAACGCCATCAATATGGTGGAAGCCATGCACTCTTTTGCCGAAGCCGAAGAATATTTCTATGGCGATCTTGAGTGGGATGCCGAATCGCCAGAAGTAGCAGATTTTATGGTGATTATTAGAAACCATTTTTTATAGAAATTCCCTATAATAAATTAATATGAGTGGAAAACTTTATGTAGTGCCTACTCCGGTGGGCAATCTCGATGATATGAGCGTGCGTGCTGTTCGCATTCTCAAGGAGGCTGGACTTATTCTTGCCGAAGATACTCGCACAAGTGGAGTGCTTATGAAGCATTTCGGAGTGGAAACCCGTATGCAGAGCCACCACAAGTTCAATGAGCACGAAACGGTGAATGCTGTTGCCGAACGACTTGAAGCGGGCGAAATCATTGCTTTGGTGAGCGATGCTGGTACACCTGCTATTTCCGATCCGGGTTTCTTGCTCGTGCGTGAATGTCGCCGCAGAGGCATTGAAGTGGAATGTTTGCCAGGACCTACGGCTTTCGTACCTGCTCTTGTCAATTCGGGGCTACCTTGCGACAAATTCTGCTTCGAAGGATTCCTGCCTCAGAAGAAAGGCCGTGCCACTCGATTGCAAGAACTTGCTACTGAGCCTCGCACTATGATTATCTACGAATCGCCTATGCGACTGCTCAAAACTTTGCAACAACTTGCCGAAGTGATGGGAGGTGACCGTGAAGCATCGGTGAGCCGTGAGATTTCTAAACTGCACAACACTACTCATAATGGCACTCTCAACGAATTGGTACAATATTTCACCACCACTGCTCCGCGTGGCGAAATTGTGTTGGTAGTGGCTGGTAAGGAGGATGCTCCTAATGAGAAAAAAGATAAATATGCTAAATTTAAAAACTCAAATAAACTAAACCCAATTGAATTATGAAAAAGATAGTATTTTTTATGGTATTCTCGGCTATGTTGTCGATGGTATCTTGTGATTTGATGTCTAAATCTGAGGCTGATGAAAAGCGTAAGGCAGAACTTGCCGACTCGTTAAGTGTGGCTATGGCCGAAAAGGATAGTCTTTTCTCTTTGCTTGGTGAAGTAAGCGAAACTATGCTCAAAATTAAGGATGCAGAAAAACTGATGTCTTCTAACATCAGTCAAGAAACTCCCGACCAACGCGAACAATTGAAAAACGACTTGCAACTTCTCCAACAAGCATTGCAATCGCGCCGCGAACGCCTCGAAGAACTTGAAAAGAAACTTCGCAAATCGGTAAATTATAATGCTGAGATGAAAAAAACTATTGAGGGCCTACGTTCGCAAATCCAATCTCAACAAACTACAATTGAACAATTGACTGCCGATCTTCAAATGGCAAATGCCAAGATTCGTTCTCTCAATGTTACGGTTGATTCCCTCAATATCGTTAACGAAAATGTAAACAAGGCTAAGGATGCTGCTCTCGAAGAAGCCGAAAATCTTACTAATCGTCTCAATGAATGCTACTATGTAGTTGGTTCGAAAAAGGAACTAAAGAATAATAAGGTGATCGAAACAGGCTTCTTGAAAAAGACTAAATTGATGCAAAGCGACTTCGAAAAGGGTTACTTCACTAAGGCCGATAAGCGCAACTTCTCTTCGCTCAATTTGCATTCTAAGAAAGCTAAAGTGCTTAGCAATCACCCTAAAGGTTCGTATGCTATCGAAGAACAAGGTGGTGTGAAGGTGCTTGTGATTAACGATGCTAAGAAGTTCTGGGAACTTTCTAATTACCTTGTGGTGCAAATCGATTAAGTGTTTTTCACTTTATCTTGTTGATATGATATTATGACCGAAAACCGTCCTTTTACATTCGACCGTGTGGCGCGCATCCTCATCACCATTGCTTGTGTGGTGGGTGCTATCTGGTTGATCGACTATTTGAGTGGTGTCTTATTGCCTTTCGCCGTGGCGTGTGTGCTGGCTTATACACTCAATCCTATGGTCGAATACAATTGTCGCCTTTTGCACTTGAAGAATAGGGTAGTGCCTGCTATTCTCACTCTTGTAGAGTTGGTGATGATTGTCACTTTGGTTAGTTACTGCATATTCCCTTTTGTGGTGTCGGAAATTTCCGAACTTGTGGCTATGCTCAAGGAATACAACCAAATGAATACCAATGGTAAATTCATTTCTGAAGGCGTGCACGAGTTTATCCGCACTCACATCAATGTAGAAGATATATCTAAACTTCTCACTAAGGAACAATGGGTAAATTTCATTAGCACTGCTGCCAATAAAACTTGGTCGGTGCTGGGTACTACGCTCACTGCAGTTTTTGCTATTGTTAGCTGGGTTGTGGTTATACTCTACTTAGTGTTCTTGCTCATTGACTACCCTAAGATTAAGGACGGATTTAAACGTGCCATCCCACATAGATATAAGAATGTGACTTTGCAAATATTGCAAGACATTCGCGATGTGATGCACCGCTATTTTCGCGGACAATTATTGATTGCCTGCATTGTGGGGGTGTTATATAGTATGGGCTTTATGGCCATTGGTTTGCCTTTGGGATTGGTATTAGGTTTGTTTGTGGGCGTACTCAATATTGTACCCTATCTTCAAGTCGTATCTTATCCTTTTGCATTGATTCTTTGCTTGGTAGATTCAATGACTACAGGTGGCAATTTCTGGGTGATGCTTTTGGAAGTTACTGCCGTATATGGTATAGTGCAAGTAATTCAGGATATGTACATCACTCCACGCATTATGGGCAAGCAGATGGGATTGAATCCTGTATTTGTATTCTTGTCGCTTTCTATTTGGGGTACTTTGCTCGGATTTATTGGTCTTATTGTGGCCTTGCCTCTCACAGCTCTTGTTACTTCTTATTATAAGAGATATGTATTGAGTAGACCTCCAGTCGATACTGTTGAAAATAAATAAAAAAATAACAATAAAAAACTATTAATTTACTTATGAATCAAAATTTTAAAAAAATGTCTCTTTTGAAGAGAATCCTTTGCCTTATGTGCTTAGGTGTTTCATTTGTGGCTGCTGCTCAAGTGAATTCCTACGAAATAGGCGAAAATGGCTATTTGCGTAGCCCTATGGAAGTGAAAGACGGATATGTGCTTTCCAACAATCGTTTTACCGAAATTTATAAACTTCAAAATGGTGAACTCACCACACTTGTGAAAGGTCGTGGTTGTGGTATCTACACTCAAATCAATGCCGACAAGACTTTGATTGGTTTCAAGAGTATCGACGAAAACTATCGTCAAGCTCCTGCTGTAGTGGAAGTAGCTACAGGTAAGGTCACTTTGCTCGAAGATTACTCTAATCAATGTGGTCAGGTTTCGTTTGCCAACGATGGCACTATGGCCTACACTATGGGCAATACTCTTGTAGTGCGTAAGGGTGATGCACGCACTACCTACGACTTGGGTTTCTATACCAATATCGTAAACCTTTCTCCAGATGCTTCTCAAGTGGCTTATGGCAATCTTGATGGCGAATACTTTGTGAAGAATCTTACTACAGGCAAAACTCACAAACTTGGCGTGCTTGGTGGTTACACTGGTACTTGGTCGCCTGATGGTAGCAAACTTGCAGTGCTTACAGGTATGGCCACTTTCTCGGTAGTGGATTTCACCACTGCTAAGGTTTACGACCTTGGTAAGGGTTCTTCTGTGGCTTGGGCTGGTAACTCTTCAGAACTTGTGTATACTAAAGTGGAAGGTGACAACGAAATGCAAGTGCTTGGTAGCAGTGTGCAAAGAGTTAAATTCGACGGTTCTGATAAGGTGACTCTTCTTGCTACTACCGAAGATATGCCTACTGATGCTATCGTTACTCGCGATGGCAAATTGGTAGTGGCTTATTCTAATGGTGAGCGTCGTGGTCTTGCTGTTCGCACAATGCCTTTGGTAAGTGGTGGTCGTGTGATGGCTCCTGCTAAGGAAGAAATGCTTTTTGAAATCGACGAAGACGAAAAGTTTGGTGTTCGCTTTGAAGGCGTGGCTAAGGTTGAACGCAATTTCAATAAGAAACCTCAAATAGGCACTAAGTCTTACGAACAAACTATCAACGAACTTGATATTCCTTACCTTAACCAAGTGTATGATGTTACTGCTGTGAATGGTTGTACAAAATGGGGATATGTGGCATGTGCGCCTACTTCGGCTTGTATGTTCTTGGGTTACTTCGGTCTTCTCGATCCTGTAGAAACTTCTTCTCGTTACAACTCTTCTATTAAGCGTCAGTATGCTTATCACATTGGTAATGCCTATACCAACCAAGCTAAAACTGCAAAATTTAGCGCTACAGCGACAGGTAATAAATGTCCTGGAATTCCTGGTGGTTATGGCTTCATGTGGAATAGTGCATCTCCTCAATCACACATGGTCGACTTTATGCTTCTTAATGGTTGCGTGAAAGCTGAAAAGACTTATAGCTCTTCTGTGGCTTGGAACACCTTCAAGAATGAATCGGCTGAAGGACGTCCTTATATTCTTTGCGTGAAACTTGGTTCAAGCGGACACGTGATTCTTGGTTTTGCTACTAACTGTATATATTCAAGCAATACTGGCTTCATTGAAAAGCAAGGTTCTTTCGTGGCTCACGACCCTTATGGCGACTATAACTATGCTTCTTGGCCTAACTTTGAAGGACAACATTCTTCTTACGACTGGGTAGGTGTGAATAATGGTTATGCTAATATCGGCGAATACTATTGGAGTGTATATGCTATCCCTGCTAAGGAAGGCGAAGAAGCTCCTCAATTGCCTTATGTATTGCCTGCCGATGGTAATGCCAATGCTTTTGCTTATGCTTTGAGCAGTCAAGTAGAAGGAAATACTTTGAATGTAAATTATTCTTTGAATACTCCTGCCCAAGCTGTAAATGTTAATGTAAAGAATGCTGCTGGCGAAGTGGTGGCTACTGTGGCTGGTCCTGTGAGAAAGGGTAGCCAAACTGCCTCTGTTGATATTTCTAACCTTGCTAATGGTGCTTACACTTGGGAAGTTGAAGTTGAAGGCGACAGCCGTCAAGCTATCCAAGAATTCACTTCATTGAGTTTCTATCATCCTCGTGGTGTAGATGTGAATAATAATATGGAGAGTGAAAACTTCGGTACTTTATATATTACTGAAGGTATGGACGCAGGCGAAAGCTCTACTCCTACCAATTATTATAGCTACAACAATGCAAGTGGTAACCATGTGGGATTGTTTATGTTCACTCCTGATATGAAGGGTATCAAGAACGAAAAGACAGGCAAGTATGCATTTATGGGCGATTTGAAATATACTTATCACTCTTATGCAGCCGACCTTGCTCGCGTGCGCGTGGCAGATGATGGTCGCATCTTCGTTACTCGTTGTAATAAGGCTGGCGACTACATTCTTTATGCTCCAAGTCAAGCCGACCTTGTGAAGAACGATAAATGGACTTCTTTAGTGAGTGGTATGTCTTTCAACGAATCTACTTATGAATATACCAATGCTAATGGTTTCGTGGCTGCTGCAAATGTTGGTCTTGATGTGAAGGGATCAGGCGAAAACTTGAAACTTATCGCTCTATCGGCTAATAGCACAGTTTGGGGTGCAAATGCTACAGGTTCTCGCGTCAATGAGTACGCACTTGGTAATGCTACTGTATTGCCTAATCCTACCGATGTGCCTAATATGACCGACTACACTATCCTTCCTCGTTGTGCTAATGTTGACTACGACGATCGTGGTGGTGCTTGGTACTGTCAATATCGTGCTACTCCAAGTACAGCCAATCCATCGTTGATTTATATCAATGAAAACGGCGAACAAAAATTATTTGAAGCTGAAGGTGGTCTTGCTCGTGGTGGTGGTGGTATACGCGTTTCTCCTGATGGCAAGCAAATCGCTATTGCAAGTTCTACTACTACATTCTCGTTGTATGATGTTACTTTCAATTCTAATGGTGTTCCTTCATTGACTGAAACTGTGAGCGTAAGACATGGTATCGGTACCAATGTGAATGATATCGCATGGGACTTGGCTGGCAACCTTTATATTTGTGGTAACTCGGGCGAATATTTGAAGGGATATGCTCTACCTCGCACTGCTCCTTTCGCTACAAAGGCTGCAAGCAAGTATGCATTCAATATTGGTGCTACTGCTATCGAATCTGTTGATGCCGATGAAAATGCTCCTGTAGAATATTACAATATGCAAGGTGTGAAGGTTGAAAATCCTTCAAATGGCGTATTTGTGAAGAAACAAGGCTCTAAAGTTTTAAAAGTTATTCTATAACCGATAGATACTTTTAGAATATGATTCAAGAGGCTTGGCACAAATTGTCAAGCCTCTTTTCGTTAAGTTTTTCAAAAGTTGTCACTCTGCCGTTATGGTCAAAAAAATGCCTATAATTTATTAAATCTGCATTTTTTAAGGCGATTTGGCAAGATAACTCGATTTTTTGCACTATATTTGTTATTATCTGATTGAATTTAGTGACTTTCAAAAATAAATATGCCACAAGAAGAATTAAATATAAAAGAGCGACAACGCGTCAATTTGAAGACGCCTTCTATGTATAAGGTGTTCATTCACAACGATGATTTCACCACTATGGATTTCGTGGTAAAGGTGCTGAAAGTGGTGTTTTTCTTGGATGAAACCATTGCCAATAATTTGATGTTGCAAGTGCATCATTCTGGTAAAGCCGTGGTGGGGATGTATACCTACGATGTGGCTGTCTCTAAAGTGAGAAAAGCCACCGATATGGCACGCGAAGAGGATTTTCCTCTCCGTCTTACTGTAGAACCTGAAGAATAATAAAAATAGTATGGAAGAAATAAAACAAACCGAGAGAGCCACTCGTGTGCTTGATAAAGCAATGGAGTGGACCAATTGTTACCGACACGAATTTATTACACCCGAACATTTGCTATATGCACTTATGGATTGCCGTCCGTTTTGTGCTGCTTTGGAGATGTATGCCGATTTGTTTGAGGTGGTGGATAGTATCGAAAATCATTTAGACGAAATAGAATGTGTTCCCGATGATGTGGAATACACTGCCGAACCTTCGGAGCAGATGCTCGAAGTGGTAGGGGTGGCTTATCACACTGTATTGGCAAGTGCTGCCGATGCGGTCGACATTCCTCACTTGGTGAAGGGGATTTTGCAACTTGAGGAATCTTGGGCTGCAT
This sequence comes from Muribaculaceae bacterium, assembly GCA_045656705.1. GTDB lineage: Bacteria > Bacteroidota > Bacteroidia > Bacteroidales > Muribaculaceae > RGIG4576. The sequence continues at coordinate 30,146 of JAZORR010000025.1, read as the reverse complement.
ATTTCTTGCGTAAGGAATTAAATGGCAATGAGGCAGAATTTTTGAGCCGACTCCTGTCGGAAGCAGACACAGATAGTGTATTTATTCGTAATTCGGATAAAGCTGAAACTGAAGAGGGTGACGAATCGTGGCGAAAGTTTGTGGAGTGTATGAACGATAATTATTCGTCTCGCAATCCTCTTATTGGCAGAGATGAAGAACTTACGCGCACCATCCAAGTGCTTTGCCGACGCGATAAGAACAATCCTTTGCACGTGGGCGAACCAGGCGTAGGTAAAACTGCGCTTGTGTGGGGACTTGCTCGCCTGATTGAGGAAAAACAAGTACCTGAGCGATTGCTCAATAGTCGCATTTATCAGTTGGAGATTGGTAATCTGCTTGCTGGCACTCAATATCGTGGCGACTTCGAGAAGCGTATAAAGGTGATTATGGATGGTATTATGGCCGAAAGCGATGCAAATATTGTATATATCGACGAAATTCACACTCTTGTGGGAGCAGGTGCCAATGGCAATGGTGCTATGGACGCAAGTAATATGCTCAAACCATATCTTGAATGTGGGAAAGTGCGTTTCATCGGATCTACTACCTATGAGGAGTATAATCGCCATTTCTCAAAATCAAAAGGGCTTGTGCGTCGATTTCAACAAATTGATATTCTTGAGCCAAGCGTAGATGAGGCTAAGAATATTGTTCGCCAATTGCAACCCAGATATGAAGAGTTCCATGGTGTTACTTACGACAATGATGCCATAGATTTTGCTGTGGAAGCGAGTGCTAAGTATATAAATGACCGATTCCTTCCCGATAAGGCTATTGATATCATTGATGAGGCTGGTGCTGCTATGGAATTACAAAAAGAAATTTGTCCTGTAAGCAAAAAAGATATAGCAGTTATTTTATCAAAGACTTGTAAGGTGGATGCTCTTGCTGAATGTGAGGAAGATGATTTCGCACGCTTGGAATCTCTTTCGTCTCGTATGTTGGATAAGATTTACGGACAAGACGATGCTATTAAGCAAGTGGTGGAGATGGTGCAAATGTCGCGTGCTGGTTTGCTTGAGGAAAACAAACCTTTGGCCTCATTCTTATTTGTTGGACCTACAGGGGTAGGGAAGACCGAGGTGGCAAAGGTGCTTTCTCAAGAGATGGGTATAGAACTTATTCGCTTCGATATGAGTGAATACACCGAAAAGCACGCTGTGGCCAAACTCATTGGCGCGCCTGCTGGATATGTGGGTTATGAAGATGGGGGATTGCTCACCGATGCCATTCGCAAGAGTCCTAATTGTGTGCTTCTTCTCGATGAAATTGAAAAGGCTCATCAAGATATTTACAACATTCTTCTGCAAGTGATGGATTATGCACGACTCACCGACAATAAGGGACGCCATGCCGATTTCCGAAATGTGATTCTCATTATGACTTCAAATGCTGGTGCTCAGTATGCTACGCAAGCCATGGTGGGCTTTAATAGCTCGGTTACACGTGGTGATGCTATGATGAAGGAAGTAAAGCGTGTTTTCAAGCCCGAATTCTTAAATCGCCTATCTGGGGCAGTTGTTTTCAACGATATGAGTCGAGAAATGGCTGTGCTTATTTTGCAAAAGAAATTGCGCGAACTTGGCGAAAAACTCGCTGCAAAGAATGTTGTTATGGATATGAGCGACGAAGTGTTTGAATATCTGCTCAAGGAAGGCTATAACCCCGTTTATGGTGCTCGTGAAATGGATCGCGTGATTGCACAGCTCCTCAAACCGGTGCTTATGCGTGAAATGCTTTTTGGCTCATTGAAACAAGGTGGAACAGTAAAAATTATTTTGAAAGATGGCTGTATATTGGTTGGGTGACGATGATAGTGATATCTGGTTTCCTGATCCCAAGGAAGCCGAGGAGTCTGGACTTATTGCCATAGGTGGTGACTTGTCGGTAGAACGACTTATTTTGGCATATACCAATGGTTTCTTTCCTTGGTATTCTTACAAGCAAGACGAGAGCCCTAATTGGTTTTGTCCGCAACAGCGTTTTGTGATTTTCCCAGATGAAATTCACATTAGCCATTCTATGAAGCAAGTGCTGAAAAAAGGAAATTTTGAAGTCACATTTAACAAGGACTTCGAAGGTGTGATGCGTAGTTGTGGCAAGGTTGATAACCGTTGGGACGATGAGAACGCATGGCTTGGCGAACACATAATAGAGGCTTATATGCGATTATACCGACTTGGCTTTGCCTATAGCGTAGAAGTGTGGCAGAATATTGCCAACGATGAGGGTGAGATTGTACGCACTTTGGTGGGAGGTTTGTACGGTGTATCGTTCAACAATGTTTTTGTAGGCGAAAGTATGTTTTCCAAAGTACCTAATGGTTCTAAAATAGCACTCATCTATCTTGCAACTGCTTTGAAGGGCAGAGAAAATTGCTTCATTGATTGCCAAATCGAAACGCCCCACCTCAAGTCGATGGGTGGTCGCTATATTTCTTACGAAGAATATATGAAAATCCTTAACAAAGACCTTGAAGCAATATTTTAATTTTGTTTTATTTTCGAGGCTGTTTTAAATTGTAGACAAAAAAATAGAGGCTCGTTCATTACGAACGAGCCTCTATCGCTTTTATATAGTCTTGTTTTATTATCTAATTCAAGATTATAGTTGAGGACCAGCAGCTACAAGAGCCTTACCAGCTTCGTTTGTAGTGTACTTGCTGAAGTTCTTGATGAAACGAGCAGCCAAATCCTTAGCCTTTTCTTCCCATTGAGCAGCTTCAGCGTAAGTGTCGCGTGGGTCAAGGATGTTTGGATCTACACCAGGAAGTTCAGTTGGTACTTCGAATGAGAAGTAAGGGATAGTCTTAGTAGGAGCAGTGTTGATGCTACCGTCAAGGATAGCGTCGATGATACCGCGAGTATCCTTGATAGAGATACGCTTACCTGTACCATTCCAACCTGTGTTCACCAAGTATGCCTTAGCGCCGTTAGCTTCCATTCTCTTAACCAATTCTTCAGCGTATTTAGTTGGGTGCAATTCAAGGAATGCAGCACCGAAACATGCTGAGAATGTAGGAGTTGGTTCAGTGATACCACGTTCTGTACCAGCAAGCTTAGCTGTGAAACCACTCAAGAAGTAGTACTTAGCTTGTTCTGGGTTAAGGATAGATACTGGAGGAAGTACACCGAATGCGTCAGCAGAAAGGAAGATTCCTTGCTTAGCAGCAGGACCCTTAGATACTGGCTTAACGATGTTTTGGATGTGGTCGATTGGGTAAGATACGCGAGTATTTTCAGTCACGCTCTTATCGTTGAAATCGATCTTGCCTTCAGCGTCAACAGTTACGTTTTCAAGAAGTGCGTTACGCTTGATAGCGTTGAAGATATCTGGTTCAGATTCCTTGTCAAGGTTGATAACCTTAGCGTAGCAACCACCTTCGTAGTTGAATACACCTTCGTCGTCCCAACCGTGTTCGTCGTCACCGATTAGCTTACGCTTAGGGTCTGTAGAAAGAGTTGTCTTACCTGTACCTGATAGACCGAAGAAGATAGCTGTGCTCTTTTCTTCCATATCAGTGTTAGCTGATCAGTGCATTGAAGCGATACCTTCAAGTGGCTTGAAGAAGTTCATCATTGAGAACATACCCTTCTTCATTTCACCACCATACCAAGTGTTAAGGATTACTTGTTCCTTTGAAGTAAGGTTGAATACTACTGCAGTTTCAGAGTTCAAACCAAGTTCTTGGTAGTTTTCTGCCTTAGCCTTAGATGCGTTGTAAACGATGAAGTCTGGTTCAAATGATTCAAGTTCTTCAGCTGTTGGGCGGATGAACATGTTAGTTACGAAGTGAGCTTGCCATGCAACTTCTACGATGAAGCGAACCTTCAAGCAAGTAGCCTTGTTTGCACCGCAGAAACCATCAACTACAAACAAACGCTTGTTAGAAAGTTCCTTAACTGCGATATCCTTGATCTTAGCCCAAGCTTCTTCAGTTACAGGCTTGTTGTCATTCTTATATTCTTCTGAAGTCCACCACACTTTGTCTGCGCTGTATGCGTCCTTCACGATGAATTTGTCCTTAGGAGAGCGACCAGTGTAGATACCAGTCATCACATTTACTGTGCCAAGTTCTGTTACTTGACCTTTTTCAAAACCTTCAAGAGTTGGCTTAGTTTCTTCTTCGAAAAGTTGTTCGTAAGAAGGGTTGTACACGATCTCAGGTGTACCAACGATGCCATACTTAGATAAATCAATCTTTGCCATTATTTTCTCGTATAAATAAGTAATTAAAAATTTCTACCTACTAAGCGGAATTTAATAATTCCGATGCAAAATTAGTACATTTTCATCACTTAAACAATATATATGGAAATTTTTCTTTAATTATTTTGTGAAATATCTTTAATAAGATGGTAAATATCAGCCTTAGGTAGCATCGCACCATTCGCTCATCACTTCTTTATATCTGTAAATCCTGAATTCGCATTACCAATTGCACTCTGAAATTAAACTATGATTTGTGCCTTTTTTGTCTAAAAACAAAGAAAATCTAACTTTTTTTGCAGAAAATTTTGCAGATATGAAAATTTGTTGTACCTTTGCACTCGCAAAAGCCCAGATGGCGGAATCGGTAGACGCGCTGGTCTCAAACACCAGTGGGGCAACCCATCCCGGTTCGATCCCGGGTCTGGGTACAAAGCGGAAAGGTAGAAATACTTTTCCGCTTTTACTTTTTTAGAATAGTACAATCGAATCACTTGAGCAGATTGTCAAAGAAAATATCCATCCAACCAAACTTTCCGATTCTATCTATTCCCTTGTAATGACCTAAGTTTTTATTTACTCCAATAAGTTGGCTCAGAGAATCTACGAGCATCAGATTGAGAAAATCCTGCATTTATCAATGCTTTCTCAATGTCACTTGGGGCTGGTGGATTTTGTGATGATGAAACATTTAGAGTATAACCTACGGTCATACCTCCTACATACTTGTCTGCGAACTTTAATGTGAAATGATACATAACATTATTGGTTTTAGTTGATGCCTACTCTTTATAGGATATTCAGCAAATTCCTTTTTTGCAATTGGGAGCAAAGCAAAACAAAGATAGCGTATTATTTTGAAAAACGAAAAGCAAACTATATTTTTATTTATTGTAGATTAGATTGAAATTTCCTATTTTTGTATTCGTATGAAAGCGATACAGATAATCATACTATTATGAGGGTTACAAACGAAAATAATACTAATAATTAAAAAAATGGGTATATTTGATGCTATTATGGGTAACGCTTCGAGCGTTGATGCCAACGATGTGATGCACGAACTCAAACCTGTGCTTTTCCCTGGCGAAAAGGTGGAGAGTGCTTTCAAGGTGGTGCGTGATAAGTGGGTGTTTACCGACAAACGTCTCATTATGATTAATGTGCAAGGCGTTACGGGCAAGAAAAAGGAATACCTCTCAATCCCATACAAGAGTATTGTGAGATTTTCTGTGGAAACCACAGGTATGTTCGACCTTGAATCGGAAATGAAGATATGGGTGCGTTCGATGCACGAACCATACACTAAAGACTTTGGTCGTTCGGTAGACGTGTGTGGTATTCAACAGATGCTCGCCTACCATGTGCTTTGCGACTAACTACACATATCCTCGCTCTATTCGTTTTGCTTGAAAAAAGAATTCTGCTTTATATTTATATTCTTTTATCTAAAAACGCAGAAAATTAAATATTGAAGAGCTTATTTGCTGCATTTTCGGCTTCTTTATCTATTTCTGGTGTTACCTTTGTGTAGATCGAGTGCAATGCCCATGCTATGGCTAAAATATCATCGCCATATCCAACAAAAGGCACAAAATCGGCCACAAAATCCAATGGCAGAACGAAATAGCCGAGTGCAGCACAAATTTTTGCTTTGTCGAAGAACGCTACATCTTTCGATTTCATCACATAGTAAAGAAGTAAAGTTTTTTTTACTGATTTGTGTCCCAAGCGTTTGGCTGCTCGAGATAGTTTGCCTAAAAAGCCACTATCCTTTGCATTGCTCTTGTATATTTCAATATCGTTGCTGTTCATATTATAAGTGTTTATATATTTGATGAATTTAACGATCAAAGGTTTAATTGTAGTTTGTAGTTTATAATAATGTGTTGTTGTTTAATTTATGTTAAAAATAACGATAAACATAATTTATTTATTGATAAACGATAAATAATTTGTAACTTTGTGTTGTGAAACATTGGTCGTGGTATTCTGATACCGGTTAAGGATGATAACGATCTATAATGATTAGTGATGTATTTTATAAATTAATTTTTTAATCGTAAATCGTGATGGAAACATTAAAGTATTACAAACACATGAAAGCGATAGTAATAGTCGCTGCTGTATTGTCATTGTTTTGGATTTATTGGACAATAGGTCGCAGTATCAATACATTCTATGCTGTGCCTTTAAGAGCAGGGTATGAAACATCTCAGATAACTGTAGCCATTTGTTATTGTCTTTCGGCATTGGTGCTGATAGTTATGCAAATGCTATTTCTTATGAAGCAAATGAAGAATCTTAAAAATGGAGTGCTTTTTCATAAATCAAGTGCAAAGTATTTGACTGTTTGGGGTAATGCTTGGGTAGTTTATGATTTTTGCTCGGCAAATGTGGGACAAATGATTATCAATGGCGAATTTAATGAGATTGTAATTCATGGCACTGCATTCGGCATTCCATTGATAGCTTTTGCTTTCGCAATACTATATAGATTGGCTGCCGATGTGGCTGAAGAAAATAACTTAACGATATAATTTTTTATGTTATTGAAATTATAATTTTATAAAAAAAGATAGGATATGGGGAATAATAAAAAGTCAACAAAGAAGATTATTAAGGCTATTAACGTATTTGCTTGTGAGGAAGAACAAGATTTAACTATTTAATTATTGGTATTATGGCAATAATAGTAAATCTTGATGTGATGATGGCAAAGCGAAAGATGTCGCTTAACGAGCTGTCGGAAAAGGTGGGACTGACGCTGGCAAACTTGTCAGTATTGAAAACCGGAAAGGCAAAAGCGGTGCGTTTTTCCACACTTGATGCTATTTGTAAGGCACTCGATTGCCAGCCGGGTGATATTCTTGAATATCGCGAAGATTAATCCTACTATTTATAACCATAAAGAGGATGTCTCAATGCGAGGCATCCTCTTATGTTGTGTGTAGTTGTGTGAATTTCGCTTAAAACATTTTTCCTAAGGCATCTTCATTTGATAAGTTCCCCTTTGTTGTTGAGGATTACAATAGAATAGTCGTCGGGCAAGGTTGCTTTTATTATGTTACTATTCAAGGCCTCGATATAGCTGTATATTGGTTTGGTTAGGCGTTGACAATTGTCGTTCATAAGTCCACATCTGCCTCCCACATGATACACATATAGATTAGTGCTTATTTCTCGATTGATGAAGTCTTTGTCTCCGTTGTTGTCTACATATTCTTCTCTTATGTAGTATGTTAACTGCCTGATGTTGTCAAGGACGAAAGCATTTATCACTTGTCCTGCGTAGTCGATTTGCAATCTCACTCCTTCCTTTCTCACGATGGCAAAATCATTAAATGTTTTGATGTTGTCATATTCAGGCTTTATCACCCATTCACCTTTGCAGTTTATTATTCCACATTTGCCCAAAGAGTCGGCCACAGCACAATATCCATTTTTGAAGATAAATTCAGATAGCGTGTTACCGTGATATGGATATCTGAAAGGTATCACCACTTTACCTTCTTTGTTGATAAAACCTATCTTACCATTCTTTTGCACGGCAGCAAGACCTTCGCTGAAAATCCATGCACGGCGATATTCTGCTGGTATCACCACCTTTCCTGTATATGAATTGTAATAACCTCGTTTGCCATTAGCGCAAAATACTCCGAGCGAATCGTTAGGACTTCTGTGAGTCCAATCAAATTGTATGTTTTCCGATGTTATTTCGCCTGTCACAGTGTTTTTGATAGTGTAGGTGTTGTCGGCATTTCTTATTGCCTCAAGGTTGTCGTTGAGGAGTAATCCTTCCTCTGATATATCGTTGGTGTGGTATGAGTGCTTATGCTTTTGCTTGTGATAGTGATATATTGTATCACCTGCGATATATACACCAAATATTGATACTGCGATCACGATGCCGACCTTGATTGTCGACTTAGACATAAATTTGAAAATGTTCTTTAGTTTCATAATGATGATGTGTTTTTGATTAATTCTGTTGCAAATTTCGTGTTAAATTTCCTGATAATGAAGCAAAAAAACCTCGTTTGTATGAAGTGATAAGCAGAGTGTACGAATGCTTTATCGCCTTTAAATTCATACATTATATTGTCATTTCATACATAATGATGAAATGTGTGTGTGCATTTCCATTTTTATGCGTAACTTTACGATGTGAAACGTCGACATATCATAATATCTAAAGGTACTGAACTGGTGCGTGTGCCTCTCGACTGCTTGATGTATGTAGAGGCCGATGGTAATTATTCTAAGATAGTTACCAAGGATGGTCGTGAACGTTTGGTTTTGCTTCAACTTGGGCTGGTGGAAGATCTTATTGCCGACCAAATAGATGAGTTTGAGGGAGAAATAGTGCGATTGGGAAGGAAATTTATTGTTAATCTTAACTATATTCACGTTATCGACATTGCTAAGCAAGTGTTGGTGGTGTCGGATTGTGCTGGTAGCTATTACAAACTCGAACCCTCGAAAGATGCTTTGGTAAAACTCAAAAGTTATATAGAAACATTGTAAATTATGAATTCCGATATTAAAGACGACGAAATAAGAATTATCAAAAAGAAGGAATCTCCCGCGCCGCAATGTAGTTCTTTTGTGGCTAAGTGTGAGGATGATAATTCCGAATTACCTGTTATTCGCACTTCGCGCAAATGGGGCAGGGTGGTAGCCTCCTTGCTATGTATGGTGGTGATTTCGGTTATTGCGTGGCTTTGTTATTCTTCTGCATCTCAGGTAGATGACATTAATAGTGCATTTGAGCTAGAACTTACAGAGTATATCCAGTCAGAGACTATTGTTGATAAGACTCCGTTCAGCTCTTATCGCGATTCTGTAAAAGCACGATTTACCGAAGTCATTGAAAAGGAAGTAAACGATATTCCTATGTGTATTTATATCCCTCACAATTCCACGCCTGTCCTCAGAATAGGCGTATCTTCCGAGATGGACAACGATATAGTGTTTGCCACCCAGGCAGCCGATTTGCGTGCTGATAATGGCAAGATTGTAGGTGCATTCGTAATGGCTGGCGAACCGCTTTCGTGGGGATTATCAAAGAAAGGTTATTGTGCTGTCATTGATGGTAAAATCACCATAGGAATGGCCGATAATTCGCCTCTATTTGAGGAAGCAACTGAAAAAGGGGGATACTTCTTCCGTCAGTATGCCTTAGTGAGCGATGGTCAATTAGTGGAGAACAATCTTCGTAATAAATCTATTCGTAAGGCATTATGTGCGAGAGGAGATGAGGTGTTTGTGGTTATGACACTCACTCGCGAATCTATGCACGATTTCTCGCAAGCATTAGTAGATTTGGGAGTAGATAATGCAATATATGTAGTAGGTGGTTTATCGCATAGTTTCTACCTTAGTAGCGATGGCGTTATGCATCGTGTAAGTGGTGATCCAAAAAATATTAAGCATTCCAATGCCAATTTCATAGAATGGCGATAAATCATATGAACAACAAAAGGCTGTGCGTCGCACAGCCTTTTGCTTTATTATTGCATCAGAAAATCAGAGTTAGATTTGTAAAAACTCCTCACTTCTAACTTCTAACTCCTAATTACGATACACTTTGTATTCTCCAGCATTAAGTGATGCAGGAAGAGCTTCAGCCTCTCCGGTGAAGTGGTTGATTTTGCCCTCTACCGATGGCACTTCGCCTGTAAATTCCACTGCCTGAGCATCTTTGCCAAGATTTACAAGCACAAGCACTTCCGAATCTTCTACCTTACGACTGAAAACGTACAAATCGTTGCTCTTAGTAGCAAAACGCACCATTTCGCCACCTTCCACACCAGCCTTCAATGCAGCTTCATTATGTTTGAGCTCGTTAAGTTTTTGATAGAAAGCGAAGAACTCGTTGCGAGGTTCCCAAGCAGGGCATTCATCCTTCTTGAAGAATTCGAGAGCACGATTAAGACCAGTTTCTTGACCTGTATAGATAAGAGGCATACCAGGAAGAGTGTACGAAAGCACTGCAAAAGCATCACTCAAGTTGCCAAGACGTTCAAATTCAGTACCTTCCCATGAATTTAAGTCGTGGTTTGTAATCATATTCATCAGGTAAGTATCCTTAGGATAAGTTTTGTCGAGCACTTCAAGAAGAGAGTCAATAGCCACAGCGTGCTTGATAGGGAAGGTGCGCATTGGTTCGCCTTCTTTCTTAAATGTGTATTGTCCTGCTGTAGAAGCAATTTCGCTGAAAAGATCCTTCATAGGCCATCCGTAGCCCATATTGAATGCGTGCTTGTTTAGTTCAGGCTTACTTGCTTCGGCAAGCATAAATAGGTCTGGTTTTACGGCATCAAGTTGAGGGCGTGTTTCGTTCCAGAAATCGGTAGGTACTTCGCCTGCCACATCGCAACGGAAACCATCTATATTGATGTCGGTCAACCAATATTTAAGTGCGTCCACCATTGCGGCACGCATTTCGCGATTGTCGTAGTTTAGTTCGAATACGTCGCTCCAGTCAAATGGGCCATACATCTTACCTTCTTCGTTGAGTGAATACCATTCAGGATGTTCGGTTACCCAAGCATTGTCGCAACCGGTGTGATTTGGCACCCAGTCGAGAATTACTTTCATTCCAAGAGCGTGAGCTTGGTCCACTAAAGCCTTAAAGTCTTCGATAGTTCCGAATTCGGGGTTGAATCCCTTGTAATCCTTCACTGCATAGTAACTTCCGAGTTCGCCCTTGCGATTTACTTCCGAAATAGGGTGGATAGGCATAAACCATAGAATGTCCACACCGAGTTCTTTTAATCGAGGCAGATGAGTGGCAAATTCCTTTGCCGATGCCGATGGGGTGTATTGGCGAAGGTTTACCTCGTAGATTACGGCACTGCGAGTCCATTCAGGCTGTGTAAGTGCTGTGTAGGTTGAATCGCGGTCGGTGGCATTGTTGTCGGCCTTTTGTGCGTTGCAACTTGTGCCAAACATAGCTGTTGCAACCATGATTAGTGAGTAAAATAGGTTCTTTTTCATTGTATCATATTTGTTTTGTATTTGGGTGCAAAGATAGTGATTGTGGTGTGATATTTCAAGTGTAAAAAGGATAACTAAAGTTATATATTCTTGTTTTTTATCGGGTAAATATGTCGTTGAATGGTTAAAAAACGTTATTTTTATATTAACTTTTTTATCTAAAAAGTGTGAAAGGCTTATATAGATGTGAATTCTTAAATTCTTATACCTTAATAATATATATAATAGGCTTTTCTTGGAGGGGGTGATTTCTATAATCTAAATTCGCACATCACCGATAGTTACAAGCCTGATGGCGATTGGCTTGTTGATAAGTTTTTAATAAATTGTGGTTAAAGTTTGGAAATATTATCGTATATTTGCACTCGTGTAATAGTACGCAAACGAAAGAGATAAGTAAATTGGATCTAAAAAACTATAGTATTAACAAACAATTTTTAATTATGAAGAAACAGCTATTGCTACTGTTATTTTCCCTATTCGCGGTGGCTGGTTATGCTCGTGTAATATCGGGTACTGTAATTGCTGAAAGTGACAAATTACCTGTCATTGGAGCTACTATTATGGTGCAAGGTACACAACGTGGTGTAGCTACTGACTTCGATGGAAATTTCTCGATTGAAGTTAAGGATGGTGACATTCTTAACGTTACTTATGTGGGTATGCTTCCACAAAAGGTAAAAGTAGGTAACCAACAAACGCTCAACATCGTGTTGAAAGAGGACTCTCAAGTTCTTGGCGAAGTGGTGGTTACTGCGATGGGTCAAACTCAAGAAAAGAAGAAATTGAACTTCGCTGTTCAATCTTTGGACTCTGAACAATTGACTGCTGGTGTATCTACCAACTTGGCAAGTACTTTGCAAGGTAAGGTATCTGGTCTTCAAATCCAAAGTACCGGTGGTTCACCTAACTCTACATCTACTATCCAAATCCGTGCTATCTCGTCTATCAACACTGCTCAAAGCAACGAGCCTCTTGTGATTATCGACGGTGTGGCTGTGCGTGGTAGTGGTTCTACTCTTAGCGACATCAACCCTAACGATATCGAGCACATGTCGGTGCTTAAGGGTGCTGCTGCTTCAGCTCTTTATGGTCAAGATGCTGCCAATGGTGTCATCATGATTGTAACTAAGAGCGGTAAGGACGGAAAATTGCAAGTGCAAGCTAACGCTACTATGGAAGTATCTCACGCTGCTCGCGTGCCTGCTATCCAAAGCCGTTACACTCCTGGTACTCGTGGATTCTATGTAAAGAACGCTGGTAGTGGCGGTTGGGGCCCTCTTTTGTCGGCTGGCGATAAGGTATACGACAACGTAGGCGAATTCTTGGGTACTGGTCTTCTTCAAAAGTACGATATGTCGATGACTGGTGGTACTGATAAGGCTAATGCTTATGCTTCTGTATCTTACTCAATGAACGACGGTATCGTTCCTGAAGACTACCGCAACCAAATCAATGCTTTCTTGAAGGCTGAATTTAAGCCATCTGATAAAGTAAAGATCCAACTTTCATCAAGTTTCAAGGAAAGTAAGTCTCGTGGTTTCGGTAACTCTATGTCAAGCGTTTACAACTGGGGTATCACTAAGAATATGGCCGATTACGAAACTCTTGAAGGTTATCCTAACTGGAATGCTTACTACGACCACTGGGACGAAGTATTGCTTGAAAACCGTATCGGTGCTTCTGTATCTCCATACTTCGGTCGTTACAACGATAAGAGCGAAACTCAAAGCACTCGCGTGATGTTGAATGGTCAAATCTCTTACGAACCTATCAAAGACCTTGTATTCACAGGTAAGATTGGTTACGATAAGGGTTATTCAATGTACGACTCTTACTCTGTGCCTCGTTTCCGCGAATCTGATTTCCCTGCTGACGCAGACTATCTTGCCGACCAATTGAGCCGTTTTGGTGCTTATTCTTTCCAACCATCTCGCTCTGAACGCATGAATGCTCAATTCTTAATCACTTACCAAAAGGAATTGTTCAAGGATTTCAACTTCAATGCTCTTCTTGGTCTTGACTATATGGTGAATAATTCTATTAGTGCTACTCTTGCTGGTCAAAAGTTCATGCTTGAAGGTGACTTCTATAGCTTCACTAATATCGATCCTTCTACATTCACTAACTCTGGCGACTATAGCCTTGGCTTGTCTCACAGCCGTAACAACAAGTATGGTTACTTCGGTGAATTACGTTTCGACTATCGCGGTATCGCTCAACTTTCTGTTACTGGTCGTCTCGACGGTTCTTCTAAATTGCGTCAAGTTGCTTGTCAATACTTCTACCCATCTTTCACTGGTGGTGTGATGTTCTCTGAATTGTTCAACCTTGCTAACGACTGGTTCTCTTACGGTAAGATCCGTGGTAACTGGGCGAAGGTAGGTAAGGACGGTCCTGCTTACAAATTCGACGACAGCTTCAAGCAATGGTCTACTTTCCCTGATGGTGGTTGGGGTAACGACCCTACTATCGGTAAGGCTTTGAACCTTGAACCTGAAATGTGTTCTTCTTGGGAAATTGGTGCCGACTTGCGTTTCTTCAAGAGCCGCACTCGCTTAGATGTTGCTTACTACTCTACTACTGTTGACAACCAAATCGTTACAGTGCGTGTATCTCCTGCTGCTGGTATGATTCTTCAAACTCGTAACGAAGGTTCGGTTGAAAACTACGGTATCGAAGCTACTCTTGCTCAAGACATCATCAAGACTAAAGACTTCGATTGGACTGCTACTGCCAACTTCTCTCTAAACCGTGGTCGCGTTAAGTCTTTGCCTGATCAAATCAAGCAAATCGACGGTACTAACTATGGTGGTATCTATCCTACTGCATTCCTTGGTGGTTCTTCTACTGGTATCACTGGTAAGGATTACTTGCGTAACGAAAACGGTGATGTAATTTGCGATGAAAACGGTTATCCTTTGATCGATACTTCTAAGCAACTTTACATCGGTAACCGCGAACCTGATTTCTTGTTAGGTCTTGGTTCTTCTTTCCGTTATAAAGATTTGACTGCTTCTTTCTTGTTCGACGGTCGTTGTGGTGGTGATGTTGTGAACATCACTGGTTCAAGCTTGATCTCTAACGGTCAACACCACCTATACGATAAGTATCGCAACCGCGAAGTGGTATTCAATGGTGTAGTGGAAAATGCTGATGGTACTTATTCTAAGAATACTACTCCTATCATCCTTGACCAAACTACTATCAATAAGTACTTCTTCCCTGTTTCTTCTAACTTCATCGAAGATGGTTCTTACATCCGTTTGAGTTATGTAACTGTAGGTTACGATATGACTAAGCTTTTGGCTAAGAACTGTCCAGTTAAGGGCCTTAATGTATCTTTGACTGGTAGAAACTTGTTCTTGTTGACTAAGTATTCTGGTTCAGATCCTCAAGTTCAAGAAAGTGGTAGCGCTAACGGTTCTGGTACTGGTGGTTTCGACCGCTACAATGTGCCTAACACACGCAGCTTCAACCTATCTCTAAAAGCAACATTCTAAAAAAGTTTAACACATTATGAATAAGCTAAAATATTTATTATCAACAATATTAGTGGCGTTGTGTGCTACAAGCTGCGTCGACATTCTTGACGACAATGTCAACCCAGACCGTGCACATGCAATCACTGCGCAAAATAGCTTGCCTGTTATTGTATTCTATGCTCAACAAGCTACATACGACCACGCTGAGTACTATATCTACTTGTCGCAATGTCTTACTACTACTGGTAAGAGCGCAATCGGTACTTACTCTTACAAGAGTGAATGGGAATTCCTTACTATGAACCGTCACCCACAATGGCGTCGTCACTTCTACGATATCGGTTCTAACGTAAACAATATGATCGCTAATTCTAAGGATATCAACTCACCTAACTACGAACTTATCGCTCGTACAGTGCGTTTGCTATCTACTCAATTAGCTACTGATATGTTTGGTGAAATGCCTTTGACTAACGCTTATAAGTCAAATTCACCTACTTACGACACTCAAGAAAGCATCTACGCTTGGATGTTCAAAGAAGCTGAAGACTTGATTGCTTTGTACGAAGATCCTGCTTACACTGAAGCTTCTGGTAACCAAACTATCACTGTCGAACAAGACCGCCTATATGCTGGTGACCTTGAAAAGTGGAAAGGTATGGTTTATGCTGTGAAGGCTCGTTTGCTTCTTCGCAACATCCCTAATATCGACACTACTCCTGCTAAGTGCCAAGAAATCATCGACGCTGCTGATGCGGCTATCAACCAATGGCGTAAGGGCGACCTTCTTTACGGTTCTTGGTTTGGTAACGAACCTCGCTACAAATTCGATGGTGGTACCAACGAACAAAACTGCGTTTGGTCAGCTGCTCAACCTATCATCAACTCTTGGGAATCTCGTAAGAACCTTCTTGATGGTGCAGTGCCTTCTAAGTACTTCGTAGTAGACTGTCTTGGTCTTCTTGGAGTAGGTACTAAGGACGAAGGTTTGTACAGCGCTACTAAGAATACTTGTGAAGGTTATGCTAACGACCCTCGTCTTCCTCTTCTTATGATCCCTCGTAAGGGACCTGAAGGTGACGTTGCTATTAAGGTTCGCCACGTCGAAAACAACATCGGTGTTGGTACATCTTATAAGACCGATCACTTCCCTAAGTTGTATATGGGTGCATACGCAGGTGCTAACGATGCTTACAACCCTATCTTCACTATGGAAGAACTTTACTTCATCAAGGCTGAAGCTTACTACTGGAAGGGCGATAAGACTGCTGCTTGTGCGTTGGCTAAGGAAGCTACTGAATACAACATCCGCCGCCACCTCGACTTCTTCCAAACTAAGTATGGTGTTGATGCTGAATCTTACCCAGGTGCACCAGAAAGTGATGCCCCAGGTCTAATCTCTACATTGAAGTTTACAGGTGGTGAACTAAGCCCACAACAACAATGGGATGGTATCGTAAACGCATTCTTGAACAACGAAGAATTATATACTCTCGACCGTCGTGGTAATAAGATCGTACGCGTGCGTCCAGTTTCAGAACGCGGTAACATGCGTTGGTTCTTCAATCCTTCTGAGTATAGTCTTTCTGACCTTATGACTCAAAAGTACATCGCTATGTATATGCAACCTGAGCAATGGACCGACATGCGTCGTTACCACTACTCTAACAAGCGTAACAACTACGGTATTGGCGACGCTAACGAAATTATTTATCCTAACTTGCGCCGTCCTTACAACTTGTATGCATCTTACTGGATCGATGGTTTGACTAATGCAGAACAAGAAAATACTTGGGTTCAACGCGTTCCTCAAGACCCTGATACCGAAGGTAAGTACAACCGCCAAGAACTTGAAAAGCTCGGTGCTTTCAATAACTATAAGTGGTTGCAAAAGCCTATGATTTGGGCGAAAGAACGTGGTGCACAAGCATCTTTGACAGAATAATTTTAACTAATAAGAAATTAAGTATATGAAACTATATAATAAAATCGGACTTTTTGCAGCCGGAGCATTGATGATGACTTCGTGTGCTGTGAATGACCCTTTTGCCGACAAGATGGAGATTGGTCAAGTGGTGCCTACTGTTTCGTGGGAACTTTCAAGCTCTGTTTGCAAGGCGGGTAACGAAGCTGATTTCCTTGCGAAATACTATACTACTGCCGAAGGTGTGTCTATCGACCATTCTGAAGTGTGGGCTATGGTTACTCGCTCTGAAAGTGCTGCTGCTACTCAAAAGCTTATCTCTTCACCAGCTTATACTAAGACTGTGACTCTTACCGATACTGTGCGTGGTTTCCACCTTTTGGCTGAATTCCCTCACACTATGGCTACTCTCGAAGGTAACGAATATCACTTGAGTGCTGCGTTCCCTACTTCACGCACTCTTGGTCCTGTTACTTGGGCAGCTCCTGCTACTTGGGCAGAAGATATGTTCACTGCTTACTATCCAGCTACTTTCAAGGCTGAATTTACAGCTCAAATGGTGAAATATCTTACTGATGGCGACACTTATCTTGCTGGTCTTCGTCAAGCTTACTTGAACTACGACTTTACTGCCGATCAAATCGCTGCAGTTAACGCTAAGTATCCTAATAATCTTCCTATTCCTTTCCCTGCTGAAGGTCAAGTTAAGGACGACTTGTGGTTTGCCAACGATACTGAAGTAGTTACAGGTTACTACTATATCGTAGTGGAAAATGGTGTCACTAAAGAAATCGAAGTGGCTACTAAGGACGAAGCTATTCAAGCTGGTATCGACGAAAGTCTTATCTACGACGTTTATAAGGCTCCTCACTGGTTGTATTGCCGTTACTCAGATAATACGGGTGGTGCTATCGTTTCTCTAAGAGATGAATATCGCCCTATGTGGAAGGAACTTGTAGAAATGATTCCTTTCGAATCTTGGATTTACAACGGTCCTGAAAAAACTTATTCAGTTGAATTCACTCGTAAGTATGCACTTAACGTTCAATTCAAGGTGGTTGATACTGTAGGTGGTATTGGTAAGGATACTGAAGTGAAAACAATTGACTTGAACTAATAAATGGCGACAATTATGAAAAATATTAAAAGTATTCTATTATTAATGTTGGCTGTTTTTGTGGTTTCTTGTGTGGAAAAGGAACCAGATTACAAAAACTTCCCAACTAAGGATGTTGACTTCGTGTTCGAAGTTGAAGGTAATGAATATACTACCGACTACTATTATGTTTCTCCTATCAAGTTCAAGAACACTTCTTACAAGAAGGGTGCGCTTTCTTGGGACTTCGATGGCGACGGTGTGGTAGATTCTAACGAAGAAAACCCAGTTTATAAGTACGACAAGGCTGGTAAGTACTACGTTACTCTTACTGTAGAAGGTTGGGGTAGCCGCACTTATCCTATCCAAGTAATGGACATCGTTCCTGTACTTTCTATTGCTGCTCAAAGCGACTCTCTTGTATTGGTTGACCAAGCTACTGTAGAACTTGCAGTAGAACTTCCTAACCCTGAAGGTAAGGAATGTTCTTTCGTTTGGGAATTTGAAGAAGGTACTACTCTTGCCGATGGTACTCCTATTTCTACTTACGAAGGCGTAAACCCAGGTGCTTTGAAGTTCAAGAACATCGGTTCTAATAAGATCACTCTTAAGACTCGTTTCGACGTGGCTGAAGGTGGTGAAAACCGCGCTCTTGATCCATCTTTCGTTAATATTCAAGTAGCTTACACTAAGGAAGTGCCTACTCTTTACTATGCTTCTTATGGTGGCAACGTGAAGGCTCTAAAGGTTATCCCTGAAGGCGAACTTCCTGAAGGCGTTTCTAATAAGCCTTTCGATATGGGTGTGTCTTGTGGTGTTACTCCACAAAACCTTGTTTTTGCTTCTGTTGATGGTTCTGATTATATCTACATCATCGACTGTGGTAAGAACTTCGGTTACCAAAACGATACCGACGGTGTGCTTGGCGACGGAAAGATCAACGTGATGAGTGCTGACGGTACTTATGCCAACCTTGTTATCACAAACGTTGGTGGTCACGCATTCTCAGATCCATTCCACGGTTGTGTATCTGCCGATGGTAAAAACCTTCTTTACACCGACCGTAACAATGGTGTGAGCTCAGTTGCTTTGACTGCTCGTGGTGAAGTAGAAAAGCGTATCCAATCTACTGTAAGCTCTTACAACGTGGTAAACAACAACACTCTTGGTTACTATGGTCGTGGTATCGCTTACGGTGCTGCTCACTCTGCTATCTACCAAGCTGAAGACGGTGTTTACTGGTGGCCTAAAAACTACAACGCTACTGGTATCTTCCGTTTCCGTCAATCAGATATCGGTGTTACCGACGCTGCTCCTACAAAGATTCTTCTTGATGGTGCCACTCTTAAGGCATTCACTCTTGACGAAAAGCGTAACCACATGTATTGCTTCTTGACTTCTGGTGATGCTGGTATGGGCTTTGCTCAATATCCTTTGGTGAAGTTTGAAGATGGTCTTGGTGTGAAGGATTACACTACATTTGTGAAGATGGCTGTAGCTCCTACTGCAGGTGCTACCGACTCTAAGGAAGCATTGTATGTTTCTCAATTCGCATTGGACAAAACTACAGGTAACGTTTACTTCGGTTTCATTCCTGATGGCGACTCTGACCGTCCTACAGCAGGTCTTTACTACTACGACTACGCTGCAGGTACAGTAGTTAAGACTCCTATCAAGAACACTGAAAACGATAAGATCTTCGGTATCTGTCTTAACCCTCGCAAGACTCAATTGTTCTAATCATAAACTAAGGACAACCTTGTGATACCTCCTCTACGAAATAGGGGAAGACATTAAACAACCAGTCGGGAATCTCGAATTCGAGGTTCCCGACTTTGTTTATAAAAGGTATAGATGTCTTAGATGTCCGATTATATTTGCTGCAACAAAGTTGTAGTTTCTGAAAGAAAAAAGCCCTCAAGGGCTTCATCTAAGGTAACCGGGTCCCGGCAACTGATA
Organism: Muribaculaceae bacterium; assembly: GCA_045656705.1. Classification (GTDB taxonomy): domain Bacteria; phylum Bacteroidota; class Bacteroidia; order Bacteroidales; family Muribaculaceae; genus RGIG4576. Next base: position 10,429 of record JAZORR010000025.1, on the reverse strand, counting down.
TCCATAGGTAAGCGTGCCGATAAGGTACGCCGTCTATAGTCCCCCTTACTAAATTTTGTCTTTCTGACTAAAAAACTTTCGTCTGGCAATGTAGGGACGCACGGCTCGTGCGTCCGCACCACCATCATGCCCTTATTTAGATGTCATAGGCAAGAAGAAAACGCCCGAAGGGTGTTTTTCAGTGTAAACCCTATGATGAGCGAAGCGAATCTTAGGGAATAAGAACTCCACCCACCCCACAACCTCGACGAGGTTGCACTCGCCACCGCAATAAAAAAATTATGTCTTTCTGTCTTTCTGTCGAAACTAAAAAAACTCTTTCTGTCGAGAAACTATCAAAAATGAAATTTTTCGCTAAATATTTGTTAGTTATATAAATTTTCACTTAATTTGCACCATAATTTATAGTGGTATATTATTCCGCTAACAAAAACTAAAATTTTTCAAACTAAAAACATTATTTATTATGAAGAAATTTTTACTTCTTGGTGCTGCTGCAATGATGGCTTGCGCAGCTAACGCTCAAACTCTTGAGAAGCTTTGGTCACACGACATGTCAGGTCACGCTGCTGCTGTTCGTAACATCGTATTGGTTAATGGTAACGAAGTTGCTGCTACTAACATCTCTTTCTCAGGTGGTGCTGACAATGTTATCTTCTTCGACGCTAATGGCCAAATGGCTAAGACTCACGATGTTAAGGCTTTCTTGACTGAAAACCAAATCGGTGCAGTTGGTGATGACGGTGCAGTTTCTGTTTACACTCTTGGTCGTGGTATTGATACTGACGCTGTTGGTAACATCATCGTTAACCTTGGTTTCCCTAACGCTACTCAAGGTAAGGAATTCGTTGTTATCGCTCCTGATGGCACTATGCGTCACATCCACTGTGAAGTTCCTGCTCCAGGTGAATCAGCTCGTGCTGACTTCTTCGCTTGCGCTGGTAACATCAACGCTAACGGTTACTTCGCTTTGACTCCTCACCAAAAGAACTATGTAGGTGTTTACAATATTTTCGAAGGTGAACAAGACTCAGACTATAGCTACCTTGTAGACGCTGACGAAGGTTCTTCTTTCACTAACGAAGCTAAGGTTGTGTTCCCTAACAAGACTGTTGCTGAAGATGCTGAATTCGCTCCTGAATTCTTCGTATACCACCGTTCAATTTCTGGTGTTCGCTACTCAGATGGTTCAAGCGCATTGGTAGTATTGAACGACGCTGCTTTCCAACAAGGTAAGGCTACTACTACTGGTATCGGTGCATTCCAAATCGATGGTGTTAACTACATCGTAATGCCTATGGCTGATGATTCTGGTGCTCGTAACTCTTGGTTCAAGGTTGTTAACGTTGCTACTGGCGAAATCGTTGCTCAAGATAATGGTGTAGGTGGTAACACTGCTACTCAAGACTACTCTGCATGGGTAAATGAAGATGGTACTGTAAGCATCGCTCAATTGAACCAAGGTAAGGCTTTGACTATGTACAAGCTTACTCTTGGTGCTTCTGCTATCGAAGAAGTTGCTGCTGACAACGCTGCAGTTGAATACTTCAACCTACAAGGTGTTAAGGTTGCTAACCCAGAAAACGGTATCTTCGTTAAGAAGCAAGGTGCTAAGGCTACTAAGGTAGTTCTTTAATCCACTATCTCTTTAAAAATTAGAAGTGAGTCATAGATCCAGCTCACTCTCTAACATAAAACAAGAAGCTCGACCATCCATTGGCCGAGCTTCTTTCATTTCCACTTAAAAAGTAGGTACACACAGCTCGTACCTCCGCAACACCACCCACTAAAGCAGAATTTAGTCCGAAGGACGACTTTTATTAATAGCCGTATGCTTTTAAGCTTACGGGGTATTGATAATCAGATGTTTGCGTCTGTAAAGACGCGAAAGGAATATCTAACGCCATCGCTGAAAGCGAGAACTCCACCCCCCCCACAACCTCGACGAGGTTGCATTTATGTATCTAAATTCTATCCTTTTATCTTCCTCTCGAAAAAAACAAAACCCTCTCCCTCTATCCAAATCAAAAAAATCACTATCTTTGCGTAATCAAATGTTGTAGACTAAAATAACTAATAACAAAATACTTTTATCTATGAGAAAAATTACCCTATTGATGCTTATGGCATTTATGTGCATCATCACGATGAATGCACAGATTGTGCTTGATGGTAAAACCTACTCTGTCGACACCATCATGGAACGTGAAATTGGTCCTGGTGTCAAGCACTTGCGTGTTCGCCTACCTGAATATCCATTGAATATCTTCATGCTCGAGATGGATATGACCAACCCTTACAACCGTGTCGAAACCACTCAAGCTAAGGGAAAACTCGGCTCTACCGAACGACTTGCCGATGCCTACACTCGCCACAAGGCGATGGGTAAGAAGCCTCTCGCTGCTTGTAATGCCTCATTCTGGTGTGTATCTTCACAAATTCCTTGGTACAACTTCATGCCAAGCGTGCCACATGGTGCCGAAGTAGTGAACGACACTATCTATGTCAATACCAACCGCAATGGCGTATTCGATTTCAACGGTGGTACTGTTAACACAGCCTCTACTATCATCTCTAAAGACGGTCGCGCTCTTGTTGGTCGCCACGAATGGTATGGCTGTGTGAAGTCGCCAAAATTCTCTGCCGATCAAGAGATTATCCAAGTAAATAAGTGTATCGATGCTGGTCAATTGGTGCTTTTCAACCACGCTCGTGGTCGCAACAACACCTTCTATAGCTATGTCAACGATTGCCACTATATCTTCCTCAATCTTAAGTCAGATTCTAAGTGGGCTATCGCAAAGGATATCAAGTTTGAAGTAGCCGAAATCAAACTTTCTGCCAATAATCAAGTGCTTGGCAATTACGACGCTTGTCTTATCGCCGACGGTGCTTACAAAGCCGAAATGGAAAAACTTGCTGTGGGCGACGAAGTAGCTATCAACACATATTGGTTCGATATCGATGGCGATCGCAAACCTATCGAAGTGGAAAATATGACTGAAGGCGAAGCACACGTTATGCTCAAGGGACAAATTACTAATCGTGCCACTGCCGACTACGGTGCAAAAGTTTATTCACGCACTGCCTACGGTAACAATCAAGAAGGCACAAAACTCTATATGATCGTTATCGAAATGGCTACCAATCCAGAATATGGCAATTCAAAGGGTTGTACTGCCACTGTGATGTGCAACATTTGGAAACAATTTGTACCAGACCTTTGGAACGTAGCTAATATGGACGCTGGTGGTTCGGCTCAAATGCTTCTTGGCGATAAAGTAGTGAATAAAACCACCGAAGCCACTCCTCGTGCCGTAGCCAATGGTATGATGGTGTTCACCACTGCTCCTGCCGAAGATGCCGATGTCATCGCTGGCTTGCGTTTCGAGCAACCTAACCTCAAGACTCCTATCTATTATAGCGTAGCACCTAATGTACTTGGTTACAATAAGTATGGCGAATTGATTTCAGAAAATGTAGATGTCACCTACACTTGTTCTGCTTCTGTAGGTGCTCCTTCTGCCGATGGTAAGGCTATCGAAGTGGGTGCTACTCCTGGATATGGTACTATCACTGCCCACTACAATGGTGCTGAAGTCACTGTGCCTATTCAAATTCAAAATACTGAATTTGCAATTCGTTTGAAACCGATGATTCTCATCGACGCAATGCGTGAATATCCTATCGAAATCACTACTGTGGCCAATGGCGAAACTCTCACCTACGACCCAGCTCGTTTCACTTGGGAAATCGAAGACGAAACCGTAGTTGCTATCGAAAACGGTGTATTGAAGGGCTTGAAGGAAGGTACTACCAAGATTAAAGCCACACTTGGTGCATTCACCGACGAAACCAATGTGAAAGTAGAAGTAGCTCCAGCATCTGAGATGGCTCAGTCTTGGGACGGATGGACCGTTACAAGCACCAATCTTTCTGCCAATGCAGTGCTTTCTGCCGATGGCACATTGACATATGGTTATTCTGGTTCGCGTAAGGCTACAATCAAGGTTGAAAAGGACGCTGTGATGTATAGCCTTCCAGATAGTGTAATCTTGGAAGTCACCACCACAACTCCATTAAATGATCTTACTGTAGATTTGCGTACAAGTGCAATCACAACTACTAATGAGATAATCTTGGGCAAAGATGGCGTGCCTGTAGGTACACATAAATGGAATTTGCTCGATTGCGTTGGTGGCGTTAACGATTTGGGAAGCTATCCGTTGAATGTAAAGAGCATCCTTTATAACATCAGCTCAAAGAAGAGTGAATATGTATTGGGCGAAAACACCATCAAGACAAAATTGTATGCCATCTACTCACACTACACAAGTGGCGTTCAAGCCGTTAACGGAGTAGAAAAAGCTATTAAGATCTATCCACAAGGCGAAAGCATCTTGGTAAGTGCTTCAGGCATTGAAAACGTAGATGTAAAAGTTTACACCCTTGCAGGTAGTGTGGTTTACTCTAAGACCATCGCAGTGAATGGTGGCACAGCAGTCATCACTCCAGCATTGTCAAGTGGAGCCTACGTAGTCAAAGTTATAGGCGCAGGCCACACAGCCACCCAAAAAATCCTCAAGTAAAAATATTTACTAATCCCAATCGGGTATTCATCCAAGGGCTGCCACACGGCAGCCCTTTTTGTATCCCCACATTAAATAGTAGGGACGCACGGTTCGTGCGTCCGCCACACCATCACATTTTTAGACGTCATAGACAAGTAGAAAACGCCCGAAGGGTGTTTTTCAGTGTAAACCCTATGATGAGCGAAGCGAATCTTAGGGAACAAGAACTCCACCAACCTCCACAACCTCGACGAGGTTGCACTCGCCTCCACCATAAAAAACTATGTCCTTTTGTCTTTCTGTCTAAAAAAACCGTCTTTTTGCCCAAAAATCTCCCCAAAAAAACATTGTTCTAAAACTCCGAATTGTGTCCTTTTTCGGAAATTTCGGGTGGTAAAAGTGCATTTCTACCCACGAGTTAACACTTATTAACTCGTGGGGGGGTGGACTAAGGATTTTTTTGTATATTTGCCACGCATTTGCTATATTCCCCTAAGAGTAGGGTAATGAAAACATTTACAAGTTTGGTAATTTTAAGGTAAAAGAATGGACTATGTCTTTTTGTCTTTATGTCTAAAAAACTATCCAAAAAATCTACCAATTCTTGCAATCACACGAGAAATATTTATATAACTAATTATTATAATTTTTAAAAAACAAACTTAATTATTAACTGTTTAAATTTTAATAAGTTATGAAGAAAGTATTATTTTCTTTGTTGAGTGCATCGGCATTGTTGTGCTCTACATCTTGTTCAGAAGAAGCAGTAGTTCCTGCAGTTGCAGAAGATGCTGTATCTTTTTCAGTTGCTCTTGACGGAGCTAACGGTAGCCGTGCCATCAACGATGGCCTTAACGCTACAGAACTTTACTACGAAGTGTACGCTACTACTGGTAGTGGTGAAAATCTTACAGTAGCTGATGCTCCTCTTGCTACTTACGATGTAAAGAAAGAAGGTTTCAATGGTAAGGCTAACATCAATCTTGCTCTTGTTAAGGGCCAAACTTACTACATCGTATTCTGGGCTCAAGCTCCTGGCGCTTACAATGCAAGCAACTTGCGTGCAATCGATGTAAACGAAGTTTACACTAATGCTGCTGCTAAGGATGCCTTCACTGCAGTTCAAAAGTTCACTGTTGGCAACCAAAAGAGCTTCGACATCACTCTTAAGCGTCCTTTCGCTCAAATCAACTTTGGTACTGCTGATGCAGAATTGGCAGAAAAGGCTGGTGTCACATTCTCAACTTCTATTGTTGAAGAATATGAAACAGCTACTTTCGCTACTCAATACGATGCTTTGGCTGAAGTAGGTTCTAAGGTTGAAGCTATTGAATTTATTGAAGGTGAACTTCTTTCTGACGCTTTGACAGTTGCTGGTACTAACTATAAGTATCTTGCTGCTGCTTATGTACTTCTTCCAGATTACGAAAGAGCTATCGCTAACGTTAAGATGACTATCGAAACTGGTCTTAATAAAACTGTTGTTGTTGAAGTGCCTAACGCACCAGTTCAACGCAATTACCGTACTAACGTAATCGGTAACCTGTTGACTGAAAACACTAACTTCGATATCGTTCTTGATGCTAACTTTAACGAAAACGAACATGCTGTTGTTCTTTCAGGTAATGTTACTCTTAACGAAGACCTTAAGTTAAACTCTCCACTTATCGTTCCAGCTGGTGAAGTAGCTGTTCTTAACCTTAATGGTCACAACATCATTGCAACTGAAAAGCAAGAAGGTCGTCATCACTATGCAATCGACAACTATGGTACTCTTACTATTAAGGGTGAAGGTGCTATCAACGCTCGTGGTGTTGAAAACTTTGGTACTATGACTATTGATGGTAATGTTACTATTACTAACGTTGATACAAATGGTGGTGCTGCTATTTGGAACGAAGGTAACATTGTAATCAATGGTGGTACTTTCACTACAAATGCAGAAGCTGGCGAAGGTAGTTATGGTGGTGCTCTTAGTACACAAGAAGGTGCAACGGCTGTAATTAATGGTGGTACATTCGTTGCTAATAGCCAATTGACTTATGCAATCTGCAACTATGGTGAAACTACTATCAACGATGCAACTGTAAAGGGTAAGCATGGTGCTGTAGCTGCTGCCGAAGGAGCTAACATTAAGACTGTAATCAATGGTGGTACATTCTCACTTATGGAAAATCCTGCTGTTAGCGACCACTGTGTATACTATGTTTCTGATATCAAGGGCGGTAGCTTCACACTTGGCAAAAACACAGACAGTGGTGCTCAAGTATTCTACAAATCAACAATCGCTGAAGGTTATGTAGCAATCCAAAAAGATGGTGTTTATGTAGTATATCCTGGTGTTGTTGCTGAAGATAAGGCTACTTTTGAAGCTGCTATTGCTAATGCTGATTTAGATGCTATCAGATTGGAAACAGCTCTTTCTTATGCTTCAAATGAAGCTATCTCTATCGAAAACGACCTTTACATCGCTGCTCAAGGTAAAACTATCACAGCAGGTGGTGCAGCATCATTGACTCCAAGTGTTGCTGTTATGGGTGAATATAATGTTACTCTTGATAATGCTAATGTAGTAGGTGGTTTCTATGGTGCTTACTATGGTGCTAATCTAACTGTTGATGGTGGTAGCTTGAAGTATACAGATGGTCAGAGTGGTAGAAACTGTTTCTATGCAGCAAGTACTAATGAGAAACCATCTATTATTACTATCAAGGACGTTGATGTAAATATGGCTAACGCATCAGGTAATTCTTACCTATGTGCACATGGTAATGCCATTATCTATGTAGAAGGTGGTAATTTCTATGGAAAGCCAGTTGGTTCTTCTCATGCTTATGTAAAAGAAATTGCTATTGGTAGCTATACAGGTCAAGTTATCATCTCTGGTGGTACATTCAATTTTGATCCAACAGAATGGGTGGCTGAAGGTTACAAGGCTGTTAAGAATGGTAACGTTTGGACAGTATCTGCTGAATAATCCTTTTTAAAAACAAAATTGCGAAATAACGGGAACTTCACACATTCCCGCATAGGCTTAGGGGGCTTGGTTGTCCCCTAAGTCACAAAAACAAATTTAAAAACTAAATAAAACTTTTTTCAAAACAAATTTAAAATTTAACAAGTATGAAGAAAACATTATTTTCTTTGTTGAGCGCATCGGCTTTGTTGTGTTCAACTTCTTGTTCCGATGAAGCTGTAATGCCTCAATTAGGTGGCGAAACCACAGTATCATTCGGTATCGAGTTAAACGAAAACACTGGTAGTCGTGCAATCGACCGTTCAACACTTGGCATTGAGCAACTTTGTTACGAAGTGTATAAGGTGCCTAACACAGGTAATCCAATAAAACTTGAAGCAGATAAGTTTGACGTGGTGGGTTCTTTTGCCGATAACGTGAGACTTACACTTGTTGATGGTCAAAGATATAAAGTAGTATTCTGGGCTCAAAAGACTGGTGAAGGTGCTTATATCACATCTACTAAACAAGATTTGCAAGCTATCGATGTAATTCGCGGTGGTAAGGCTATCGAAGACGCATTCACAGGCGTGGTAGAATTTACTGTAGAGCCTAACAAAACTTATACAGCATTGCTTACTCGCCCATTTGCTCAAGTAAACTTCGCTACTACTGCTCAAGATTGGAATGATGCAGTGGCTGCAGGTTATGTCGGTGGCGAAACTTCTATCACAATTGCTAAAGCAGCAACTACATTCAACGCTCTTACTGGTGACTTATCGGGCGAACAAGACATCATAGTAAATGCAACTGCAACTGCAACAGATTTTAAAGTGGCGAAGAATGATTTCAAGTGCCTTGCTTCAGCTCTTGTACTTGCGCCTAAGAAGACTGAAAATGGTGCTGCTGGTGCAGTTACAAACCTTACTTTCACTGTTACTCCTACCGATGGCAATGCTATTACCCATGAAGTGCCTAATGCTCCTATCTGTCGCAACTATCGCACAAATGTGCTTGGTGGTTTGCTAACTCGTCAAACTGATGTAACAGTAGAATTGCAAGACTGGGCAGACGTTGATGGTAAGTATGGTTTTATCGATGGCAAGGCATATGTGGAAGTTAAAACTCTTGAAGAGTTTAATGCCGAATTTGCAAATCCAAATGTTGATATCGTTAGATTGGTTGATGATATTACACTTGCTGCAGATGCAACATATGCTGTTTCAGCAACTAAAACTATTGATTTGAATGGTAAGAAACTTTCTTCTACTTCAACTCAAACTGGTGCTAACTTCAATCTTTTCGATGTAAATGGTGGTACTTTGACAGTGAAGAATGGTAATATTGAATACATTCACACAGGTTCAAATATGGGTTGGAACAATTCAACTAATGTATTCAATGTAACAGCTGGTGGTGTACTTAACCTTGAAGGTGTTACAGCTAAGAACCTTGGTGGTTCTGATATGGCATTTGTTGCTCATTTGAACAACTGGGGCGAAGTAACTTTGAACGCTGAAGATTGTACATTGGAATCTACATACATTCCTGTTCGCGTATTCAATAGTGGTCCAGATATGAATAATGTAACTATCAAGAACTCTACTTTGAAGGGTAAATATAGTTTCTGGGTACATAATTACACAGTAGAAGATTTTGGCACAGAAGCTAAGGCCGAAGCTCAAAAGGCTCTTCTTAACTTAAATATCTACAACCAAGGTAATACATTCACTCCAGATGTGGATGGTATCATTTTTGGTTTCACTAATACAGTTAAGTCTGATGCTTATGGTATCACTAAGTCAGTGAGTGAAGATGGTACTGAAGTGACTTTAGGCTCTTTAGTAGAAGATGGTCTTATTCGTCGTGGCGTTGCTGGTGATGAAGAAAATACTACTATTAAAAAAGCTATTGTAGGCGAAGGTGTAACCACATTGTACGACCGCACATTCCGTCGTTTCTATGCTCTTGAAACTGTAGAGTTGCCAAACACACTTACCACTATTGGTGCTGCTGGTTCTGGTGTATTCCAATCTTGTACTGCTTTGAAGAATATCGTTCTTCCAGAATCTGTAACAGTTCTTGGTAAAGGTACTTTCCAAGAATGTTCTTCTCTTACATCTATCAATATTCCTGCAGGTGTTACTTGCATCGAAGAAAACTGTTTGCGTGCAACAGGTTTGGTTTCTGTTGAATTCCACGCAGGTGTAACATATTTTGGTGCTCAAGCATTCCGTGATTGTAAGCAATTGAAAGAAGTTTATATCAATGCTCCAGAATTCACTATCGAAGCTAATGCATTTGGTGTAATGTCTGGTGCACTACCTGGCACTACAATTTATGTAGCTAACCCTGAAATGAAGGCTTATCTTGAAAGCACTCTTGCTTATAAGAACCAATTCACAATCGTTGCTCCTAACTCAGCTTCTAACGCAGAAGAACTATCAGAAGCTCTTGCAAAGGGTGAAAATGTAGTAATGACACAGGATATTGATACTGTAGCTGCTACTACTGCTCCTTATGGAAATAAGTATGCATTTAAGTTGGACGGTGGAGTGATTGACGGAAATGGTCACGAACTTCATATGGAATGCTATGGTGATGACTATGGTATTATGACTTCAGGTGGTACTGTGAAAAATCTTACAATCAAGGAAGGTTGCCGTGCTATCATGATTATGTATCCTCAATCAGATGTTATTCTTGACAATGTGAAAATTGGTGGTGATGGCGTTCTTTATCCTATCAATACTGGTGAAGCTGGTGCTGAAGGCGTAAATTTGATTGTTACAAACTCTGTTCTTGCTGGTTGGACAAGCTATGGTCTTATTGAAAGTGCTTCATTTACAAATGTAGAATTTAAGCAAGGTACATACTATAATAACATCTATGGTCGTGTGCT
>JAZORR010000024.1:0-22582 GCA_045656705.1 Muribaculaceae bacterium | reverse complement strand
GGATCACCATTAGCATCAACACCTGACTTGAATGTACCACCATTCACGATTAGGTTACCTTTAACAATTACTGCATAACCATCATTACCTGTTACTGCCTCGATTGTACCTTCGCCATTGATTGTAAGTGTAGCACCTTCTTCTACTACGATTACATCAGTTGCAACATTCTTAACATTGTTCTTCAATGTGTGACCATTTAGATTAAGAACAGCATCCTTCTTCACATACAATGTGTGACCAATTTCCATATCACATGGAAGGTTTACTGTACCACCGATTTCGAATGCTTCGAATACAATGTTATCAGGCTTATTGAATGCAGAATCTACTACTACATTAAACTTACCTTGGTCTGTCAAAAGATTACCAAGAATGTTTGTACGGTAGTTGCGTTGTTGAGGAGCGTTAGCCACCAATAGAGTGATGTCCTTGTTCAAACCTGTAGGAACTCTCAAAATAATATCAGCAGCTACCTTTTCGTTAGCCTTACCAGGAAGCATCACATAAGTAGTAGCAAGATATTCGTAGTGTGCATCACCTACTACAAGCTCTTCTGTTGTAGTGTTTGGCATTGTTGCCAATTCAAATGTATATACCTTTGCACCATTACCCTTTTCTGCCAATGCATCGTATGATGTAGCGGCATAACCAACAGTGATTTCAGATGTTTCAATTGTAGCTCCAGACTTTCTCGCAGCAGCAATGTCAGTCAATGGAGTACCAAAGTTGATTTGTGCAAATGGACGATAAAGTGTGATATTCTTTTCGAAAGAACCCTTCACTTCATTGTGATGATAAACTGCTGTGAAAGCATCCTTAGTTTCATCGTTACATTTAGCCCAGTTTACAGAGATATTTGTCAAATCTGATGCATCATAAGCTCCATCTTTTTGAGCCCAGAATACTACATCAAATGCTTGACCTTTTACAAGTTCAAACTCAACTTGAGCAGTCATTTGACCATTGACATTAGTCATAGTCGCAATTGAGTCGATGTGAGTCTTAACAGGATCTTGATCTTCGATGCAAGTATAAACTTCATAGTAAAGTTTGTTTACTGTAAGACCGTCGCTGATAGCACGGCTTGCAGCACCTTCATCGCTTAACGATACATTGAACTTTGCCTTCATCTTGCCACCCACTTCAGGAGCAACGGCATCGTCCGAACATGATGTTGAGCACACTAATGCAGCAGCACCCAACATAGAGAATAATAATTTCTTCATACGCGTAGTTTTTTATCTAATTTGTTTGTTTTTACTTTTAATCCATTTATTGCTCAATATCAAACAATTAGCACCATCCAAAACATAGTACCAAACCACCCTATACGAGCAATTCTCCTTGCAAGAACTCATTTTTGTTCACGCCAGAAGCTAATACGATGCAAAAATAAAAAAAAAGTCAACAACACCCCCCCTTAACAATGTTAATTATCGTTAATAACAGGAAGATATTTCACACCCAAAAATAAATCTAACCATTTGACCACCATATAAGAAAAACAAACAACTTTCACTATGATTTCACCCTAACGAAAATAGTAACAAAAAATAAGGACACACCATTTGTGCATCCTTATTTAGAGCATAAAAAAATGCTATTTCTTAACTTTTATTTCTAAGTTTTAATCGTCTTCTCGATTTCTGAAAAGTGAGTATTTCTCAGCAGATTCCATACGGCGATTACGCCAACAGCGGCGACACATTGCAACATACTTATCGTCGCCACCAATTTCCACCTGATTACCATCAAGCATCACTTCACCATTACTATCGATACGGGCGTTGATTATGGTTTTTCTACCACAAGAACATGTAGATTTGATTTCATCAATGCTATCGGCGAGTTCAAATAGTCGCTTAGAACCTTCAAACATATTTGATTGGAAGTCGGTACGCAATCCGTAGCACACCACATTGCTACCATAATCGTCGACAATGCGTGCAAGCTGATCCACTTGTTCACGTGAAAGGAATTGAGCCTCGTCAATCAAAATCCAGTCTTTCACCACAAGCGTTTCCTCGTAAATATTCTTCGCCAACTCATAAATATCGGTATCCTGATATATCCAAAGACACTCACGCTTGATACCGATACGCGATTTTATCACATTTTCCTTTTCGCGAGTATCAATCACTGGCTTCATACAAAGATATTCCATTCCACGCTCTTCAAAGTTATAAGCAGAGGTGAGTAGAAGTGCAGTTTTTGCTGAACCCATTGTGCCATAGCGGAAATATAGTTTGCCTCGTCTGTTCATAGATTTAATTGTAAAAAGGTAAAAAATTAGGGGGCAAATACAGCCCCCATCGTTATAATGTTTATTAGTTTATATCTGATTAGGAGATTGTGGCTTTATGCCTTTTCATTTTTATCGGCTTCATCACCATAATACATTTGTGGATGAATGTGGCGAGAGTCTTCGGCATAATTCTTCTTCATCTTCACTTTCATATTATCAAATCCTCGACCATACACGCCATTTACATTGCATTGAGTGATAAATGCATCGTTATCTACCGACTTAATAATGCGGAAAATAGTCACCTTTTCGATCTTGCGACACATAACGATGAGCATTTTTACATTGTTTTTAGTATACCAGCCTTGGGCATCGAGCACTGTGCAACCACGATGTGCATCGCGAATGATAGCATCGGCAATTTCTTTCCATTTCTCCGAGAAAATAGTGAATTGCACTGCCTGACGATTGGTATTGATCACAAGATCGGTAATGTAAGACAGAATCAACACAAATACCACACCATACACGATTTTTTCGATACTTTGGAACAATAGATATGATGATGATATAATCAAAAAGTCGACATAGAGAATCATACGACCAATAGTAACATTGCTATACTTTGACACCATAGCCGCGATGATATCGGTACCACCCGAACTACCATTATGCACAAAAGTAAGTCCGATACCAAATCCACAAAGCAACGCACCAAGCACAATACTCATAAATGGTTGGCCCGATACGATGGTCACGCCTGTAAAAATTTCTTGGAATATATAGATCAGCAAACTCAGCATAGTGGTACCGAAAATGGTGCGTTTCACGAAGGTAAGTCCCACCACCTTAGCAGCCATAATGAGCAGAATGATATTAATACCATAGTTACCCAATGCCACTGGAATTTCCCATTGATAGTAAAGCAATGAAGCCATACCAGCCACTCCACCAATTACGATTTTCTCTGGCAAGATGAATGCTGTAAAACCGAACGCATAACACGATAGACCAAGCAATATAAATATGTAGTCTCTGACCGTATTCAAAAAATTACTTTTGGTAGGCATAATCTTTTTATCGTTTTTTTAATATAACTTTTTCAGAAAATTAGTATTCGATGACAAAATTAGTAAAATGAAATGATAGAATGAAGAGTTATGTGATATAAATTTCAGAAAAAATTGTAATTTTGTATAGTTAACAAGAAAAACGAAGAAAGGAAAGTCGTATGAAATCATTGATAAAATTCATCTTATTCACTATTACAGTGTATGTTGCAGCATTTTTTGTACCTGGCATAGCCATTATTGGTATCAAAGGTGCTATTCTCACCTCGGTGGTACTCGGATTACTCAACACATTCGTGAAACCATTTGTAAAAATGTTGTCGTTTCCCGTGAATTTGCTCACACTCGGACTATTTACCCTTGTGATAAATGCTCTTATGGTAATGCTATGTGAGATGTTCATTCCCGAAAGTCTTGTGGTGGAAAACTTCATATCGGCTCTCTACTATGGGATAGCGATAACGGTAGTATCTTGGATACTTAATTTCATATTTATAAGAGACTAAAAAAAGGCTGCACAATTGCAGCCTTTTTCATTGATTATTATATAATTATAATTTTCAGTATTCTTATTAGAAGAAACGCTTGATACCCATGATTTCGCGTACTTCCGCAAGAGTCTTAGATGCTCTTTCACGAGCCTTTTCAGCACCCATCTTCACAACCTTAGCAAGGTATTCATCATTATTGCGAATATCGATAATACGCTCACGAATAGGAGTAGTGATATTAAGGATATCTTGAGCAAGTTCCTTCTTCAAGTCGCCATAACGGATAGAGCAGTCGTTGTAGGCATCGGTGAAGAATTTAACCTTGTCTGGAGTAGACACAAGTTCGAGAAGAGTGAACAAATTCTTGATTGGTTCGCTCATTGGAGAGTTTGGACCTTGTGGACCTTCATCGGTAACAGCACGCATCACTTTCTTGCGAAGCACCTTTTCTTCATCAAGCAAGTAGATGCAGTTACCCTCTGATTTACCCATCTTACCAGAACCATCAAGACCAGGCACTTTCACAGCACCACCTCCGAAATTGAAGTTTTGTGGTTCTTTGAAGTATTCCACACCATAAACCGAGTTGAAACGGCGAGCGAAACGGCGAGTAAGCTCAAGGTGTTGCTCTTGGTCCTTACCAACAGGCACGTGGTCGGCGTGTTGGATAAGGATATCCACAGCCATAAGAGTAGGGTAAGTAAGCAATCCGGCATTCACACGCTTATTTGAATCTGTACCGATAATTTCCTTTTCGATGTTATCATCATTATCATTTTCGGTCTTAATACCAAGTTGTTTACGAGCTTTATCCTTGAATGATGCAGTGCGCATAAGTTCACCAATACCCACATGCATATTCAAAAGTAGATACAACTCCGAAATTTCAGGAACATCACTTTGTACGAAAATAGTAGATTTTTCTGGATCGAGACCTGCAGCAAGATATTCTGAAAGGATGCTCTTCACATTATTGTGAAGGATTTGAGGGTCGGGGTGAGTAGTGAGGGCGTGCAAGTCGGCAATGAAGAAATTGCTATCATAGATGCCTTCTTCTTGCATTCTCACAAATTTGCTTAACGCTCCGAAATAGTTACCAAGGTGCAACTGACCTGTGGCGCGTATTCCGCTAAGTACGATTTCTTTCATATGTTGTTATATATATTATAATGTATTATTATTTTCTTCGTCTAAAATAGGGATTTGGCGACGGAACACCTCTTTAAACGAGATAAGTGTTTCGGTGCGTGCAAGCCCTAAAGATTGAATCTTGCTCTGAATAATGTGGAGCAAGTGATTATTGTTTTTAGCAAACAATTTGATAAGGATATCATATTTGCCTGTAGTGAGGTGACACTCCACCACTTCGGGAATGTCCTTTAGTTTGCTCACAATTTCATCAAACTTCGATGAATCATTGAGGAAAAATCCGATGTAAGCACATGTGTCGTATCCCACAGCTGTAGGGTCGATCAACGATTCTGATCCCTTGATGATACCGGTAGAATACAATTTTTGAATTCTTTGATGGATAGCTGCCCCCGACACGCCACATTCTCTTGCAATTTCGAGGTAAGGTTTGCGTGCATTCAACGAAAGCATTTCCAAAATTTTTTGGTCCAAAGAATCTAATTGTGAATTTGCCATAAATATATATTGTAGACTTTATTTTATTCCTTAATTTTGCGTATCTTTGAAAATTGGAACAAAAGTAATAAAAAAAACTATATGATGATAGAATATTTGGATGTTTTACCCCAATCTGAGGTATTAAATGCGATAGAAACGCTATATATTGGCTCTTTTCCACCAAATGAACGCCGAAAATTTGAAAATGTGCGCATTTTGCTCGAAAAAGATAATGTGCCTTTCAAAATGATAGCTGCAGTAGAAAATGGCACTCTTATCGGCTTCCTTTCTTATTGGAATTTCGATGGTTTCACCTACGTGGAACATTTTGCCGTAGATGTAAATCACCGAGGTAAAGGTATCGGCTCTGATTTACTTGAGCATTTCATCTCAAAATGCGACAACAATCCTGTGGTGCTTGAAGTGGAATTACCCGAAGCGTATGATGCACGACGACGAGTGGATTTCTATATGCGACACAGTTTCATTATATGGAAACGACTTGCCTACACCCAGCCTGCATACGAAAAAGATGGTCAACCTGTGGAAATGAAACTTATGACACTCCGAGTTAACGACCAAACTAAGGTAGCTGAAATGGGCGAAATCATTCGCAAAGAGGTGTACAAATCTATTGAAGAGTATTAACGATGAGACTACACAGTTTATTTCTATCGTTCGTAGCATTGATATTGCTCGCTGCTTGTGGACAAAAATCCTCAAAGCCTACACTCACCGTATCCATACCTCCACAACAGTATTTCCTCGAACGCTTAGTGGGCGACAAATATGATGTGCAATGCCTTTTAGGGCAAGGGAGCAATCCCGAATCATACGAGCCAGAAATGTCACAACTCATTGCTCTCGAAAAAAGCAACATCTATTTCTGCTTAGGCAATATCGGTTTCGAGCAATCGGTGCTTTCGCGCGTGAAGGAGAATATGTCTAACCTCAATGTAGTAGATTGTTCTACAGGCATCAATCTACTCAAAGGCACTCACTCGGGGATGGGACATTCACACTCTCATCACTGCAACCACGAAGTAGATCCACACATATGGACTTCAGTGGTGAATGCTATGATAATAGTGGACAATATGTACCAATCACTTATAGCAAGTGACAAGACTAATGCCGAGTTCTACACCAATAATTACAACGCACTTAAAGCAGAGTTATCTGCACTTAATAATGAACTAAGTCAGTTATTAGAAAGCAAAATGGGTGTAGCATTTGCCGTATGGCATCCATCGCTAAGCTATTTCGCCCGCGATTATTCGTTGAAACAGATTGCAATGGAAATAGAAGGAAAAGAGATACCAGCCAATAAACTCAAGGAAGGTATAGAATATGCTCAAAATCAAGGCGTAAAAGTGATTTTCTTCCAAAAGGAATTCGACAATCGCCAAGTAATGAATATCAATGACGCCCTCAATGCTAAAATGGTTGAAATCAACCTTATGAGCTACAATTGGACTAATGAATTAAGAAACATAGCTTATGCAATTGCCTCAGAATAACACTATCATACAATTGGACAACGTGGTGGTAGGTTACGACCACAATATAATCCTGCCTGGAGTAAATTTCGCGGTAAACGAGGGCGATTTCATTGCCATCACAGGACCAAACGGTGGAGGAAAGACATCCCTCTTGAGAGTGATTTTAGGTCTTATAAGTCCACAAAAAGGGAAAGTACACTTTTTTCATAATGGGAAAGAAGTGAAAAAACTTAATGTGGGGTATCTACCTCAAAAAAATGCCATAGACCCTCGTTTCCCTATCACAGTGGAAGAAACTGTAGCATCGGGACTCCTATGCGAAAAATCTCTTTGGAACAAATCTCTTTCTGCCGACGATAAGCAGAAAATAGAAAATGCTCTCAACACTGTGGGAATGACCGAGTACAAGCACTTTGCCATCGGCAACCTTTCTGGAGGTCAACTGCAACGCGTGCTTTTTGCTCGTTCTATAGTATCAAATCCATCGGTCCTTGTGCTTGACGAACCATTAAGCTATATCGATAAGGCTTTTGAGGCTCAGTTCTACACAATTATGGAGCAACTTGCCATGCACACCACTATTGTATTAGTATCGCACGAGATGTCGCGCATTATGCAAATGGCCAATCGTCACATAATAGTAGACCGTGGCATTGAAGATTGTCACGCTCACCGCCATTTTGTACCTGCCGACTGCAAATAATTTTTACTTACGCAAACATATTATTATGACATTACAAGAAGCTATAGAAGCTCGACACAGCGTTCGCCGATATATCCACAAACCATTATCGCAAGAAATAATTGATACTCTGCAAACTAAAATAGATGAATGCAACAAACAAGGCGACTTACACATACAGCTTGTCACCAACGAAACAAGAGCTTTCAGTGGCGTGTTTGCTTATGGAAAATTCTATGGTGTGGAAAATTATCTCGTTATGGTGGGCAAAAAGGCAACCGACCTTGATGAGCGTGTAGGATATTACGGAGAGCAATTAGTGCTATTGGCTCAGCAGTTGGGATTAAATACTTGCTGGGCAGGATTGTCATATCGCAAAGCGAACAAAGCCTACATAGTCAACGAAGACGAAGTGCTATCGTGTATGATATCTCTCGGTTATGGCGAAACTCAAGGCAAAACGCATAAAATCAAAACCATACAAGAAGTAAGCAATGCCGACGAGAATTCACCTCAATGGTTTATTGATGGAATAAAGTCCGTACTGATGGCACCCACAGCCATCAATCAACAAAAATTCTATTTTGAGTATATCCCAACCTCCGATGGTAAACCCAAAGTCAAAGCCCATAGAAAATTTTCTTTAGTAGGTTACACTCAAATGGATTTGGGCATAGCCAAACTGCATTTTGAAATTGCCGCCAACAAAGAAAACTTTATTTGGGGATAAAGATTATATTTCTCTTAATACATTCTATTTCTGATTTCTATAGTAATATCCATATATGATCTTACTCCCTCAATGTAGTCTGAGTAGAGAGTCTCTGGATCTTTACCTTTAAGTATGCGACATTTACCACATGCCTCGCAGTCGTGCAAACATCGCCAAGCGTCAAGCACATACTCTCGACGCTCGTCACGAGTGGAATTTGCTATATCGGGTGCTACCATACGCCTATGTACTTAAGTTCCAACCATTATCACCGTGATAAATCATTTGCTTGGTCATTCCACCATCTATGCATATATTCTCACCCGTGATAAATCCTGCCTTATCCGAACATAGAAACATCACCATATTAGCTATATCCATAGGATTGCCCACACGACCAACAGGCTGTTGCAAAGCATCTGCCCCCTCATACACAGCGTAGTCGGTATCAATCCAGCCAGGAGATATAGAATTCACCCTCGCCCTACCTGCAAGACTCACCGATAAGGCATGCGTAAGTGCTGCAATGCCACCCTTGGCTGCTGTATAACTCTCGGTTTGTGGTTGACTCATACGATCGCGCGAAGAAGATATATTCACGATTGAAGCACATTCCGAAAGATAAGGCATCAAAAGTTTCACCAAATAAAATGGAGCCGTCACACCCACGCTCAAAGCATACTGAAACTCCTCGTATGAGCACTCATCTATGCCCTTCATTAATGGCAAAGCATTATTGATGATAAAATCTACTCGATTACACTTACTTTTTATTTCCTCTGCAAAAACTTCAAGCACCTCCTTGCGTGAAATATCACCCACAAAATGGTCTCCATCCTGCTTGTCTATCACATACACAATAGCACCTTCGGCACGAAACACATCGGCAATACACTTACCTATGCCATTCGCACCACCAGTCACCACTGCAACCTTATCCTTAAATATCTGTTGCATATCTCATTCTTCAGCAAATATTCTGCAATTTCATTCACAAAATAACTAATTATTTCCAATAAAAACAAAATTCTCACTATCTTTGTACCAACATGAAACGAAACTAATAAAACAAAACGCACATGAAACGATTATTATCTTATATTATAATTTTCACCATAGCCATCACTTCTTTTGCACAAGCGTTCAAGGCTTATATTCAAGTAAAATACGAACCTATTACTCGCACTGTGAGCATAATCGTAGGCGATAATGCTATAGTTCCAAAGGACGAAAAAGGCTCACCTATGCAATTCAACACGTCAGTGGCTGTTCTCAATTGGCTAAGTAAAAAAGGATGGCAGGTAGTGCCTATCAACAACGCACCAAATACCTTCCTTATGGCACGCGACCACACCACCGAAAAAGAATTACAAACTATGTTCAAGAAATAAATAATCAACTAAAAGTTTTACAATTATGAAAAAAACTATTGCTCAAAGAATGCATTTTCTCAACACCCATATTGCCGGGTTTACTTACTGGGATGGTTGCATTGCCTTTGAAAACCTCAAGATTGGCACAGAACTCACTCTCGTGAGAGAACTCGACAACAAACACGACGCCAACGCTGTAGCCATATACTACAACGATCTTAAACTTGGTTTCATTCCAAGTCGCCACAACCACACCATTAGTCAGTTCTTAGAAATGGGACATGACAATTGCTTCGAAACAAGAATCTGCGCAATCAATCCCCAAGCAAATCCCGAAGCGCAAGTAACTATAAATATTTACATCAAACGAAAACCCAAAAAGTAAAATTACCCTTATAAAAATCACGAGGGAGCTGTGTCACTTGTTCACAACTCCCTCGCATATTAATTCGATAAAAGATTGTTTATTCCTTTATATAAGCATTATAGATAGCATTTGTAAGTGTCTTTAAGAAACTCTTACCTTTCACCGATGTGTAACCATTAGTCATAGCCACAATACCCCATCCATCAGCAGGACTCCATATCATAATACTATTCAATCCATAAGCACCACCTGTGTGACCTACAGGATAATTACCTGCAGTATTGTACTTTTCGTCTTCGATAAAGTTATCAAATTCTTTCAAGCACAATCCGTATTGTTCATCTCCCTCGTTCTTGATCATCCACACTGGAGTTTGCATAGCCTTTGCACTTTCTTCTGAAATGATGCGAGTACCATTATATTCGCCATAATTCATATGCATCATCATATATTTAGCCAAATCGTGTGCCGAG
Organism: Muribaculaceae bacterium; assembly: GCA_045656705.1. GTDB lineage: Bacteria > Bacteroidota > Bacteroidia > Bacteroidales > Muribaculaceae > RGIG4576. The sequence continues at coordinate 12,035 of JAZORR010000024.1, read as the reverse complement.
ATTTTCACACCACCTGTAGGCGAGAACCACGGTGTAGTGTATCCCATCACATACTCATGCATATCGGCTGCACGGCTACGATAAGCACCTTCCGACTTCACATATCCACTATCTCTGTGAGAAAAGATTTGTGCCACTCGTTCCACATCAAGAGAATCCACATTATGTCCGCCATACAATCCAAGTGCATGAATTACATTAGTTCTCACATAATCATCAAATCTCACACCCGATACCTTTTCGAGAATAGAACCAGCAAGATTCAATCCCATATTTGAGTAGCAATATCCTTCACCTGGTTTGTATTTAAAGTAAGATTCTTCACAATCACCATATACTGCTGGGTTTAGGTGGTCGAGCGTAAAATAATCTTCCTTATCGCGAATACTTGATGTGTGAGAAAGTATCATCTTCAATGTAATAGGCACTTCTGGATGATGAGGATTTCTAATCTTGAAACCAATCAAATCACTCACATCATCATCAAGTGAGATTACACCTTTATCCACAAGTTGGAGCAAACCAGTAGCAGTGAACGACTTAGAAATCGAAGCAATACGCATCACATGGTCATTGGCAAGTGGTGTCATCGTTTCAAGATCTCTATGACCGAAAGATTGGTTATATACTATCTTACCATCTTTCACGATTGCAGCCGAAATACCTACAGCCTGAAATTCGGTCATAACATCGTTTATAGCCTTATTAGTGCGTTCTTCAGCCGAAGGAGCACATGCTGTCGACAACAACATCACCGATGCCACTATTGCCGAAAAAAGTTTAGTTACACGCATAATCCGTTTATGTTTATTATTATCAGTTTTTTACTTAATACCAAGTTTTGCACGAATAGCCTTAGGAATTGCATTCTTATGAACTACGATAGAAATAGTCTTACCCTTCACATATTCTTCAGAGATATAGTGATAACCAGTACCATTTTCTTCAGTTCCCCAAGAATTTTTTGTCTTATAGTATTTCATGCCATCTTGATCTTTCACTATGCCAGTGATATGTTCAAGGTGGTCGTCGACAGTAGCAAATGTTTCAAATCCCTTTTGGCGACTTTCTTGAGTCACCACTTCCTCTTTAGCCTTTGCCTTTAGAGTTTTTTGATTGCGAATGTCTTCCTTAGTATTCACAGCCACATGGTGCTTAAATGCATAACCTGGTTCGCTAAGGTCGCCATCCCATGCCACTGTGTAACCAGTATTGATAGCATTGTCCACTATTTGCATCATTTCATCAAGAGGCACGTTATACATTGGTGCATAATCCCAATTATCTGGCACTTCCACCATCACTTTTTCATAGAATGGGTGATGAGTGAAACTTGTCACCTCAACATAATCGTCGGCATTCAAGCCAAGACTCTTGTAGAAACTTTCTGCTGTGTATTCCTTTCCACGATAAGTAAACTTTTCTGGCACTTTACCAAGATAAGCATCAAGCACACCTTCCACTATTTCAGCAGGAATAGGTTTCTTCATTTCCACTGCTGTAGCGTTGATCGACTTCACCCAAGTGCTTAGTTCATCGTGATTATGTTTTTCCGATTCGTAATTGATACCATTGTATACTTCTTCTGGTAGCAAACCAGCTTTATCCATCACCCATGTGTACATATGACCAATACTTCCAGGATTGATATTACCCTTGCCACGACGAAGAATATTATCCTTTATGCGACGCACATAATTGTGACGCACTACATACATTTCAGATAGATCGTGCTCACCCTTACCCATACGAATAAGTTCCGACTCTATGAAAGAAGTCATCGCAAAACACCAGCAAGTACCAGTGCGAGCTTGGTCTTTTACAGGAGTAGCAGGGTGTTCTTTCACCACTGTAAATTTATATTCATAAGTAGGTTCTGCTGATTCAGTCTCAGTTTGTGCGAATGCTGTTGTAGCCACACAAGCTCCCAACAACGCTAATGAAAGTTTCTTAATCATAATTTTATACGTTTTTAGGTTTATTTTCTTCAAAGTTATAAAAAATTACCCACAATCACCCTATCCCACCATAATAAAACATTAAAACCCATCAAAAAAGACTCTTTTTTTTATAACTTTGCATTCATATTACTAAAAAGGTCTGAACACATAGTTCAAAACAATCACAATGACAAATTCCACAACAAGCATATTTCAACGCCCAGTGTGGGTGGCACTACTCGCGCTCTCGGCTGCTATAGCATGGGGGTGGGCTTATCCTCTTATCAAACTCGGATTTGATGAATTTGGCATCACTCAAGAGATGACCGGCAGCAAAATCCTTTTTGCTGGTATTCGCTTTGCATTCTCCGGACTCATCATTTTGGCCATTGCACTTTTCAAACGCAAAAGTTTTGAAGTAAAGAAAGTCTTTGATTGGACTTTCATTCTCACTTTCGCACTTACTAACACCACCTTCCACTATGCGTGTTTCTATATAGGACTATCGCATAGCGAAGGTGCTCATGCTGCTATTCTCAATTCTCTTGGAGTGTTCCTATTGGTAATTATGGCATGTATATTCTTCAAGAGCGATCGCCTAACCACTCGCAAAGTAGTGGGTTGCGTGGTGGGAATTGCGGGGGTATTGGCACTCAATCTTGGCAACGGAGGTGGAACAAGTCATCAATTCACCTTTTTAGGTGATGGAATGATTATCCTCAATGCACTTTGCTCTGCCACTGCCAGCCTTATGACACGCAGTTTAGGTCGCAAAGTAGATATATTTGTAGGCACTGGTTATAGCCTTGCCATTGGAGGACTTTTACTCGTAATTCCGGGTATACTTATGGGTGGTTCTCTTCCTCATTTCACATTTGCGGGCATTACCTACTTGCTTTTGCTCATTTTCATCTCGGCCTATGGATTTGCGATGTACAACAACCTCATCACCTACAACCCTGTGGGCAAAATCGCTATTTTCAATTCACTTATTCCCGTAGTGGGAGCACTCACTTCGTGCATATTCCTTCACGAGCCATTCTATTGGAAATATATCATCGCAGGTTCACTCGCCACAGCAGGTATCTACATTATCAACAAAGGCAAGCGATAAAATGCTCTCCTACATCATCACCTTTTCACTCACAGCCTTAAATCTTTGGGCTTTTGTGGCATTTGGAGTAGACAAGCACAAAGCCAAACACTCTAAATGGCGTACTCCCGAATCATTTCTGCTCACACTTGCAGCATTAGGAGGCAGCATTGGTGCCGTAATGGGAATGAAATTGTGGCATCACAAAACAAAGCACAAGAAATTTCAGTTCCTTGTGCCATTGTTTCTATTCATTCATATTCTTCTTATTGCTTGGTATTGCGATTTGATATAAATCTTATCACATCAGGTATCACAAGCACAGGCGATGTGATGAGCAGAATCCACATCCAGTCATATCCGTGTAATGGGGATACATTGAACAACGCTCCTGCGTAGGTCACTATCAAATATTGTCCGAGTACAATCACCAATGCTATCCACACAAATCCTTGACTATATGATTCTTTCACCTTTTCACGATCTTTCATCAAATCAATCAAATCACGAATCAAGCTACGATTTGTACGGAAATATTTTGCATTAAACAAGTTCCAGAATTGAAGCATCACAAAGGTAGTGAAGAACACTCCGAGTTCGTAACTGCTCATATGAGCTTTGCCCTTACTCAAGTCGAAGAATCCGGTGAAGAACAACTTCAACGACTCCATATTAAAGTAATCGCTCACAAACTCAATATTCTTATGCCATAGCAATTGCCAGAATCCCACTAGAAGCACAAAGAATATAATACCCACACTCAATATTTGCTTCACCATTTTGCGATCGAGGATATGGCTGTTAGGGTTGCGTGGTTTATCAAGAAGCACACGCTTATCGGCAGGCAACGACGACAAAGCCATAGCAGCAAATGTGTCCATAATCAAGTTCACCCAAAGCATTTGGGTAACGGTAAGCGGCGAATCCAATCCCACAAATGCACCAAGAAGCACTATCAAGCACGCACACACATTTATGGTCATTTGGAATATGATAAATCGGCGAATGTTCTGATACAATGAACGGCCCCACATTATCGCCTTATTAATACTTGTGAACGAATTATCGATAATAGTGATATCACTCGCCTCCTTGGCACGTGATGTACCATCGCCCATCGACAATCCCACCTGTGCCTTGCTCAATGCAGGTGCATCATTGGTACCATCACCAGTCACAGCCACCACTTGGTCGACCTGTTGCAAAAGTGTAACCAAACGCGCCTTATCATCGGGACGCGCACGAGATATTATCTTGAAATTAGGATTTGACACAAGTGCGAGAGCATCCTCATCGCTCATCGCTGCAAATTCAGGACCTGTAATTGTTTGCTTTTCTTCATTTGGTTCAAGTAGACCTATTTGGCGACCTATCTCATTGGCAGTACCAGGGGTGTCGCCTGTGACTATAATCACACGCACACCCGCCTTATTCTTGCAAGTGTCTATAGCCTCTGCCACATCGTCTCTGATAGGGTCAGCAATTCCCACCACACCAAGAAATACCAATGAATTATCTTCACCCTCATCTTCTCTACGATAAGCAAAACCAAGTGTGCGCATAGCACGACCTTGGTAAGACTCAAGAGTGCGCATAATATGCTCGTGTGATTGATTACCTGCAACCTTATCACACATACCGAGCACTATTTCAGGGGCTCCCTTTATAAAGGTAATAGGTTTCTCTCCCTCGTGCATCACCACAGTAGTGAGCATATACTTAGTTTCGGTAGAAAATGGCACTTGGCGTTGCACATTTGCCTCATTGCGATATTCCTCGTAGTCAGGACCATTCTTATGCATCCATTTAAGAAGCGACACTTCAGTGGGGTTACCTATGGTCACAAGTTTTCCTTCTTCGTCTTTGAACACCTCTGCCGTAGAGTTCACAGCCATATTTTGGCGTACAAGTTCCAATTCCTCGTCACCTCCATATATATCGGTTTCCATCACCGTCATACTATTCTTGGTGAGCGTACCTGTCTTATCGGTACAAATCACTGTGGCGGCACCCATAGTTTCACACGCATGCAGTTTGCGTACAAGGTTATTCTCACGAAGCATACGACTCATACTCAATGCCAAACTCACAGTCACACTCATAGGCAATCCCTCTGGCACTGCCACCACAATGAGCGTCACGGCTATCATCACCGAACCGAGTATGAATTCCATCGTTTCGATAAGTCCCTCTTGACCTTGCAATTGATGACCTTCTACTACAAAGAAATATATCATTCGGCCAAGTACAATAAGTGCGGCAAACACGAAACTTGCAATTGAAATCCAGCGCCCGAGTTGGGCAAGTTGCTTATTTAATGGAGTTTCCACATCGCTTCCCTCTTGAGTGCGAGCCACACCCTTACCCTCTTCGCTATCCATACCGATACGCTTCACCACAAACACACCATTTCCCTCTATCACGGTAGAGCCGCGTAGCACCTCGTTTGATTTATATGTGGCATCAGCATCGAAATGCTCTTCGTCGGTAGTCTTATTGGCATATAATTCGCCTGTAAAGTTTGACTCGTCCACCATTAGCGATTCCGATTCTATCAGTTCGCCATCGGCAGGCACTTCATCGCCACTTTCGAGTTTCACATAGTCGCCTATGGCTACATCGTGCTTTTTTATTTCGATGAGTCTCACCCTTCCAGTGCTATCTTTGCGATACACTTTCACTGGTCGTGAGTCTTTCACCTTATTCAAGATTTCAAACTCCTTATTTGCCTTCAATTCAAAGAAGAATGCCACCCCTGTAGCCAAAAGCAATGCAGTAAGCACGCCGAGAGGTTCTAATAGCAGTGAATTGCTTCTACCAAGATAAAACACTTCATAGGCAGCCACCGACATCGATAGCACAAACACCACAAGGAGAACTATGATTATAGGATCTTTGAATTTTTCAAGATATTGTTTCAATAGCGAGTCTTTCTCTGGTGGCGGAATACGATTCCTACCCTTACCCACATTCACTTGTTCGCTGTCCATCGACAGACAATCATACTGATTTATTTTCTTTCTTGCCATATTATTACTTATGCAGGACTTTTCTGTTGTGTACTTCTTATATATTTCATTTAAGGTCAACAATTCACATTTTCTTAATAAACATTTATCAAGAACTTATGTTTCCCTTCACATTCTATTATTGACTACAAAGATACTATTTTTTACATATCAATATATCCTTAAAAAGGATAATTTTCCCACTATCTTCACAAATGTTACACTTTTGTTATAAATTCCACCATTTTCACAAAAACAAAATGCGAAGCATTGGCTCTCGTCCACACTCCGCACATTTGTTTATTCACCTTATTATATGTTGCTATTTATTCTTTGATAATATAAAAATTTGATTCGTTTTCATTCTTCTTTCCATTCAAAAACCATTCACTTTTTGTATGGGTATAACTGAATCTAATTTCATCTTTATTTCCATCACCCCAATCTATAATTATCGTTTCATCTTGAAGGTTTTCATTAGGACCAAAATTCCCAAAGAAAAAGGCATAATAAGTGTATGGTTTCCAAACTTCATGATAACAATTTCTTATATTAAAGTCAAGAGCTGACAAATATTTATTATTATTTCCTAAGAATGTACTATTAGGATTAAAATAAAGATCTACCTTTCCTCTGCATGCAAAAGCCGAATCGCGATAAATAAATCTAATATTTTTCATATACTCTGCTCTTGTAGTGCTATCATTCAAAAGATTTACCGAATCCTTGTCAATAACAGCAATAGCCAATGAAATAGGCATTCTATCTCCATTCATTATAGGTTGTTTTGCTTCTTCTTCACACGATGATAGTCCTATTACAGAGATTATCAAGAAACTTAATACATAGATTATCTTTTTCATAATAGCAAATATTTAATAGATCTAACGATATGCATTTAATCTCCTCAAAGGTAAGGATTTCCATTCAAAAAAAAATAGGCGTTTTTAACATTTTTTACAACACCCCACCAAATTGGATTTCTAATCTTATATACACAAAAAAAGGGCTAAACCGATGTTGATCGATTTAGCCCTTTGCCTTATATCTTTCCTAAATGGAATTAGAATTCAGCATTGTTTGGAGTGCGAGGGAATGGAATCACGTCGCGAATGTTTGACATACCTGTAACGAATAGTAGCAAGCGTTCAAATCCAAGACCGAAACCAGAGTGAGGCACTGTACCAAACTTGCGAGTATCTAAGTACCACCACATATCCTTCATTGGGATATTAAGTTCTTCGATGCGAGTTACAAGTTTGTCGTAGCTTTCTTCACGTTCAGAACCACCAATGATTTCGCCAATCTTAGGGAACAACACATCCATAGCACGCACGGTCTTGCCGTCTTCGTTTTGCTTCATATAGAATGGCTTGATTTCCTTTGGATAATCGGTAAGAATCACCGGACGCTTGAAGTGTTCTTCTACAAGGAAGCGTTCGTGTTCCGAAGCCAAGTCTACACCCCAATATACTGGGAATTCAAACTTATGACCACCAGCCACTGCTTCTTCAAGAATCTTGATACCTTCGGTGTAAGTCAAGCGCACAAAATCTTGCTTAAGCACACCTTCAAGACGCTCAATAAGTTCCTTGTCAAACATATCATTCAAGAACTTCACATCGTCGTAACACTTTTCCAATGCCCAACGCACGCAGTACTTGATAAAGTCTTCAGCAAGCTCCATATTGTCTACGATATCGTTGAATGCTACTTCTGGCTCAATCATCCAGAACTCTGCCAAGTGGCGAGGAGTGTTTGAGTTTTCGGCGCGGAATGTAGGACCGAATGTGTAGATAGCACCAAGAGCTGTAGCCGCCAACTCACCTTCAAGCTGACCTGATACGGTAAGGCTTGCTTGCTTTCCGAAGAAGTCGTTATCATAACGGATAGAACCATTTTCGTCCTTCTTCAAGTCGTAAAGGTTCATTGTAGTCACTTGGAACATTTGTCCTGCACCTTCACAGTCAGAAGCTGTGATGATAGGTGTGTGGAAGTAGAAGAAACCTCTCTCGTGGAAGAATTGGTGAATAGCAATCGCCATATTGTGACGTATGCGGAACACTGCACCGAAAGTATTGGTGCGTGGACGCAAGTGAGCTATATCACGAAGGAATTCCATAGTGTGGCCCTTCTTTTGCAAAGGATAAGTTTCTGTATCGGCTGTACCGTAGATGTGAATACTATCAGCAAGGATTTCACAAGTTTGTCCCTTTCCTTGAGATTCTACAAGCACACCTTCTACGCAAAGACTTGAACCAGTAGTGATAGGTTTCAATTCTTCCTCGCTAAATTTAGCAAGGTCTACTACAATTTGTATGTTTTTGATTGTAGAGCCATCATTCAATGCTACGAATTGCACATTCTTATTGCCACGGCGAGTACGTACCCAACCTTTCACACACACTTGTTGTCCCACAAGTGAAGCATCGAAGATATCAACAATCTTTGTTCTTTTCAAACTCATAATGATGTATTATTATCGTTGTAATGATTATTCAAATGAACCTTGCTTCAAGAAGTTAACTTCTTCTTGAGTGAGGTAACGCCAGCGACCACGAGGAAGGTCTTTCTTAGTAAGACCTGCAAAGTATACGCGGTCAAGTTTCACCACATGGTAGCCAAGTGATTCAAAAATACGGCGCACGATACGATTGCGACCTGAGTGGATTTCGATACCTGCTTGCTTGCGGTCAGTAGGTGATACATAGCTGATAGCATCGGCATGTATTTCACCATCTTCGAGCATAATACCATCGGCGATTTGTTGCATATGTTCTTCTGTGATTGCCTTATCCACCCACACTTGATAGATCTTTTTCTTCACATATTGAGGGTGAGTAAGTTTTGACGCCAAGTCACCATCGTTAGTGAGAAGAAGCACACCAGTAGTGTTGCGGTCGAGACGTCCCACAGGATAAATTCTTTCTTCACAAGCACCCTTCACAAGGTCCATTACTGTCTTGCGTCCGTTAGGATCGTCGCTTGTTGTCACGCAATCTTTTGGCTTATTAAGCAGGATATAGCACTTGCTTTCAAGCACCACTACGCTGTCGTTGTATTCAACGATATCGTTGCGAGTGATTTTAGTACCAAGTTCTGTCACCACTTCACCATTCACCTTCACAAGTCCCTTTTGAATAAGATCGTCGGCAGCACGGCGTGAGCACACACCTGCATTAGCCATGAACTTGTTCAAGCGGATTGCTTCGTTTGGATCCACTTCTGGCATTTCATATTCCACACGCTTAGGACGTGGAGTGAAACGCATCTGTTGGATTTTTTCGGCAGCAGGACGATTGAATTTCTTGCCACCTTGACGGTTTTGGTTGTAACCGCCTTGACGATTATTGTTATTATAGCCACCTTGGCGATTGTTATATCCGCCTTGGCGATTATTTCCGTAATTATTGCGATTGTTGTTATATCCGCCTTGACGATTTTGGTTGTAGCCACCTTGACGATTGTTATTGTAACCACCTTGCATTTGTTCGCCGTCTGCTACACTATTACCATCATAATTGCTATTATAGCGATTTTGGTTATAGCCACCTTGGCGATTGTTGTTGTAGCCACCTTGGCGATTGTTGTTGTAACCGCCTTGACGATTGTTGTTATAGCCACCTTGACGATTGTTGTTATAGCCACCTTGACGATTGTTGTTGTAGCCACCTTGACGATTGTTGTTGTAGCCACCTTGACTATAATTTCCTTGGCGATTACCATAAGAACGCTGACCATACGATGATTGGTCGGCGTGATCGTAATTGACCTTTTCAAATTGTTCGCTGTTGCCAGCACTTTCAGTCATTCTTGACTCACCGATTCTCGGTCTTCTTGGTTTTTTTTCTAAATTATCTTCCATAATTATATAAAAAAATGTTTTTATATGCAGCCTCTCGGTTGCTCATGTTTTTTCTGTAAGGTTTTGATTGTAATTTAAATTCTTTATTTATCCTGGAATTTATAGTATTTCCTTTAAAACTCCTTTCTGGGTGCAAAGATAATGTTTTTTGAAGAAACAACAATTTCTTCTACTAAAAGTTTTACTTTTATTTTATAAAAGAGCTTCTATATATCAAGAAATGACACATAGAAGCCCTTATTTCAGATATTAATATCCTGTGTAGCTATGAGGAGTGATGCGCTTGAGTTCGGCCTTCACTTCATCGCTCACATTCAATGTGTCAATAAATTCGGCGATGCTTTGCTCATTCACCACGCTATTGGTGCGAGTAAGTGCCTTAAGTGTTTCGTATGGCTTTTCATAACCTTCACGACGAAGGATAGTTTGAATAGCTTCTGCCACCACATTCCACATATTATCAAGATCAGCAAAGATAGCCTCCTCGTTAAGCACAAGTTTGCCAAGTCCCTTGAGTGTGCTCTTGAGTGCAATCACCATGTGTCCCACAGGTACACCCACATTGCGAAGCACTGTAGAGTCGGTAAGGTCGCGTTGAAGGCGAGAAATTGGCAATTTAGCCGATAGATGCTCAAGCACCGCGTTTGCAATACCAAGGTTACCTTCAGAGTTTTCAAAGTCGATAGGATTAACCTTGTGAGGCATAGCCGACGAACCCACTTCACCAGCCTTAATCTTTTGCTTGAAGTAGTTCATTGAAATATATTGCCAAATATCGCGGTCAAGGTCGATAATAATGGTATTGATACGCTTCATCGCGTCAAACATTGCACCGAAGTTATCGTAGTTTGAAATCTGAGTAGTCCAGCGTTCACGCTCGATACCAAGTTTTCCTGTCAAGAACTTTTCGGCAAAAGCAAGCCAATCCATTTCAGGGAATGCGATAAGATGAGCATTGAAGTTACCTGTAGCACCACCAAACTTACCACTCACTGGCACTGCTTTTAGTTGAGCCAATTGTTGTTCCAAGCGATAAGCGAACACCTTGATTTCCTTACCCAAGCGAGTAGGTGAAGCTGGTTGACCATGAGTCTTGGCAAGCATAGGTAGGTCGCTCCATTCTTCGGCAAACGCATTCAATTTGTCGATCACTTCTTGTACAAGAGGCACAAGCACTTCGTTTAGCGAGTCTTTCACCGACATTGGCACAGAAGTGTTGTTGATATCTTGAGATGTAAGACCAAAGTGGATAAATTCCTTAAAATCGCTCAAGTTAAGAGCATCGAAACGTTCCTTCAAGAAATACTCCACAGCCTTCACATCGTGATTAGTTACACTTTCTATATCTTTTATGCGTTGAGCATCTTCCAAAGAGAAATTTTCGTAGATTGCACGCAAATCAGCAAAAAGCGATTGCGACACACCTTGCAACTGTGGCAATGGTAGCTCGCACAATGCTATGAAATATTCCACTTCCACCTTTACTCTATATTTAATAAGAGCAAATTCCGAAAAATACACATCCAATGATTCTGTTTTGCTACGATAGCGGCCATCGATTGGAGAGATGGCTGTAAGAGTACATAAATCCATTTTTATCTTAAAATTCAATTTTATAATATTTTTTTCATTTTGTGAGTTCACCACCCATTTTCGGCACAAAAAATCTATACATCAAGATTTTAAGCCTTTTTTCATTCTTTTTTACTTTGCAAATTTACAACACTTTCCACAATTTTTCTAAATTTTTTTCATTTTTTCTTTGCAGATATAAAAAAAAGTAGTAACTTTGCATCGCAATTGAGAAACAAACATCTCATATGGGCGTTTAGCTCAGCTGGTTCAGAGCATCTGCCTTACAAGCAGAGGGTCGGCGGTTCGAATCCGTCAACGCCCACAACAAAGCGATTCAATCCAAAGATTGAGTCGCTTTTCTTTTTTTACATATGCGTAATAACACCATTTAATCATCATATATGTTAATTTTGGGTTACCTGGACAAAAAGTAGGATAAAATTAGAGTAAAAACTCTTAGTAGACAAAAAGTATGATAGATATTCCCATAGGTGCGCGCCCCTATGGGAATATTTGCGCTTAATAGCGCCTTTTAATATACTCATCTAGTAATC
>JAZORR010000023.1:0-44015 GCA_045656705.1 Muribaculaceae bacterium | reverse complement strand
TTTTATAACATAAAACAGTAAAAATCGCACTTTCCCCATCTCTAAAAAATTTACTAAAAACAATCAAAAAGTTACGATTCACCCAAAACGAAACATTTTTACTTTCATTGCGAAAAGAAATAGGTTTCGGAACGCAACATTCAATTTCACACCAATTATATATACACCAAATAGTATTACAAAAATAGCGAATGATGAGCCGTAAATGCACCATTCGCTTTATTTTTCTTGCTATATATAATAAGGTATATACCCCACCTTGAAATCAACCAAACAAGGACATTTGCATATCCTGAGGCGCCGACTTTTCAGGTTCTACTTGTTTTTCTTCCTCTTTTACCTCAACAGATGCAACTTCATCGACATTTTCTTCAAAATTTTCGATTTCATCATTAGCAAAAAGAGAATCGTTCCAAGCAGAAGAGTTATCCTTATTGGCCTCCTCTATAATTTCAGTATTCAAGATTTCATTCACATCGGGCAAAAGCCAATCAATATCCTCGGCATGGTTGGCTACAGGAGTACCAAATTCCTTATCTTCTTCATCTAATAATGCACTTACAAGATTAAATTCTTCGGACTCAGCTTGTTTCGCCTCCTTTTCCTCAACAACATCAGAAGAAACTTCAAATTCTACAAATTCAGAATCATCAATATTCACATCGAATGTACTTTCCACCTCTTGCTTCAAGTTTTCGTCGACAAGAGAATCATCGGTGAGCACTTGCACATCAAGTTTTGCCTGCAATGCAGCTATTTCAGCTTGCAATTTATTCACCTTTTCCACATTCTCGGTTTTGAGTCTATTGATTTCGCTCATCAAAGCCTCTCTTTCTGTGCTCAAAGTATCAACAGCATCATCAAGTTGGCCTCTCAAATTGTCGATTTGGGTCATAGCCTCATCCACATCATTCTTGCGTGCTGTAACTTCAGCCACAAGTTGACTTTCGCGAGTTGCACCATCGGCAAGTTGCTTATCCTTCTCACCAATAATAGTATTAGACTCATTCAAGTCTGATTCAAGAGTAGCGATACGCTTTTTCAATGTCGCAATCTCGCCATTCTTTTCAGCCTCAATAGCAGCACATTTTTCGGATTCTTCATCCTTAAACTTATCAGACAAATCGGCAATTGTCTTATCTTTTTCAGTAATAGCCTTCTTCAGTGTTTCAACTTCCTCGTCTTTACGCTTTTTGAAATCTTCAACCTTATTCAATTCTTCTTGAATAGCATCAAGCATATTCATATTTTCATTGAATTCAGCGATTTCAATCTCGGCAGATTTAAGTTTAGCATCTAACTCATCTTTTTCGGCCTTCAATGCATCGGATGCAGTCTTTAAAGATAGGTTTTCGGTACGCAACGCTTCAAGTTCAGCCTCTACCTCTTCGTTCACTTCGGGAATACTTTGAATTTCTTTCAAAGTAACGATTTCGGCACGCAATTTTTCAGCAACAGTCTCAGCCTTGTCCAATTGCTCTTTATATTCAGCTTCTTTCTGTGCCGACACCGATTCTACTTCGGCAACTTTAGCGGCAAGTTCCTTTTCAAGAGTCTCTATTTTCTCAGAAAGTTCGAGTACCAATTTATCATCTTCTTCGGTGCTACCATTACGCACTTGAAGCACCTTAAGTTTGTTCAACAAACTCTTATTTTCGATAATACGTTGTTCCTTTTCGGCTTCTATCGTTTCCAATTGCTCTTCGAGCTTACGAATGCGTTCCTTTAGGGCCAATCGCTGACGTTCATCGCTCATCTTCAACGCCTTCATCTCATTCATGTCATTTTCGGCAGTAGCACAACGACCTTTGAAGTCGTCGATTTTGCGTTTCATCTCAGCCTTTTCTCTGTCCCACTCATCACGAGCAGCAGCAATACTGTGTTCGCGAGTATTTTTCACAAACTCCGAAAAGCGAGGTCCCAAAGCTTGATACAAATATTTCTTTTCAGCTTCCACATCAAGACACTGCAAAACCATAGGGGAAAGATTGGCATTGATAATATCAATCAAGCCATCAAAAACACCTTCTGGTATTTCATTATTATTTTGTTCGGTAATTGTAACGACCGAATCCTCGTGCTTTTCCGCCTTCACCTCTTTCGGCATATCATCCACGATATAGTCTTCATCGCTATCATCGTCGGAATAACCACCGAACATACTTTTCACTCCACTCCAAAATGACATAAACTCAATATTATTATATGTTGCTTCTTTCTAAATCTTCTACTCATAGGTGCTACTACGGCTTTAGCACCACACCCACACCTTTTCGGCCATTAATAGCCACCGTAAGCGATTGATCGAAGGCTACCACCTTCACATTTTCGGTTTCCTCCACCACAGGCAAAGAATTGAGGTAATCCATATCACACACATTACCCTCTTTAGCATCGTTCACAGTGAAATATCCCACACCAAACGAAGTAAGGTTTTGGAAGAAATGCGTACCTTGACTCGGATCGATAACATTACCCTTAAGAGCAGTCTCTACAATCACTTTAGCCGACGAAATATGTGGCCATTTCACAGGAACACCCAAAGCACTATCGCTTGAGCCCCATCGTCCCGGACCTATTAGCACATAATTTTCGTTATTTTGTGTAAAGTTACGATTTATTTTTTCAATTTCACGTGCAATCGTCAAATTATTTGACATAGAAAAGCGTTCAGGCTTCACAATCACCACATATTTGATATTATCCATCATTCCGTGACCTAAAGCATTCTCGCTTCGCACAAGAAGTTTATCGTTATTGATATTAGTCACATCCTCGTCGAGCATTTCCTTGCGATCAACCATAGGACGGATTTGAAGCCAATAAACTTGCCCCTTGCGTTCGCTATCTTCGCCTGCATTTTTGTCGACCACACCAGCAAACTCTATTTCTACCGGACGTTGCATAGCACGTTGTCCCTGCTCAAGCATAAATGCCACAATATGAGCAAGAGGGAAACATCGATGCTGAAGCATATTGGCAAAAGTCACCACTCTACGACCTTCGCCATAATCGCTATCACGAATTACACCATCGTAGTGGTCGTAGGTGCTCACCATATACTTTAGCGAACCATTAGCCACAGCCTCTTGTATACGCATCTTCTTGATATTAAACCCATCGTCAACACTAAACGATGACGCTTTGTGCTTCATATCGAGGGCATAGAAGCGAGTTTGTGTGTCGCGAAGAGCAAGGTCGAGCGTACTCGTTTGCAACACATTATCGGGGTGATGTGGAGAGAAACGCAAAGCCTGTCCACCGTCAACGATATACTTACCAAGCCCCACAGCCACTTCAGCCACACCTTCTTCGGGCTTCTCGTCGTTGATAGGATAATAATTCAACGAACGCCCCACTCCCGAGAACGAAGGGTAATACACATCGCCATAGTCGGTACCCACTACTTCTTGCAAGATGATAGCCATCTTTTCTTGGTCGATGATATTGCGGGTAGCAGTCATATAAGCCTTACTGTCGGCAAAGAATACCGAAGCATATACACTCTTGATGGCATCGCAAAGAAGTTGCAACATCTCCCCTTTATTCTTGAGAAGTGGTATCATATAAGTGGAATAAATACCAGCAAATGGTTGGTAGTGGCTATCCTCGAGCAAACTCGAACTGCGCACAGCCAACGGACGATTTACCACCTCGAAAAGTGCATAGAAATCGTCTTGCAACGATTCGGGCAAATGTGCATTGAGAAACGCCTTCAGAATCTCCTCATCGGGAGCATCGCTCAATGCTATGTGATAGAGATTGTTAGTCTCCATGAATTCATCGAATATATCGGTGCAAATCACCACTGTGCGAGGTATCTGTACAGTAACCCCCTCGAAATTGTCGCATTCAGGGAAATTCTTAATCACAGAATCGATAAATGCTAGACCACGCCCTTTACCACCCAGCGAACCTTGACCAATACGAGCAAAATTAGAATAATGGTCGAAGCGGTCGCGTTTGAAAATAGCCACCACCCCACGGTTTTTCATCTTACGATACTTCACAATGAGGTCGAAGATGAGCTGACGCACAGCAGGAGCTTCGCTTATATCGGTGAATCGGTGCATCTTCATCACTTCGGCAATAGGGAACATCGCACGCGAATATAGCCATCGAGAGACATCGTTTGACGATGCGTGATAGAAAAGCGACTCGGCAGGCACATAGAAGATATTGTCTTGCAAATCCTTCAGGTTCTTGATGCGAAGTAGTTCTTCACCATTGGCAGGATTTTTAATCACGAAATCGCCAAAACCAAAGTTTTCCATAATGGCACACCCCAAATCCACTGGCAACTTCTTTGAATTCTTATCCAAGAAAATGCCATGAAAGTCGGCTACACACTGTTCGTTTTCCACTTCGCTCGATTCGATGATAAGAGGAAGATAAGGATCTCGCTCACGCAAAGTTTTGGCAAGTTTGATACCTGCCTTAGTATCCTTCTTACCCTCGCGAGTAAATGACACATCGCTAATTACTCCAAGTATGTTATTGCTATATTTCTCATATATTTCCATTGCCTCCTCGTAGGTGCGCGCAAGCATCACCTTCGGACGCCCACGCAAACGCATCATCTTCTCGTGCTCGTTCAACGCCTCAGTGGAGAATATGAGCGACTGACGGAGAAGGAACTTATATAGAGTGGGCAATACCGACGAATAGAAACGGATAGAGTCTTCAACGAGAAGAATAAGCTGCACACCCACCTCATTGATATCGTTTTCGGCATTTAGTTTATCCTCAAGCAACTTGATAATAGCCAAAAGCAAGTCGACATTACCAAGCCAACTAAACACATAATCTACACCACTAAAATCTTCGTTGACCAAACGACGCGACACCTCACGCGAGAACGGAGTGAGTACCACAATAGGCACATCGGGATAAAGCTGCTTCATTTTCTTGGCTTGCACAAAGGTTTCGCTGATGTCCATCCCCGGCATAGCAATCACAAGGTCGTATTTCTTCGCTTCGAGATGATTGAAAGCAGTTTCGTAGTCGCTCACCTGAGTGAAGCGTGGTGGCGAGCTCAAGTTGAGTGCCATATATTCGAAGAACAATTGTTCTTCTACACGACCATCATCTTCGAGCATAAAAGCATCGTAGGACGAGGAAATGAGCAACACATTAAAGATGCGGCGTTGCATAAGGTCCTTAAACGCCGTATCCTTGAGATATAATTGACTTAAAGCAGCTTCGTTCATTGTATAGTTTCTATTTATTACACGGAAAACCATTGGCAAAAGAAACTATGTCAATGGGTTTTCAAAAATTATTTACTATATAGATTTACTTCTCACTATAATAACTTTCGTACATCTGTCCAATTTTTTCAGAGATTAAATCCATATGTTCGAAAGACGTATCCATAGGCTCCATTCCCATTTCTTCTATGTTGATAGTGAAAATAATCCTCTCATCTCGACTCAATATTGGGGTAAATTTATCATAACACAACAAAACTCGTTGCCATAACACATAAGTATACTGAGCTGAATACCAAGATATTTCCATATCTTCATTCATTTGTTCGATTAGCAGCTCCCCAGCCTTCTCAGCCAAAAGAATCAGCATATCTTTATCCAATTTAGGAGTAAAATATTCAGTAGCAAATAGCATTTCCAAATGTTGTTTGTGAGATTGAGTATTCAATTCTTCTATATTCTTTTCATGATAATTAATATCAGAATCCCATTTATCTAAATTAAAATACTTATAAACCTTTAATAGTGCTATTGCTCCTTGCTCTCTCTTTGCCAATTCCTGCAACACATCACAATGATTGAAACTTATCAAAATTCCATCATAAATACTTAAATTAAATGACGGATAAGCAAAATGATTTCCTACCATAGGCCAATACATACAGCACTGAGCAAGCGCCTCAGTTGTCATTCTTTTTAATGTTTCCTCAGATACTGTTGCATATTCACACCGACCATCAAATCCTAAAGAACGTAAATAATCATGATCCAAGTCTTGATACTTATACACATACCCCTTATATTCACTCGGTGGTGTATCTAATGAAATAACATGATCTATTGGCACTTCAGGTTCATCATTATGAGACTCACAACTCCATAATGCAAATACCATTAGACATACAAAAATTTTTTTTACCATAACTTTATCTTTTATAGTTTTCTAAATATATTCGGAAATTCTACGCGACCATCATCTTCGAGCATAAAAGCATCGTAGGACGAGGAAATGAGCAACACATTAAAGATGCGACGTTGCATAAGGTCCTTAAACGCCGTATCCTTGAGATATAATTGACTTAAAGCAGCTTCGTTCATTGCATTAATGGGATTTCATTTAACTCTAACTTTTAAACAAATCTGATAACACCACCTCATTCTGTACCAAATTCACAGAATAATCATTCTGTTTTACACCGTGAGATGTTATCATCGTAAGATATATAGGTTTCTTTCGCTTCAGCGATTGTCTAAAATCCGATATTTTAGTATTTAATTTTTCGGCGTATGATTTATTGATAACGAATTTATCTTCAACAAATTTCATCTCGCATAGATTTATCACATTATCACCACGCTCAATAAGCATATCTATCTGAGCATTTTCTGAAAGATAAGAATAAGTTTGAGTGCTTACACCCGATATACCTAAGGCTTCTTTTATTTGTTTGATGTGTGTGATGCACAATCTCTCAAACGACAAACCAATCCAGGCATTATAACCCGAACTACCCATAAAATGTAGCCAGTTATCGGAATCGTAAGTTTTACCCTTCTTTAAAAAACTAAAATAGAACAAACTATAAAAATCTATTAATTGGAAAACGAATTTCGCATCACCTACCGATTTATATTTCCTAATAAAACAGCACTGCTCCAATTCTTCCAAACGTCGAGAGAAACTGCCTCCATCTGCCATTTTGGTAAGTTTAAGTATTTCATCGCGAGTATAACCCGATTTCTTCTTCGCCAACACCTCTATAATCTTCACATATTCTTCCGATTTCTTAAATAGAGAAGCATATAGATTATCAAATTCATCTTCGAGCAAAGGAGCTTCGGCAAAAAAGAGGCGATCAACATTTTGAGCAAGACTCAAACGTTTATCTAACATTTTAAGGTAATATGGGATACCACCCAATATCATATAACATTCTGCTATGGTTCGTTCATCCCATCTTATACCTAGAGTTTCAAGGTAACTTTTGGTTTCACACAAAGAGAACGGATTTAACTTGATTTTATATGTCAATCTATTGTGAAGTCCTCCATGATTGCGTACAATATTTTTTACCAACCACGATGCAGCCGAACCACACACCACAAGCACAATATCATTACGAACCGATGCCCAAGCATTCCAAAAATGCTCAAGAGCCCGCAAAAAATCAGATTTCGGAGTATCTATCCAAGGCAATTCATCCAAAAACACAACCTTCCTTGAGTTAGAAGACTTCTCCAATAGTTTTATTAATAAGCCAAATGCTTCGGTCCAAGTATTAGGCGTAGTATGAGCAAGCGACTCATCATAACTTGATATTGCCACCCTAAAATTCATCAATTGTTCCTTTTTTGAACCATTAGCCATTCCTGTGAAACAAAAATCAAACTTATTGTTGAAAAACTCTCTAACAAGAAATGTTTTGCCCACGCGTCTTCGACCATAAACCATCACAAACTCAGATGACTGCGATTCATATATACGTCGCAATTCATCTTGTTCTATTTGTCTTCCTATGATTTCCATATTATACGCTATTTTCGGCTATAAAGTTACAAATAAACAACCAATTTTCCGCTCGTTATCGTGCGATTTTTGGCGAAAACCTTATAAAAATCTTCAATTTCCGCCCGTTATCGTGAGATTTTCAGCGGAAAACATATAAAAACGCATCATTTCCGCCCGTTATCTATACAAATCAAAAGAGACTATACCATCATAGATATAGTCTCTAATTATTTATTCTACCAACGCAAAACTCAATGACGCCCACCTCCTATAACAACACTATCTTTATAAACCACAAAAGAATACCACTTTGAATTATTCAATTTCTGGCTCAAAAATATAGAAAAGGCATTATACCCCTTATAAACATATCTACTCTCCTCTCTTTCATAAACTTGCCCATCAGGACCATACGCTCTCACTGTAAATGTTATCTGTTCTTCTTTAAAAGCATATACTGAAAATGAATAATTCCCAGAAGAAAAGCTAAACGCAGAACTTGTGACCACACAAGGTAGCCTTCCTCCTATTTTACTATTTATTGTATCTAACTCATTTTGTAAACTTAATCTCAGATCACACTCTTCTCTATATTTTCGATCTAAATATTTTACATCATCCTCTAATCCATTTATTACTTGTTGCTTATGATATATTGTATCAACTTGCTGATCAATATACATTTGTGCTTCTAACAAATCTTCTTTTGTCATATTTAGATTATCAAAAACAATAAATAAGCCAAAGCCCAATATTAATAGGACTATAAACAGCATAGCAACAAGTCGGTATTGCTTCTTTTGCTTAAGTGTTTTATCGTATTCTTCTTTAAGTTCTTTATATTTACCCTCTAATTCTTTCTTTTCTTTATTAGCCTTAACCAATACACCTTTATAACTATTCAGCAATGGAGTATTATTACCCTTTTCTTTACTAATAATTGTATAACCATATGTATACCCAGCCTTTACTATATCAGAATCAGCATCATCAAGAGTAAACTGTTTAATAGAATCTTTAGAAACAGTAAAATCAACAGGTGGAAGATTTGTAGAAAATGTATCAAGACGATTCAACCCATCCCTTATCTCATTTTCTACATTATCAATTTTAGCTTTATCTAAATATAGTTTCCCTACATTAGTTACTATTTCTCCCTGCTCATTAAACTGAATTAAATATCCATTTGTAACCAAATAAGTGATTATATGCTCAAACATTGAAAATACTTTATCAAATCCCTTTAACATAGTATCATTCAATATTACACCTAAGCCGATATATCTATTGTATTCAAGTTTTCTTATATAACCATAATACATCAAGTTGCCATCTCTATGTACACATATTTGGCCTATACTCGTACTTTTATTATAAAATGTGCGAAATATAATTGATGTTGTATCCTCTGGATATTGATTATATCCATTCTCAAATTCACCAAATACATAAATTGAAACATTCATATTATTTCAATTTAAATATTATATTTTTATTTTCATTATCTATCGTATATGATGCAGTCCTATTAAGAACCTCATTCCCAAGAAGCAACGGAGCATTATTATTTCCTGATACTGTAGCAACTACATCTCTACATAATATTTTACCATCAATCACAACCTCCTTAAGATTGAATTTCATATTTTCGCTAACACTTCCATCAGCTATATACGATTGTACATTTCCTAAATAATCTTCTCTCGTAAGCAATCCTTTCTTGGCTAAATATTCAGCCTCCGCTAATGAAATTAGAGTACTCGAACAACCTGTATCAAAAATCATTTCGAGTCCAACTCCATTAACGCTTACATTTACATATTTAATTCCACCCTCTTCTCTAAAAGGTACTATTACTTCATCCCCAGAAGTATAATAGTTTACATCCAAATCAGACGAAACTAATTCACTATCACTTGTATCGTAAAATACAGGCTTCGCCTTCTTACTTTCGCAAGAAGTAAACCAAAAGAGTGTAATTAATATTATTAATATTTTATTTTTCATTCTTTTACTTCAATTTCTCTTGACGCAATTTGCTTACCACCAACCACATAGAACACTCGGAATTTACCTGGACTTTTAGCCTGTAATACATCTTTTTTGGGGCCAGTTATTTCCAAACCTGCACCTGGTTCAATTTCAAATACACCATCATTCAATAATGTTAATTTCGTATCCTCTCCTTTTTCTAGGTGCATTTTTCTTGATGAAAATTTAGATACATCTATACGGAATCCCTTAGACACACAATCCGAAAAAACTTTCAGCTCATTTAAGTTTTGTTGAGCCTCAGCCAATTTAGTCTCTAAAGAATCTTGAACAGCTTTTTGATTTTCTGCCAGCTCTCCTGATTTCTTATCAAAACAACCTATTGGCATTATGAAAACCAATACAACAACAAGAAGGAGCGTATTAAGAAGAGATACAGAGAAAGTCCAAAGCGAATTTACCTTAAATTTACGTGGTTGAGAAGGCTTATTTTCTCCACCTTTCACAATTTCACCAGAAAACACTGAAGCTAAATCTTTTACAGCTCCATTAACTTTGGGTAATACGTCTTTCACTCTGTCAAGTTTCTCTTTCTTATCTTTCAGTTCTTGCCGAAGTTGCTTTCCACTTTTATTTATACTTTCTAATTCAACTATTTTTCTATTACTATCTTCTAAGGATTTTCTTAGTCCATTACTTTTTTCTTGTTCTTCATTTAATTCTTTCTCAAGTTTAGAAACATTCTTTTCTATTTCTGAATATTCCTCACGAACTTTATTTATAGCATTCTGAGTATCTGATTTAATCTTTGCTATTTCTTCATCTTTTTTCTTGACTATAGTCTTTACAGTTGTTGATGTAAAACTTGGAGAAATTAATACCGCTCCATTTTTCTTTATCAACTGAGCAACTGTATTATTTTCACAATCATATAAACACAAGTTCTCCATCACTTTCCCTTGAGCTGGAAAACCACTTAACTGCATTAAATCTGAATTTGAAGAGAACTGATTCAAATAATTCACAACTTCCCTCTCCAAACTTGCCAAATAATCATTTTCTTGACTAAAATCTTCTATAATGTAACTTATTGACTGACCATTATTCTTTACAATCTTATTCAGGATAAACTTATTGTATGCAGCATCTAATAGATTATATATATTTTTAACATCAGCATAATATCTATTTATACGCAAAGTTAAGGCAAAATAAGATCCAGCTCTACCATCCTTTGCAAGTACATTTTGACCTATAAAATAGGTATAATAACAATTACCCCCATTTATTTCAATTGACAATGCATTATTGGGGGTATCTTTATATTTACCATAAGACAAACCAATATAGGCTCTATCTTGTTCATTTGGGCCCCAAATTTTTTGTCCTTTTGGAACCCCATGAACAAATAATGTAAATTTAATACTCATATGTACTTATCCTCTAATTTTACTCAATAACATATTCCAAAGTTTTTCGCAATATTCATCTGGACCTTGATCAAACTTTAGACCTGTGGTAGATTGTGTATAATCGCCTGTTTGGAATGGAATAAAATCACAATTATAAGGTTTCCAAATACTTGTTATTGGATTCACATTTTTAAATGGCGTAAATATACCAGGATACATATCACTTACATTCTTGATAGCAAGATTCATCTTTACATTGCCCGGCGAAATCACAAATGGGGTCAAATCTATTTTATTAAAAACAAACACCACTTTATCTTTCACTTTCATTCGTGGTTTCAATTTAGTTATTCGATTTGTGTAATTTCTACGATCTTCTTGATCCTCCCAATCAGGCTCAACCATCATACACCAAATCTTACGATTACCACCATTTATAATATTATTAACATAAGCTGGATATTGCGCATTTGGTTCATCCGGATTAAAATAATATTCACCAGGAGCTTCAAGTATTTGGCAAATTGTTCTACCTTCTTTTATAACTCCAACAAGCATAAAACTAATATTATCAGTACTATCAGCGGCATCATTACTATTTACCAAGGCAGTATAGTTCTCACATATTTTCTTATAATTTTGATCATAAGAAGGTCTGAACGACTTAATTGGAGATACTGTATAACCAAGGACATCTCTTAAATAACGAGTCATTCTCACCAATGTCATTGTTTTGCCACAACTTGGAGGTCCAAACAATATAATAAGAGGAGCTTCTTTATCAACAATTGACACTTGTATATTATTCGGATCCTTCAATTCATCTTCACTCAAGCCTCTTGCTCTCTTATTTATACTATCTGAAGGAACTTGATTTGTATCTATAATTTGATTAGTAGTATCATCTATTTGCAATGTAGTATCATCCACAATATTAGTTACTACTGTATTATTATCTATTGGCATAATTATTATTTTTTATTGATTTATATATTAATTTCTTTTCTTAAATGCTATATCAAAAAATATAAATGCAGCAACATCCACCAATACTGAAATCAAAACCCAGAAAAAGAAACCTTTCCCATATTCTCCTTTCAAGAAATCACTCCACACATCAAATACACTAATCATTCTCTTCACCTTCGTCTCTGGATTTGGGGCTGTATAAACAGCTTCATCAGTCTTAGGATCAAATATTACAAAATTCTTATTTTTCTTAACTGCAATATATCCATCATTTATTTTATCACACACGCCATTTATCCCAGCAATATCTTCTGGCTTATTTAAATCTATTGTTCCATTTCCAATATATTTCTCAACTAAGGCTAAATTTTCATTTATAATCTTAATCTCTTTAATATTATCTGGATCAGGACTTAATATTTGTTTTCTTATATTTTCTTCTACAGGCTTAGCTAATATATACATTTTAGTTCTATACATATCACAAAGCTTAATACGATCTTGTACCGACGCACTTTTATATGTTAAAGATTCTATTTTATCAACACCAAACAGAACCGCAAATTTCCTTAAAATCTCCTTAGATTTAGCTCCAAATCCTGGGTTTGCCTCATTTTTGATTTCAGCTTCTAACTCACCCAACAAAGTTTCTAAATCACTTCTAAAAGCTATGATTTTTTGGTCAGCTTGTTGTTTGTTATTTGTATTATTCATAATCTGTCCCAAATATCCTCGAGTCATAGAAATATCTTCAGAAACCTTCTCACTTATCTTAGTTCTATAAACGAATGTATGGGTATTCGTTGGCATACTACATAGCAACCAAAATATTACAGTCAAGACGATACCTCCCAAAAGATGTAGCCTTCTTTTTTCTAAATAAATTTCTTGATTAAAGCTATCAACTATCATCTTAGTACCCCAAGACGCTATAAAAAAGAATCCCACTGTTACGATCCAGCACAAAATCAAAGGCCATTCTGGCAATAGTAAATGCAATGATTCCGCAGTAGCCCAACAGCTCACAGCAGCAAATGCTAAAAAGCCTAAAATTGAAAAGATTTTCAAGAATTTGTTCTCATTCATAATTAATTATATTTTATTCGTTTGCACTTTATTTACATAAATAAGATTTGCAAATATATACACACATATATATGTATGCAAATATTTTTATATGTTTTACAACACATATAAACACAAACTCATAGCATTTTAATAATACTATCAATTAAGTTCTATATATATTTTCTAAATTCTTTCATTTCTTTTAATTATCTTTGTACTATAAAACAGAAATATATGGAAAAGAAACTTATCACTATAGCCATTGACGGATTTTCGTCGTCGGGCAAAAGCACTATGGCAAAGGTGCTTGCAAAAAATATCGGATATGCCTACATCGACACTGGTGCTATGTATCGTGCTGTGACTCTTTATTGTCTCAACAATAATCTGATTGAAGGCGACACTATAGATACCGAGGCATTGGAAAAGGCAATGCCATCGATTGAAGTAACATTCAGCGTAGATGTCAACACTGGTGCATCTCTCACTATGCTCAATGGCGTGAATGTGGAGCAAGAAATTCGCGAAATGCGTGTTTCGAGCAAGGTGAGCATCGTGGCTGCAATTCCTTTCGTGCGTCGCGCACTTGTAAACCTTCAACAAAAGATGGGCGAGAGCAAGGGTATCGTGATGGATGGTCGCGACATAGGCACTGTGGTGTTCCCTAATGCCGAAATGAAGGTGTATGTGGATGCCTCGGCCGAAACTCGCGCTCAACGCCGTTACGACGAACTTCGTGCCAAAGGCGATACCTCAACCACCTACGAAGAAGTGCTTGAAAATGTGAAATACCGAGATCACCTCGACCAAACTCGCGAGGAGAGCCCTCTACGCAAGGCAGACGATGCTATCACGCTCGACAATTCCAATATGACACGCGACGAGCAAAACCAATGGCTTCTCGACCTTTACCTTTCAATCGCTTCAAAGTAATAATCATTCATTATTAATCACTCACAATGGCTATCGTAGAAATAGACAAAGGTTCGGGATTTTGCTTCGGAGTGGTGACAGCCATTCGCAAAGCCGAAGAAGAACTCGACAAGAGCGGACACCTTTATTGCCTCGGCGACATAGTGCATAATTCCAACGAGGTGGAACGTCTTGAGAGCAAAGGTCTTGAGACTATCACTCATGACCAGCTACGCAACCTTCGTAATGTGAAGGTGCTGCTTCGCGCTCATGGTGAACCACCAGAAACCTACGAAATAGCACGCGCCAATAACATTGAAATCATAGATGCTACTTGTCCGGTGGTGCTTCAGTTGCAACGCCGCATCAGCGACACCTACACCACTCGTCGCGAAGGTGCGCAAAGTCCGCAAATAGTAATCTATGGCAAAAATGGCCATGCCGAAGTGAATGGACTCGTGGGACAAACTAATGGCGAGGCTATCGTGATTCAAGACGAAAACGATATCCATCGCATTGATTTCAATCGCAATATCTATCTCTATTCGCAAACCACCAAATCGCTACAAGGTTTTCAAGAAATAGTGCAAAAGATAGCCTCACGCAACAATGGCACTCACACCTTTGAAAGTTACGACACCATCTGCCGACAGGTGGCCAATCGCATCGACAAGATACGCGAGTTTGCTGCCGAACACGAAGTAATCATCTTCGTAAGCGGAAAGAAGAGCAGCAACGGAAAGATACTTTTCGCCGAATGCCTCGACGCCAATCCTAATTCACATCTCATCTCGAGTGCAGAGGAATTGGACAATGAATGGTTTGCTCACAAAGAACGCATAGGCATATGTGGAGCCACTTCTACTCCTATGTGGCTGATGAATGAGGTGAAAGAACGCATAGAACAACTTCTCAACCAATAAGTTATTGGCAATAAGAAATTTGTTATAGATAAAAAATACTAACTGATTTTTTCAAATAGATATATACATATGGCTGACTTATCACAACGACAAACATGGCTTTTGGCTACAGGACTCGGTGCTGGAGCAGTGATTTACTATGCTTCAACCAAACTAAGTTCGGCTTATGCCTCCACAGAAAGTTCGTTGCCAAAGTTGAGCCCAGACTACCCTACATATAAAAATGTGGTGTACAAATCGGTAAATGGCGTAAATGTTCACTTGGACATTTACAAGCCTACAGTAACTACACACAACGCCACTTCGTTGGCGCCTGTACTTGTGTTTATACATGGTGGATCGTGGGTGGAAGCCAGCAAAAACAATATCAAGAAAACATTCCGTCAGTATGTACTGAAGACACTCAACCAAAATGGCATAGCCGTAGTCAGCATTGACTATCGCCTTGCAAATAAAGACTATAGCCACATTCAGCATCAGATAGCCGATTGCAAAGATGCTGTGCGATGGGTGCGACTCAATGGCGAAAAATACGGACTTGATGCCAACAACATTGGGTTGTGGGGTGCTTCGGCAGGTGGACAATTGGCTCTTATGACTGCCTATACAAGCGAAGACCTATACACAGGCGATGAGGCACTGAGTCACATTTCGGCAAAGGTGAATTATGTGATAGATACATACGGCCCTACCGACCTCAACACACTATTTCGCACTGAGCTTAATCCGTTTATGACCACCTTTGCCAAACTATGTGTGCGTAAAGTGATTATGAAACGTAATCGCCAGCTACACTGCGTCACCGGATATGATATTGAAACTCAAAAGAAACGCGTGATGCATTTGTGTCGCGAATTTTCGCCTATCCACTATGTATCGAAGGATTGTTGCCCTACGCTGATAATGCACGGAGCTGCCGATACTACAGTAAAAATAGATCAATCCACTAAACTTTTCATAGAATTGCGTAAGTGTGGCGTGGAAAGCAAGATGGTACGCTACAAGCGATTGAAACATAGTTTCTGCAACGCATCGGTGGCCGAGGCTCACGATGTGGCTCGTCGCATACTTGCTTTTATTCAAAGCCAAACACGATAGAGATAATTATCACCCAGAATAATCTATCTTTCACTTCGATTTCGCTCCCATTTCCACGGGGGCGATGTTTCTCATAAGTTTAAGAATTTGACTTTGGCGTTTAAGTATATAACTTGATGGCCGTGCTGAATCAAATCGTAGAGGATTGGGCAAAGTGGCTGCTATGAGTGCCGATTCGTTTTTGGTGAGTCGGCGTGCTTTTTTCTTGAATTTGGCTTGTGCAGTGGCCTCAGCACCATATATGCCATCGCCCATCTCTATAGAATTTAGATACACCTCCATAATGCGTTCCTTGCTCCATAGGAGTTCTATAAGCACCGTGAAATAGGTTTCGAGTCCCTTGCGGAACCACCCTCCACCATTCCATAAGAATACATTCTTCGCCGTTTGTTGCGATATAGTGCTTGCACCACGAGTACGTCGACCTTGGAGACGCTCCTCTACGGCTTTCTCTATTTGATTGAAATCGAAACCATTGTGATATGGAAACAGATTATCCTCACTCGCCACCACTGCTTGCACAAGATTTTGCGATATCTTATCTATGGGTACCCAATCGTGCTGCATCTTCACATTGCGACCTTCGCTCTTCTGCTCCACCATACGAATCACCATAAGCGGAGTGATATACACAGGCACATATCGATACATCACCACAGCAAGCACCGTAGAGCCAAAGAATAGAATAAGTATTTTCTTGAGAAAACGCCACACTATATCCATAACTAAATCCTTTTTTTCAAAGAAATGAGTCAGGAATAGAGATAAACTCCACACTCCCAACTCCTAACTTTTTAAAACTGTTTTTTTCGAAGCATAAACCAAGGCGAACAATCATATCGAGGCAATGCCATCAGTTGCACATCCTTATCGTAGTCCTCTGGCGCACCTTGTGCTGTTCCCACAGTCACACCCTTAGCCTCAAGAGCGGCTTTCACCACGCTCACTGCCTTGTCGGGGGTATTGTTGTCGTTGCTCAAGTGACAAAGGAAGATATTACGCAACTTCTCGGTGTAGATTTCGCTCACAAAGCGTGCAGTATCTTCATTGTCGAGGTGACCAGTACGCAACTTTATACGATTTTTCAAATACTCGGCATACGTACCGTTTTCAAGCATCTCAAGGTCGTAGTTTGCCTCAATCACAAGGAAATCGGCTTGCGACATATAGTGATGCGCTCGCACAGTTACTTCGCCCAAGTCGGTGGCTATGGCAAACTTACTTTCGCCGTATTCGATAAAGAAACCTACATTATCGAGTCCGTCGTGTGGCACATCAAATGCAGTAACTGTGAGGTCGCCCAATTTGAAAGGAATTTCCTTGAAAATAGGTTGATGATACTCCTTGATGCGACGCGACACGTTGTGTCGTTTCAGTATACCATTAAGCGCTCTATTGGTGCAATAGATGCGTATGTGCTTGTACTTGCGACATATAGCATAGGCATAACGAATGTGGTCGCTATGATCGTGAGTGAGGCACACACCTTTTATCATATTGGGAGTCACCCCATTAAGGCGTAGCTTTTCAATCACATTTTCATAGTCAACCCCAGCATCTACGAGAATACCGCCATTTTCTGTTCCCACATACGAACAGTTGCCGCTACTTCCGCTACCGAAGCTCATAAATCGCAAAGCAGGCGTGACAGGCTCAGTTTCCACCAACGAGAGTCCATCGCTCTCTGCTTCATCATTTTTGTCTTGAGGATTAGAATGGTGCGTCTCTGGCACATTCACCTCAAAATCTGCAACCATCTCACTATCGGAGTCGTTTCCGAAGAGATTGTATTGCGCGTCGTTCTTTATATTTTTATATTTAGTCATCTATTTATATAGCAAGAAGATTGTGGGTATCTTGTCGTAGTCATACTTCGCCTTCGCCCACTCAGTCACTCCACGAGTGATAATACTTTCTTGCTCGCCTGTGATGTCGCTCGCCACACATAGTTTCAAATGTTTTGGCAAGGTCTTCGACAACTCAGCTATCAGTTTGTTGTTGCGGTAAGGGGTTTCGATAAACACTTGAGTTTGGTCGTTCACACGGATATTATACTCCATATCCTTGAGTTTCTTGGCTCTTGCTCCTGCATCTATCGGCAGATATCCCAAGAATGCAAAACTTTGTCCGTTGAAACCCGAACCCATCACCGACATCAGGATACTCGACGGTCCCACAAGAGGCACCACACGCAACGATTTGCGTTGGGCTATCGCCACCACATCGGCACCAGGATCGGCAATAGCCGGACATCCTGCCTCCGAAATCACACCCATAGCATGCCCTTGCTCAAGAGGAGCAAGAAATCCCGAAATATCTTCGGGCTTGGTGTGGCGATTCAACTCAAAGAATGTGAGTGTGTCTATGTCGATATTACGGTCGCATTTCTTCAAGAAACGACGAGCCGTGCGCACATTTTCTACGATAAAATGCTTTATCTCACGCACTATTTCGATGTTGCGTGCAGGCAATACTGCACTGAGCTCTCCTTCACTCAGTGGCACTGGAATCAAATATAGTGCTTTATCTATCATCTTTTTCGTCTTTATCGTAAAAAATAACTACTGATTATCCTAATTTACTACAAAAATACAACCATTCTGCTAATATTGCAACTTTTTCTCTTTTTCTCACACAGATTTGATTTTTTTCGCTAATTTTACACTCTAAAGTATAACCCAACATCATCACTTTATGAAACGAATAGCTTTATATGCAATTTTTGCCATAATGGCACTTTGCGCGTCGGCTTCTACCGAATGGACTTTGCAAGGAAAACCTTATGCAGTGGATACACTCAATCACATAAATGTGGGACCATCTACCACTCTCACATCACTACGCCTCACAGGCACACAAAACCTGAATGTGTTCTACACCACAACCGATCTCACTAATCCTCTCATAGAGATGCAGGTGCTAAAGGCTAATGATATTATTTATGCTCGACAAGAGGTGTCGGCAATGGCTTTGGATCACGACAACGAGCATCAACAATACTTTCTCGGTGTGAATGCCGACTTCTTCAATATGCGTCGTGGCAATTCTATCGGTTCACAAATCACCGATGGCGAACTTGTATATGTAGACAATAGCGACCGCACTCAATGGGCAATCGGTGCCGATCGAGTGCCTATTATGGACTGCCTACACATAGCAAGCACAGTGATTGCTGGCGATAAGGTGGCAAGTATCTCGGGCATCAACCGAGTGGCCACTGCCAATAGCCTCAACATCTATACTCCTCGCTATGGAGCTATTACCGACTCGGTAGCCAATACCTACGAAGTGACACTCACCCCTGTAGATGCTCCTATCTCGGTGGGCAGAAAAGTAAAAATGAAGGTGACTTCTACTCCATCTCAAAATGGTAAACTCGCCATCCCTGCAGGTGGATATGTGCTATCTGGCACTGGTAGCGACAATGCTTTCATGGCAACTCTCAAGCAAGGTGATATCGTAGAAATCGCCACCACAGTGAGCACAGCCAAAGGACAAAACATCACTCCACGCGAAGTGGTGAGCGGTTACCCTGTGATTTTGCGAGACGGAAAGGTGACCAATCCTGTAGATATCCTTCATCACCTCAACGGATTGCACCCTCGCACTGCTGTGGGCAACGATAAGAGTGGCACAAAACTCGTGATTCTCATCGTGGACGGACGCTCTGAAGTGTCGGAAGGTTGTACATCTAAGGTGCTTGCCGATATTATGCGATATGCAGGTTGCGATGATGCAATGAACCTCGACGGTGGTGGTTCGAGCGAACTATATGTACGCTCGCTCGGCATTTGCAATGTACCAAGCGACGGCAAAGAACGCACAGTGGCCAATGGGCTGTTTGCTATTGCCAACGCACCGACTGACAACGAAATAGCATCTATTGCATTCGCTGAATTTCGCAAAACTATCCACGGAAAGGAAATTTACACTCCTGTGATTTACGGATATAACAAATATGGTATCATAGTGGACACTAATGTGCAAGGCGTGAAGCTGTCGTGCCACCGAGACCTCGGCAAAATCAAGCAAAAAGGCACAGCCCTTCACCCATCTGGCAAGAAAGGTACTCACACCCTCACTGCCCACCTTGGCAACCTCACCACCACTATTCCTATAACAGTAACCGATTAAAAATACCGCATTTTTTGTAGTCCAGTAACAAAGATTATTGATTTATGGCACTTCCTGAATTGTTTATAAAAGAGATAAGTGAACTTTTGCCCCTTGAGGAGGCAAAGGCTTTGATAGATGCACTTGGCGAGAGCGATCCATCGGTATCGGTGCGTATCAACTCTGCCAAATGCTCTGCCACACCTGCCGAAAATCTCGTGCCATGGTGTGCGAGGGGTTTTTATCTCGACGAGCGACCACAGTTCACCTTCGATCCTGCACTCCATGCTGGCAGTTACTATGTTCAGGATGCCTCATCAATGTTTCTCACCTATGCCATAGAGCGACTTGTGAGCAAGGACGAACCTGTGCGTTATCTCGACCTATGTGCAGCACCTGGGGGCAAAACCACTACTGCAATTGATGCTCTGCCCGAAGGTTCGCTCGTGGTGGCAAACGAGATTATGAGCAATCGTGCTCAAATCCTCAAGGAAAACCTTATCAAATGGGGATATCCTAATTGCGTGGTCACTTGTAACGATTCTGCTGCCTATGCTCCACTCACACATTTCTTCGATATCATCGCAGCCGATGTGCCTTGCAGCGGCGAGGGAATGATGCGTAAGGATGATGAGGCTGTGGCTCAATGGTCGCCTGCACTAGTGAGAGAATGTGCCGAGCGTCAACGCGAAATTGTGGACAATGCTTGGCATGCCCTTCGTCCAGGTGGATTGTTCATATATAGCACTTGCACATTCAATCGTCCCGAAAACGAGGACATTGTGGAATATCTTGTCAATTCACTCGGTGCAGAAAGTATTGACCTATGCCCTCCTGCCGAATGGAACATTCACACTGCAATAGATTCGCCCACTCACGGCTATCACTTCTTCCCTCATCGCACTCGAGGCGAAGGACTCTTCCTCGCTGTGGTACGTAAACCCGATGACGAACCTCGCGAAACCATTCGCGTAAGCAAAAACAAAAAAGGCAAGAAAGATACCCCTGCACAAGTGCCAGCACTCGCAAAAGAATGGATTGCTAACCCTCGCAATACTCAACTCATAGCATCAACTGACAGTATCAACGCCATTTCAACAGAATATGCCGACGAAATAGCCATCCTACGCGACAATCTGCGCGTAATATACTACGGATGCGAAGTGGCCACAGTGAAGGGTAAAGACCTCATCCCTGCACATTCGCTTGCACTCAATACCTGCCTGCAACACAAGGCATTCCCTGCGTGTGAAGTGGACTACGCTACTGCCATAGCATATCTGCGTGGCGAAACCATCACCATTGACGCACCACGAGGTTTCGTGCTTATTAAATACAACGATATGCCTCTCGGATGGGTAAAAAACCTCGGCAACCGAGCCAACAATCTCTACCCTAAAGAATGGCGTATCAAAAGTACCCACATCCCCACCACCCCACCACAAATAGTGTAAGGAGCAAGAAAATCAATAGCATATACCGACACTATAATCTCCATTTTCGGAGATTACACTCACTATTCGCCGAAATTTTTCGGCGAATAACTTGTTTTTTCCCCGAAAACCACCTAAACTCTGCAACCTTATAAAGTGTGAGAAGTATACTCAAAGTCAAAACCCGCAAAAAATCATAAAATTATTTTTGACTTTATTTTTGCTTATGATTTTTTAATGAATTACATTTGTACCGAAAAGGGAAATAGTAATTTCAACCTTATATTACCGAACTTTAAGGAAAAAGATAAAATGATAATTTCACACATCAAAAATAATGGAATTGAATGGGAATTCCAATCTAACGACGAACATCAAGAAGGTGTCGCACAACTTTCTGCCGAATTTGCAAGTAATTTTGGCATGGCAGAGAGCCAATGTGCAGAAGATATGCACCAAATATTCAAATCTAATATTATACCTAAACCCAACGAAGGTAAACATTGCCGAAATTGTTCACTTATAGACATTTGTATACCTAAAACACACAAATGCATCAAAGTGGACAATTATTTACAAAAATACTTATATGAGGAAACTTCTTAATACCTTATACATAACCACTCGCGACGCATATTTGAGTAAGGATGGAATGAATGTAGTGGTTTCTGTAAATCAAAACGAAATCTTTCGCATACCTATAATTAATATTGAAGGTATCGTTACTTTTGGATATATGGGAGCATCACCTGGATTGATGAAGCTTTGTGCCGATAATGGAGTTTCACTATGCTTTCTTTCTCCTAATGGTAAATATATAGGAAGATTTCAAGGTCCAATCAAAGGAAATGTACTACTTCGCACTCGTCAGTTGAATTTATCTCAAGACACGCATTTTGCACTTGACCTAAGTAAACTATTTGTAGCAGGCAAAATTCAGAACTATCGCAATATACTTGCACGATTCTTGCGCGACAATGGAGAAAACCATGCAATAACTACTGTAATTTCTCATCTCAACAATAGTAAGCAAAAAGCATTAAAGACATCTACATCCGACGAACTTAGGGGTGTGGAAGGTGATGCTGCCAGTCTATATTTCAGTGTGTTTCCCCATTTAATACTACATCAAAAACAAGATTTCATTTTCAACGGACGAAATCGTCGACCACCCAAAGATGCAGTGAATGCAATGTTATCTTTCGTATACACATTAATAGCATCCGAAGTTAGTTCAGCTCTTGAAGCCGTAGGGCTCGATCCTTATGTTGGTTTCTTTCACACATTACGTCCAGGACGCACTTCCTTAGCTCTTGATATGATGGAAGAATTAAGAGCTTATTTAGGTGATAGATTAGTATTATCTCTTATAAATCGCAAACAAATCAGTATCCGTGATTTTGTACGCCAAGGAGAGGATGGAGTAGTAATGACAGAAGATGGTAGAAAAATCATTCTTACAGCATGGCAAAGTCGCAAAAGAGAAACATTTACACATCCCTATTTAGGAGAAAAATCTCTATCGGGCTACTGCCTCACGTTCAAGCAATGATGCTTGCACGTTATCTTCGTGGAGATATTGATAATTACCCTGTATTTTTAATAAACTAATATTATGATGATTCTAATAACGTATGATGTGGATACTACCACACCCGAAGGCAAGAAACGCTTGCGTCATGTAGCTAAAGAATGTGTTAATTATGGTAGAAAGGTACAAAATTCTGTTTTCGAATGCTTACTCTCAGAATCCCAATTTTGCATATTAAAATCTAAATTAGAATCTATCATATCTTTAGACCAAGATAGCATACGATTTTATTTTTTAGGAAAAAATTGGAACAAAAGGATTGAATATATCGGGGAAAATACGACCTTTGCAATAGATTCCGAATTAATCATATAAATGCGAATGTAAAGCGTTGCATAAATACCCCTACTTTCGCACTAATTGAAACACAATCAAATAACTCCTTAAACGCAAAAAATAGTATCTTTTTTCACAACACAATAAATGTATTCGCAAAATACCGCTATTAAACGCTTAGATATCACCAAATTAGATGATATACTGTCGCACCCCACGCGGGTGCGTGGATTGAAACAAGGCTTACCATGCTATTTGGAATGAATATTATTTTTCTGCCAATAATGACAGTGATTTTTTTTGGCACGGTATTTGTAATATCTATTTAGTAGGAAAGGTATGACAGGTTTTAATGACCAATGAATACTCCGACATATTTATCGATGGGATAGATAAATAACCGATGGTAAATGTGTGAGTTATACAAATAGGATTTTATAAATTATCACAATATTATTAATTATAAAAAAATAGGAATAAAATGAAAACCAGAATTTTTAATCTTCTCATCATCGATGAGAGTGGCTCTATGCAAAGCATCGCTCAACAAGCTATCTCGGGACTTAACGAAACTATCCAAACCATCCGTAAGGCTCAAGAAGATCACCCAGACCAAGAACATTTTGTATCGTTGGTATCGTTCAATTCGGAAAAGGTGAAGACTATCCACGATTGTATCCCTGCAAGCGAACTCAAGGAGGTGGATGCCGACAAGTATTGGCCAAGCTATGGTACACCTCTATTTGATGCTATGGGAAATGCGATCAATCACCTACGCCGACATGTGGCAGAGGTGGATAATGTGCTGGTGACTATAATCACCGATGGCTATGAAAATGCTTCACGCGAATATAGCGGCAGTGCTATCAAGGCTCTCGTGGAAGAAATGAAGGCTAAAGGATGGATTTTTACCTATATCGGTGCCAACCAAGATGCAAAAAACTTCGCTAAGAAGATGTCAATCAACAATGCTCTCAATTTCGAGGCCACCAAAGAGGGCACTACTTCTATGTGGGAAAAGGAATCGCGCTCACGCTCACGACTTTTCGACTTCATTAGTTGGAAAACTGGTGCATACAAGAGCAAAGAATTTGAGGACACTGAATACAACGCCGATAGCGACTTCTTCACGAAATAAATAAAAATTTAAGGTTTCTCTTAAACTTTTTGGTAAGAAAATTGTCATATATATAGCAATAGAATAATAGCTCCATAAATAGATGAAAAGTTAGTACATAGAAAACGACCTTATTTACAGCCCTACTATGAAACACACAAGAAAGCCAGTCGCAAAAAAGTGACTGGCTTCCTTTATCATTAAAATTTTGGCGTTTTCTTTACTTCAGATAAAATGTTCTTGCCCCTTTGCACGACAATCCATAGTTATCTTTCGCATTTATCACTATTGAGTGTGAACCTGTAGGATATTTTTCGGGTAATGTCACAGTCCACACATGTGGCGACTTCTGCTTGCCAGTCACTGGCTTGCGCGAATACTTAGTAGGATAAACCTTTTCAGCAGTAAGAGCATTGCTTCTGGCCACTTCAGGCGACACCATAACAGTTCTGGTCATAGGAATCAAATCCTTGCCATCAACCACACAGGTGACCTCTGTGCTATCGCAAGCACCCCAAATATTTGCCACAATCATTCCTTTTGGCAATTCTGCCAATTCGGGTACATGCACATCGGTGGTGTCGATACCTGCCACATGGATAGACATCTGCTTATTGGCGTCCATACCAACGCCTTTAAACTTAAAGTTATAACCGTCTTTAGTGAAAGAGAACACATGATAATTGCGAGGAGTTCCACAATATTGAATTGATGACGGAACATTGTTCCAATCACGCTCACCACGCCACCAATATCCACAAGTAGAACCAGCAGTAACTTCATGTATAGTAACACCCTTTCCGTGAACGAAACGACGAATAGCCTTATGCCAATGGCCAGCGATAGCCAACACATGGCCTCGGCCTTCCAATACGCCCAACAATTGGTCAAGACCTTCATCAAAACCAGAAATAGGAGCATGCATCACAAGCACAATTTGTTTTTTGGCAGGCACATAAGCCAAATCGTTCTTGATGAATCGAATTTGTTGTGGACGCAATCCTTCGCGATATTTCTTCTTATCGGTGCCTATAATAGTATTAAGCACGATAAAATGCACATTACCACGATTGAATGAGAAATCGGCAGCACCAAAGATACTGTTGTAAGTATTGTTTTGATGACTTAATGGCATCACATAATCGCGATCGTGATTGCCCATTATGGTCCACGATTTAGATGGCAGAAAATCCATCATATTTTTAAGGATAGGAAGCATTGCCAAATTGTCGAAGCATAAATCGCCAAGCCACATATTGAATGTGTTGTTGCCAGCTTCGGCTAATTCGGTAAAAATGCTTCTATTTGCATATTCCATCTCGTGAAGATCTCGCACCTGCACATCGCCCACGGCATTAAGAGTGAAATTATCGTTCAACCCATTAGCATCGGCGACTACAGCAATGTCTATAGTCATCTTTGTGTCATCACCTTGCACAGGAATATTCACAAATGAAGAATTAGGCACTTGCGAAGGCATATCATATCCTGCAGGCAGAATAGGGAATATACTATTGCCTCGCGATGTATGCAATTTGTATGTTCCATCCTTTTTGCAGGCAATCACAGTGTCGCCATCAGAAATCAACATACCTTTAACGGCACGATCTTTACCCTTATCGTAGGCACCATTCCCGTTTACATCTTCATATACACGACCTTGCACTTCCACGAGTGTTTCGGCCGAAGATATTACTGCACACAACAGAATTATGGCCGATAGGCAAAATATCCTTTTCAACATTGGCTTATTTCTTTTTGGTGGTTGATTTCTTTACTTTTTTCTTTGCCACTTTTACTGTTGCTGCCTTGCGAGTCTTTTTAAGGCGTAGCACTTGTGCAGTGCGTGCAGGCAAATAGAGTTTCAACCAGCTCACACCATACTTGCTATACAACTCATCGTGATGAGTAAAATGTTTCACTTTCATACTGATGTTGCCGTGACCACCAAACTCTATTTGGTCGGAGTTCATCACTCCCACATATTCGCCTTCTGGTGCTAGTATACCATAATCGGTGAACGACTTAGATGGGTTGAAGTTGAACACGAAAAGCAAGTCGCCACGCATAAATGCAAGCACTTGGTCGTCGTCTTTTTCCCAAATCTTCACCACAGGATATTTTTGGAAGTTCTTTTTGCCACCAATCACGCTAAGCATTGCATTGTCGAAGGCATTGAGGAAGCGATATTTCAAATCTTCACGGTCAACCAAGTCCCATTGACGGCGAGCATACTTATAACTCCAATCATTGCCCTCGCGAGGGAAGTCGATCCACTCAGGGTGACCAAATTCATTGCCCATAAAGTTGAGATATCCACCATTGATAGTGGCACAAGTGACAAGGCGAATCATTTTGTGAAGCGAGATACCACGATCCACATTCATATTGTCATCGTCCACCATCATATGCCAATACATATCACTATCGATAAGGCGGAAAATGAGAGTCTTATCGCCCACAAGTGCTTGGTCGTGACTTTCGGCATAGCTGATAGTCTTTTCGTCGGCACGGCGATTGGTAAGTTCCCAGAAAATCGAAGTTGGATGCCAATCTTCGTCTTTCTTTTCCTTAATCATCTTAATCCAATAATCGGGTACACCCATGGCCATGCGATAGTCGAATCCCATACCACCCCACTCTATCTTGGTGGCAAGTCCTGGCATACCACTCATTTCTTCGGCAATGGTGATGGCTTGAGGATTTACCTCGTGGATAAGTTTATTGGCAAGCGTAAGATATGCAATAGCATTGGTGTCTTGTCCACCATTGAAATAGTCTTCATATCCACCAAAAGCCTGTCCGAGACCATGGTTATAGTAAAGCATTGAAGTCACACCATCGAAACGGAAACCATCGAAATGGTATTCTTCAAGCCAATATTTACAGTTTGAAAGCAAGAAGTGCATCACTTCATTCTTTCCGTAGTCAAAGCAAAGAGAATCCCATGCTGGATGTTCGCGACGCTCATCGCCATAGAAATATTGGTCGTGGCTACCATCGAAACGGCCCAAACCTTCGGCCTCATTCTTCACAGCGTGAGAATGCACAATATCCATAATCACACTTATGCCCATAGAGTGAGCCGTGTCGATAAGATGCTTTAATTGCTCTGGTGTGCCAAAACGACTCGAAGCAGCAAAGAAGTTTGACACATGATATCCAAACGAACCATAATAAGGATGCTCCTGAATAGCCATAATTTGGATGGCATTATATCCGT
Source organism: Muribaculaceae bacterium (assembly GCA_045656705.1). Lineage (GTDB taxonomy): Bacteria > Bacteroidota > Bacteroidia > Bacteroidales > Muribaculaceae > RGIG4576. The sequence goes on along the minus strand of JAZORR010000023.1, from coordinate 16,169 downwards.
TGGCCTTCACACGAGGAAGCACCTTTTCGCAAAACTCATCGTAAGTGCCCACATCTTCCTTGTTTTGCCCCATACCGATGTGGCATTCGTAGATAAGAAGCGGAGTGGTATTTGGAGTGAAACCTTCATCCTTAAATTGATAAGGATTTTCAGGAGCCCAAACCTCAGCCGAGAACAGATATGACACATTGTCTTGCACCACACGAGTGGCATAAGAAGGGATTCGCTCACCACAACCACCTTTCCAATACATGCGCAATTTATACAAATCGCCGTGTTTGATGGCATCGGCAGGCACTGTAAGTTCCCACACACCATTTTCGCCACGCTCAAGACAGAATTCTTCACGCTCTTCCCAATCGTTGAAAGTACCTACCATATAAATGCAGATAGCGTTTGGAGCCCATTCACGGAACACCCAGCCCTTATCGGTGCGATGCAAACCAAAGAAATGATGACCATTGGCAAAATCATTCAATGTACCTTTGCCACCAGTCAATTCGCGTTCTTTTCTCAAAGCGTCTTCATGACGACCTTCAATAGCTGCTCTAAATGGTTCAAGCCAAGGGTCGTTCTTGAGAATTTGGAGTTTTCGTTTCATATTATAGTTCTATATATATTCTGATAAGCAAAATTAGAGATAATCTTGCACAAATCAAACTATTTTCACCACTTTTCTTTAACTTGGCAATACTATTACACTTACCTCACCCAAATCACCTTCCATGAGATGTATAAATATCGTAATGCGACTTATGGTCACACACTATGCACTCCCAAAGTTTTTTTTAAGATTAGCATAAGGAATGTCGGGATGGATAAATAAAAAAAGCACTTCCTCTCGGAGTGCTTTTAAAGGTTGCCGTGAATGACGGCTAACACTAAAAATCAATCTTTCTTACCTGTAGGGCATAATTAATTTTTAACCCAAAAAACTAACAACTAATAAACATTACTTATTACCTATTGATTATCCTCACGGACTATCACAACAACTATTATATAAATGAATCAAAAAACTTTCTTCTTTCAAAGTAGCGACTTGAAAACTCTTTTTCTGTCGCAAATTATAGGTTAGGAATCCAGCGAGCAAATTGGGAAGGTTGTGACCTTTTTCGTTTGCTGATGCAAAATTACAACCATTTTTTCGCCACGCAAAGAATATATAGATGAAATATAAATTGATTTGAAGATTTATAAATTTTATTCCCCTATTTATCAATTACTTAATTGAATTTCAAGAAAATAAAAATATAAATAGAAATATTAGGCAAATCCACCTATTTTCATCACATTTTCTTCAAAATCCTCTCTATTTTTCGCTTTATTTTTTGTTTTATTGCGATATGCATAGATAGTATTTACAGAATAATTTAAGAAGTTTGCAATCTTATTACTGTCTTCAACCCCCATACGCAAGAATGCATAAATGCGCAGTTCGGTGGTGAGGTGTCCTGGCTCTTTGATGATAATTTGTTCGTCGGGATTGAGAAGAGCATTGAAGTCCTCAACAAATGTAGGATAAATGTGAAGGAAGGTAGCATCGAAGATGTCGTAGAATTGTTTGTGTTGGCCTTCGGTAAACTTGTTGGCCTTCGCCATTTTCAGAAGTTCCTCCACCTGACCAGCAGTAATTTTTCGAGTTACAATTTTGCTGAAATTATTAAGACGGTCCATATAGATAGAGCATATATCGAGGAAATGACCGATATATTCTTCTTTGATACTATTGGCCTTTTTTAGTTCGAGACGCGCAAGTTTCACCTTACGGATTTGTCGCACCATGAAAATGATAATAATCAACAAACCAAATGACAGAACGCCAATAAGCCAATTGGTGACTATAAGGGTGTTTCGTTGCGAATCGAGAGTTTCCTTATAAGCATTATCGATGAGTGGAATGATTTTCGACACATCGGCTGTGCGAAGGCGTGCATTACAAAATACAGCATCGGCAAGCGAACTTGAGATATAATTGTAGGCACGCTTGATATCACCTTTATTATATAGGTGCATCGCCAATTCTTGTAGAGCCATAGTTTCTTTCACCGAGCACTTGATATCACTTATGGCTGCAAGTGCCAAATAGTGCGCTGCAATGTCGTCGAGACCTTCATTTTTTCGAATAATGGCCATATTGTGTGCTGCTCGTGCATATAAATTGTTGTTATCGGCTACCGTCTCAAGCACTTCTCTGAAAAGCAATTTGGCATTATTCTTGTCGTTAGTGGCAGCATAATGCTCGGCTAGATAGAGTTTGTACTCGATAGAATTGATGTCGGAATGCTGAATCTGCAAATTAAGATAATAATTGTGCAATTTTGAGTACTTCTCGTAAAGGATCTTATTGTCTTTGACATAAGTGGTAAGATAAGCATAGAACTGGCGACTTGAGTTTAGCCACTCATTTTCAAGATTTTTGGGTATACCTTTATTTTCTATTTCGTCGAGTTCGTTCACGCCTTCCTTGAAGTAGCCAAGTATCGACAGCACCTTCACGCGTCCTAAGCGCGCAGTGACGATGCGTGTGGTATCGTTGAGCAAATTGGCTATTTCAAGTGATTGATTGAAATAGAAAAGCGACGAGTCGGAAATGAATGTTTCGTATTCTTCGGCCAATTTGATGATATTATCAAATCGCTGACGACTAATACGCGCCATTGATTCGGTGCTTATCTTTAAAGAATCGATACGCAATTGCTTGCATTTATCGTAATATGCCTTTTGCTTTAGTTCTTTATCGAGAAGATTGAGTTCTTCGTCGGTGATAGGGGTGTAAGCCCACATTGCTGCACATCCGAAAAGAATGCAAATGGAAGAAAGAATGTATTTAATCATAATGCTATTTTATTCTAAATTTAACGCAAAGTTAGCAGAAATATGTGGGAATATGGAGTGATGTGTGCTTTTTTTGAAGAGTTGTTGCTACATTTTAACCCTCTTTCGAGGCTTTGTTGTATCTTTGTATAATATGAATAAGTTTTTTGCAAATTATAGGAAATATTATAAACAGATATTAGTGATAGGCCTACCTATTTTATTGGGCCAGCTCGGTGTGATAATCACAGGCTTTGTGGACACAATGATGGTGGGACACTATTCTACCGATGCTTTGGCATCGGCATCGTTTGTGAATAGTGTGTTCAATCTAATGAGTATCGTGTGTCTTGGTTTTTCGTATGGCCTTACTCCCATCGTCGGCGACTACTTTGCCCGAGGCGAAACCAACAAAGTGGGTGGTGTGGTGCGCACGGCTTTAGTGCTGAATGTGTTATTCGGACTACTATGCGGATTGGTGATGCTGATAATTTATTTTTTGCTCGACAAAATGGGGCAACCATCTCACCTACTGCCTTTGATGCGTGAATATTATATAGTGATATTGCTATCTATGGCACCATTGGTGGTGGTGAATGCTTTAAGGCAGTTCACCGATGGTATTACCGACACCAAGATTGGAATGGCAATCCTTTTAGGTGGTAATATCCTGAATATCATAGGCAATTGGTTGCTTATCTATGGAAAATGTGGAATGCCCGAGTGGGGACTTTATGGCGCAGGTGTAAGCACATTAGTGTCGAGAGTGGCTATGTTGGTGGCATACGTGATATGCTTATGTGCAATGAAGCGATACAAACCTTATGTGAAGGCTTATGCCGAAGGCGTGGTAACACTAAAAGAGATGAAGCAAGTGGCATCGGTATCGTTTCCTGTATCACTTCAGATGGGTATGGAAACAGCCATCTTCACCGTGGCAACTGTGTTTGTGGGATGGATTGGCGCCGAATATTTGGCTGCATATCAGGTGATATTGGTAATGGGTACATTTGGCTTTATGATATATTATAGTTTAGGTGCAGCCACATCCATACTTATTGCAAATTATAGCGGACTTGGCGACACAAATCGAGTAAAGCATTGTGCATCGGCAGGTTACCACGTAATATTGGCAAGTGCCCTACTCGCTTCAATAGCATTCCTTACCATAGGCGAGGAAGTAATGCGTCTGTCCACCTCCGATGAAGCAGTAATCGGAATAGCGCTCACACTCATAGTGCCTTGGATCGTGTACCAATTGGGAGATGCAACACAAATAGCCTACGCTAACGCACTTCGAGGAATAAAATGTGTGATGCCAGTGATGCGATACGCTTTCTGGGCATATATAGTGGTTGGGATACCAGCTTGTTACATATTCGCCTTCCCATTAAATGGGGGAATAGTAGGCGTATACCTATCGTTTGCAGTATCGCTATTCGTAGCCGGCGCACTATTCATGTGGCGCTTCTACAAAGAGCTGAGAAAGTAATGATTAATACATAGTTTCACATTTATATTTAAAGAAAAGGCACCTCTCGTAAAACGTGATATTAGTTTATTATTTTTCTTTTTTTTTAAAAAAGGCCTTACCAAAAGATACATATATAAAAATAACTTAAATACGAACAAGCAATATGAAAAAGGAAATTAAAATATTCTTTGCGTCATCAGAAGAACTCGAGGATGACCGTAATGCATTTGGTAATTTTATTCGTCGCTTAAGTAAGATTTATGAAAAACGTAATATAAAGCTTGACCTATTTGAATGGGAAGATTTTGATTCAGCATATAATAATGTTCGCAAACAAGACGAATACAATGCATATGTAAGAGATAGCGACATCTTTGTTGCTGCATTCTTAAAGGAAGAGTTATAAAAGACCGGTCGAGCTAATTCGGGCTGGAAATTTACAAACTAAAGAGGCTATATATCATCAAATATCATTGGCAAACGCCTTGTGTTAGGGTTATTAATAACAATATACACCACTGTATATTATGATGTAGTAAAATTGCTAAGAGAGAAATAATTCGGCAAAAATACAAAAGAAAAATCGCTAAGTATTGAATTTTTCAACTACTTAGCGATTTGTTGTGTGGTCCCACTTGGGCTTGAACCAAGGACCCCTGATTATGAGGCTATTCCATTGCCACTATATATGGCTGGTTATCAATATGTTAATTATCTCTTTTTTCTATGTGCAAGGTTTTGTACAAGGTGGTTTTTTAACCCTCTGTTTTTGAGAGTTTTGCCCTTAAATCAGACACCTCTTTCTCCAGCTCTAAGACCCTCTTTTCGGCAGCTTGACATCGTTCTTCTGACTTAACTAATAAGCCTATCAAATTGCTTATTTCGCTTCCCGATGTTTTTGCTGATATGAGTCTTACTATCTCATCTAAATTTAGGTTCTTGGCATTGCTATTATTTAGCATTATTGCCCTCGGTGAATTTATCTGATTCAAACTCTTATCTTGTACATTGATGTCCGCAGGATAATCGCTTAAATAATCATTTATGTTATCCACCTTGTACATTTCTGCTAACTCTTCCAAAAATGCTTTGGGCGCACTCCTCTTGCCATGTTCAATGACAGACAAAAAACTTTGAGAACGCCTTGTAGCGATAGCCAAATCTTTTTGACTAATATTTCTCTCAGTCCTAAATCTATGTAAGTCAAAGAGTTGTCCTTTTGGTCGCATTTTTGATAATATTTTTAATCACTAAAATCAGTGATATATCCACAATATTGATTAACTTTGCGGTTATATAACCATTATAAAAACCACTTTAGATGTGATATAATTATTCTTGTGCAAAGTTAATTATTATATTGGTTATAACAAAATATTTAATCACTAAATTTATCAATATAATGAAAAAAAGCAGAAATTTGTCGCTCGTACAAATGTACAGAGAGGAAATGGCAAAGCCTACGCCGGCTAAAGAGTTCCTGAATGAAATATGCCGTATAACCAATCGCTCGGAGATAACCGTTAGGTTATGGGTTAGTGGCAAAGTTCAGCCTGAACCTCTTGTGCAAAAAGTGCTTGGAGAGGCATTAAATATTGCTCCCGATGTGTTATTCCCTAAAGTTTCTAAATAATATGAATCCGAATGAACCTAAAGTGCAATTAAGTTCTCGCTATACGGTTTCTGAAACTTGTGAATTACTGGGAATACATCGGAACAGCCTACGAAAATACACCTTAGAGGGGCGTATTAAATCGGGCGTTCGCAAATCTACTGCTAAGAAGTTTTACCTCGGTAGCGAGATACTTAAATTTTGGCAAAAACAAATTTAATATCTGCTAATCATGAACAAGTCTATCATTGATCAAGTCGTTGACCGTGCCGACATCGTTGATGTGGTTAGCGATGTTGTGCAGCTCAAAAAATCGGGGGCGAACTATAAAGGTTGTTGCCCTTTTCATAATGAAAAGACACCGTCCTTTATAGTGAACGCAAGCCGTAATTCTTGGCATTGCTTCGGGGCTTGCAATGAGGGCGGCGACGCTATCAGCTTCGTGATGAAATACTATAATATGAATTTCATCGAGGCCGTGGAAAAGCTTGCTAACCATTACGGCATCAATATTTCCAAGGAAGACAGAGAGGAGAATGTGCAAAATCGCGAACAGGAACTGAAGCGTGAAGCGATGTTTCTTGTTTACAATGAAGTTCAACACTACTTTGTTGCTAACTTCAAAAACAACAAATCGGAATGTGTCACTGCTCGTCAATATGCGTTTAATCGTTGGAATGAAAATTTCTGCCATGAAATAGGTATCGGTTATGCGACTTCCGATTGGCAAGGGTTGGTTAATTTCGCTAATGAGCATGGTATTAGCGAACAATCCCTGCTCGAATTGGGACTTATATGCAAATCGGAAAAGAACGGTCGCCTGTTTGATTTCTATCGTGAACGAATCACTATTCCAATCAAAGACCGATACGGCAGAATTATCGGCTATACGGCTCGCTATATCGGAGACAGTGAAGACTCGGCTAAATACCTTAATCCTAAAACCAATATATTATACAACAAGGACAATTCTGTTTTCGGCATCAATGTCGCTTTGCGTGAAGCTGCAAAGGCTGATAAGTTCTTTCTTGTAGAGGGTGCTCCCGATGTGTTGCGTCTGCAATCTATCGGGGTAAACAATGTTATTGCTTCGCTTGGATCTGCCTGGACAGAAAACCAGTTCTCGCAATTAAAGCGACACTCTACAAATCTGTGCTTTATCCCTGATGCCGACCCGCTGAAGAGTGGCGAATTTATTGGCACTGGTATAAAATCGGTTATCAAGAATGCTCAAACAGCTATCGCTTTGGGCTTCAATGTTACAGTAAAAGAAATCCCTTTTACTACGGCCGGAGTCAAGAATGATCCCGATTCATATATCCTGAACCGTGCTATTCTATCCGAGATTGAAGAAGTGGATTTTATTCCATGGTATGCCTCTAAATTATTCCACGAAGACATTTCTCAATCGGAGAAGAAAAATGCAGTGGAAACAATCGCCAATCTTATTGCCGGTATCGATGACGAATTGCGTGAAAAGATGTATGTCGATATTCTTGCCAAAATGGGTATGTCGAAGCCTTTATGGAACAAGGCTATCAATTTTGCCAAGAAACGACAGAAAGAGGAACAAATGCAAAAATCAGGACAGAGTGTCAATCTTGATTTGTTGCATAAGTATGGCTTCCAAGAACGAAATAATCAATACATCGCTATCGGTAAGGACGGTGATTTAGTGCAGTGGTCTAACTTTACTATGCGACCTCTATTCCATATCAAAGACGCTGTTATGCCTCTTCGATTGTTTGAACTGAAAAACGTGTTTAACCAAGTGGAAATCGTGGAGCTGAAACAGGAAGACCTCGTTTCACTATCCAAGTTCAAACAAAAGGTAGAGGGTTTGGGTAATTTCGTGTGGCTCGCCAAAGAGGAACAACTTACTAAATTAAAAATGTTCCTCTATGAATCGACGGAAACAGCTGTTAGAATTGACCAACTCGGTTGGCAAAGACAAGGCTTTTATGCCTTCGGAAATGGGGTGTTCTCTACCGAATGGCATGCTGTCGATGACCTCGGTATCGTACGACTTCAAGACATCGGCAATTTCTATTTGCCGGCGTTCTCGAAGATATATGCCGATGATACGCAGTTCTATCAGTTTGAGCGTAGCTTTGTGCATTATGACTATAATGCTGTATCTCTCCAGGAGTACTGCAACCGGCTTATATCTGTGTTTGGTGATAACGCTAAAGTCGGTATCGCTTTCTTACTCGCATCGCTGTTTCGTGATGTGGTGGTGAGTACCACGAAGAGTTTCCCAATTCTTAATCTATTCGGTCCAAAGGGTTCGGGCAAATCGGAATTGGGACACTCGCTGATGTCGTTTTTTATCATTGAAAATACTCCCCCAAATATCCAAAACTCTACTGTGCCGGCTCTTGCTGATACGGTGGCTCAATCGTCTAACGCTCTTGTTCATCTTGACGAGTTCAAGAATGATGTCGATATCATCAAAAGAGAGTTCCTGAAAGGACTTTGGGACGGCACAGGACGAAATCGTATGAGCATGGAACGAGATAAAAAGCGTGAAATCACTCGTGTTTCATGTGGCGTTATTGTCAGTGGCCAGGAAATGGCGACTGCCGACATCGCTTTGTTTACTCGTTTCATTTTTCTTTCCTATGCTAAAAGTGAGTTCTCGCGTGAGGCGAAACGACAATTCGAGGAGTTGCGTTCTATTCGCAAGAAAGGTTGCTCACACCTTACTTTGCAAATCATTAAATACAGAAAGCGTTTTGAAGCTGAGTTCAACGCCAATTATAACTCTTGTCTCCACGACCTCATGGAGCGTCTTGAAGATGCCGGTATCGAAGACCGTATTCTTCGTAATTGGCTTATCCCTCTCGCTGCTTTCCGTACTCTTGAAGGTGTGCTGCATATTCCGTTCACTTATGCCGATTTGCTTGATGTTTGCTCAAAAGGCATTCGCAATCAAAATGCTGAAGTGAAACAGAATAACGAACTGGCTGATTTTTGGAAGTTCGTATCGTTCTTGCAACAAGACGGAAAGGCTTGGCTCGGTTCTGACTTCAAGGTAATGTACTTGCAATCGATTAAATGCAAAGGTATGACTACACCGATTGAATACACTTCGCAAAAGCCTATTCTGTTTCTCCGTTTCAATCGTATTTCACACCTTTTTGAATCGGGTGGCAAATCAGCTAATGTGCCACATCTTCCTGTCGGCTCGCTGATTTATTACCTCGAAAACTCTTCTGCCTATATAGGTAAGAAGAATGTGCGTTTTGATGTGCGAACGAATGGCGTTCTTGATTATGAATTTGAAACATCACACGGAAAAACAATTAAACGCAAAACCACTGCTCCTGACCTCGCTATGTGTTTTGACTATCGTTTAATCAGCGATACTTTTGGCATCAATCTGGAAACTTCTAAAACGAAAGAGGAAGAAGACTATGAGAATGATTGACGCAACAAAAGCATTGTTTTTTTGGACTATAGTCCGAAAATTTTCAGTTGATTATGCCAATAACAATGATAACATTGATTACATTGTTTATAATCAATAGTTTATACGCTCCATAATGTGGTAACTTTTAATAACTCTCAATAACATTTTACTTCATGGATAACATTGATTTTACTTTTTTGATAGTTTGATAACATTATTGTCAATATTCCATTAATGTAATCTTCAATAAATCAATCGTTTATTTTTTTGTTATCAATGTTATCGAAGTTAATGCTGAAATAGATGTCAATTTTAATGTTTAATATATGACCGGACAATATTGCTTATACATCAAATTAGAGCCATACATCAAGCAATGGCTCATTTATGAATGTGGTGGAACAATCCCTGTTCTCTTTCCTCGCAATTCTGCCGAGCGAGGGATTTTAGAGTTGTTCCTTGAAGAATTACCTGAAAATACTTTACCTGATTTGCCCAAAGACGAAAATGATTTGGCTATTCTAATACCTTGTTTCAAGCATAAAAAACCTGAGAAATACAACTATTTGCCTCATACTGCAAAAATCGCTTTGATTAAGTGTATAAAGAACCGTTTTGATGTGCAGCTTTGGCTGGACTTACATCGTTTTGGGTATATCGGCAAACAGCAACAAGACCTTATTTATGCTTGGATGCAGAAAAAAGGTATTGAGCCTGATGAACGAAATTGGAACTCTATCGCGAAACGATATCAGCGTAAAAGAACCTACTATCTCTCAAATTTGAGAGCTAAAAGGGCAAAATCAGAAAAAAAATCGGGGAATTCGACCCCATAAATTGTACCAATACACGATTTCAGCTATTTCAGCTATAAACTCTTTAATTTTAATTGTTTGCTATGGAAAACTTCAATCACTCATTACCGGGTATCGCACAAATCGGCTACTGCCTCTGCGAGAATATTCAGCCCAACATCGTTCTCAAACATTCATCGGGCATTCCTGTCGGCGTCTTCACTGAGATTACGCCTGTTCGCTTTTTCGGTCAGCCGTCATACGAAGCTGTAGAGGAATACGACAACAATGGGCGTAAGGTGCTTTGCACGCTTAAATTTGTGTCAAACGACAACATTCCACTTCATAAACACCTCGCTTTCGTAATCACGGACGCGTCGGGAACTTCCTTTGTCATCGGCTCTCGTGAACGACCGTACCCTGTCGTCAAATCTTCTGCCACGAGTGGCAACCCCTCAGGTGAATCTAATGCCAATACCTACGAAATTAAGTGGTCATCGGTTGGTATGCCTATTCGTTGTGCCATATAAAGCAGTATCACTTTCTTCATTGTTATTCATAGTTCTCTTGTGGTCGAGCAGTGATTTCATTGCTTGACCTTTTTTGTTATGCTTAGGCTGAACGAAATCTGCTCATACGAGAATTAAATCAACAATACTCCGTCGGGCACTTTTACGCCGCAAAGTTATTGCCGGTACTTTCAACTGCAAGGTCAAGCAACAGGTGTCGGGGCTGAAATCTCCACACCTAAATCGGGTAGTATTTAATCTCCGAACCTTGCATAATGTTTGCGTATCGGCTCTTTGTGGGCAGTGTAAAAGTCGCTCCTTTACGGAGCATAGTGTTTAATCATTTAATTCATTATCGCATGAATACAAATTCTTCTCTTTCAGCCCACAGCGACAACAAGGTCGCTTTCGTAAATGAAATCAGTGGTCGCTCTTTCCCCACAAGTGATGAAATTCAATATCACAAGCATTCGCTTGACAGTGATAATCCTGCTGTATATTGTGGCACATACGGCAAATACAACAATGGTTCACTTCAAGGTATGTGGATTGATTTGACCACCTTTGACGATTATGACGAGTTCATCGAGTTCTGCTACGATTTGCATGCCGATGAAGAAGATCCCGAACTTATGTTCCAAGATTACGAGAATTTTCCTCGCGAGTTGTATTCGGAAAGTTGCTTCGATGAAGATGAGTTTGACACAATCATCAAGTATGCGAGCTTCGCTGACCGCGATGCTGTTGACGCTTTCCTTACTTGCTACAGCGCAGACGAGCTTGACAAATTCGATGACGCTTACCAAGGCGAATTTGATAGTGAAGAGGATTTCGCTCGACATATCGTTGACGAATGTTATGACCTTGACAAGATGTTGGGTAATCTTTCATATTACTTCGACTACGATGCTTTCGCTCGCGATTTGTTTATGTGCGATTACTTCTACGATAATGGCTATGTTTTCCGAAGATAAATCTTTCGCAAACAACACTGAAAAAGGTCTCTTCGGAGGCCTTTTTTGCTGTTATTGTGTCTTTTAATCCCCTATAATAAGGTGCTAACTTTGACATAGAAATAAATTTTAATACTATGTCAAACGCAACTTATAATCTACATCTCAAAGGCTTCGTCGGTGGTGCTGACTTCGACCGCAACTATGTGGACTTCGTGCTTGCCCAAAATAGCGAGCAATCGGTATCGGTACTGATTGACTCGCTGGGTGGCTCGTTGGCTACGGCTCTGTCTATCGCCTCGGCGTTCCGTAATCATGGCGATGTGTCGGTGCATTTCGTGGGTATGAATGCGTCAGCGGCTACTATCGCTTCGCTCGGTGCAAAACATATCTCTATCGACGCTAACGCTATGTACCTCGTACATAAATGCTCCACTGAGTTCTTCCGTTGGTGCGACCTCAATGCCGACAATACTGAGGCTCTTATCCAAGAGCTGCAAGCACAGAAGAATGACCTTGACAAACTTGACATCAACATCGCTTCGATGTATTCTGCCAAGTGCAAGAAAGATGTCAAAGATTTGCTCGACCTCATGAAAATCGGTGGTTGGCTATCGGCACAAGAGGCTCTTGATTGGGGCTTCGTGGACGAAGTTACCAACTCTAACGAGCAAGCACCTGTGCTTACCGACGCTATCGCTTCGGCAATGGCTAATGCCGGTATGCCGATACCGAACATTCCTGTGCAAGACAGAAATTCGCCTTTCGCCAAGTTCATCGCTTCGCTTTCGTCGCTTTTCAAATCGGAAAAATCTTCTAATCATTCAAATACTATGAAAGTTACTGTAAACAACATCGGCAAGATCCTCAATGTAGAGGAACTTTGTGCCGACGACAATAAGGTTACGCTTACTGTCGAAAATCTGCAAGCAATCGAAAATGCCCTTGACAAACAAGCCAAGGAGATTGCTTCTTTGAACGAACGCATTTCGGCTCTTGCTTCTGCTCCTGCCGATAGCTCTACTGCTGTCATCGAGGACAACAAGCCCTCTATGACTGAAAAATCTGATGTCGAAGAGTTTTACGACACCGTAAACTCAGCTCGCAAACTCTACAATCTTGTATAACTTTTAATCTTTTAATACTATGGCTGGTAAACTACAATTTACACTCGACGACTATCAAAAGGCGGCCATTAAGTGGCGTAAAGACCTTTTGATGTTGCCTATCATCGGTATTCAGGACACGCTTCAGTATATGACTGGTCGCCCCGGAATACGATACAAAGAGAATGTCGGCACTATCTACGCTGACGCTCAGTTCGCTCCCTACAAGGCTACTCGCTCAGGCGATGTAAACCTTAAACTTGATTTTCGTACGCTCGAAACGCATTTCGGTAATGTGGTCGCCAAGTTTGAACCTAACTCGGCTATCTCTACTTTGCTCGGCACTGGTGCTACCAAAGGCGACGGTCAGATGACCACTCCGACTGCTCTCCATGTGCTTGCTCAAATCGCAAAGGGCTTGTCGGAACACCTCAATGACGCTATGTGGAATGGTGTGCGTAACGCTAACGGCGATACTACCAAAGACCTCTTCGACGGCTTTGATACCATTACACAAAAGGAAATCACTTCGGGAGCTATCTCTGCCGAGAATGGCAACTATATGAAGATTTCTGAGGAAATCACTTCGGCTAATGCTGTCGATGTGGCTAAGGAGATCCTTTTCTCGCTCGACCCTCGTCTTCGCTCTCAGGAACTCCTTATGTTCTGTTCACAAGACTTTGCTGACAAGTATAATGAAGCCTACCTAATGAGCCATGGTGGTATTCCGTACAATACGCAATACAATCACACCACTGTTGAAGGCTCTAACGGTCGCCTCAAACTTGTGCCTTTGTATAACAAGGCTGACAGCAAGTTTATCCACATCTGCCCGAAGAGCAATATGCTTGTAGGCTACGACCAAATGGGCGACATCGAAAGCATTATGGTCAAGGAATACGAACCGTTTATCCTTACCTACATCGCCACTATGTTCTTCGGTGTGCAGTTTGAATCGATTGACAAGCGTCGCTTCAAAGCTGTCGAAATCACTGTCTAATCTCTAAATTCTAACTTCTATGGCTGAATGTCTTAATCTTCAAAAATCGGTAGCGTGGTGTCAAGGGACACCCGAACTACCGGGTATTATGCGACGCATTTACTATCTCGCTAAGAGCGAAATAGCTCAATGGCCTGCCCTAAAAGCAGAGAATGGTCGCATATCGGAAGCGAAATATAACGGCGACTTCGTGCTGAATGCTGATGTCAAGTGGAAATACATCGATATTTTGCCCGACAAATCGCAGTTGACTTCTGAACCTCAGGGCGAACTCCCAAGCCAAACCCAGCTCAATAAACTCACTGCCATTCACCCCGGTGTCGGCGAAGAGGCTTCAAACCTTTCGCTCTATATCAACAACTACGATGTGGTATATCTCGTAAAGGATATGAAAGGCAAATATCGTGTGGTGGGTAGTGTTAGGTGGCAAACAAAATCTACTGTCAGCCAAGACCTCGGTCAAGGGCCAACAGGTACGACTGCCACAACTATCACGGTAGAGGCTACCGATGTGTGTCCTGCTCCTTTCTACGAGGGTGTTATCGAAACTGAAATTGGCGACATCGTTACTGCTTCCGAAGATGAACTCTTCTGAATCTCACGCTGAGAGCGACTTGATTGATGTGGGAGAAATCCTTTCGGAAATCTCTGTTCCTAACATCGACATGGACGCTCTTGGCGTTTCGCCCAATTCTCGCACTCCTCAAAGTAAGGACATCTTTGCCGAGGAGAAACGCAAAGCATGGGACAAATCGGTGGAAGCAAGGTGCGACTTTACTTATCGACTCAGACTTACTCGTCGCTCAAATGTGAACTTTGTCTCCATTTGGCAAAAGTCACTTTATGGTCGCACGCTTACTGAAATAAAGGCTGATGACGATATGGTGCAGTTCTTCGCTAATAGCATTGTTCCAGTTATCAAGGAAATGCTCGGCTACAATCTGCCTAATGGCGATTGGGCTGTGGTGACCACTCCTAAACGCCGACATCTGACGAAGAACTTTGCAACTCGTATCTCGGAAGTGATCGCCCAACAGCTCGGCATTCCATTCTACGAAGATGTGGCTTTCTGTCGCTCAAAACAGCGAATGAATGCTGTCTTTACGCTGAATGTACTGCCGAAAGAGGCTAACTTAATCGTGTTCGACGATTTCGTTACCACAGGGCAAACACTTGCCTCAATGAGAAAACTCCTTGAAGAACACAACAAAAACCTTGTGTTCTTTACTGGTATCAACAATAAACTTTAATACTATGGCTCTTGACAATAAATTTACCGAACTTATTCAGAAATGGCTCGAAACACCTACCGATGAACGAGATTACGCCGTAGGTACTTTGTATCTACTCAAACTTTCGGGCAATCAGATTATGTATCGTAACATAATGGCGAACCCGACAAGCAAGGCTGAGTTTATAGAATACAACATACGAAAGTATTACAACTTCCGTGTGCAAGCTCTCACGCATTATCAAGTCGAGGAAATGCAGAAACGGGTCGATGTTATCGCCAAAGAACATTTCTCGCTTGAGGAAGAAAGTCCTGCAAAAGACTTTAAGAAAGGTAAGCGTGAAGACCACGACTCTCTGCCTGACGAGATACAAGCTCTCTATGTAGAGAACCTTTCTATCGTTCAGCGTATGCGTGAGGTGCATCTTAAACTCCGTAGCCTTTCAACGGATAACGCTTCTTGCCCTGACAGCGAGCGATATCCATTTCTTAAAGAGCTTATCGAACTTGATAAGCGTCTACACTCTAATTGGGAACAGTACGACCACTTCGTCGGTACTCAGTCGGAATACCCAAAAGAGGAAAAGAAAACTGCTAAAACAACCAAGAAGAAAGCCACTAAAAAGTCATGAAAAGAAATACTTCCATTGACTCTGTACTAAAGCCTTTGAGTGATAAGCCTTATCAAGCGTATCTCTCAAATGCCGTACAGGTGGCTGATGTATTGGAATGGATTCTTGAGCAAGTGGGCGAAGCCGAGGTGTGGCAAACTTCATTCTCAATCTCGGAGGAGTTTTTACGTCGCCTTTTCTTTATCGAAAAGTCAGGGCGAGTAAAGGCGTTCCACCTTGTTCTTGACCACAAGGCGACAAACAAGACGCTGAAGCTGTGGGCGTTCATTTCGCAAGTTATCGAGCGGACATACCTCGCTGACAATCACAGCAAGATTTTACTGGTAAAATCTACAGCCGGCGATACGGTTTGCGTCGTCACTTCGCAAAACCTGACACGAGGAAATCGCTCTGAATCTGCTTTCATCACTACGGACAAGGAAATATTCGCTACGCTTCACAGCCAGGTCGATGACCTTATTTCCAATCACTCCGTGCCACTGAACGATCTTTTTTCGCAACGCATAAACTCTGATTGATATGAACTACACTCCCGAACAACTTGACCAAATAGAGAAATTCGCTTCCATATACCTCAAAATATCGGATATGGCAGTCATTCTTGATATTGCCCCTGAACAGCTTCGCTG
>JAZORR010000022.1:0-24077 GCA_045656705.1 Muribaculaceae bacterium | reverse complement strand
GTTTTTCTCATAATTTTAGGCCTTTATATATAGTTATTAACAGGTTATTAATAACTACAATTTTCTAATATAATATATTTAGTATCAGTGGTTTAAAAACTCACTAAAATACATAATTAACAAGGTTTTTACCATAGTTATCAACAATTATCAAAATATATAGATATTATTTACATTTAATGATTGGCAGAAATGTGAACAAACTTACTCAATACACAAAAATAGGTTATTAACAACGCTGTTAATAATCTATTTTCATTATAGTTAATTATTTTACTATCAATCTTTTATACCGAGTCTATTTAGGAATTCCCACATCACAATACCAGCAGTAATTGACACATTGAGCGAATGTTTTGTGCCATATTGAGGTAATTCTATACAATAGTCGCTGGCATCTACAGCCTTTTGTTGCACACCTTTCACCTCATTACCCATAATTACGGCATACTTTTCACAATCGTTGATAATAAATTGTTCAAGACTTATACTACCTTCCACTTGCTCTATTGAGCAAATTTTATAACCTTTGCACTTGAGTTCTTTGATAGCGTCGCACACATCTTCATAATAATGCCATTCCACCGAATCCTCTGCACCTAAGGCTGTTTTATGTATCTCCACGCTTGGAGGACAGGCAGTTATACCACACAAGTAAAGAGCCTCCACTGCAAAAGCATCGGCAGTGCGAAACATAGAACCTATATTATTAAGGCTTCGCACATCATCCAGCACTACCACCAGCGGCATCTTAGGAGCTTCTTTAAATTCGTCGCACGAGATGCGATGAAGGTCGGTCATTGATTTCTTTTTCATCTTTTGGGAGTATTACTATATTTATAGGTGCAAAATTACAAATACTTTCTAATATTAACAACGTGTTAATAACTTGTGAAAAGGCATTAAAAACTTAAAAATAAAAACACTCTAAATAATTTTGAAATTAAAAATCAGCGTGTTATATACAACTTAATTTCAGGTGCAAAAAAGTTAACATTTTATTTTTAATGCTATTTTAACATGGTTTTCTACACTTTTTGATAGATGAATACATAGAAATTTATTAACTTTGCGTGTTATTAACAGGATGTTGATAAAGTTCACAATCTATTGATTTTCAAAATAAATGATTGTTTACAATATATTGATAACGTGAATCAATAGTTTAATAACTTAATATGCAAGAAAAAGGGCTGAAAGTTATCACTGTTATCAACACGCTATAATAATCAACAGAAGAATAGATTTTATAAGAAAAAATAAAAAAATAATTTATATGTTATCTGTTGACAACGATATGTGGATATACCTATAGATGATGGCATAGGTATAAAAAAAACTGATAGTGGTAAACAGATAAGAAAGCAAAGTAGCTAATTCCTATATTTAGGAATCCAATAATAAGACATAATAAAAGAATAACAATATATAATACACATTTAACATCATTATGGAATATAATCATAAAGATATTGAGAAGCGTTGGCAACAGTATTGGAAAGACAACAATACTTATAAGACCGAAGTAGACAACACTCGCGAGAAGTACTATGTGCTCGATATGTTCCCTTATCCTTCGGGAGCAGGTTTGCACGTAGGTCACCCTCTCGGATATATTGCTTCTGATATTTATTCACGATATAAGAGATTGCAAGGTTTCAATGTGCTTCACCCTATGGGATATGATGCATACGGTTTGCCTGCCGAACAATATGCTATCCAAACAGGACAACACCCTGAGGTGACTACTATGCAAAACATTGCTCGCTATCGCGAACAATTGGATAAGATTGGTTTCTGCTACGACTGGAGTCGTGAAATCAAGACTTGCGAACCTTCTTATTATAAGTGGACTCAATGGGCATTTACCGAAATGTTCAAGAGTTATTTCAATACAAAACTTGATAAGGCTTGTCCTATAAGCGAACTCGAAGAATACTTTGCAGCTAATGGTAGCGAAGGTGCTAATGCTCACGGTTCGGAAGAACTAACTTTCTCGGCTGAAGAATGGAATGCATATAGCCAAAAGGAAAAGAACGATATTCTTATGAATTATCGTATTGCCTACCTTGGCAACACTATGGTGAACTGGTGTCCAAAACTTGGTACAGTGCTTGCCAACGACGAAGTGAGTGAAGGTGTGTCGTTGCGTGGTGGTTATCCTGTAGAACAAAAATTGATGTACCAATGGTGTCTTCGCGTGAGTGCTTATGCTGGTCGTTTGCTTAAAGGTCTTGACACAGTAGACTGGAGCGATTCTATCAAGGAAACTCAACGCAACTGGATTGGTTATAGCGAAGGTGCTGAAATGCTATTCCCTGTAGCCGATCAAGATTTCCAATTGAAGATTTTCACTACTCGTGCCGATACTATCTTCGGTGTTACTTTCATGGTGCTTGCTCCTGAAAGCGAATATGTGAATATGGTGGTTACCGACGATCAAAAAGCAGCCGTTGATGCTTACTTAGATGAAGTGAAGCACAAGACCGAACGCGAACGTATGATCGAAAAGAAGGTATCGGGTGTGTTCACAGGTTCGTATGCTGTAAATCCTGTTACTGGTAAGAATATTCCTATCTATGTGAGCGATTATGTGCTTGCAGGATATGGTACAGGTGCTATTATGGCTGTGCCTGCTCACGATAGTCGCGACTATGCGTTTGCTAAGCACTTTGGTCTTGAAATTGTACCTCTTATCGAAGGTTGCGATGTATCGGAAGAAAGTTTTGATGCTAAGGAAGGTATTATGGCCAATTCTTCTAACGAAAACCTACAACTTAACGGTCTTTCGGTGAAAGAAGCCATTGCTAAGACTAAACTATATATAAAGGAAGCTGGTATAGGTAGAGTGAAGGTGAATTATCGTCTTCGCGATGCTATTTTCAGCCGTCAACGCTATTGGGGCGAACCATTCCCTGTTTACTACGACGAAAACAACCAACCTCAAGTGCTTGACCTTGAAGAGATGCCTCTACTTCTTCCTGAAGTGGATAAGTTCCTTCCTACCGAAACAGGTGAACCACCTCTTGGTCGTGCTAAGAATTGGGTGGCAAAGAATGGTCGTCCACTTGAATTGAACACTATGCCAGGTTTTGCTGGTTCGTCGGCTTACTACCTACGCTATATGGATCCAAAGAACGAAAATGCTTTGGTATCTAAAGAATCAAACGAATATTGGCGTAATGTTGACCTTTATGTGGGTGGTTGCGAACACGCTACCGGTCACTTGATCTATAGCCGTTTCTGGAATAAGTTCTTGTATGACTTTGGTTACATCTGCGAACCAGAACCTTTCAAGAAACTTATCAACCAAGGTATGATTCAAGGTCGTTCAAACTTTGTATATCGCATCAAGGACACTAATACATTCGTATCTTACAATTTGAAGAACGATTACGATACTACTCAAATCCACGTAGATGTGAACATCGTGAGCAACGATGTGCTCGATCTTGAAAAGTTCAAGGCTTGGCGTCCTGAATTCCACGATGCCGAATTCATCCTCGAAGATGGCAAGTATGTGTGTGGATGGGCTGTGGAAAAGATGTCGAAATCTATGTTTAACGTGGTAAATCCCGACGACATTGTTGAGGTGTATGGTGCCGATACTCTTCGCTTGTATGAAATGTTCCTTGGACCTCTTGAACAAAGTAAGCCTTGGGATACTAATGGTATTGACGGTGTAAACCGTTTCTTGAAAAAACTTTGGGGACTATTCTTCAAGGGTGATGAATGCGTGATTAAGGACGAAAAGGCATCGCCTGAAGCATTGAAGGCTCTTCACAAGTTGATAAAGAAGGTTACTTTCGACATTGAGCATTTCTCTTACAATACTTCGGTGAGTGCATTTATGATTTGCGTGAACGAACTCAACTCTATGAAGTGTGCAAGCAAGGAAATCTACGACGAACTTGTGGTACTTATTGCTCCATTTGCTCCTCACATTGCCGAAGAATTGTGGCACACTCTTGGTCACGATACAAGTGTGTGTGATGCTAAGTGGCCTGTGTGCAACGAAGAATATCTTGTGGAAGCAAGTATAAACTATGCTATTTCTTTCAATGGTAAGGCTCGTTTCAATATGGCTGTTCCTAATGGTACTCCTAAGGAAGAAGTAGAAAAGATGGCTCTTGCTCACGAATCATCGGCTAAATGGATGGAAGGTAAGACTCCTAAGAAGGTGATTGTGGTTCCTAACAAGATTGTAAACATCGTTATTTAATAAGTATAATTAAATATTAGTAAAATAGGTGTGTATGGGTGTATAATAAGTGTATTTTATATCCTTACACACCGTTATTAGTTTTTTATGAAAGATATAGTTTTTGCTACCAATAATGCTCACAAATTGCGTGAGTTGAGAGAGATTGCTGCTGGTAAATTCAATATTTTGGGATTGAAGGATATCAATTGCAACGAAGATATTTCCGAAACTGCCGACACTCTCAAAGGCAATGCTCTCATCAAGGCCAATTTCATCAAGGAGCATTACGGATATGACTGCTTTGCCGATGATACAGGACTCGAAATAGAGGCTCTTGGAGGCGAACCGGGTGTGTATTCGGCTCGTTATGCTGGAGAAGATTGTAATAGCGAAAATAACATCGATAAGGTGCTCGGCAAACTCAATGGCGAAGAAAATCGTGCTGCACGATTTGTCACTGTAATAGCTTTGCGTCTTGGCGATGACACTTACACCTTCGAGGGTGAAGTGAAAGGTACTATTCTCACCGAGCGTCATGGCGAGGGTGGATTTGGTTACGATCCTATTTTCCGTCCGCTTGAAGGTGATTGCTCTTTTGCCGAAATGCTACCCGAGCAAAAGAATGCCATTAGCCATAGAGGTCGTGCCGTGAAGAATTTGTTTGAGTTTTTAAAGACATTATAATTATATATATATATAGTATATGTACTTTTTCACCACGATAGAGTTTTATGTGATAGCTATAGCCATTGCTTTGGTGCTGATAGCCTTTTTCTCGAAGTCGCGAAACGAGGCTTCGAAATATTCTTATATCTATCAAGGTGAAATAAGTTATGAAGATGACCACCTTCCTCGCGACGACGAGTATGTAGTTATTTCGTCGCTCGACAATGGAAAGGTGGAAATTATTCATCACAATGTAGTATTGCCCTTAGAGGCCACTGTAAACATCAAAATAGATGTGTGTGGCGATAAGGCTGTATGTGTGGAGAAAATGGTGGACGCTCTGCCCGATAAATCTGTGTTTCTCGGTAGAATCAAATACACTGTTCCGTGTTTCAAGCACATTGCCTATGCTGTGGAATATGAATGCGTGTACAATGGTAAATGGTGCACCTTTGATTTTATTCACAATGGAGTGTGTAATGTAGATAAAGAATTAAAATTATGAATATGAGAATTATATGTTTAATGCTTTCCCTTATTATATGTATAAATGTAAATGCTAATGAGGGTGTGTGGAAAATTCATTCTGTTTTCAACGAAAACAGAACACAGGTTGTCGACACAGATAATAAGGTGTATTGTGTTACCGATAATTTCTTGAATGCCTACAATAAGAAATCTCAGGTGTGGGAGCCTATCAACATAGGCAATCGCCTATCATCTTATTATGTGAAAAACATCTATTATAATTCTCTTAAAAAGTATTTGGTAGTCACTTATTTAGATTATAATATAGATATCCTATTGCAAGATGGCACTACTGTATCCATCCCCGATATTAAAAATATGACCATCGTGGGCGCACGCGACATCAACGATGTCACATTCGACGAGGGTGGTATGTATGTGGCTTCTAAAATAGGATACATTTATATTGAAGATAAAAATTTCACTGTTGCTCAAGCCTCTATGTTAGGCGAAAATATTCGCTCGGTGGCAAAAGTGGGTAACAAATTATTAGTAGCCACCGATAGCAATGTTTTATTCACACAAAAGGGCAAGATTGTGAATAAAGTGAGCGATCTATCGTCTTCTGCTATAGGCATCACAGGCAATATCACTCCTGTTTCCGATAATAGTTTCTTCGTGATGAGTAATGTGTTATATCTTGTGAATTTCGATAGCAATAATAAATTCACAAAAACGGCCGTCACAGGATGGAAAGTGGTGGATTTACAACACACAAAAGATGGTTTCGTGGCTCTTGGTGGAGATAATGTAAAGTCTACAGCCAAGTATTACGTTTTCGATAATAATGGTAATAAGACTGTAGATATCACACTTCCTGCTGCTGTAAAAAACACTCTTCTCTCGTCGCAAGAAAAAGATGGTGCATTATGGAGTTTGAGCGATAAAGGTTTGCAAAAAGTAAAAATCAACGCATCTTCATCAAGTGTAGACATAGTATCATCGCTCACTGCACCAAATGTGCCCGATACCAAGCGTCCTATCTCACTTTCCTACAACAATACTACCAGCAAACTATATGTGGCTAATGGTAGCCCAAGAAGCAATTTTACTGTGCAAAAATATGGTGTGAATGCCAAAATTATGTCCTACGATGGCTCTGTGTGGACCAACGAAGTGCCTGCCGATATGCAAGGTTACATATTTCAAGATCCGAGTCGTATAGAATTTACTCCTTCTCACACCGATACCTATTATGTGGGTACTTGGTATGACGGTGTATATAAAATCACCGATGGCAAATTTGCTGGTAAATACGACCAAAACAATAGCCCACTCGTAAAGGCTCTCAATGGATGGTATTGCTATGTACCTTGTTTGCAATTCGATACAGAGGGCAATTTGTGGCTTATGCAATGCAACGGCACTATCAACGCTTTGCCTAAGACTAAGGTGAATAAAGACTACACTCAACTCACTGCCAACGATTGGAAATCTTACGACGGTTTCAAAATAGAAGCCAAATCGGGTGAATTTTTCGTCACAAAATCGGGATATAAAATCCTGTATAATGGTTTTCTTGATGGCACGCTCACCATTTTCTCCACCGATAAAAATCTCGATATAGTAGACCGAAAAGAATTTTCGCATTTCTACAATAAAGAAGGCAAAAAAGTGTATTGGTCATATATATTTGATATCAAAGAAGACCTGAATGGAGTGGTGTGGGTGGCATCATCTTCTGGATTGTTCAGTTTCCGTCCAGAAGAGTTTATGAATTCCGATTTCAGAGTAAACAATCCTATCGATAGAGACAATAAGTATAAATACATCCTCGAATCCACCAATGTAATGTCTATTTCCATAGATGAATACAATCGCAAGTGGGTGGGAACTTATGTCACAGGCTTGTATTTGCTCAACGAAGATTGCTCTAAGGTGTTAGGTCACTATCATAGTGGAAATTCGTGTTTCCCTAATGATAATGTGATAGATGTGTGTTGGAATCCTCGCACCCAATCAGTGTTTGTGGGACTCAACGGAGCATTGCTCGAGTACACACCATATAGCAATACCAATGTGAGCGATGTGAAGGTATATCCAAGCAATATCATTCCACAATACAAGGGAATGCTCAATATCAACAATGTGCCTCTAAATAGCACTATTTATATTCATTCTAAAGATGGAAAATTGGTGAAAACCCTCAACGCTACCAAGTCGCAACTATCGTGGAATATGCTTACCGATAAAAATAAACCCTTATCCACAGGAAAATACTACATCTCAATCCGTCTCCCTCAACAAGACAAAACAAACGAAAACATCACCACCTTCACAGTGATAAGATAGACTCTCTCCCTACTCCTCTCTTCTCACACCTCTCTCCCCACTGAATATAATATCCTTTGCTTTTTATCGTTATATATTGTAAATATACAATAAGATATGATGAGAAAGGCTATATATATATTGATGTTGATGGTGGCGATGACACTGAATGCACAAACTTCGGTAGGAGATTGGCGTATCCACGGCCTATTTGGCGGCAATGTGCAGAATGTGATAGACACCGATACCAAGGTGTATTTCCTCGTTGAGGGATGGTTGTATTGCTACGACAAGGCCAACGACGAAACCATAAGTCTATCGGAGTCGGGCGACTTGAACGATGTAACTATTTCCGACATTTTCTACCACTACGATGCGAAAAAACTTTATATCGTATATGCCAATAGCAATATAGATATTTTGAGCGATAATGGCGAGGTGGTGAATCTTCCCGATATTTTCAACGCTAATATTTCGTCGTCGAAGAAAATCAACGATGTGGCTTTCTCGCAATATGGCACTTTCGTGGCCACCGATTTCGGCTATGTGCGTCTCAACGACAAGAAAAACGAGGTGAAAGAGTCGCGAATGTATGGCACTGCCGTAAATTCGCTTTGCGTGGTGGGCGAATATGTGGTGATTAATGCTAATAGCAATATCTATTTAGAGAAAATCAACCAGCACTATAGCAGCCTGAGCGAAACCATTGTATCTAATATCACCCAAAAGGGTAAATTACACTCGCTCAACGAAAACGAACTCCTGCTCCAAACCGATTGGCTCGTTACACTTAAAATATCCAACGACAAATTGAATTACAAACTGCAGATATCTAAATCAGGAGCCAAAAATGTGAAGCGAGTGAAGAATGGATATCAGTTTACCGACAATAGTGGCACTTTTCACAAGATTGACAGCACAGGCAATAAGGTACTAAGTGTGGCCTTGCCCGAAGATATGCACACTTCGCTTGTGAGTGCCTACGATGAGGGTGTGAAATCTATTTGGGAATTAAGCACTAAGGGTTTGCGTAATGTGTCAATGGCCGACGATGGCGGCAGCACCATTCTCGTGGATTATATTCGTCCGAACGCTTCCACCACCGACCTGCCTTTCTATATGGTGTACAACGATAAACAAGATAAATTGTATGTGATGAATTGTGGCAACAATCGTTATTACACAAGTTATCTGCGAGTGGGAGCTTTGAGTTCCTACGATGGAATGTCGTGGACCGATGAGATGCCTATATCTGCTCCTACTACCAATCCTGTGGGGCAGAAAAACAATCGCATTTGCGCTCCTTACGACTTGGTGTTCGATCCCGAAGATGCAAGCACTTGCTACATAGGTTCGTGGTTTGAAGGTGTGTATAAAATCACCGATGGCAAAGTGGTGGCAAAGTATGATTGGACCAATAGTCCACTCGATAAAATAGAGGTAGATGCCTCGTTCCACATCTGCACCACTCCATGCATCAAGTTTGATACCGAGGGCAATCTGTGGATTCTTCAGTTCAACAATCCTACCAATCAGTTTGCTGTGCTTCCTCGTGCCAAGCAAAAGCAAGCCGAGGTTACGCGCGAAGATTGGCTCACACCACAAGTATCGGGCGTAGTGGGCGACTTCCGTAGCCATCTGTTCATCACTTCACGCAATGTGAAGTTGCACGGTATCAGCGACTACAACGATCCTCTCACTATTTTCTACGACAACGACAATCCAGCTTCTACCAATATCAAGTCGAAGGTGTACTCTTCACTCACCGACCAAGACGGCAAAGAATACACATGGAATTATATCAACTGCTTTGTAGAAGACAAGCGTGGCAGAGTGTGGATGGGTACTAACAACGGCGTAGTGGAACTCCTTCCTCACAACGCTATTACCAACGCCAATTTCACCATCAATCACCTCAAGGTGCCTCGCAATGATGGTACAAATCTTGCCGATTACCTTCTCGACAACACCGATGTCACAAGCATTGCTGTGGATGGTAGCAATCGCAAGTGGATAGGCACTTCGTCGTCGGGCGTGCTGCTTGTGAGCGAAGATGGTAGCGAAATCATTAGTCAATTCACCACCGACAATAGCCCTATGCTCAGCAATAAGGTGCTTTCGGTGTGCTGCAATCCTACCAATAACAAGGTGTACATTGGTACCGACAAAGGTATAATGGAATATGCCAGCGATAGCGAGCCTCCTGCTCCCGAATACGAAATATATGCCTACCCAAATCCTGTGCGTCCCGATTACTCAGGCGAAATCACTATCCGTGGACTCATGGAAAATTCGCTCGTGAAGATTGTGGATAATGTGGGCAATGTGGTGAAATCTTTGCAGTCTACTGGTGGTATGACCACTTGGGACGGTTGCAATGCTCAAGGCACTCCGGTGAAGAGTGGGGTATACTACATTTTCGCTTCACAAAGCGAAAACGAAACCACTTCGGGTGCTGTGGCCAAGATTTTGATTATCCGATAAATCTCGCTATTTTTCCTTTCGTTCCGTTTTTCGGAGTTTGATAAATTGCTCCTTTTTTGTTACTTTTGTAAGTTAATTATAGTAATTACCTAAATTTGAATATAAGGTGGCAAAAGAAGTAGTAGAAACTCCGTTGATGAAGCAATATTTTGAAATGAAAGCAAAGCACCCCGATGCTGTGCTTTTGTTTCGTGTGGGCGACTTTTATGAGACTTATTGCGAAGATGCAATAAGTGCTTCCGAAATTTTGGGTATCACCCTCACTCGTCGTGCCAATGGAGTTGCTAAATCTATAGAGATGGCTGGATTTCCTCACCATGCTCTCGACACTTATTTGCCTAAACTTGTGCGTGCTGGCAAGCGTGTAGCCATTTGCGAGCAACTCGAAGATCCTAAACTCACCAAGAAATTGGTGAAGCGTGGTATCACCGAATTGGTGACTCCGGGCGTATCTATCAACGATAATATTCTCAACCACCGCGAAAACAATTTCCTTGCTGCAGTTCATTTCGGTAAGAAAATGTGTGGAGTGGCGTTTCTCGACATCAGTACGGGCGAGTTTCTCACTGCCGAGGGCAAAGTGGATTACATCGACAAACTCCTTGCCAATTTCTCGCCTAAGGAAGTGCTTATAGAGCGTAGCAATCGCCAGCTTTTCAATGCTTCTTTCACTGCAAAATACCTTTCCTTCGAACTCGACGACTGGATTTTTACTCTTGAGTCGGCCAACGACCGCCTGATCAAGCATTTCGAAACTAAAAACCTCAAGGGATTTGGTATTCAGCAAATGACCGATGCCATTGTGGCGTCGGGGGCTATCTTGCACTACCTCGACCTTACTCAACACACTCAGATAGGACACATCACCACTCTTTCGCGCATCGAGGAAGAGCGTTATGTGCGTCTCGACCGTTTCACCGTGCGCAATCTCGAGCTCATCGACCCGATGTGCGACGATGGTAAGAGCCTTCTTTCCGTTATCGACCGCACTATGTCGCCTATGGGAGCGCGTTTGTTGCGTCGTTGGCTACTTTTCCCACTCAAAGATGTGAAGCAGATAAATAATCGCCTCGATGTGGTGGAATACTTCTTCAAAGACCGCGAAGGACGCGACATTGTGAAGGAGCAACTCGAACTCATCGGCGATATGGAACGCCTCATCTCTAAGGTGGCTGTGGGACGCATCACTCCTCGCGAACTCGTGCAACTCAAAAATGCTCTCGGGGCTATTGTGCCTATCAAAAACCTTTGCCTGAAGGCCGATAACACTGTGCTTAATGCCTTGGGCGAACAACTCAACCCTTGCAAGACTATTTTCGACCGCATCGAGCGAGAAATCAATCCCGATGCTCCTAATATGCTCAATCGTGGCAATGTGATAAGAAACGGTGTGAATGCCGAACTCGACGAACTGCGAGAAATTTCTTCGTCGAGCAAGGACTACCTTATGCGCATTCAGCAACGCGAGAGCGAACTCACAGGCATTCCAAGCCTCAAAATCAGCTATAACAATGTGTTTGGCTATTACATCGAAGTGCGAAACACTCACAAAGATAAAGTGCCTGCCGAATGGATTCGCAAGCAGACACTCGTAAGTGCCGAACGCTATGTCACTCAAGAACTCAAAGAATACGAGGAGAAGATTCTGGGTGCTGAAGAAAAAATTCTTTCCATCGAAATGCGATTGTTCAACGAACTCGTGGCTGCCGTGGGCGAATTTATTCCTGCTATTCAGGTCGATTCCAACTTGGTGGCGCGTCTCGATTGCCTTTGTGCATTCACTCGAGTGGCTATCGAGAATAAATACAATCGTCCCGATGTCAACGACTCGCTCGAAGTGTGCATTACCGAAGGCCGTCACCCTGTCATCGAGAAGCAATTGCCTGTGGGCGAACGCTACATCACTAATAGCATAACCCTCAACAACGATTCGCAGCAAATCATCATGATCACAGGACCTAATATGGCTGGTAAATCGGCTCTCTTGCGTCAAACGGCTCTCATCGTGCTTATGGCTCAGATAGGATGTTTTGTGCCTGCCGATGCTGCTCAGATTGGTATTGTGGATAAGATTTTCACGCGAGTGGGAGCAAGCGACAATATTTCGCTCGGAGAATCCACTTTTATGGTGGAAATGACCGAAGCTGCATCTATCCTCAACAACATCAGTGAGCGAAGCCTCATTCTTTTCGACGAACTCGGACGTGGCACCAGCACCTACGATGGTATTTCCATTGCTTGGGCCATCGTCGAATACATACACGAGAATTCACGCGCTCGTGCTAAAACTCTCTTTGCTACTCACTATCACGAACTCAACGAGATGGAAAAGACCTTCAAACGCATTGCCAATTACAATGTGTCGGTGAAGGAAATTGCAGGGAAAGTGGTGTTTGTGCGCAAACTCGTGCGTGGAGGCAGCCAACACAGCTTCGGTATTCATGTGGCTAAGATTGCAGGTATGCCTGCCACCATTGTGTCGCGTGCCAACGAAGTGCTTACAATTCTCGAAGACAACAACAGTGGCAATAGCGAATCTATGCACAAAAACATTGCCGAAGTGGGTAACTCTACTCCAGGTATGCAACTATCCTTCTTCCAACTCGAAGATCCTGTGCTTTGCCAAGTACGCGACGAAATCTTGCATGTCGACATCAACAACCTCACCCCCGTAGAAGCACTCAACAAACTCAACGAAATCAAGAAAATAATCACTGGCAAAGGCTAAAATCATAAATAAACCTATAAGGTTATAATATATAGAATCTCAAAATAAATGTAGGGATGCACGAGCCGTGCGTCCCTATGTTCTTCTATCCCAAAACTCCTCACTCCTAACTGAATATACGGCTCGTGCTCCCTAAATAAAAAAAATATGTTCTTTTGTCTTTGTGTCCAAAACAAAAAATATTCTTTGTGTCAAAATCACCATAATCGGCAGTTCTGCCCACAAATGGCAGAACCGACACAATTATAGTGATAAATAATAGATATATCTTATTTTCTTGCATTAATACCATTTGGTATCTAAACCATGAATCCTATTTCTTCTAATTCGACTCATTTTATTTGTTTCATGAGCATTTAGTCCAGATTCTTGGCTCTTATAAATATTAGGACCTTTATATCTCTCATAGTAACCAAGTTGCGCTTTTCTTTCATTTTTAAAATAGCTTTGATTTATACCTAATTTGTGAGCTCTGATATCTCTCTCTTTATAAGCTTTACTTCTTAAAAATTCTCCTTGTAAACTTGAAGCAATGTACATCATATTCATTTCCATTTCATTATCTATTGGGAGAATAGTTTCCACAAAACAATTAATACTATTATCTTTTTCAAACTCAATAAATATTTCCGAACAGATTATGCCTTGTGGAGTTTCAGCATAGGTTGGTACATATAAGTAATAATCTTTTTTAGATTTCTTCTTAAAATAAGCTACCGACCAATCAGGATATGATATATAACTCACTTTAGCAGTATCTCCCATCATTTGATTCAATTCTTGTGGGATAAACACTACACTATCGTTTTCTACCACTAACGTTATCACTGAATCCAATAGTTTTCCTTGAACTTCATTCAATTGAGCCAACGAATCACCTTCAAATAGATTCACTATTTGATTGTTCGCAGTAGTGTTATTTTCTTGCATCATCATGGCTCTTGTTTCCTCTCCGAATTGCTTCAATTCCTGCTGGAATTGTTCTGGTGTTCTATTGTTAGTAGCGTCTTGTGCCGATGCCATAAAAGCAACGCACATAGCCATCATTGAAAAAAATTGTCTTGTGTTCATAATCTTTTTGGTTTAAGTTTTATGCAAAATTAGCATTATACAACCCCAAAACCAAGAAAAATAGTACGCAAAAAGTACGCAAATCACCTTTTTACCCACCTAAACTCACTTTTTCGGCTATTTTTCTTGAGAATTATATACATCTTGGCACAAAAGTAAACCTCACTGTCACTTCGTGAAGCCCAGCATAAATTCGCCATTACCCTTAAAGACCTTATTGTCCTTAGAGACATTACAGAATACACCATCTAAAATATATGCACATAAATCGTCGATTACCAAAAGGAAAGTAGGGACGCACGGCTCGTGCGTCCGCCGGTATATTCATCATCGGCAAGAATAAATGTCCGAAGGACTGTTTTTATTTAACCTTTAGCTCGCTGATACTTCGTTCGAAGCAATAGCCGTATGCTTTTAAGCTTAGGGCTTCATTTAAGGTAACCGCACTACTTTAGTGCGTGGAGCAAAGGACAAACACAGGAAAGCGTCCCTATATAAAAATTTTATGTCTTTATGTCTTTATGTCTAAATTTAGAATGTTCTTCTATCCAAAAACAAAAGTGTTAAAAAGGATAACTAAGTGGTGAAAATACCACTTTTATTTGCAAATGACCAAATTTATGTATTACCTTTGTGGTTAAATAACAATTTTAATTTATCCTTAATAATACTATGACTTTTACACAAAATGAACTTCTCGAACTGAGAAACAAGGAACTTGTGGATTCCTATAAGCGAATTCTCAAGGATGAATACGCTAAGAATAGCGTGGTAAATCGTAGAAAAGTGGTGGACCGTGTAATTCACGAATCACATCCACACTTTCACGTGAGTTTCCCACACGCCTATAAGGTGCTTTCCACTATTCGGCACCATGGATCTAAGGGATTCAGGCAAACGCTTCGCCAGCAGATGTGGCACGAACTCTATCTATTGGTAATAGATGAGATGCGTCGGCTTCCACTACTTTCTTTCGCTAATGCTATTTCGCGTGTGCTTGCCGAAAAGCGTGCAAGCAGGTTTTTCCTCTCGCACGATTATTGTTACAAATTTTTATATGATATTGCTTAATACTTAATTTTAATACCAAATTTTAATACTATGAACAATACTTTTACTGTGGGGCTTAGCCTCGCATCTATCAAGAGAAAAATCAGCACTCAATGTGCTTGGGTTGAAATCACCAATTTGGCTACACTGCCGCCTATTGTCAATCCCATATCAATGACCGATATTGATGCAATGATTGAAATCGGTATAAAGGATTTTGCACAGAGGTTTGACGGATATGTGACAGATGTTACTTCGGTCGACGATATGGTTACATTATCTATCCACCTTCCACACTCATCTTCGCAGCAGGTGTATAGTTGGAAAATAGCACACATCATCGAAGACTGCATTGTGTGGAACACGCTTGCACTTCTCTACGCGCCACAAGCACAGGCACGCAACATCACCGAATGGTGCAACACACAAGCCATCCACGCTCAATCCACATTCCTGCAACGCCTCTGCAAATATGCAAACTCCCCACTCCTAACTTCTCACTCCTAACTGACTTTAAGTGGTTGGTACCGAAATCCAATAGAGAGGAATAAGATCGGGATATTCGGCAGTATGACTCCATTTCTTAGGAGCTATCACTATCTTATCGGGATTGGTATTGAGCCATGCAGCCCACCAGCTCTCAAGAGTGTTGGCAATGATATTATGCTTAGCGCGATTGAAAAGTTGGATAATAGAGAAATGCGTATTGGCTGGAGCAGTGATACACAAATGTTCGTCATCGTTGAGCAATAGGTTCTCCTTCACCCACTTTTCGTCGTCGGTGATAATCACGAAAAACGGATTTTCGATGAAAGTGCGAATGTGAGCGATAGCCCAGTTATAATAATCCTTGGTGCAAGTGTTTTGTTTGCTTGTGGGCTTATGCACATGTATCGACACCGATTCGCCTTCCTTTTCGAGCATCTTTATGATATTTTGTGTGCCTTCGGTGAGGCGTTTGGGCGATACAGTGAACGCTTGTTCCACTTCGCGAGCTATGCTGTCGAAATAGCGATAAGAAAGCCACGAACCATCGAAATATGTGTCGGTGCAGTCGGTAAGATTTGACTTATAGGTGTGGTCTTGCTCTTTGTAGTCGGTGCCTATGCATTTTGCTCCGGTGAGAGTGCCAAGTAGCGACTTATGCACACTATTCACTTCCTTGCGTGTGGCAAGTGTTTTGAATGGTAGTCCGGGAAACATTCGGCCTATCCAATCGTTTGGTGCATCGATAAGTGCATCGGGATGATTTTTGCGAAGACGCATATAGAAAGCGTATTGAAACATTTGCTCGCCTACGCTACCGCTTAATTTCACTATATTCATAATTCATTGAGTATGTTTAAAACCAAAGAGAGAAATTCTGGTGCAGAAGTTTTGATGATGCCACAATGATAGCCATATTGTGATTGTAGAAGGTCATACCGGTGGGCGCAGCATCACGCACGGCTTCCCATAAGGCTTGGGTGTGAGTGTTTCTGCTAAGATTGCGAATGATTATCACTCCGCTACCGTTTCTCACTTTGTAGAGATATGAGAGTATTGAGTTATATTCGTCGGGTTCTATCTCGTTCACCACCACAAAAGGTCTGTTTTCGCCACTTTCGGTGTGGGTATAGGCTTCTATCCCTTGCTTGAACGATGGGAAATAGTGAATGGTGTTGCCGAAGTGCGATAAGATGTCGTGAGTAGCAGGAAACTCCTTGGCATTGGGCTTGCATAAGAATAGTTCCGACTTGCTCGATACGGCAAGCATCGACGCACTCGACACTCCATAACTTGTGCCTATTTGCAATATTTGTGAAGGATTGAAATAGTTGGTGACACGAAACAGCATCTTTGCACTCTTTAGCGATATTACACGCTTCCTGCGCCACACTCCATTGGTGTGGGAGATGGCAAGGGTGCGAAGTTTTTTTATATCTTCGTAGGCATAGTAAGGTAATCGCTCGCGTAGCACATTCAGTACAAACTTAAATGCGAATGGCGAGTGAATGCCAAAGCCTCTGCTTCGGTGAAAGCGTTGAAGAGCTGTTATGTATCGTTTGAGTTTCACTTGTTGCTTTATGCTGTTTTATTTTTGCGTTTACGCCAAATAGCCAAGCCCACTCCTGCTATTGCCACAAGGTAGATAATGCTTATTGCGGCGTATGCTATGCGGTCGGCAGCGATTACGGCATCGGGTTCAAACTTGAAATTGATGGTGTGAGCACCAGCAGGCACTTTGAGTGCGCGTAGCACATAGTTTACGCGTGCTATTTCGGCTGGTTCGCCATCGATAATTGCTTTCCAGCCCCATGGGAAATATACTTCCGAGAATACTGCCACACCGCCATTTTCGCTCACGCAGTAATAGTTGAGCTCGTTTGGTGCATAAGTGGTTTCGTAGATAGTGTCGCCTTCCATTCTTGGTGCGAAATCTTCGCCAAGGATAGTTTTAAACTTGGCATCGGCCACTGCTGTGCTATCGGCACGGAAATCGGTAAGATAAGCCATTTCTTCGTTAGGAGTGTTCACATAGTCCACCTTTTCCACCCACCAAGCATTGCCGAGTGCATCGGGATTTACTTGAGCGTTGTTGTCGTCGACGATGAAATACTTGGTGTTGAGCATATTCAGCACTTCAGGATTGCCCTTAGTGATTTGATGGTCGATGAGGTCTTGGTAGCGAGTGAGTTTTGCTGCGTGATAGCCACCTATCATCTTATGATAGTAAGATGGTGCAGCATCGCCAAATTTGTTGAAATCCACCACGCGATAATTCATAGTGGTGTCTTGTAGGATTTTCTTATCCACAGGACGAGCCGCTATCTGTTCGGTTTGTGGCATTGGCGATGTGAATGAAGTAGTGCTGATGTAGCGTTTGTTCACAGAGAACATATCCACAAGTATCACCACTGCTATTGCCACGCCACTTGCTGTGGCATTGAGTTTCTTTGAGAAGAATAGAAGCAACATGCCAAAACCGAACACCAAGAACATCAAACTTCTCAATGCATCGGCACTCACCATTTCAAGACGAATGGTTTCGATGGCATTGAATAGGTTTGGTATTTGTTGTGATACGCCTGTGGCTATAAATTGGTCGCTTTCTTGTTGGGTGAAGCCACCAAACATACTTGGTGCTATATAGATGAGCAAGCACGCAAGGGCTGTGGCTGCAAACGAACCGATGATGGCTTTTTTATGATTTTTAGCAAAATCTTCTTCGGTGAAAATCTTGTTGAGCGCAAGAGCAGCAAGTAATGGGATGGTGAGTTCAAGTACCACGAAGGCACTTGCCACGGTGCGGAATTTGTTGTACAATGGGAAGTGGTCGATCATCCAGTCGGTAAACCACATTGCATTGTGTCCCCAGCCCATAAGCAACGATAGGAGAGTGGCTACGAGCAATGCCCATTTCACTCCACCTCTCACTGTGATGCAACCGAGTACAAATAGTGCAAATACCACCACACCCACATACACAGGACCATTGGTCATAGGTTGGTCGCCAAAGTATTGTGGGAATTGGCTCAAGTATTGAAATTCTTCGCCTCTGATATTGCCACTATTTAGTAGGTCGTGAGCAGTCTTGGTTTCGGCAAGGCTCATAAATTTATTGCTTCCTCTTTCGGGACGAATAGTGGCACCACCTTTCACATTTGGCACTATAAGACTTGCAGTTTCGTCTATACCATAACTCCATGCAGTGATGTAGTCCTTATCAAGACCTGTTGATGCCGAAGCATTGGTGCCAGATGTTATTTCAGAATGACCACCACGCATAGTTTCTTTACTATATTCGTAGGTGCTGTAAAGGTTTGGTGCATTCGCAGCCACAGCCAATATGGCGGCAATAGCAAGCGCGCCTGTGCCTATTCCCCATTCCTTTAGAGTATTTTCTTTAATGGCATTCACAAGATAACCCACTGCAAGTGCTACAAATAAGAACGCAAAGTAATAGGTCATTTGGAAGTGGTTTGATGCTATCTGCATAGTGGCTGCAAGTGCTGCTACAATGCCTCCTAAGAGATATTTCTTGCGATAGCACCACACGATACCTGCTATTGTAGGTGGCACGTAGGTGAGTGTAGCAAACTTCCAGATGTGGCCTGCTCCTATGATTATAAAGAAATAAGAAGAGAAGGCGTAGGCAATAGCACCGAATAGTGCCACATACCAGCGAGCCTTAAATGCAAGCATCAGTATGAAAAATCCTATCATCATCATAAAGATGAGGTTGGCTGGTGCTGGCAATCCCAAGCCATATACCTTGCCTATCCAGCTCACAAGCGAGCTACTCTCATAAGATGGAGAAATTTGGAAGGTTGGCATACCCGAAAATAGAGAGTTGGTCCAACGAGTCACCTCGCCTGTGGCTTCGGTGAAGGCTTTTGCCTCTTGGCCATTGGCTATACCTTGGGTGGTATCGTGTTGTTGAAGCACATTGCCGTTTACTACATCGGGATAGAAGTAGGCGAGTGATATCACTGCCATCACCACGATTGAAATAATCACACCTATTAGATTCTTATTTTTTGCGATGTTTTTAGGATTATTTTCTGTATTCATTTTTTTTAATGTTTTATTTGAGGTGTAAAGTTACAAAAAACATTTATTTTTTATTAGCTTTGTGTACTATAAGATGAGAAATATTAACAACATAGAAGAAGTAATAGGGCGATTTGTCCTATATCTGCGTCTGGAAAAGGGACTTTCCGAGAACACAGGGGTGAGTTATGGATATGATGTGCAGAAGTTTGTCGACTATCTGCAGGGCAAACCTATCACCGAAGTGGTGGAAGATGACTTGCATTATTTTGTGAGTTGTCTGCACGATTTGGGTATGGCTGCCACTTCGCAGGCGCGCATCATTTCGGGATTGAAGGTGTTTTTTAAATATTTAAAAATGGAAGGATATATCGAAAAAAATCCTACGCTCCTTCTTGAGACTCCTCGCCTCGGCCGACATCTGCCCACCGTGCTCACTGTGGACGAAATTGATGCCATGATTGGCGAGATAGATATGAGCAAACCTGAAGGCCAACGCAATCGTGCCATTATAGAGACTCTCTACGGATGTGGATTGCGTGTGAGCGAACTCGTAGACCTTCGCATAAGCAATATTTATGCTCGTGAGGGATATGTGGTGGTGATAGGTAAGGGCGATAAGCAGCGACTTGTGCCTATTTCGCCTGTGTCCCTCGAAGAAATAAATAAATATATGAACGAAGGGCGTGCCTCTGTGCCTGAGCAAAAAGGGTGCGAGGATATTGTGTTCCTCAACCGACGAGGCAATAAACTCACGCGCGTGATGATATTCTATATTATAAAAGACTTGTGTGAGCGTGCAGGAATAAAGAAGACTGTGAGTCCGCACACCTTGCGTCACTCTTTTGCCACTCATTTGCTCGAAGGGGGAGCCAATCTGCGTGCCATTCAGCAAATGCTGGGCCACGAGAGCATCACCACCACCGAGATATATGTGCATCTCGACCGCTCTTTCTTGCGAGAAGAAATTCTACAGTTTCATCCTCGAAATCGGAAAAATTAAGAAAAAAATTGTATTTTTGTAGAACATAAAACTATTAATGAACATTTAGATATGAGAACAATTGGTATTTTATATTTGATGATAATTAGTTCGTTTGCAGCTATGGCTCAAACTCAAGTGATTGCACATCGTGGTTATTGGAAAACCGACGGCTCGGCTCAAAATTCTATTCGTGCTCTCGTGAAGGCCGATTCTATTGCTTGCTATGGTTCTGAATTTGATGTGTGGATGACTGCCGATGGTAATCTTGTGGTAAATCATGATGCTGTGGTGCAAGGTATCACTTTTGAGGAGGCTACTGCACAAGAGGTGCTTGCTATAAAACTTGCCAATGGAGAAACTGTGCCTACTCTCGAAGATTATCTCTTGAAAGGTAAAGAATGCTCTACCCGACTTATTTTTGAATTGAAACCTCACAAAAATCGTCTGCTCGAAGCGAAAGCTGTGATAGATGGCATAAGAATGGTGGAACGCCTCGGACTTAACGACCGCGTGGAATATATCACTTTCTCGGCTGCCGCTCTCGAAGAATTTATAAAATATGCTCCTAAAGGCACTCCTGTATATTATTTAAATGGCGAAAAGTCGCCTCAGGAACTTCATAAATTGGGTGCAGCCGGTATGGATTACAATTTGCGCGTGCTTCGCAAGCATCCAGAGTGGATCAAGGAATGCCACGATTTGGGAATGAAAGTGAATGTGTGGACTGTAAACCTTGAAGACGATATGAAGTGGTGTATAGAACAAGGTGTAGACTTCATCACCACCAACGAACCTGAATTACTTCAAAAATTGCTTAAAAAATAGGCGAAAATAAAATTTTTACCTTTTTTTAATGTGGTGTGCAAGAAATTTGCCCAACCTCTATGTAATTTTGTATCGTGATTAGAGAATGACACCACAATACATATATATAGAAGTGGTGAATCACACAAATAAATTGAATATAAACAAATAAAAATATAGAAAGATGGAAGAACTTGAACAAAAAGCGAAAGCACCGGAAAGAGTACCGGTTTCGGCTGAAAAGCTTAAAGCATTACAAATAGCAATGGATAAAATCGACAAGACTTATGGTCGTGGTTCGATTATGAAGATGGGCGACGAAAGTATGGAAGATGTGGAAGTGATCCCTACTGGTTCGATTGCTCTCGACTATGCTCTTGGTGTGGGCGGTTACCCTCGTGGTAGAATCATCGAAATCTATGGTCCTGAATCATCTGGTAAGACCACTCTTGCCATTCACGCCATCGCCGAAGCACAAAAACAAGGTGGTATTGCGGCTATTATCGATGCCGAGCACGCATTCGACCGTTTTTATGCCGAAAAACTTGGTGTAGATGTAAATAATCTTTGGATTTCTCAACCCGACAATGGTGAGCAGGCTCTCGAAATCGCCGACCAACTTATCCGTTCTTCGGCTATCGATATCATCGTAATCGACTCTGTGGCTGCTCTTACTCCTAAGGCCGAAATCGAAGGCGAAATGGGCGATAGCAAGATGGGACTTCAAGCGAGACTTATGTCGCAAGCGTTGCGTAAACTCACTGCTACCATTTCTAAGACTAATACCACTTGTATCTTCATCAACCAACTTCGCGATAAACTTGGTGTGATGTTTGGTACTCCTGAAACCACTACCGGTGGTAACGCCTTGAAGTTCTACTCTTCGGTGCGTCTTGATATCCGTCGCATAGGTCAAATCAAAGACGGCGAAGAAGTGCTTGGTAACCAAACTCGCGTGAAAGTGGTGAAGAATAAGGTGGCACCTCCATTCCGTAAGGCTGAATTTGAAATTCTTTTCGGTCACGGTATCTCTAAGATAGGCGAACTTGTGGATCTTGGTGTGCAATATGGTATCGTGAAGAAGAGCGGTGCTTGGTTCTCTTACCAAGACTCTAAGATAGGTCAAGGTCGCGAAGCTGCTAAACGCACAATGGCCGATAATCCAGAACTTGCTGAAGAAATCGAAGCTAAGATTTTCGCAGCAATGAAGGGCGAAACTGAAGAATAATCTATTAGTAGAAATATCACGGTAATTGTTTTTTAGTGATGGGGGTATGTTTCATAAAAAGTAACATATCCCCCTTTTTTATACGAAAGAAGTGCGTTTCGGTGGGTGAAAAGGTGATTTGCGTACTTTTTGCGTACTTTTTTTCTTGGTTTTGGGATTTTATGGGGCTAATTTTGCACCAAACTTAAAACAAAAGAGATTATGAACACAAGACAATTTTTTTCAATTATGGCGATGTGCGTTGCTTTTATGGCATCGGCACAAGATGCTACTAACAATAGAACACAAGAACAATTTCAACAGGAGTTAGCCCAATTCGGAGAGGAAACAAGAGCCATGATGATGCAAGAATTTATCCCTGCCGACTCTACAGATATGCTATCGGAAAAACAAATACAAGTTTTACAATATACTAAGAATCTTGCTAAAAAGATAAAGAATACAATAGAATTGCCGATAGAAGTAAATAATCTTATTACCGACAATAAAGAATGCATTAAATCTATTTTACAATTTAATAATGCTTATTTTGTGAAAAGAGATAATTATGAGGCTATGTTGTGTGTACCTGCAGTGGCTCAGGTTGATTCTTCTATTGTGGAATCTGAGCTTGTTATAGCTTTAGATAAAGAAGGAAACTACCATCAAATAGTAAATTCTACATTCGTTATACCAAGTGATTCTTGCAGTGAATATCTTTGTTTGAAATCAAATATTAGTGGAAGTTTGCTTAGTACAGTGGTATTTAATGATGATAAGATTATAGCTGAAATTGACGCAAAAGGTTATCCTTGGGGTGTTATAGATTCTCCTAAAGAAAATAATTTTGATAACGAGAGAATGCGAAGAGATGAAAAGTATAGATTAACTCAAGTTAGAGGTGCAAATTATTATAAATATTCTGCTATACTAAAGCATAACGGTAAGATGTTTGTTGACACTAAAGGCAAAGTGCACTTCTATTAATCCTATTCATAGAGAATCATAACTTAAAACAAAAACAGATTATGAATGCAAGACAAATTTTTTCAATTATGGCGATGTGCGTTGCTTTTATGGCATCGGCACAAGACGCTACTAACAATAGAACACAAGAACAATTTCAACAGGAGTTAACCCAATTCGGAGAGGAAACAAGAGCCATGATGATGCAAGAATACATCTCTACCTTAAATAAGGAACACAAACAATTATTGAAACAAACTAAGAACATAATAAACAAAACACAAAATAAGATATATTTACCTTTAGAAGTTAATAGATTATTGGGGGACACTACAACCAGAACTAATTATACAGTCAAACCAATGTGGGAAAATGGTTATTTTACAGAATCAGATTCTACCGCTTTGATTGTTCCTCTATACAATGAATCATTGCAACTATTACAATGCCAATTAAGAGCTGTTTCGTTTGAAAATAAGGTTTGTTCTATTGTAATAGAAACATTGATTGGTACTTTTGATAACACGAATTCAAACTTTACAGGCAGTATGATTTACTCTTTAAGTTCAGGTAATTTTAT
>JAZORR010000021.1:0-13614 GCA_045656705.1 Muribaculaceae bacterium | reverse complement strand
TTTGAATACTACGGTTTTACCGTCTTCGCTGATTTCTACACCAGAGAATGTTGCAGAAGAAGCGATTTTCACTGTCTTGCCATTAGCAAGATTTAGTTTTTCAAGACCGTTGTTGCTATTGATAACAGCAAACGAACCGTCATGGCTCAAAGTTACTTGTGCAACTTCAGTTCCTTCAGGAAGAGCAACCTTAGAGGCTGCACCCACATTTAGAAGCTGAGCAGATGCCACAGAACTCATAAGCACTGCGATTGAAAGTAATACCTTTCTCATCTTTTACAGTTAGTTTTTAGATTAGTAATAAATTTTATTTAAAAATAAATGTTAGTCGTTATATAGGTAAGTTATTAGAGTGCAAAGTTACAAAAAAAATTGCACGAAAGTTTCCTTAAAAAGGATAATTAGATGAGAAAATGAGAAAAAAATAAGAAATAATTCATTGCCTACAATTAATCGTGAAAAAAAGTAGATATTTTGGGAGTTTTGTTGTATTTTTGTTGAGAAATTGCAGAGGTAGTGTTATTACACTAACGTAATGGTGAAGTTTGGAAGCTATTCCCTGATGCAAATGTTATAACTTATTTGTGGAATTTATCGAAGTTTCGTAGAGGCAAATGAACGCAGAGACTTATCAAGATGAGACGAAAATCAAGGCGACAGTGAAGTCGCTGGCTTGCAAAGAAAATTTGCAAAGAATGTGTCATATGCGTATGGGAGGCGAACCCTTGCCATCAGAAACTCTTATAGCCGAAATGATAGGCTTATGTCGTTCGTTGCTTTTCCCTGGTTTTTTTGGCGGTGCCGATGTGAATAGTTATAACATAGAGTATACTATCGGTTTGCAATGCGAGCGTCTCAAGAATATTTTAGAAAATCAAATAGTGGCAGGCAGTCTTGTTGGTAAAGACTGCGACGAAACGATAGCAATAGATTTGGTTAAGGAAAAAGCTCGATGCGTGGCATTGGACTTTATTTCCAATCTTCCAGAATTGCGTCGTGTGCTTCACACCGATGTGATGGCTATCTTCAAGGGCGACCCTGCTGCCACTTCCACAGCCGAAGTGATATACTGTTATCCGAGCATAAAGGCTATTATCAATTATCGCATAGCACACGAGCTCTTGCTTGCCGGAGTGCCTGTGATACCGCGTATGATTACCGAAAGTGCTCATTCCGAGACAGGCATCGACATTCATCCAGGTGCTACCATTGGTGAATGCTTTGCGATAGACCACGGTACCGGTGTGGTGATAGGTGAAACTGCCATCATAGGACGAAATGTGAAGCTCTATCAGGGTGTGACACTCGGAGCACGCAGTTTCCCTACCGACGACAACGATAACCTCATAAAAGGCATACCACGCCATCCTATTATTGGCGACAATGTGGTGATATATTCAAATGCCACAATATTGGGACGAGTCACCATAGGCGATGGTGCTGTGGTGGGCGGTAACATTTGGGTTACTACCGATGTGGCTCCTGGAGAGAAATTAATACAAGCTAAAAGCAAACAACATACAAAGTTAGAAGATAAAGATGAGTGACAAGTTTGAAATGGTGGCAAAGACCTTCCAAGGATTGGAAAATGTTCTTGCCGATGAATTGAAGGCTCTTGGTGCCGAAGATGTAGAGACTGGTAAACGCGTAGTAGCCTTCAAGGGTGATAAGGCTACGATGTATCGTGCCAACTTCTGTTGCCGTACTGCATTGCGCATCTTGAAACCTATCTACAAATTCCACGCTACAAATGTGGATGAACTTTACGAAATGTCGAAGAAGTTTAAGTGGGAATCAATTATGAGTGTGAAACGCACATTCTCAATCGATTCTACAGTATATAGCGAAGATTTCCGTCACTCAAAATTCGTAACTTATAGAGTGAAAGATGCTATTGCCGACTATTTCAGCGAAAAATGTGGAGAGCGTCCATCTATCAGAGTGAGCAATCCTGATGTGATGATAGATGTGCATATCTCGGGCGATGAGGTGACTATTTCGCTTGATAGTTCGGGTGAGTCGCTACACAAGCGTGGTTATCGTGTGGGACAAACTGAGGCTCCTATCAACGAAGTGCTTGCTGCAGGTATCATCAAACTAAGTGGATGGGATGGAAAGAGCAATTTCTACGATCCTATGTGTGGTAGTGGTACATTCCTTATCGAGGCTGCTCTTATTGCTGCAAACATCTATCCTGGTGTGTACCGTAGCAGTTTTGCATTCGAACGTTGGGATGATTTTGATGAAGAATTATTTGAAAGCATCTACAACGACGATAGCAACGAATGTGATTATGAATACAAAATATATGGCTCTGATATCTCACCAAAGGCTATAGGTATCACTCGTGCCAATATTAAGAGTGCTCGTGTGGGCAAATACATTGAAGTGGATGTGTGTCCGTTCCAAGAAATCTGCAATGTACCTGAAGGCGGTGGTGTGCTTATCACTAATCCACCTTATGGCGAGCGTATCAAGAGCGACGATATGGATGCACTTTACGATGGTATCGGTGTTATGCTCAAGAGTCAATTCAAGGGCTACAATGCATGGGTGATAAGTGCCGTGAGCGAAACATTCGATAAGATAGGTTTGAAACCATCTATTAAGTATCCTGTGCTTA
Organism: Muribaculaceae bacterium; assembly: GCA_045656705.1. Lineage (GTDB taxonomy): Bacteria > Bacteroidota > Bacteroidia > Bacteroidales > Muribaculaceae > RGIG4576. The sequence goes on along the minus strand of JAZORR010000021.1, from coordinate 10,991 downwards.
ACGGTTCGCTTGAATGTGAATTGCGTGAATATGTAATATTTGATGGTACATATAGCGAATTCCGAAAAGAAGGTCGCTCTGTGAAGAATGAAAACTTCCGTGGCGAGGCTAAACAAAAATTCTTGCGTTCACGCTTCGAACCTACATTAGGAGACGAAGGCGAGGATGATGCTGAAAACGGAACTCGCGCTTCTAAGAGCAGCGTGGGCAAACCATTGCGTCGCGAAAACAAGAAGTTTGAAGGCAAGGAACGCCGTTTCGAACGCGGTAGTCGTTCTATCTTCAAGAAAGATGGTGAAGAAGGTCGTCGTACCGAAGGAAAGAAGTTTGCTCGCAGCAGTTTCGATCGCAAAGATGAAGGAAATCGTCGAGGCGGTCGTCGTCCATCTCGTTTTGGTGAAGAAGCTCCAAAGAACGCATTGGAAGCACGTTATCGCAAGCCATATCAAGAACGTCGCAAAGAAGAAATCGAACGCTCTGAAATCGATGGAAGAGACCACAGCGAACGCTTCGCTAAGAAGATTGTGAAATTCCGTTCACCAAGTCTTTCTCGTGATAACGAAGTGGTGATAAATGCTGGAAGAAGACGCACCAGAAAGACTAATGAAGAAAATACAAATGATTGATAAACAAACCAAATAACCATAACAACAATGAACAAAATAGATATATTGCTACTTGGTTCGGGTGGTCGTGAAGCCACTTTGGCATGGAAGATGAACCAAAGCGAAAAACTTGGCAAACTTTACATTGCTCCAGGTAATGGTGGTACTCATGCATTCGGCGAGAATGTGGCTCTATCTCCACTTGATTTTGACGCTGTGAAGGCTTTTGTGCTTGAAAAGGGTGTGAATATGGTGGTAGTGGGTAATGAAGACCCTCTTGTGGCAGGTATTTACGACTATTTCAAAAACGATGAGGCTCTTGCCGGTGTGCCTGTAATAGGTCCTTCTAAAGAAGGCGCTCAACTCGAAGGCAGCAAGGATTTTGCCAAGGCATTTATGCTACGCCACGATATCCCTACTGCTCGCTACTTGAGTGTGACCAAGGACACTATCGAAGAAGGTTATCGCTTCTTGGAAAGTCTTGAAGCTCCTTACGTGTTGAAGGCCGATGGTCTTGCTGCAGGTAAGGGTGTACTTATTCTACCTACTCTCGACGAAGCAAAGAAGGAACTTGGCGAAATGCTTAATGGTATGTTTGGTGCATCGTCGGCTACTGTGGTGATAGAAGAATTCTTGTCGGGTATCGAATGCTCGGTGTTTGTGCTTACCGATGGCAATAGTTATAAGGTGCTTCCTGTAGCAAAAGACTATAAGCGTATAGGCGAAGGTGATACCGGATTGAATACTGGTGGTATGGGTGCTGTGTCGCCTGTATGTTTTGCCGATGAGGTGTTCATGGAAAAGGTGCGCACTCGCATCATCGAGCCTACAGTGAACGGATTGAAGGCTGAAAACATCACATATAAGGGCTTTATCTTCCTTGGTCTTATCAATGTGAAGAACGAACCTATGGTGATTGAATATAATGTGCGTATGGGCGACCCTGAAACCGAAGTGGTGATGCCTCGCTTGAAGAGCGACCTTGTGGAACTTTTCCAAGCAGTGGCTGCAGGTAAACTTGCCGATTGCACACTTGAAATAGATCCTCGCTATGCTGTGACTGTGATGATGGTGAGCGGTGGTTATCCTTGCGACTACGAAAAGGGTAAGGTGATCACAGGAGTGGAAGATGTGACCGATAGTATTCTTTTCCACGCAGGAACTAAGAAAGACGGCGACACACTTGTGACTGCCGGAGGTCGTGTGATAGCTGCTACTTCTTACGGCGAAACTAAGGACGAAGCTCTTGCACGCTCTTTTGCAAGCATTGCAAAGGTGAATTTCGAGGGAATGTATTTCCGTCGCGATATCGGTGCCGACCTCAAGTAAAATTAGTAATTAGAAAAGAGTAATTAGTAATTCTATTACGGAATACTCCGATAAAAGTGTGATAAGAGAGGATTATATAAATAATTTTTTAAACGGTCGTCAATTTTATATATTGACGGCTGTTTTGTTCGTTTTGCTGTCGTGGTTTGCTTGTGATAAAGTGAACGCACTGGGTGTACTCACTGATGGTGTGTGCTTCAGCACCGAATCACTCTCGTCGCTTCCTTTGGCAGTGAAAATGCTATTGGGAATAGGTGGAATGGTGGGAGTGAGTGCCGTGATGTCGTTTCTCAATAAGGCATCGGCTTATGTGCGTGAGGTGACTTATATCTTTGCGTCTACTTATTTATTGCTCGGCATAGCCAATCCGCTTGTGATGTATCAATTTTTTGAAGGTACGATCCTGAGTGCAGGACTTATGCTGCTCACGACAATCCTTTTCAGCACTTACCAAGATCGCACTCCACAACGCAGAGTGTATTTGGTTTTTGCCTTGACTGTGGCAGGATGCTTATTCAACTATGTGTTTGGTTATCTGTTGATAGCCTTGTTTGTAGGCTTTATGCAGATGCGTGCCATGAATGTGCGTAGCGTATTGGCTATGCTATTTGGTATTGCCACTCCATTGTGGATAGTATTGGGTACGGGCATAGTAGACTTCGCGGCTTTGCAACCACCTCATTTCGCTCCTATATGGCAAAACCACGAGTTCTTGCACTCGGCACAGATGCTCACGGTGGTGGGAACAACTATATTGCTCACACTTGTATTATTCGGTATGAATGTACTGAAACTCATATCGTATAAGTTGCAAACACGCTCCTACAACGGTTTTTTCATCGTGGTGATGTTCCTCACTATAATTATGATGGTGCTTGATGGAGGAAATATTCTTGCTTACTTGTCGGTGCTGAATATATGCCTATCGGTGCAAATGGCACATGCATTCACCATAAGAAAGCACGCAAGAAAGTATATTTTATATCTTATTTTTATGGCTTTGTGTGTGGTCTCGTATGTGTGGCACACGATGTAATTATAACAGACATATAATCATATGAAAATAATAGTAGAGAAAAATATCCCTTACATTTCGGGACTGCTTGAGAAACACGCAGAAGTGTTGTACCTTCCTTATCAGGAAATCACCAAGGAAGTGGTGAAAGATGCCGATGTGCTGCTTGTGCGCACTCGCACTCAATGCGATGAGGCACTATTGGAAGGTAGCAAGTGTAAGTTTATAGGCACTGCTACCATCGGTATGGACCATATCGACCTTGATTACTGCAAAAGCAAAGGTATCACGGTGAAAAATGCTCCGGGCTGCAATGCTCCGGCTGTGGCACAATATGTACTGTCGGCTATAGGCAATTGGATGAAGAAAGAATACCTATTCTCTCCTGCGGGACTCACTATCGGCGTAGTGGGCGTGGGTAATGTGGGCAGTATAGTGGCCAAATGGGCAAGAAAGTTGGGCTTTAAGGTGTTGATCAACGATCCTCCGTTGCAACGTGCTACAGGTTCGGCCGATTATGTGCCATTGAGCAAAATCATTCACGATGCCGATATCATCACATTCCACACTCCTCTCACTCACAAAGGGATTGATGCCACATATCACATGGCCAATCGTCAGTTTGTGTTGGGACTTGAGAAGTGCCAATTACTCATCAATTGTGCTCGTGGCGAAGTGATAGATACTGCTGCACTATTGGAAACTAAACATGTGTCTACTCTCAAAGATGTGGTGGTAGACTGTTGGGAAAACGAGCCACAACTGAACTTCGATTTGCTCAATATGGCCTATATTGCTACTCCTCACATTGCTGGATATTCAGAGGAAGGCAAGACGAGAGCCACCTCTATGCTACTTGAGGCATTGGCCGAGCATTTCGGATGGGATATAGACATACCTAAGGTAGATGCTCCGTTGAAGGGTGCCGACGAGGTGACTTTGGAAGGAATTATGGCAAGTTACAATCCACTCGTAGATACTGCGGCTTTGAAATCGGCTCCCGAGTCATTTGAGACTCTTCGCAACACTTATGCCCTTCGTGCCGAAGTGAAGGCGTAAATTTCTGAAAAAAATTATACATATATAATATGTATATAGATATATATAAGGTGTAAGGGCTTATAAAAAATCAAAAATAGGTGAGGAAATAATAATTTTTTGTCTAATTTTGTCGCCGATTTTAGAAAATGTGGCTGTGGAGATAGTCACATTCCAACACAAACACAGCAATAGAAGAAAAGAAGATGTCAAAGAATTTGGTGATAGTGGAGTCTCCTGCAAAGGCAAAGACTATAGAGAAATTTTTAGGAAAGGACTATAAAGTTCTGTCGAGCTATGGTCATATACGCGACCTTCGCAAGAAGGACTTCAGTATTGATATAGATAAGAGTTTCGAACCGATATACGAAATCCCTGCCGATAAGAAGGAACTCGTAAAGGAATTGAAGAAAGCAGCAAAGGAAGCCGAAATGGTGTGGCTTGCATCCGATGAAGACCGTGAAGGAGAAGCTATCGCTTGGCACTTGTATGAGGTGCTCGGGCTTAAGGCCGAAAACACTAAGCGCATTGTGTTTCACGAAATCACTAAGAATGCTATTCTCAATGCTATAGAAAATCCTCGCGATATAGATATCAATCTTGTAGATGCTCAGCAAGCTCGTCGTGTACTCGACCGCATTGTGGGTTTTGAATTGTCGCCAATCCTTTGGAAGAAAATCAAGCCTGCACTATCGGCTGGTCGTGTGCAAAGTGTGGCTGTGCGTCTCATCGTAGAGCGTGAAAAGGAAATCAAGGACTTCAAGAGCGAACCATACTATCGTGTGGTGGCTCAAATGATGCCCGAAGGTGCTAAGACGGCTATGAATGCCGAGCTAAATAAACGCTTGGCCACCGAAGCCGAAGCACGCGAACTTCTCGAGGCTTGCAAGACAGCCGAATTCACTGTGGGCGATGTGACTGTGAAACCGGTGAAGAAATCTCCTGCACCTCCGTTCACCACATCTACTTTGCAACAAGAAGCATCTCGCAAACTTGGATTCACTGTGTCGCAAACTATGATGGTGGCACAAAAACTTTACGAATCGGGGTATATCACCTATATGCGTACCGACTCGCTAAATCTTTCTTCTCTTGCTATTGCTACTATCAGTGCCGAAATCAAGGAACAAATAGGCGAAGAATACTTGAAGGTGCGTAAGTATCACACTTCTTCAAAGGGTGCTCAAGAGGCTCACGAAGCCATTCGTCCTACTTATATCAATCAACACGATATTCCGGGTACTGCTCAAGAAAAGAAACTTTACAATCTCATTTGGAAACGCACTATTGCATCGCAAATGGCAGATGCTGTGCTTGAGAAAACAAATGTGGATATAAATATGAACAATCGCAGCGAGTATTTCACTGCCACAGGTGAAGTGGTGAAATTTGATGGTTTCTTGAAGGTATACATTGAGTCTTCCGACGACGAAACTGCCGATTCTGATGTGAATATGCTTCCTGTGGTGAATGTGGGCGAGAAGGTTGTGGCTGATACTATCACTGCTACCGAACGCTTCACTCAGCATCCTTCGCGATATTCCGAAGCTACTCTCGTGCGCAAACTCGAAGAACTTGGTATCGGTCGTCCGTCGACCTACGCTCCTACCATCTCCACTATTCAAAATCGTGAATATGTGATGAAGGGCGAGAAGGCAGGCGAAAAACGCGAATATTCGGTGCTTACACTCAAAAATGGTGCAGTGAAGGCTTCTAAGAAGAGTGAAAATACGGGTGCCGATAAGGGTAAACTTATCCCTACCGATATGGGCGTGATTGTAAACGACTTCTTGCACGAATATTTCCCATCGATTATGGACTATAACTTCACTGCTACTGTGGAAGGTACTTTCGATAAGGTGGCCGAAGGTGAAGAAAAGTGGAGCGATGGCATTGCTCGATTCTATGGCACTTTCCATCCCGATGTAGAAAAGGTGTCGAATCTGCGATTGGAACACAAAGTGGGCGAACGCTTGCTTGGTGATGATCCTAAAACGGGCAAACCTGTGTCGGTGAAAATTGGTCGTTTCGGTCCGGTGGTGCAACTCGGTAGCACCGAATCCGACGAAAAGCCACAATTTGCATCGCTCAAGAAAGAGCAGTCTATCAATACCATCACCCTCGAAGAAGCATTGAAGTTATTTGACCTTCCTCGCGATTTGGGTGAATTTGAAGGCGAAGTGGTGACTGTGGCTGTGGGACGCTTCGGTCCATACATTAAGCACGATGGCAAATTTGTGTCTATCCCTAAGGGTTTCACTCCTGAGACTATCACTCTCGAAGAGGCTCAACAACTTATCGTGGAAAAACGCGATAGCGAAGCCAAGAAGGTGCTACGCACTTTCGATGAAGAACCAGAACTCGAAGTGCTAAACGGCCGTTTTGGTGTGTATATCGCTTACAAGAAGAAAAACTATAAAATCCCTAAGGGAACAGATATAGACTCTCTCACTCTTGCCGACTGCTTGAAGATAGTGGAAGATGAGGCTAATGTCCCTAAGAAGAAAGTGGTGCGTCGCAAGGTGACTACCACCAAAAAGTAAGAAATTGAGAAAACTGTAAAATATGGGATGCTTCCCAATAAGCAAGCAAGGCAGATACTCCTCGGAGCGTCTGCCTTGCTTGTGTGTTTTGTAGGGCTGTAAAATAAGATATGCGATTTGTAGAGCTATAAATCTAATATGTGTATAATCTATAATTCATGGTACGAGTCAATATCGTTTCTCTTCATACTATTTTCGGGCTGTAGTTTTGTGTTATACGTGTGTTTTCTATAATTCAATACTATTTCCTTATTTTCTTGTTACAAAGATAGTGTGAACGAAAAAAAGAATTTATTTTCTTGCAATATTGTGGTGAAATCGGGGAAAAAGCATTAATTTTGACTGCAATTTTGCAGAGTAGGGGTGCGTGCATCCCATTTTTAATGGATATAAATATGAGAAAACAAATATTTTTGCTTGTGCAATGCGTGATTGCACTCTTAATTATGAATAGTTGCAACAAAACAAAAACTGTGGCTGCCGATACTGTGGCCGATGCCCCTGTGGAGGTGATTGATAGCGTGAACGATGGCACATTTGTGAAGGTGGACACCATCGAGGTGGATTCCACTATTTCGCTGGTGGCGTATTATCCTCAATTCTCTCGCATAGACCTTGCTGTGGGCGAGATGCCGGCAAAGGAAGATTCGGCAGTGGTGTTTTGTGCGGCTGCTGCGTTCACCGGCACATACCTCGACGAGTTTAAGCACACCAATATTGCTGGCGACCATGTGAGTGGGGGTGTGCGTCACGAAGGCTATAAGTGCGAAGTGAACACTGGCACATTTGCCTACTATGGTGGCCGTGAATGGGAGTTTGCTTATGCCGACCATGATCGCCTACTCAATAAGGCTGCCGAAAAAGGTGGAATGGCATATTCGCAAGCTATGATGATATGCAATGGCGAAGTGAAGCAGAAATATCGTGTGAATCCTAAAAACACTCGCGATGTGAATGAGTTCCGTGCATTGTGCGAACTCAATGGTCAACTTTGCGTAATTGACTCAAAGGGATTTGTGAATTTTATCAATTTCGTTGAGGCTTTGAATAAAATAGGTGTAAGCCACGCCATCTATATGGATATGGGCGAGGGCTGGAACTATTCTTGGTGGCGTCACTCATGTGGCAAGGCAGTAGAAATTCACCGAGTGGAGTCGGGCTACACCACCAATTGGATTACATTTTATAAGTAAAAATGATAAAAAGGCGATGGATAGAGTTTTTTAGTTAAACTGCTTCACATCGCCTTTGTTGTTGATTTTTGTGATGTAGGGAAATTTCATTTAATAGTTTCCGTAAGTAAATGTTTTCAGTGTACTATTTTCTTCGTAGGGCATCTCGTCGTGATATGTGTGTTTAGTCTTTATTCATCATTTTTTTCTTGTCCCTATTTAGAAAGATATTCATAACCATTCTTTTCTATCAATTGTGTTATTCTGCTTACGAAGTTATGTAAATTTCTTCGCAAAAAATTGAATTGTGCAATATTGCAGAGGTATTGTGTGCTTTTTACGTATTTTCTCTGCAATTTTGCAGAAATTACCAAAATTTAAAAAAATAAATTATCTTTGTATTAGGATTACAAATGAAAGGCCAACGAAACCAAATAATAAAAAATAGTAATAATAGGAAATATGGAATACGATTTGAATAGATTTGTAGAAGCACAAAATTTCTGTGATATTTACTCACTCGCTTTGGAAGAAATGGTGAAAGGACATAAGCGTTCGCATTGGATGTGGTATATTTTCCCACAAATGGCATCGCTTGGTCATAGTTACAACGCCACATATTATGGAATTTCTGGATTGGACGAAGCCAAAGCATATTTAGAGCATGGAGTATTAAACACACGACTACGCACTATCACGCAAGCCATGCTCAGTCACCACGGAGTGAGAATAGAAGACTTGATGGGAGGAGGAATAGATGCCGCCAAATTGCGTTCGTCAATGACACTTTTCGACATCGTTTCGCCCAACGACATATATGCACAAGTACTCGACAAGTATTTCGGAGGAATCCGCTGCCATCGCACCCTCAAAATATGCAAAGGAGAGTAAAACAAAATTAATCCGAACGAAAATGGAACTAAACGAGCATAATATGGAGATGAATACTGGAGAATCATCACCGATAGCAATATATACAAGCGATGATAATACGATTTCGCTTGATGTAAGATTGGAAAACGAATCGCTTTGGCTGAATCGTTCGCAAATGTCTTTATTATTTGGTAGAGATATTAAAACGATAGGTAAACATATCAATAATGCTTTAAAAGAAGAGTTGGAAGGTCTACAAGTTGTCGCAAAATTTGCGACAACTGCATCTGATGGTAAAACGTATCAAGTTGAACACTATAATATAGAGGTGATAACATCCGTTGGTTATCGCGTAAAAAGTAAACGTGGTACCCAATTTCGTATTTGGGCAAATCGCATATTGAAAGACTATATTATAAAAGGATATGCTATAAATGAGAAATTGAAGCTTGAGCATTATGCAGAATTAAAAAGTGTGGTAAGGTTGCTTTCTTCTACTGTGAAATCTCAAGAAAACCTATCGTCAGATGAATCAGATGGATTGTTTTCGGTGATATCAGATTATGTATATGCTCTTGACACACTCGACAAATATGACTTCCAAGAGTTGTCTGTAGAAAACACCATTAGCGAGGATCGATTTTATGCCACCTACGAGAATGCAATGGAAGCTATTAATCGCCTAAAGCCTAAATTTGGCGGTAGTGCTTTGTTTGCAAATGAAAAAGATGATTCGTTTAAAAGTTCTATTGGGCAGATTTATCAAACTTGGGGTGGAGAGGAACTTTATCCGAGTGTTGAGGAGAAAGCTGCGATGTTACTTTATTTGGTGGTGAAGAATCATTCTTTTAGTGATGGAAATAAACGAATAGCTGCTATGCTTTTCCTTTGGTTTATGGAAAAGAATGGAATTCTATATCGCGAAGACGGCAGTAAGCGTATAGCAGATAATACACTTGTTGCTCTTACTCTAATGATAGCAGAGAGTAGAACCGAAGAAAAAGATATAATGATAAAGGTGGTAGTAAACCTTATAAATCAATATAATCAATGATAACAAAATTTTTCAAACAAAAATACATTGAAAGTCAATCGGGAAAATTCTTTATTGACGAGAATGGTGTTGCATTTAAGTTTGAGCCTTCACAAGACAATGATTTTACAGAGTATAACGACAATTATTATACCCATACTCATAAGTCTATAAAAACATTTATAGTTCCCAAAGGTGTAAAGGGATTTGTATCAGACTTTTTACGAGGCGTTAAAGTTCTTGAAAAGTTTGAATTGCCGGAAGGATTGTTAAGCATTGGTAATAATTCATTATCTATAGAAGATGAAATAAATTGTGTTTTTGCAGATTGTATTCTGCCATCGGTAATTATTCCAGAAAGCGTCAAGGAGATTGGAATCTTTGCTTTTGGGCATTCTCATATAGATATGTTGCAATTTCCTTCAACATTACGCTCACCATATGGAAGGCAATTCAAGGATTCGTGTATTGGAACTTTAGTTCTACCTTCAGAATGGGATAGTTTCGTGTATTTAGATGAATATAGGTTGGTGCTATCTTCTGATAATTTGAATTTTGGTTATTTGCGTTGGACAAGTACAAGTGTTGGCAAACTAATGTTTTATTAAAATTATTAAATCAATGACAATAGATATACAACAATTAAACGAGCATAATAAGCAGGAATTTCCGCCGATGCACACGGCTGAGCATATTCTTAACGGAACTATGGTGAAGATGATTGGTTGCCGTAGAGCCGACAATGCACATATCGAGCGTAAAAAGTCGAAATGTGATTACATTCTTCCACAAGCACTCACTCCCGAGCAGGTGACAGCAATAGAGGAGAGAGTAAACGAGGTTATAGCACAAGATTTACCTATTAATATAGAATATGCCACTCAAGACGAGGTGAAGGAGCGTTTTGATATGGAGCGTTTGCCCGATGGTGTGAGCGAAACGGTGAGAATTGTGCGTGTGGGTGACTACGACGAGTGTCTTTGTGTGGGTGCGCATGTGCTACACACCGCCGAAATAGGACGATTTCGCATTTCCAGCACACGATATCAAGATGGAGTGCAACGCATCGTGTTTCGTCTTGATTTGCCAGAGTAATATCATAGCCTCAAAAAAAAACTAAAAACGGCAAAATATGTTATAAAACATAGTTCTAAAAAACTTTAACATCTCTTAACAAATATATAAACCACTGACTGATAGGTAGTTGTTAGAAATCTTCAAAAAATCTTGAAAAAATAATTATAGAAAAATTTGTCAGTTTGAAAAAAGTGCGTAACTTTGCACTCGCTTTCGGAAACAAACGCGGCAGTGGCCGAATGAAAGAGAGCGAAAGAGAACATTGAAGTAATTGCGATAGACAAAACAAGATAACAGGAAGCACAA
>JAZORR010000020.1:0-6537 GCA_045656705.1 Muribaculaceae bacterium | reverse complement strand
TGGTCTTTGGCAAGACTACGGCACTGGCAAAGAAACGCCACGAGGAAACTCCGGGGACATCGGTCGTGAAAAGAAACGCAAACGCCGACGCTGGTTCTCCAAGAAATACTATTCATCTGTGATGAACATTCGTGATTTCTTCGCTGATAACCTCGGTCGCGAGTTTCAAGGGATAATCTCGGACGCTTTTGATAGGTATTGAAAAAAATGATTCAAAAATTTGGTGCAAGTAAACTTTTTAGTTAACTTTGCCGTTGTAAAAATGAATATATGGCTAAACGAGAAATCAAATTCTACAAGCATTATTTTAACGAGTTCTATGTGGCTCAGACCGATAAGGTCAGAAAAAAGATTGCACAAACATTGGTTTGGTTGCAAACTTTAGATAGATTGCCTGTTACCATACTTAAGAGTATAGAGGGTAAAAAAGGACTTTTTGAAATTAGAGTTGAATTTGGTGGCGATATATTCCGTGTATTCTGCTGCTTCGATGAAGGTTCTTTAGTTATTCTTTTCAATGGATTTCAAAAGAAAACTCAAAAAACGCCTTCGGGTGAAATCGATAAGGCAGAAAGATTAATGAAAGAATATTTTGAATCTAAAGACGCAAAATAAAGAGTATTATGGAAGAAGCAAAAAAAGAAGCCCTAATGAATTGTAGTAATCTTGATGAACTTCTTAATATTGAGTTTGGTGAAGTTGGTACTCCTTCTCGTGAAGTGTTTGATAAGGAGACTGAGGCATTCTGTCTTGCTCAAACTCTTAAAGAAGAACGCAAGCGTGCAGGTCTTACACAGCAAGAACTTGCTGAAAAGATTGGAACTAAAAAAACTTACATTTCCCGACTTGAAAATGGCAAAGCTGATATTCAATTAAGCACTCTTTTCCGTATTTTTGAGGGATTAGGTCGTCGTGTAAGTTTGACTATTCTTTAATATAAAAGAATACTTCTCTATATCAAAGCTCACTCATTCGAGTGGGCTTTTTTTGTCTTTTGGTGAGCGAAGTTTTGACCATACTTTTGCATTGAATTTAATTCTTAAATACTATGATAGACATTTCAAATCTTACTTCGCTCATTACTGCTTTCCGTAATGAAACAGAACAAGGCAGTATATCTCCCGAAACACTCGGTGCATTGCTCCAAGCTATCGCTAATCAGTTGCAGAGTGCTACAACTGACCAGGAGCAATCCAAGTTGACGAACATCTATAACAACTTGCTGAAAATGGGCAATTGTTTGACAAACCTTGCCCAAGGCGACACTGACCGAAACAATGTGTTGGGAGATTATACCTTTTATAATGTTGTGTCGGGAATACCCTCGGCACAAAGAGGACAAGTCCTTATCAAGCAAGCCACCACCGAACGTGCAGGAGCAATGAGGGCTCAGCAAGTGATTGACCTCAATGCAGCCAAGAAAGGTGTGGCAACACTTGAAGACGCTGTGGCTCAAATTAACACTCAGCTCGAAGAACTGAATGGTTATATTGAATCGACTGACGGTGTTGTTCAAACCTTAGCCGATGATATGTATAATGCCAAGTCTAATTTGAACACGCTCAACAATCGTGTGTCGGTCGTACCCATTCGTCGTGGTGTAATCACGATTGACCCTTCAAGCATCACTTCGCCCATTGGCAACTATTTCAAATACAGCATGGCTGACGGCTATTATGAAATAGTGCGTGGTGGCATGCTTATCGGTCGTGCCATATCTTTTCAGTTTGGCAACTTCCGAGTGTTCGATGTTATAGGTCTTTGCTTCATAAACTCAGGTTCTTTCGTTTATCACGATAGGTTTGACCACATTCTTGTGCGTGTCGCTCAGAATGGCGTGGTGTACGCTACCGGTAGCCTTGATGTGATTGATTTGCAAAACCAAATCAATACGTTGAAATTCAAAGAACGCCCATTCTCTCAAAGTGATGGCTCGAACACTATTTCGGGCAATTGTGTCGTGCATGGCTCGTTGTGTACTATCGTTGGTAGTGCCTACATCGACGCTGATAATGTTTCTATTTCGGCTCTCTTGCCTGTCGCAGCTGCTGATGAAAAGAATCTTCCCGAAGCATTTATCTACTACGAAGATACCATGCAATGGGTAAGGGTGTATCTTTTTACTGATGTCGCCGGCACCCATATTTCCGCAACCATTCCCGAAGATTTCATGAATGGTGGCGAAGTCAATGTTTCGTTCTCTATTTCGTTCATGATTAAAGCCTAATGCTATGAAAAATCCTGCTAATAATCACCTCGTGCAACTCCTCTCGGCAATCTTAATGATCGTCATCGGGTGCAGTCTGCTTATCGCCGGCTTCGTCGTGCCACCTCTTGGTGTCATCGACTCCTCGGTGCTTATCGCATTTGGCGAAATCTTGACTTTCGTGGGTGCGCTTTTCGGTATCGATTATCATTACAAATCTAAATCTTAAACGCTATGAGAAACATCAACAAAATCATTGTTCATTGCTCGGCTACGCCTGAGGGCAAAGCGTTCAGCGTGGCTGATATTCGTCGTTGGCACTTGCAACGAGGATTTTCCGATATCGGTTATCACTTCGTGGTTTATCTCGATGGTTCGGTGCATGTGGGACGACCACTTCATAAAAGTGGGGCCCACTGCATAGGGCAAAACAAAAACTCTGTCGGGGTGTGCTACATCGGTGGCGTTGCGACCGACGGCAAAACCCCTAAAGACACTCGCACTGACACACAAAAGGTGTCGCTCGTGAAGCTCATTGCCGAACTTCGGCAACAGTTCCCTAATGCCTCGGTGCATGGGCATCGTGAATTTGCCAACAAAGCGTGTCCCTGTTTCGATGCACATAAGGAGTATAACGATTTATAATCTTTTCCGTTATGAGAAATCTTACAATCATCTTCTTGCTCGTGGCTCTCACTTCGTGCCACTCGAAAAAGAACATTGCAAGTTCGGGTTCGGCTAATGCCAACACAATCGCCACGACGGATATGCGCGTGAGTACAAGCAAGTTGGACTCGGCTTTCTCCTCTATGGCAATAGAGTTGGACTCTTTTGATATAACAGCCGAACCTGTGCTGATAGCCCCTTGCCCCGATAGTGTCGCTAATCGCTCTGCTGTGATTGCCTATCGTTATCGCATCAAAGCCAATAGTGCCACTGTCAAGGGGGAAAAGAACGCAGTAAGTCGTGCCTGCGCCGACACACTGCAACAGGATAGTTTAGCATCTAACTTGGTCCACTCGTCGGCAAGTTCCGAACATCGTGATACGGTTTCGGTATATAAGCCTCCCGATGCGACAATAGTAATTATAATCGCCATTGTCATTGCGATAATAATCTTCGTAATACTTTGGAAATTTCGTAAATAAATTCCCTCAATATCTCTGAATGTGTGTAAGGTGGATTGCTCGTGAGAGTAGTCCACTTTTTGTTTTTGATAGGGCTTCTGCTATGGCTTGGCACTAACGCTACGAGTTCGGGGTGAAGACGATACGCTATCAAGCAATACCTTGTGCCTGGTCTGCAACCTCTTCGCTCTTCGCCTACACTCATTCCTCTTTGAAACCTTCGCTTTGCTTCGGATTTCAAGGTTACATTCCTTTACGGCTTCCGGCTATTTCTGTTTGTCTATGCTCTCCACTCCGTTGTGAAACCTACGCACGCTCCGGTCTTCATAACTACGCTTCGTTTTATCCAAACAATAGCCTCGCTCAAAGGTTTTGACCGCACAATACGCTCAATAACACTCCTCGTCTCTACACCTCGAGTTCTCCACGCACGCCAAGACAATACGCATTGCCCTTGTTAAGCCCCTAAAGGGAGTAAGGAGTGCTATTGTTCTCGCTGAAACCACATCGTGCCTCGTGGTTTCGGCTCGCACAAAAGCGATTTTACCGCACATATTCCGATACGAAATTAAATCGGTTTTCGGTCGGGCGATTGAGGGCGGTCGGGGGGTCTTTGCAGACAGCAGTTAAAGGCAAGCCCTTAACAATCCCTTTAATTAGCTCGATACGAGCCAATTAACTTTTTCAAGCCTTTACAATGCGTGAACTTTTGTAAAAATCAATGCTTGAAAATGCGTGTAATCTCTCTGTAAATCTGTCTTTTATGTAGCCATATTTTCAGCCTAATTTTGACTAAACTTTTAATCAAAATACTATGAGTGATTACACAACTAATGCGTCAGTAAATCTGACGATGAACGGCGAGCAACCTAAAAAGGTGCTCGAAGAACTGCGAAATCGCGCTTTCAATCTTGAAAACGCTATCGCTAAAGCAGCTAAGGCTGGTAACAAGACGGAACTCACTAAATTGCGTAAGGAACTGAAAACTACGCAACGACAAATCCGTGAAATGGAGTCGGCAACTATGCAAGTGGAAAAGGTGCTGAAGCAACTTGACAAGGCGACTCCTAAGGAACTGCAAAGAACTCTCAAAACCCTTGAAAAGCAACTCAATAACCTTGAAAGAGGCTCGGAGGCTTGGAAACGCCAAACGGAATACATCAAGCAAGTAAGGGCTGAGATTGACAAGGTTAACCGGGAACTGCGTAACGGTGAAACCTTTTGGGAAAGGTTCAACCGAAAAATGAACGATTGGCAAACTACGCTTGCAGCCGGTGCCGCGGCAGTTACCGGTGTGGTTATGGCTGGTCGCTCTGCCGTGAATGCCTATGCCGAAATGGACGCTGAAATGGCAAATGTCCGTAAGTTTACAGGTATGACTGCCGAACAGGTGGCACTCCTGAACCAAGAGTTTCAAAAGATTGATACTCGTACTTCTCGTGAGGATCTTAATCGGCTCGCGCAAGAAGCCGGTCGCCTCGGTAAAACCTCACAAGAAGATGTGCTTGGGTTCGTGAAAGCGGCCGACCAAATAAATGTGGCTCTCGATGACCTCGGCGATGGTGCGACGCTTACACTCTCTAAACTTACAAACATTTTCGGCGATGAAGCAAGACTCGGCACGGAACGCTCTTTGCTCGCTGTCGGCTCGGTTATCAATGAGCTGTCGCAGAACTGCACGGCGTCTGCTCCGTACCTCGCCCAGTTCTCGCAACGACTTGCCGGTGTGGGAGCGCAAGCAGGAATGACAATCCCACAACTTATGGCATTTGCAGCTGTGCTTGACTCGCAAGGTCAAGCAGTGGAAATGTCGGCTACGGCATTGTCAAAGCTTATCATGGACTTGTTTAAGGAAACGGACAAAATCGCACAAGCAACAGGTCTTGACCTTGAAAAGTTCAAGGCTACTTTGGAAAGTTCCACTAACGAGGGACTTTTGATGTTGCTTGACCGACTGCATGAACTCGGTGGCATGGATGTCCTCGCTCCTGTATTTAAGGATATGGGTGAAGAGGGAGCAAGAGCATCGGCTGTTATCTCTGCTCTCGCCGGTAATGTCGATACTGTGCGTTGGCAACAAGAGGAAGCTAACAAGGCTTTCCAAGAGGCCACTTCAGTAACGAAAGAGTTCAATGTGCAGAACAATACGGTGCAAGCAGGGCTTGACAAGGCGAAGAAACGCCTTAACGAATTGGCTATTGAACTCGGCGAGAAACTTGCTCCTGTAATGAAGCATGTTATTTCGTCAACTACACTCATTCTTAAAGTAATGAGTTCGCTAATCACCTTTATAGGTAAATACAAAGGTGAAATAATCGTGGTTACGGCTTCTATTGTAGCATACACTATTGCAGTGAATGCAGCTGCTATCAAGACTAAGATTTTCGCAGTGGCACAAGGTGTCGCAAAGGTGGCTATGGTGGCATGGCGTGCAGTGACTCTGCTCGCTGCCGCAACAACGGCTCTATTTTCGGGAAATATCACTCGTGCCACTATTGCGTTCAAGGCTTTCTCTGCCACGCTCAAACTTTCACCTATCGGTTTGCTTGTAGGCACGATTACGGCTATTGTTGCCGGTCTTGCTTTGTGGATTACTCGCACAAAACAACTTACTATTGCACAAAAACAACTTGCAGACATCGAGAAAAAGGCTCACGAAAGTTCGCTTGAAGAATTGACTACGCTTAAATTGCTCTATGAGGCTTCACAAGACCAAAAGCGTAGTTTGGAAGAGAGAACTTCTGCTGTGCAGAAACTCCAAGAGAAATATCCCGACTACTTCGGAAATCTCTCTACTGAAGCAATCCTCGCCGGTAATGCAGCCAATGAGTATGATCGTCTGACGACAAGCATTCTCAATTCGGCTCGTGCTAAGGCTCGTCAGGAACAACGTGTATCGAATGAACAAGAAATTCTTAAACTTGAACAAGAGCGCGACAACAAGGTCAATGCAGCTCTTGATGATATGGTTTTGAACTCGCAAGATAGAAATCTTTATGGCAATACTCGCCAAAACAAGTTGATGTTGCTCGATTGGATGTCGCTTGAGGGCAAGCCTGAGTATCTTATCACTAAACGATACATCGACCAGGTACGAGAGGACTATAATGACAAAATCGCTCAGTATCGCAGTGCTAACGATACGCTGTCTAAACAAGTTGCTGACGATTTAGTCAATAACGAGAATAGTGGTTCGGGTGGTGG
>JAZORR010000019.1:0-3426 GCA_045656705.1 Muribaculaceae bacterium | reverse complement strand
CTCAAGCCGTTTCTAACGACGTTGTGCGAGCCACAAAAAAAGCATTTTTTTTACCATATCAATGAAAATCTACACAAAGATATGAATTTCAATTAATTACAGCGTTTTTATCCTACTTTTTGTCCACCTTGCCGATAATTATAAGGTAAAAGAGGCGAAGTTTACACTTTATTCACTGATTTATACTAACTTTGTGGGCAAGAAAACTAATAACTAATATATAATGAATAGAAAACGACTCTTCTTGGCATTATTAACAGCGATAATGCTTGTGGGAAATGCTATTGCGGCAAATCCTAAACGCGAAATGCGTTCTACTTGGTTTACCACAGTGTGGGGTATCGACTGGCCTTCTACTCAAGGTACTTCAGCCTCTTCTCAAACTGCACAAAAGAATCAAATGATTACCTACCTCAATAACCTTGAGGAATTGAACATGACTTCTACTTGTTTCCAAGTGCGCTCTATGGGTGATGCTATGTATCCATCTAAGTATGCTCCATGGTCGAGTTATATATCGGGCGAAAGAGGTACTTCACCTGGTTGGGACCCATTGGCATTCTTTGTAGAAGAAGCTCACAAGCGTGGTATCGAGGCTTATGTGTGGTTGAATCCTTATCGCTGGAGTTCGGGTTCGTCTTGGAACACCGATATGGACAAAGAGTGGAAAGAAAAAGATATGCTTATAGCAGGTACTGAAAGTCCTGAATATATCACATTCAATCCCGGACTACCTGAAACTCGTCAACTCATAGTGAATGTAATCAAGGAAATCCTTGAAAACTATAATATCGATGGTATCCTATTCGATGACTACTTCTATGCAAGTGGTGGTACTACCGAAGGTTCTTCGGCTCCCGACTATGCTCTATATAAGGCAAGTGGTACCACAATGTCGATAGGCGACTGGCGTCGCAGAAATGTGAACGATATGGTGGCAGATTGTTATAATGCTATCAAAGAACTTCGCCCTGATGTGCGTTTCGGTATTTCACCTGCTGGTGTTTCTACTAAATCGGTAAGCCGTTATAGCGGTCTAAAGACACCTTCTTCTTATGGTGTAACATCGAGCGACTGGCAATATGCACAAATCTATTCAGATCCATTGGCATGGCTCGAAGAAGGTACAATCGACTTCATCTCGCCACAATGCTATTGGTTGACTACTCACTCATCGGCACCTTTCGGTCCGTTGACTCACTGGTGGAGCGATGCTGCCGAATATTTCGGTTTGCACTATTATGCAAGTCACTCGGTTTCTTATATAGCAAGTGCCAACAATCAATCAAGTTGGACCGAACTTGCAAAACAAGTTTCATACAACCGTCAATATGTAAAAAACAACGCTCAAGGTAGCGTATATTATAGCACTAAAAACCTTACAGAAGGCACACGAAATCACCTAAAAAGCGATGTATATTCTACTCCTTCTATCTCACCTGAAATCACTTGGAAGGGTGGTAAGAGTTATGATAAGGTGGCAAATATTGCCTACAACAATGGCACACTTACCTGGGATGCTACTACCAATGGTAATGCTATAATTCGCTACACTGTATATGCTGTGCCTATGTCTACTACTTTCGACCAAGCTCAAGCAGCCGATGGTGATGGTATCGATGGTAAATATCTACAAAAGGTGGTGTACGGAACTTCTTACACAGTGGCTTCGGATAAGCAAACCAATCACTATTATATCGTGAACGTATTTGACGGATATGGAAAGGAACACACTGCAGCCGTAGTGAACTATCCTGAAGGGGAATCGGAAACTACTACTCTTGTGGCTCCTGTAAATGGGGCTAATACTGCGTGGGAAACTGAATTCTCTTGGAATGCTGTGGCAGATGCTACTTACGCTATAGAAATTGCTGATAGCGAACAAATGAGCAATATCATTTTCTCGCAAAAGAATATCAAAACTAATAAGGTGACTATAGACCTCAGTTTCATTCCTGATGGATCTACTTGCTACTGGAGAGTGCGCACTACTCAACCTAATAAACTTGAGTCGGTGAGCGAGGTGGCTTCGTTTGTTAGTCCTTCTCGTCAACCTGGACCTGTGACTACACTTGTGGCTCCTGATAACAATGCCGATATCGAAGAAGAATGTTCTTTCGTGTGGAAGGCTGTTACAGGTGATGTGGATACTTACACACTTGAAGTGTCGGCTTCGCAAGATTTTGCTACTATCAAGTATTCGGCTGATGTGGATTATAAGAACTCTACCGATGATGTGTCACTAAAGGTAAATGCTTCACATTTCGGTAAGGGTACTTTCTTCTGGAGAGTAAAGACTAAGGGTGGTCGCATTCTCGATGCTGTGTCGGAAGTGCGTGCATTCACTGTGACTAAGATTTCGGTAGGCGTGTATGAAGCTGGATACACTATTCTTACTGACAACACTTCTTACGATGATGTAGACAACCTAAGTGTGGAAAGTGTGTGGTTCCGTTCTATTCGTGATGGATATAAGAATATTTCGTTCAATTCTAACGGTGGTCTTAACCGCGGTATGTGTGTGAAGGGGGAATATGTGTTCCTTGCTGGTCGCAATGAAAATTCTTCGGGTGCGAATTGCTTCTTGCGTAAGTATAACCTACACACAGGAGAACATATGGGTGATGTGATGCTGAGCGACAATGTGAAAATGGGATACTATCCTTGCAACGACGTGATTAAGGATTCTAAGGGTAATGTGTGCGTGACTAACCTTACTCTTAATGCAAGCAGCACGCCTCTTTGTGTGTTCGTAGTGGATACAGAAACTGGAGAAGCTACTCAAGTGGCGAAGATTTCTACAAGCAAATCGTATCGTCTCGACCACGTGGCTCTTTGGGGTGATGTGACTACCGGTAACTTCAAAGTGTATGCCGCTATCAGAGAGTCTAAGAATATTATGAGATGGACTTTTGAAAACGGCACGCAAACTAAGGAAGAAACTACTTCGGTGACAGAGTTTTATTCGGGTTCGCATTTCGGTACGGCTCCTCGAGTGACTATGATTGATGAAAATTCTATGTTCGTGGATGGAGGTAGTCAACCTATGACTCGTTACAACTTCGCTACAGGGAAAATGGAAGGTTCGTTCAAGGATAACGAGGCGCTTATAACTTCGGGAGTGGAAGGTAATGGTAGTGCGTTCTTTACGCTTAACAATAAGAAGTATGTAGTATACTCTAACAGCGACGACCAAATTATCAATAACACGGCTACTGCTATCACGCCTTGGAACTTCAATGTGGTGACTGCTGATGATAATATGTCGTTTGCTTCTATGAAACTTTTGTGGACTCTTCCACAAGAGGGACTTGGTAATGTGTACAGCAGCACTATGCAGGCTCCTGTTGATTATGCTATCATCGACGAGAACACTGCTCGCGTGGTGCTTTATGTGCCTGGTTGTGGTTTGTGTGCTTATGATAT
>JAZORR010000018.1:0-27301 GCA_045656705.1 Muribaculaceae bacterium | reverse complement strand
GGGATCCACCTCTTCCCATTCCGAACAGAGAAGTTAAGCCCCGTAGCGCCGATGGTACTGCGAAAGCGGGAGAGCAGGTAATCGCCGCCTCAGAAGAAGAGAGCAATACACTTAAAAGTGAGTTGCTCTCTTTCTTGTTTTTAGATAACGATATTCTGTCCTAATAATTAAGCCACAATGGAGTAAATCCTAAAGATGTTTAGTCTTATTGTGTAATAATCTGATAAAAGAAATTTTTAAGGTTGACATAGCTAATATTTAGGCGTGTCAACCTTTATTAATTGTGAATTTTCTTTTTTTTGAGTAAATTTGCAAATATATCATTATAGGAAAATTTTGTATTAAAGTCTAATTAAAACTAAATTAATCATGACATCAACTGGTATTCTTATTATTGTGGCTGCTGTGGTTGCTATTGTAATTATTTCAATGTATTTCACTTACAACAATAAGGAAATTAATCTTCGTAAAGAGGCAGAAGCTCAATTAGGTAAAATTGAAAGTGTTCACGATAAGATGTGGAAGGTGATTAAGCAGAAAGCTAATGTCACTGAGCAATATCGTGAAATGTTTGAAAAGGTGTATCCAGATATTATTGCTGGTAGATATTCTGGCGATGGTGCTATGTCTATGAAATGGATTCATGAAGCTAATCCTGCCATTGATACTGCTCTTTATAAGGATTTGATGCAAGCTATTGAAATTCAACGCGAGCATTTAAATATAGCACAAACTCGTATGCTCGATGTGATAAGAGAACGTGAGGCTTTGATAGAATCTTATCCATCTCGTTGGTTTATTTCTAATAAGGAAAAGATAGAATACGAAGTAATTACATCTACACGATCTAAAACTGTGATGAATACTCGTATCGATGACGATATTGAGATGTTCTCGTAATATAGTTTAGATACTTTTCTTCCGAAAGTAATTTCACACTATATGATTGCCTTGCTTTATCTTATTCCCATCTTCACTTGTATCACTTTATATTCTTTGAGTGGTGATTTCTTTGATTGGAAAGTATATGCCAGTGTGGTGGCTGGTTCTATGGCCATCACGGGGCTTATGCATTGGCTTATGTATCGTCATAGGGTAGGAGCTACTGAGTTTTTAGGTAGTTTTGTTTACGAACTACGTCACGACGATGCTTGGACCGAAGTTGAAGAATATTATGAAACTCGCACCGATAGCAAGGGTAATACTTATGAGGTGAAGCGAAAGCGATATATTCATCATCCTGAAGAATGGCATTTGTATACGAGCATAGGTTCTTGTATCAGTATTACGCATAGCTATTATGAGCATCTTGCTGAAGTGTGGCAAACGCGATGTCATTTGGGTAATATATATGGCAGTGATATAGTGGGAGGTGTGAGATATTATCAGGAGTATCATTATGATGATGTGCTCAATTCTTGTAGTTCTCATAATCCGTTTAAGGATGTGCGAGTGTTTAAAACTATGGAACCTATTACCGAGGAGCATCGCTATGTGAATAAGATAAGAAATTCTAATTCTATTTTTAAATTTGAAAAAATTAGCAAAGATGAAGCTGAGCAAATAGGATTATGGGATTATCCCGAACTGAGTGGGCTTGATATGTCTCCAATATTGGGACTTAATGTCGATAATAAGACCGATGCTTATTATCGATTGCTAAACGCATACTATGGCTCACACTATCAGATTCGTTTTTTCTTTTTGTTTTATGATTCTACAAAGTATGATATCGATATAGTAGAAAAGCAACGAGCCTATTGGTATGGTGGAAACAAGAATGAATTTGTGGTGTGTATTGGTCACAAGGATGGTGTTGTGGATTGGTGTCGTGCCTTTAGTTGGATGGACGAACCTGTGTTTGCAGTAAAACTTGAAGGATATTTGCGTGACAATCCAACGCTTGATATGATGAAGATGCACTCTTGGATCTGCAGCAATCTATCTCATTGGAAAAGAAAAGAATTTTCAGATTTTGATTATATAAATATCGAACTTTCACCTCTACAATATTGGATAGCATTTGCAGTCACTTGTTTGGCGAATGCTGCCGCTGTCTACTTCTTGATAACAGAAAATGGATTGTAGCCCCATTTTTCAATATTACTATAGTCTATTAATGATTTGCTGAAGGTTTTCTAAGAATTGTGCGGCATGACCTCCGTCCATCTGTACGTGATGGAATTGGAATGAGATAGGTAGTGTGGTCCTAAACAATCTTTTTCTGAATTTGCCCCACATTAGCATAGGATTGCAGAATAAGTCGGTATATTGGTTTACAATCGAATCAAGTTCTGTTGCAGGCATAGCCGATGTACCTATAATCATATGCTCTTCATTGAAAATGCTTGTGCAGTTTTGTTTAGTAAGTTCTGTCAACTTTGAATATTCCTCGTTAAATACTTCAATGTCATCAGAGTAGGCGATGTCGCATGAATTTATACCACCTCTTATATTATTCACAATTACATTTATTGCAAGCGAATCATATTTGAATAGTTTGCCTTTCTCGGGTATTGTGTAGAATTCTTTTGTGATACTTGCAGCCTTTCCTATGCACCAACACAGGAGCATATTAGGGCTAATGTTTTCTTTTTTGCATTTCTTTATGATGTGAGTAATGTCGAATGTCTTGGTAAGAGTGACCATTGGCATTGGCGATGTCATCCATAAATTAAATGCTTCTTCGCGATTGCTCTCTTTGGGTGATATTTCTTGTTTCATAGTGTATTGTGCCTATTGAGTTACTTCATAAATACAAAAAAAGAGCAGTCTTGCGAACTGCTCTTTCGATTTGTGCGCGTGAAGGGACTCGAACCCCCACGACTCTCGTCACTAGATCCTAAGTCTAGCGCGGCTACCAATTACGCCACACGCGCAAATCCGAATGCAAAGGTACGCATTATTTTTTAACTACCAAACTTTTTTCGCATTTTTTTATGAAAAATAGCATTTTTGCTAAAAAGTCGCAATAAATGCAAGAAAACGGGTGGTGAAAATCGGATTTATCCTATTTTAGTTTATTGATATAATATTCTTTTAGACTATCCCATTCGTAATATGGGTGTAGCGATTTATCGCCTGGGAGCGACACCTCTTTCTCGTTAAGAAGTGCTTTCACGAGAATGTGTCCAGTAGTGGTGTTGCGATAGAATATAAGTTGAATATTCGATGCCATAGGGAATATTTCGTGAGCGAGCCATTCGTGAGCAAGTTTCTTAAGTGATGTGGCGCGTAGATTACAATCCTCAAGTTCTAATAACACTGCGAGTGGGAGCACACAAATTTCGTGTCCGAAGCGTAGTGATGCACCATTTTGTGCAGAATTTATAGCATTGTCGGCACTTTCTATTATATTCGTTAGCAAGTTTCGCTGAATATACGGATGAATGTGCCCGTATTCGGCTGAGTTTCCGTATCCTATATACCAGAACTTATTCCATCGTTCCCAAAGCGAGTATAGTTCCTTTTTAGAAAAAAGGTCGTAAAGATCAAATCCGAAATCGTGG
This sequence comes from Muribaculaceae bacterium, assembly GCA_045656705.1. GTDB lineage: Bacteria > Bacteroidota > Bacteroidia > Bacteroidales > Muribaculaceae > RGIG4576. The sequence continues at coordinate 23,792 of JAZORR010000018.1, read as the reverse complement.
CTTTGCATATTGCTTGCTATATCGAAAATGTTTTCCATAGTGAGTGCTGCATCTATGCTGTCTTGTGCAAATTTCTTCTTGGAAATTAGTCGCTTGATGAAAGCCTTTCGTTTTACATCATTTTTTGTGAGTTCGCTGAAATAGGCTCGTGCCGAGTCGTGTTGTACTTTGTAGAAATCATCATAGAAATTCATGTAATACATATCGGCATTGCTAGCATCATGCGATACGCATACACGAGGATTGTAGGCCTTTATTTCTTGGCAAGCATTTTCCATAGATAGAATACAACGGATTACTATAGTAGAACGAGCATCTATTTGAGCGCTATCGGCAAATACTTCAGGAAAATTATGAAGCATACGGCGAGTAATATCGCGATGTTGCTTGGCCCCGAGTGCTGACAGCTCGCCTTCACGATTTAGTGCAGCCTTTTGCACTATTTTTAGTCGGCGAAGGGCATCTTTGCCAAGTGGTGTAAGTGCTCCATATTTGTTGGCCTTCTCAAGAGCCTCCACTGGTTGGGTATATTGTTTTCTGCTTGTGAGCCATCTGCTGCCGTGTCTGCCGTAGTGTTCGATGTGGAAAGGGATATATCCCACAGGTGCTTCGGTATATTTTATGTTACCTATTGCTGGGTATGCTAAATATGTGTGAGCCGATAGTTTGGGGTTGCGTTCGATTTTCTTTTTAATAGACTGTGCCGAAACTGTCAGCGATGCTAATATTATAAATGTGAATAATAGAATGCGTTTCATATGTTATATTAATTTTCTATAGGCAAAGATATACCTAATTATATGAATTTACAAAAAAATGCCACCATCTTATATGAAAAGAAAGTGGCATTCGCTAATTATTGGGGGATAAAGTATTTTAGCATTTATTCATCTTTTGTAGTACTGCGGCGTCTATTACTGCAATGGTTGTAAGGTTTACGATATCGCGCACCGATGCATTGATTGCAGTGAAGTGGATTGGTTTGTTCAGACCTATTTGAATAGGACCAATAAGTTCTGCCGCTCCCATTTCCAGCATCATACGGTAGGCTGTATTGGCTGCACTCAGATTAGGGAATACAAGAGTGTTCACATCTTTACCGAATAAATTGTTGAATGGGTATGTCTTGTCGCGTAAATCTTTGTTAAGAGCATAGTCTACTTGCATTTCGCCGTCTACCACTATTTCAGGATATTTGCTATGAAGAATTTCTACAGCTTCGTGCACCTTTTGTGGGCCGTGTTCCTTGTTCGTTCCGAAATTGCTATACGATAGCATTGCAATCACAGGATTATGAGCAAAATATTTTACCGAACTATCGGCAAGACGAGCAATGTCGACAAGTGTTTCGGTATCGTTGTTAGGATTGATAGATGTATCGGCAAGGAAATATGTGCCACGCTTAGTGTTCATTATATGCATAGTGGCAAAATGATTGTAGCAAGGACGAATTCCTATCACATCTTTAGCTATCTGGATAGTACCGTGGTGACCATCTGAATAGGTTCCTGTGATAAATGCGTCGGCTTCACCAGTTTCCACCATCATCATACCGAAGTAGTTGCGGTCAAACATCTTTTCAAGGGCTTCAGGATAAGTGATGCCATCGCGTTGACGCTTTTCTGCAAGTTTTTGGGCATAACGAGAGCGACGGTCAGCTTCGCGGTCGTGACGAAGGTTTACTATAGTGATTTCAGATATGTCAAGACCAAGTCGTTTAGCTCGTTTTTCTATCATTTCCTCGTTGCCAAGAAGAATTGGGAAGCAAATCTTTTCTTGGAATGCTTGCACTGCGGCCTGAAGCATATTGTCGGTGTTGGCTTCGGCAAATACCACTCGTTTCGGGTTTTGTTTAGCCACTTCTGTGATGCGACGCATAAGTTTGTTGTCGTATCCCATTAGTCGTTTGAGTTTTTCTTCGTATGCTTCCCAGTCGGTAATAGGGCGACGTGCCACTCCCGATTCCATTGCTGCCTTTGCCACCGCCGGCGATACCCAAGTGAGTAGGCGAGGATCAAGAGCCTTAGGCAGAATATAATCGCTACCAAACTTTAGATTGGTCATATTATAAGCCTTGTTCACCACCGAAGGCACTGTCTCTTTTGCGAGGGCAGCAATAGCCTTCACGGCTGCAAGTTTCATTTCTTCGTTGATAGTAGTAGCACCGCAATCCAATGCACCACGGAAAATGTAAGGGAATCCAATTACATTGTTTATTTGGTTAGGATAGTCTGAACGACCTGTAGCGAAAATCAAATCCTTGCGAGATTCTATTGCAAGATGATATTCTATTTCAGGATCGGGATTAGCAAGAGCAAATACGATAGGGCGTTCTGCCATCGATTGCAACATCTCTGGAGTGACTACATCTTTCACCGAAAGTCCGAGGAATACATCAGCACCATTCATTGCTTCGGCAAGGGTTGTGATTGGGCGATCTGTAGCAAATTGGCGTTTTTGTTCGTTAAGGTCGTCGCGCTTGGTAGTGATTACCCCCTTGCTATCGCACATCACTATATTTTCCTTCTTCACGCCAAGTTCCATATATAGGCGAGTACACGACACTGCAGCAGCACCTGCACCATTCACCACGAGTTGCACCTCGTCTATTTTCTTACCTTGTATTTCAAGGGCATTCAATAGACCGGCTCCCGAGATAATAGCTGTGCCGTGTTGGTCATCATGCATCACAGGGATGTCGCACTCTTCTTTTAGACGACGCTCTATTTCGAAGCATTCAGGGGCTTTAATATCTTCAAGGTTGATGCCACCAAATGTAGGAGATATTGCCTTCACAGCTTGAATGAATTTCTCAGGATCGTTTTCGTTTACTTCAATGTCGAAGCAATCAAGACCACCAAAGATTTTGAATAGCAACGCCTTTCCTTCCATTACAGGTTTTCCTGCAAGAGCTCCAATGTTGCCAAGTCCGAGCACTGCAGTACCGTTTGATATTACAGCCACAAGATTACCTTTGCTTGTGTATTCGTAAGCATCTTGAGGATTTTCCTTGATTTCAAGACAAGGATAAGCCACACCAGGCGAGTATGCCAGCGAGAGGTCGTGTTGTGATGAATATGGTTTGGTAGGAATAGTTTCTATTTTTCCAGGCTTATTGATTTTATGATAATCGAGAGCCATTTCTTTTGTAATATTAGCCATACTAATTAATAAAAGTTTTTTAGTTTGTAGATTATATAGGGTATTTGCTTGAGATAAAAGTAAATTCCCATAAAGAATAACAAAATAATTCTTTCAATGATACAAAAGTAAGAATAAAAAATGAAATAAAACAACGTTTATGTTTAAAAACACATAAAATATGATTAAAAATAAACATTTATTAATTTTTTGCTATTTTTGAATGAATTTATAGTTTTGAGATATGAATAATGATTTGTATCTTTGTAAATTATAAAAAATAAACTTTATGAATGCAAGTAATATTATTAGATTTGCTTTTATCGTAGTGCTATGGGTGGTACTATGTTATTTGCTTATAACCCGCTCACCGAAAATCGACTTTATGGTGATATTTTCTATTGTGGCATCGGGTATAGTAGTATTTGTGCCGTTATATAAGAAATATATAAGAGGTAAGAAATAATAATTGCATTTTTTTAAACGAGAAAACTGTGTCAATTTCAGATAAATCATATATAAAGGAACATTTCCCGCTTCTTGCGCAGATAGATAGTCCCACCGACTTGCGTAAATTGCGTACTGCTGAGTTGCCTAAGGTGTGTGCCGAATTGCGTCAATTCTTGATTGAGGCTTTGTCGGAAAATCCAGGACACTTTGCATCAAGTATGGGAGCTGTGGAAATCACTGTGGCATTGCATTATGCTATGAACACTCCTTACGATCGCATTGTGTGGGATGTGGGGCATCAGGCATATAGTCACAAAATACTCACTGGACGTAGAGATGAATTCCATTCCAATCGTAAACTCAACGGATTGAGTGGTTTCCCTAATCCAGAAGAAAGTGAATACGACTCTTTTATTGCTGGTCATGCATCTAACTCTATATCGGCTGGCTTGGGAATGGCTATCGCTTCAAGTATTAAGGACGAAGACCGTCGTCGTAATGTGGTGGCGGTGATTGGTGATGCTTCTATCGGTGGTGGTTTGGCATTTGAAGGCTTGAATAATGCCAGCATCAATAAAAATAACTTGCTGATTATCCTCAACGATAATGATATGGCTATCGACCAAAGTGTAGGTGCTTTGGGCGATTATATGACGCATATCAACACTTCTGCGGCATACAATAAGGTGCGATACAAAGTGTATAAACTTCTCAAGAAGATGCATCTTATCAACGACAAGAATAAGGGCTTGATTCTTAGATTTAATAATAGCATAAAAGCATTGCTTTCAAATCAGCAAAACATTTTCGAAGGTCTGAATATTCGTTACTTCGGACCATTTGACGGACACGATGTGGAGCGTATTGTGCGCGTGCTTAATGATATTAAGGATATGGAAGGCCCACGCATCTTGCACCTTCGCACCAAGAAGGGGAAAGGCTTTGAGGCTGCCGAAGAAAATCCTTCTACTTGGCATGCTCCAGGTAAATTTGATCCCGAAACGGGTGAGCGTAAGAGCTCGTCTCAAGCTAATACACCACTGAAATACCAAGATGTATTTGGTAAAACTCTCGTAGAACTTGCAGCAAAGAACCCTAAAATTGCAGGCGTTACAGCAGCCATGCCTTCGGGAACATCTATGAGCATAATGCAAGAGCATTTCCCAGAACGCACATTTGATGTGGGTATTGCTGAAGGACATGCGGTTACGTTCTCTGCCGGACTCGCTAAAGATGGACTTATGCCATTCTGTGCCATATATTCTACCTTCTTGCAGCGTGCTTACGACTCAATAATCAACGATGTGGCTATACTCAACCTTCCGGTTACATTCTGCATAGACCGAGCCGGACTTGTGGGTGAAGATGGTGTCACTCACCAAGGAGCATTCGACCTTGCGTATATGCGATGTGTGCCAAATATGGTGGTGGCAGCACCGATGAATGAACATTGGTTACGCAATCTTATGTACACAGTGCAAGATCGCATCGAAGGCCCTGTGGCTATTCGTTATCCAAGAGGAAACGGAGTACTTGTAGATTGGCAAAACGATATGCAAAAGGTTGTTATCGGTAAAGGACGAAAACTCACAAATGGTAATAAAGTGGCAGTGCTTAGCATTGGTACAATAGGAAATAATGTGGCACGCGTGATAAGCGATCTTCAAGGTGAATGTATCAATGTGGCACATTATGATATGGTATTCTTGAAACCACTCGATGAAGATATTATGAAAGAGGTTGCCGAACGATACGATGCTATTGTTACAGTAGAGGATGGTAGCGTGGTAGGTGGTTTAGGCACGGCTGTAATGGAGTGGGTGTGTCAGCACGATTGCAATGTGAAAGTGCGTAAAGTGGGAATACCCGATGCGTTTGTGGCACATGGCACTGTGAAAGAACAGTTGCAAATGTGTGGCATGGACGATAATTCAATTAAGAATGTAATCAAATCACTTATATAAATATAGATTGATATTATGAGGATAGTGATTGCTGGAGCTGGTGAAGTGGGTACGCATTTGGCAAAACTTTTGTCGAATGAGAACCAAGACATCGTGGTCATCGATCGCGACGAAGATAAATTGGCAAAACTTGAACCATATAATATGCTCACTCACATCGGAAATCCTGTGTCGTTTGCAGTGCAACGCGATGCATCGGTGGGTGATAGCGATTTGTTTATAGCCGTTACACCTTACGAAACAGATAATGTGGTGGCTTGTGAGATTGCTAAATCGCTTGGTGCCAAGAAAACGGTGGCTCGTATCGATAACTTTGATTTTATGCGCGACGAGAATCGAGAGTTTTTCACCAAAAGAGGTATTTACGACTTGATTTATCCCGAATATCTTGCTGCCGAAGAGATGGAAATTGCTTTGAATAGAGCGTGGGTGCGTCATTGGTTTGAATTGTGTAATGGCGAACTCTTAATCGTTGGTGTGAAGATGCGTGCAAATGCACAACTTGTGGGTATGCCTCTTCGCGAACTCTTCAAGGTGGCTAATTATGCCCACATTTCGGCTATTAAGCGCAATCACGAAACCATCATTCCTCGTGGTGATGATTATATTCGCGAAAATGATATAGTATACATAGCTACCACCTACGATGGCGTAGATGACATTCGCACTTTGTGTGGAAAATCAGATATCCAAATCAAAAAATTGATGATAATGGGTGGCAGTCGCATTGCTGTGCAATTGGCTATGCGAGTGAACGATAAGTATGATATTACAATTGTGGAGAGCAATTTGGATAGATGTGAAGAACTTGCCGATGCTTTACCCGATTGCCGAATTATCCACGGCGACGGACGCACTTCCGACGTGCTCGAAGAGGAGAATGTGGAAGATATGGACGCATTCATTGCACTCACCGATAGCTCTGAAATCAATATTCTTGCTTGCCTTGCAGCAAAGCAATACGGAGTGAAGAAGACCATTGCCGAGGTGGAAAATATCAAATTCATTGCCGAAGCAGAAACCTTAAATATCGGCACTGTGATCAATAAGAAACTTCTTGCCTCAAGCAGGATTTTTCAAATTTTGCTCGATAGTGATTCCTCAAATGCTAAATGCTTGGCCTTGGCCGATGCCGAAGTGGCTGAGATGGTGGCGAAGAAGGGTTCTAAAATCACAAAAGCCAAGATTAAAGACCTTGATATCTCGCGCGACCTCACTATTGCTGGATTGCTTCGCGATGGAAAAGGTATGCTTGTTCAGGGCGATACGCAAATACAAGAAGGCGATAGGGTAGTGGTGTTCTGCTTATCAGGTGCTATTCACAAAGTAGAGAAATTATTTAATTGATGAATTTGAAGAAATCAAATATTAACACGCTGATGGTGGTGCGCGTGATAGGGTGGCTTCTTATGATAGAAGCACTTTTCATGGTGGTCCCATTTGTAGTGTGTTTGGTATATCACGAATTAGAATGTGCTAAATCATTCTTTTTTTCGATGTTACTCACATCTGGTCTCGGTATGTTCACCTCACATGCCATTCATCCCGAGCGAATGGAAATGCATCGCAAAGAAGGATTTTTGCTCACCTCATTGGTGTGGGTAGTTTTTTCCATTTTCGGAATGCTTCCTTTCTTGTTTTCGGGTACATTGTCAAGTATTACCGATGCCTTTTGCGAAACTATGGCGGGATTTACCACCACAGGTAGCACTGTGTTTGCCGATGTTGAGGTGTTGCCAAAAGGAATACTCTTATGGCGTTCGCTCATGCAGTGGATTGGAGGTATGGGTATCATTCTCTTCACACTTGCTGTGATTCCGATGCTCAACAAAAGTAGTGGCGTACAGTTATTTAATGCCGAAGTCACAGGTATCACTCACGACAAATTGCGTCCGCGTGTGAGTCAAACTGCTATAGGACTTTGGGGGGTGTATATAGGTCTTACTATATTGATGTGCATCGCTCTGATGTGTGGACCTATGGATTGGTTTGATTCTTTGTGTCACACTTTGTCTTGCGTGTCTACGGGGGGCTTTTCCACCAAGAATACAAGCATTGGCTTTTGGGGATCGAGATACATCGATGGTGTGGTCATTGTATTTATGTTCCTTGGAGGTGTAAGTTTCTCATTGCTATATAATGCTGCACATGGCAAGTTTAAATCATTGGTAAGCAATGAGGTATTGCGATGGTATTTGCTTCTATGTGCATTGGGAAGTGTGATTTGTTTCGCCGACTTATTCTTCAGAGGTGAAAATCGTAATGTGTTAGATTGTGCTTTAGATGCCTTTTTCCATATTATAGCCACCATCACCACCACAGGATATAGCATAGAAAATTATGCCTGGAGTGAGTTCTCTATAATGATTTTCATTATCTTGATGGTGAGTTGTGCGTGCGCTGGCTCCACATCGGGTGGTTTGAAAATCGACCGTATGCTTGTGATGCTCAAGAATGTGAAGAATGAGTTTAGCAAAGCCTTGCATCCTAATCTTGTCACTTCGGTGCGATTGAATGGAAAGGTTGTGCCTTATGCACATGTGCAGAGGGTGATTGCATTCCTTGTGATATTTAGTTTGGTGCTGATAGTGAGCAGTATTTTCATCACTATGTTTGGCATAAATGTGTTTGATAGTTTCTTCTTGTCGCTATCTGCATTGTGCAATGTAGGATATGGATCTACTATGCTCAATGGGGGTGACTTTGCCGATTTGCCAAGTGTGGTTAAATGGGTGCTATCGTTTGATATGCTCATCGGTCGTCTCGAGCTCTTCACCGTGTTGATATTATTCACCAAAGGATTTTGGGTGAAATAAACTTTGTAACTTACAATTATAAAAACATATAAAAAAAAGAATTCTATGAAAGAGAAGATTTTGAAACCGCTTTTGAGTGCGATGTTATCGGGAGTATTGATTAGTTGTGGCTGTATGATTTATATGTCGGCTGCAAACAATGTGGTGGGAGCATTCTTGTTCTCATTCGGCTTGATTACTATCGTTTTGAGAGGTTATCTATTGTATACAGGTAAAATCGGCTATGTTTGGGATAAGGAAATTCTCAAACTTATACCTATCATTCTATTAGGCAATCTCTTAGGATGCACTCTTGTGGCGTGTTTCGTTCCTGAAACTTCGGCATTGATAGCTAAGGCTTCCACTCTCACCAACTTAAAATTTGAGAAATCTATGTGGCAAGTCTTGTTTGATAGTGTAGGATGTGGTGCTATGATGTACTTGGCTGTAGATGGGTATAAAATTAAGAACAATCTGCTATTGCTTATTTTCCCAGTGATGATATTCATTCTATGCGGATGGGAACACTCTATTGCCAATATGATGTATTTGGGAGCGGCTGGTAGATTATACACAGTCGATGGCATTCTGTTCACCCTATGGGTGGCATTGGGCAATGCTATTGGTGCGTTGTTCTTCTCGGGTATTCATAAAGTAATCAAGGAATAATATATTTGTAAAAAAATAGTATAGTGCGAATAAAAAAATTGTAAATTTGTAGTTAGATTAATCAAAAAAAACAGAAAGATTAAAATGGTGAATAAAAGTAATGATTTTGTAGACACTGAAATGATTGATCTCGGAGGTGATGCTCCTGCTTCAAAAAAAACAAAGACTAAGTCTACTAAGAAAGATGCGAAACCGAAGAACGACACTCCATCTTCATGGAGTAGCTTCGTGGGCTTTTTTAAGAGTCCAGCCACACACAAGGGCATAGGCGTTTTGTTTATGTCGTTAAGTTTGTATTTATTGGTATGTGCCGTATCATATTTTATGAAGAGTGGTAAACTCGACCAAAATATAGTGCGTGGAAACAATCCTATAGAGATAGCATTAGATGGTGAAAATATAGCCAATTGGGGTGCTGCTGTTGGTGCTTGGGTTACTAATGCTATTATAGCTAATGGAGTAGGTATTGGTGTATTTGTGCTTGTTATTTGGGGGATGGTTATCGGTTTGCGTTTGTTTCGTGGTAAATCGTTACATTTAGTATCATTTACCTTGATTTCAATGCTTTCTATGGTAAGCATTTTCATGACATTTGGTGCTTTTGATGCCTATTCATTCGATGGTTTTATAAATATGGGAGGGAACATTGGTTATGAGAATAGTATGTTCCTTAATAAACTCATTGGTGTACCAGGTATCGTATTGCTGATAGTCTTTTTATGGATTACATTGATTTTGTGTTGTCGAAATAATATCGCTATGGTGTGGAATTTCGTTAAGAGCTTGTTGCCTGAAAAGAAAGTTCCTGTAAGTGATCCTCTCGACGACCTTCCTGTGAAAGCCGATGACCAACCAGTGAATTTGGCTGGTTTCGACGAAGACGAATCTCAAGACACTCCAGAGCCAGAAAAGAAAGAAGACGATGCTCCTAAAGATGGAGGCGAAGATTTAGAAGATGATTATCTTAGTAAATATCAACCTTCCGATCCTATTGTAGTGGACGATGAAGCATCAGTCACCACTTCCTCGGTAGATGTGGAAACTGGAGAAATTATCGTAGCTCCTAAAATTGAGATGGCAAATGGCACTCAATTAGAGGCCTACGATCCTACTAAGGACTTGTCTAAATTTCGTTTCCCTACATTAGACTTGCTCCAGGATATTCCTGTGAAGGCGGTAAGTGTCGACATCAATGAGCAAGAAGAAAATAAGAAACGCATCACCGACACATTGCTCAATTATGGAATTCCTATCAAGAAAATTGATGTGTGTGTAGGTCCCACTATCACACTTTTCGAGATTGTACCTGCCGATGGCGTGCGTATCTCTAAAATCAAGAATCTCGAAGATGATATTGCATTGAGTTTGTCGGCTTTGGGTATTCGCATCATTGCTCCTATTCCAGGTAGAGGTACCATTGGTATCGAAGTGCCTAACAAAGATCCTCAAACCGTATCTATGCGTTCGGTTATTGGCTCTAAGGCATTCCAAGAATGCAAATACGAACTTCCGATGGCTCTCGGTTGCACTATTTCCAACGAAGTGTTTGTGGCCGATTTGGCTAAGATGCCTCACCTTCTTGTGGCTGGTGCTACAGGACAAGGTAAATCGGTGGGTTTGAATGCCATCGTTACATCGCTTTTGTATAAGAAGCATCCAGCTGAATTGAAATTTGTGATGGTCGATCCTAAGCAAGTGGAATTTAGCCTTTACGAAGTGCTCGAAAAGCATTATCTTGCTAAGTTGCCCGACGAAGAAAATTGCATCATCACTAAATCCGAAAAAGTGGTGGCTACTCTCAATTCGGTAGTTACTGAGATGGAAAATCGTTACACTTTGCTCAATAAGGCAAGAGTACGCACCATCAAGGAATATAACAAGAAATTCATCAATCGCGACCTCAATCCCGAAAATGGACACATGTATATGCCATATATTGTGGTCATTATCGATGAGTTTAGCGACTTGATAATGGAAGCTGGTAAGGATGTGGAACGTCCTATCGTGCGTATTGCACAAAAGGCGCGTGCGGTGGGTATCCACATGATTATTGCTACACAACGTCCTTCTACCAATGTGATTACAGGTCTCATTAAGGCCAATTTCCCAGGTCGTGTGGCATTTAGAGTCACTCAAATGGTGGATAGCCGCACTATTCTCGATTGCAGTGGTGCTCAGCAATTGGTGGGTAAAGGTGATATGCTATTCTCGGCTGCGGGGGCAATCTCTCGCGTGCAATGTGCATTTGTCGACACTCCTGAAGTGGAACATATTTGCGACTATATTGCCGACCAAGTAGGTTATGCCGAGGCTTACGAATTGCCTCCTTATGTGCCTGAAGACACTGATGCTGGTGATATTGAAAGTCATGCTGTGAACCTTAACGATCGCGACAGCATCTTTGAAGAAGCAGCTCAGTTCATCATTTCTGGCGAAACTGCATCTACTTCTTCTATCCAACGTCGTTTCGGCGTGGGATACAATCGTGCAGGTCGCATTATGGACCAATTGGAAGCGGCAGGTATCGTAGGACCTTCGCAAGGTGGTAAACCTCGCAAGGTGCTTGTAGATTCTATCCAATTGGGTGTGATTTTAGATGCAAGTAAATGATAAAATATGAGATCAGATATGAAGAGAATATATTTGCTTCTTGTGGCTGTGATTGCTATCGCATTTATGGGCTACGCACAAAATGCCAATAGTGTGATGCGTAGCGTGGTGGAGAAATACACCACTGCCAAGAATGTGAGTGCCGATTTTGCGTTGTCGTCATCGCAGATAAATGTGAAAGGCAATATCGTGATGAGTGGCGAGAAATTCAGAATTCTCACCGATTCGTTCAAAACATGGTACGATGGCACCACTCAGTGGCTCTATTCCACTGCTATTGGCGAGGTGAATGTGCTTCAGCCTGCACGCGAAGAACTCGATGCATGCAATCCATATCTTGCAGTGATGAAGTACGACACCAAGTATCGTGCAGTGCTCAAAAACACTACGGCTCGCTCCTATGTGGTAGACCTTGTGGCACTCAATTATTATATTGAGATGACAAGCATTACGCTCACCATCGACAAAAAGTCATATCAAATCACAGAGGCTGTGGCCACTATGGTCGATGGTTCTAAGCAAACCATCAAGTTCTCCAATTACAAGATGAATACCACACTCGATGCTTCGGTATTTATGTTCGATAAAAATATGGTTCCTAAAGGAACTCAAATTATAGATTTAAGGTAATTTCTATAAATTGCTTTGTGATGAATTTAAAAAAACTCTAAAATTATGGATATAGAAAAAGTAAAATGCCTTATCATAGGTTCTGGTCCTGCTGGATACACTGCAGCCATCTACACTTCAAGAGCTAACTTGAATCCTGTCCTTTACGAAGGTATGCAACCTGGAGGACAACTCACCACCACTTCCGAAATCGAAAACTTTCCAGGATATCCCGAAGGCGTTGGTGGTTTTGAAATTATGGATGATATCAAAACTCAGGCCGAACGCTTCGGTGCCGACATTCGCGATGGTTTTGTCGAAAAGGTAGACTTCTCGGTGCGTCCTTTCAAGGTGGAAGTAGAAGGTGGCAAGATTATCGAGGCCGATACTGTGATTATTGCCACAGGTGCTTCGGCTAAATATCTTGGCCTTGACGACGAAAAGAAATATGCCGGTATGGGTGTATCTGCGTGTGCCACTTGCGATGGTTTCTTCTATCGCAAAAAGAATGTGGCTGTGGTAGGTGGTGGCGACACTGCTTGCGAAGAAGCAATGTACTTGAGTAGCCTTGCAAAACAAGTGTATATGATCGTTCGCAAAGACCATCTTCGTGCCTCACAAGTGATGCAAGACCGTGTGTTGAATAAGGAAAACATTACAGTGTTGTTCAATACCAATACCGTAGGCCTATTTGGCGAAAATGGCGTTGAAGGCGCACACCTTGTTAAGTTCAAAGGCACACCTGAAGAAGAAACTCTCGACATCGCTATCGATGGATTCTTTTTGGCTATCGGTCATCGTCCAAATACCGAATTCCTTGGTGGACAAATCACCCTCGACGAAAGTGGTTACATCGTTACCGAAGGTGCTTCTACACGCACCAATATTCCAGGCGTATTTGCTGCTGGTGACGTTGCCGATCCTCACTATCGTCAAGCCATCTCTGCTGCAGGTATGGGATGCCGTGCTGCTATGGATGCCGAACGCTATCTTGCCGACAACAACTTAAAGTAATTGCTTTTTTATGATACAAGTGAGCCATAAACTCACACATCATAAGGGATACACGCATCGTGTGTCCCTTTTCACTTCCCACTCCTAATTCCTCATTCCACACTCCTCACCGATTGTTCTATCTTTCCTCTCACACTCTTTCCTATCTCAAACAAAATTTGTACATTTGTGACTATGAAACACCTTGTTGGTATATTATTGAGCCTAATGTTGCTATCCACAGCTTGCAATCACACGATTGATAGCCGCCTTGCGTGTGTGAGTGAGCTTGCCGATAACGGCAGAGCAGACAGTGCTATCACCATACTTCGTGCCATCAATATCGATTCGCTCAGCGAATTCAATCGCCATTATTATCGCCTGATGAGCATCAAAGCTCTCGATAAGGCCGATTACGATATCTCCCAAGATACCACCATTAGCGACATTGTAGCATATTTTGAGCGATTTGAAGATGAAAGTATCCTTGGCGAAGCATATTATTATGGAGGGCGAGTGTGTCGCGAACAAGGCGATGCACCCCAAGCACTCGACTATTATCAAAAGGCCCTCGATGTGCTTCAATCGCCCGACCACCTCTATCGCAAAGGTAAAATAGCAAGCCAAATGGGGCAAATCTTCCTTGAATTGTATATGTTTGACCAAGCCAAACCTAAATTCCAAGAAGCTATAGCCCTCCAAACGCAATGTGGTAAGACAAGAGGTTTAGTTTTAGACTACCAATCATTAGGTGAGAGCTATCTATGGCTTGGTATGCCAGATAGTGTTATGTATTATTACGATAAAGCACTAAAATTAGTAGATAATTTTGAAAATGATAATGTTGTAAAAATTGAGTTATATACGTCTATAATAGATTATTATATAAAACAAAAAGACTACAATAAAGCCTCTTTAGCATTTGAAAAAATTGAACCATATTTATATGAAGACTATATAAGTAACTATGTGTTGGCAACAGCCTTAAATATCTATTTATATAAAGATGATTTGATTAAAGCAGAAGAAATATCAAAAAAACTTGTCGATTCACATACTAATTATGGGGAAATTATAGGATACAGGGTTCTTGCTGATATTGCAAAAGAAGCTGAAGATGAAAAGAAAATATATGAATATACAGCCAAGTATAAAGAAAGTGTTGACTTATTTAATTCTAATGTGTCACAAAATGCTGTGATTCACCAAAACTCTTTTTATAATTATTCGACTAAAGTAAAACAAATTTTATCATTAGAGAACACCAAATTACGATTAACAATAATTATAATATTGACTACTGTTGTTATTTGTTTTGGGGTTATGTTGGCAACCAAGATTTATAGAAAAATAAACACAAAAAACAAGCAGTTATTACATCTCAATAATGATTTATTGTATTCAAATGCAGAATTAGAAAATTCTAATAAAAAATTACAAAAAGATATTGATGATTTATTTAATAAAATAGAGTTTCTCGAACAAGAAATGTCTATGTTGGTGGAAAATACCTATTCTAATAATAATGCGATAACCGAATTAAGTGATGCACTGAGATTGCAAATATATAATCAGATAAAGGAATACGATATCCAAACTTTTAACATTGCCCAAGAAATTATAGAATCTGATGTGTGGATGAAATTCCGTATGGCAATAAATTTTAATCATAATATTACTTTAGAAGATTGGGAAGACTTGGATATTATCGTAAATAAAGTATATCCTAATTTTAGAAAGAAAATATATTTGTTGGACCATTCTTTATCAGAAACAGACTATAAAACTTGCCTATTAGTAAAATGTAGATTTAATAATAACGAAATTGGATTTTTAACGAATAGAGAACGTTCTTCAAGTCCTCAAAATCGTAAAAGATTATTTAAAAAACTCTTTAAATTCGATAAAAGTGCAACTGAATTAGATAAATTTATACTCTCATTATGAGATAGTTGCAAAATGTCACGTTTTTGTCACACTGAAATTATGGATTTATTTTGTTTAGTGAAATAACTTTGTGAAAAGCTATTCATTAAAACATAAATAAAATGAAGAAATTTTTAATTGTATTTTTACAAGTGTTTTTCTGTATGTCATTATATGCAGAAAAAATTCCCTTAGTAGTTAAGCCTCCAACAGGTAAGGGATCTGGGAAAATAACCAACAAGGAACTAATCTTGGTTCCAAGTGCGTCAATTGAAGACGGAGTGATTAACATCGAAACGGCTATGGCATCGTGGGGTGTCACTGTTACCATATATAATGGTGATGGTGCAGTGTGTATTCTGCTGTGAGTGCTGGAGAAGGAAAATCTCACTCATTTATTGTAGGCTCATTGTCTACCGACCTCTACACCATCGATGTGCAACTCGGTGAAGACTATTACACAGGCGAATTCTCGCTTTAAAACTTAATTACTAACATTTAAAAACTAACAATTTATGAAGAAAATATTTTTGTTAATTTCGTTATATGTGGTTATGTGTGCGTGTGATGATAATTTGTTCGTAAATGAACCTATATGTGAAAAGGAATTTGAGAATAAATTAGATGCCCCAAATATTTATGCTATTTCAGAAGAAACAGCATTAGCTAATTTATTCTCTTTCTTGGCTGAAAATGATGAAATAAATACAAGAACAACGGAATCTCCTACCATTAAGACGATTACTCCCATAAAATTTAAGTCTGTTATTTCTCGAGAACTTCAAGATACGACTGATTTAAATTGTGAGAATCTTTTATATGTTGTAAATTTTGAAGACGAACAAGGTTATGCTATCTTATCGGGGGACACGCGAATTAAAGAAGAAATTATAGCTATTGGCGATGAAGGGGAATTATCTGACATTACATACATAATGCCTTAGATCTATTGAATACAGAAAGACCTATTTATGATGGTTATCCAATAACAGGACCTGGATTTTTTAAAGAACCAGAATATGGAGATGAGTTGCTTATGAATCCTAATACAGTAAGGTTATATATCGAAGCTGAAAATGATACTTTAGTAGGTAATTTTAGTGTAAATGAAGATGAATATAATACACCAGAAACGGTTGTAACTTCTATGTGTGTGTCATATGCTTTTAATCAAATTAATAACTATGATGAACTAGATTCTTATCAAATGCCTTCTGATGAATTGATAGGAAATGACGGCAAAAGAACCTCAATAACTAAATCAGCATGGCGAATTAATCGGTATGCTAGTCCTATTCTTTTCAACTATAGATATTGGTACCAAGGAGATCCTTTTAATTATTTATACCCAGAAAGAAGAAAATGGATTATTGTTGGTCATAAAGAGAAAGCACCAGCCGGTTGTTTCCCTTTGGCTATAGCTAAAATATTAACATATTTCAAATATCCTCAAACATATATTCATAATGGTCATACTATAGACTGGGAAGAACTAAATAATCCTACATATATAATACCAAGAGATACTATTTCTATATCTCATTTGTTGTATAAAATTAGTGAAGGGTGTGGAAGTTGGTATTTCCAACAGGGGACTTTCACATTGCCAAGTAAGGCTACTTCTTATATGAGAGCTATTGGATTGAAGAATTCTCATAGTTATATTTATAAATTTAACAAGGTGGTTGATATGATAGATAATGGTTGTCCTCTAATAATTTATTCTATTCCTAATGTTAGGATAGACTTAAGCCATAGTTGGAATATAGATGGATATAAAATTAAAGAAAGAACTATAACCAAAAGTATATATGAAGGAAATACTCTATTAAGTTCTACTACCGAAATAGAAATTTGTAATATGGTACATTGTGATTTTGGTTGGACTGGACGAAGTAATGGGTATTATGTTTCTGGGATATTTAAAGTAAATGATTATAGTGCAGAATTGGATAATCCATATTATAAAATTGACAAAAATACTCATTACAATAATTATATCCGAATAGTTACATATGATAAACCAATATAAAAATAAATATAGTTATTTGTTGTTTGTTATTTGTTGTTTATTTGTGTCTTGTATACCAGAGGAAGATTTAGGTTATCCTGAAGTTATTAGAATACCTAAGGAAGGGGGAGAGTATATATATGAAGGTGAATTATTTGTGTCGTCTTCCATATCTGATTATAATGCTAAATATGACGATACGCATGGAATAGATGAAGAAAAGGATTTAGAGTTCAATGAACTTCAATGGTTAAGAATAGAATATAAAAATCCTTGGCATATTTTAGAATCAGATAGTGCCATCATAGAGATGAATGAAAACTCTCCTTATTATAAGACAAAACTAAAACTGATAGCAAAGCCAAATCCTAATAAAAAATCAAGAACTCTTTATGTGTCATTATATTCAGGCAACAACTATCAAGATATTAAAGTTGTGCAACATTAGTCTTATAACCGACCACTACACCATCGATGTGCAACTCGGTGAAGACTATTACACAGGCGAATTCTCGCTTTAAAACTTAATTACTTACATTTAAGAACTAACAATTTATGAAGAAATTAGTATTCTTTTTCTTAGCAACAATGTTGTTAGGAGCATGTGCCGATGATGTGATATATCAAAATTCGGTATCAAAAACAAGTAAGAATCAAATGTTTTCGTATGATTCAGTAACTAATCCTGAAGTGTGGAAAACTTTTATGTCATTTGAAGATATGATGGAAGCCACACAAATACCAGAGAATATTCTAAAAGAAATTCCAACTGATACACTTGTGGCTTTATGTATGAATCATCCATTAGCTGGTGTATATACGTTCTATAATAATCATTTGGAAGGTGCTTCAATTATAATGGATCATTTTAATGGTTTTCAAGAACTTAAACGACGTCAAGATGCAGGCGAAAAGATAATTGATTTTTATGAGAATCTTAATATTGATTATAATATTGGAGAAATGACAAGAAATCCATATTCTTGTCATTTTACAGAAATAACACCGTTTCAAGTTGGTTTTAGTGAATTAGTTGTAGCTTCAAAAAAAATAGAAGATGTGTATTCAGATAAGAATATCGTCCGTTTGGAACGTGTCGTAAATGAAAAATATGAGGAAAAACTGAGAAATAAAAAATATAACAATATTTCGGCTTTAGGACATTCGCTTCTAATAGGAGCACAATTAAAAATGCAAAAAAGTGGACCTGTCAAGCAGCTAAATCAATTTATTGAAAAGGGTGGAGACATTAATAATCCTAACGAATTAAAAGAAATTTCAAGAATAATTTACACTAAATGAATACGATTATGAAACGAATATTATCATATATTTTAATGTCATTATTAGCAATAAATGTTTTTGCAGATTATTATGACTATATTTATACTTATGGAGGGTATCCCATTGAAATTATTTATAGAACAGAAGCGTCAGAAGACGAGATCAATTGGTCTAATACCTATACAAGGCAACGATATCCTAATGCTGTTTTTTTAAGTAGTTCTACAAATACATATAATTGCCATAGTTATGCATGGAATATGGTACATGGTGGTGTAACTTGTTGGTTGAACCAACGAAACTCAACAGGGGGTAAAAATTTGGAATATTATTGGGAAAAAGGTGATTTTGAGGAAGCAACAGAAAGTGATGCCACAACAGTATTCTACTATAATAGTGACCATTCAGCTATTATTAAGCCAGGTGATAGATCGAAATATATTTCTAAATGGGGCAAAGGTCCATTGATGGAACATGCTCCAGAATATGGACCATATCTATATATGAATAATCGTAGGTATTATAAAAAGGTAAATCATTCATCAAATGTAGTTGAAGGAACTTTAATGCCTGGCACGGGAGATTATTTATTAAATCGAGAGTATGAATTTTTTCCAAGTAGTGAAGATGGTTTTGAAATGGATGAAAAATATAATTATGTTTGGACTATTTATGAAGAACAAGATGAAGATAGAGATGCCGTAGCTCTTGGGAAAGCCATATTCAATAACGGAGAATATCCTCATATTACTAAAATTACATTTTTAAGTAGAGGATTATATACGGTTAAAGTTGAAATATATGATGGTGACGATGTGTTATTAGGTGTGTTTACTTGTCAACCTTTCGTTATTTAGGCATGAAAGAGGGTATATTTTATTTATATATTTTATACCCTCTTGACAAATAACCTAAAAATATATATATTTGTAATGAACTTTAAATATTATGCAATATGAAAACTATAAGGATTATTTTATATTTAATAGTAAATATTTGTTTAGTGAATACTATTTCTGGATGCAAAAATGAAGGAGATGAACCTAATGGTGTAAGAACCTTGATTGATAAGAAGGATTCTGTTTTTTTGGATAATGGAAAGTATATTGCTGCCACAACAGAATTTACTGATGAAGAAGTTCTCAATATTCTTAAAAGTGCAATGTGGGCAAGGAGCTCTAATTTCTACATTTATGATTATGAAAGAATTGTTAAAAAGGATGATTTAGATTCTAAATATACGTATTATTTGTTTAAAGATGGTATGAAATATAGAAGAGCTTATAAAATACAGGATCTTTATAGCGGACATGATTTTGAATATGATGTAAATAATAAAATATTAACGTTACACGAGTATTATCGAGATTTAGCTGGAATTATTTATAGCGAATTCAAAGTAAAACATAAACTTGTTGCAGTGGATGTAGATAGAATTATTACTGATACAGAAAGTGTGTCGGTGGCAGATCTTTCTCTATTTCCAGAGATAAATAAAAAGCAAGCAATTTTACGAGAAGTATGGATAGCTAAAAAGTGATTTTTTATAATATGAAAAGGAAATTATTGTTATTATTAATATTGGGCGTAAGTAGCTTGGTAACTTATGCCCAATATTTGAATAATACCAATCAAGATAGCACGATTCCCAAATCAAGTCTTGCGAAGAGCGTAAAACTCGGAGAGGTAGAAGTGGTTGGAAATAATAAATTTGGAATGGAGAGTTCGCAGATGAGTGCAATTCAAATAAGTCCGTTACAAATCAAGCGTGTACCTATGTTTATGGGAACTCCAGATGTGCTTAAATCTTTGCAGAAACTTCCAGGAGTGAATAGTGAGGGTGAAGGTACTGTGGGCATCTCGGTGCGTGGTGGTAATATCGACCAAAATCTTATTAGTCTGGATGGCGCTACACTCTATAATCCCGAACACTTGAAAGGCTATGCTTCGGCAATCAATCCCGATATGGTGGGAAATATCGACTTCTATCGTGGTGCTTTCCCCGCTCGATATGGTTCGCGCCTATCAAGCGTGATAGACGTAACTATGAAGGAAGGTGACATGAAAAAGTATCATGGCTCATTGTTTCTTGGTGTATTATCGGGTAGTGTGTCAATTGAAGGCCCTATATGGAAAGATCACACTTCGTTCATCATAGGTGGACGAATGTCTTATTTCGATATGTTTGCATATCCTACACTTAAAAAGGTGTATGACAATCCCGATAAACTATTGCCATATTCAAATATGAAATATTATGATGTGAATGCAAAACTCACTCATAAGTTCAGCGAGCGAAATCGTTTGTCAGCATCGTTTTATTATGGTAAAGATATCGATAAGATGACACCTTCAGACGTTGTGTCGATTAAGGTGGTAGACTTAAATCCGGAGCCTCGACCTATAGGCACATTTCCTCATTTAGAAACAACAACTGTTATTAGAGAAGATAGTACTGGCACAGAGTGGAGTAATATGTGTGGAGCCATAAATTGGAATTGGGATGTCAACAATATATTTTCAATAGGAGCTAATTTGGCATATAGCAAATATGATTATGGAATTGTGCAAAACAACTACTATTATGCAAGTTGTGTGGACGCAAATTATTCTATCCCCATAGCCGAACGTAATCCAATGACCGATAATGAATTTTTGCAAGAGGAAGATGGAAACCAAGATTATTTTTCAAAAGTGGAAGAAGGAGTAGCGAAAGCAGAATTTGGATGGCGACCTAACAATAAGCATAATATTACAATAGGTAGTGAATTTAAAATTCAAGAGCTTACACCACAAGTGAGAGTAAAAAATAAATTTTACTATAAAGGTTTGAAATATTTAGACAGTGGCAAGCCATATACTTATGAAAAAAGTAATGACGTGGATACTACTATGGGCGACATTCGTTTGCTGAAACAATATAATATTTATGCTGAAGATGATTATGAACTCAATAATAATATAAAATTTAATGTTGGCTTACGGTTGGCACTTCATGCAGTGCAAGGTAAAACATATCCATCGATTGAACCGCGTTTGTCTATGCGTTGGAAATTCTCTGATAAACATGCAATGAAACTGTCATATTCGAGAATGGCGCAGTCAATGCATCGCCTTGCAACCAACAACCTAATATCTACGTCAGAACTATGGGTACCAATCACAAAGGATATCCCTCTTATGAAAAGTGATTTATTTGCATTAGGTTATGTATATGATATACTTCCGGGAATGAGTCTTTTGGCAGAAGGATATTATAAAACTATGGAGAATATCATAGAGTATAAGCAAAATGCTAATTATGCTTCAGCTATGCGTGATTGGAGCCAGATGGTGTCCGTGGGTAATGGTCGCTCTTATGGGGTGGAACTGATGCTCGAAAAGACCACTGGCAACACCACTGGTTGGGTGAGTTATACGTGGTCGAAAGCTTTGCGAAAGTTTGACCGACCTGGTAATCAACTTAATGGTGGTGCTGAATTTTATGCTAATAACGATCGCAGAAACAATCTGAATGTAATGATTTCGCATAAAATTCCTGTGAGTAAAAAAACTTATTGGGAACTTAATGCTTCATGGACTTATCAAACTGGTCGACGGGGGACTATTCCTTTGGCTCAAGCATTAGGACCGCGATTTGCTTATATCGATGGAATTGCTCGAGTTGAATTATTTTCATCTATGTTTTCGAAGTATGTTTGTGATGGATGGTTTTATAATTCCATTAAAGAAGAATGGCAATGGCATATTATAGATGAATTAAAATCAGCTATTAGTTTCAAACGAATAAATGACTATGTGCTACCAGCTATTCATCATCTTGATTTAGGCGCTAATTTTGTGATAAAGCACATGCTGGGAGAGAGTACTATGGGGGTGAGTGTTTACAATGTGTATAACCGAATGAATGCTAATACTGCATACGTAGGGTTTAATAGCGACGAAAAAATGGTACTTAAGTTGCAATGCCCCTTCCCTATAATGCCATCGGTAAGCTTTACCCATAAGTTTTAATTTAGATATCAAATTAATAACATTATTATGATAAAACTACGTGATATTTTGATAGGTATGGTGATGGTATTATCGTTATCGGCTTGTGAAAAGGAGATAGTACTCACAAATGAACGAAGAACCGACCGTATTACAGTGAATGCTGTAGTGAATCCTGATACTGTGGTATATGCTTATATATTTGAATCTGTAGATATTGATTATTATTCAATGATTGTATTACGTTCTGATTATTATAGTTATGATAAGAGTCTGAGTGTAAAAGAATATTGGGATTTAAATAAAGAAAAGAGTACTTTGGTTTTAAAAGATGCCAAAGCTGAGTTGATAGTGAATGATAGAGATGTGTATGCAATGAAATATGATGAAAAATATTTGTCTTATAATAGTGAATATGTACCTCTACATGGCGATAATATAAAGATTCGTGTTAATTCGAAGTCTAACCCATTATCTGATGGCTCGGTGCTATCTCTTGATCAGGTGGAGGCTGAATTGCAATTACCTTCTACAACTCCTCGTATTGAGGTGGTAAGTATGGACGTGATGTATAAGAAGAGAGAATATGTTGACGCCGTGGAATGGGATGGTGACACGGTGAAAATAACTGACTTGCACGGGGCTGATACTGTGATGAATATTAAAGTAAAAATCATTGACCCAGGAAAAGAACAAAATTTTTATCGTTTGGTAGTGAGAAGTGTCGGGCAAGTACGCACTCCTGAAGCTGCAATTGCAGATTATATATGTACTGACGCTTTCAAATCAAATGATATTCTCTTCTATGATTCTGATTTAGTGAGTTCATACGGATTTATTCCCGCTAATTTCACAAATGTGTTTGATGATGAATTAATCAATGGACAAGAGTATCAGTTTACGGTGGAGAGTAGAATGCGAGCGCGAAGTGAGATTACCCCTTATGTGATTGTGGAACTACAACATCTATCACCCGATTTATATTATTTCTTGAAGGATATCGAGGTGTTCCGTATAAGTGATTTTGACCTATATACATACCCAATTCAAATCTGGAGCAATGTGAAAGGTGGTTGGGGTGTGTTTGGAGCAATGACTTACGACACCCATATAATTTCATTTTAAAGAGAACTTTAACTTTCATTCATAATTTGGCTCCGATAGGCAAATCCTATCGGGGCTTTTTTAATGCCCAGTGTATCAGACACCACCCCAAAGAAGCGTGCCGATAAGGTACGCCATCTACAACTTCTAAATCCACTCTAAAATCAGTTTTATCCCCCGAAAGCGCTCTAAAAATGTAATTTGCGTACTATTTGCGTACTAATTTTCTTGTTTTTGCGTATT